>NZ_VLLC01000009.1:46436-138201 GCF_007830435.1 Desulfobotulus alkaliphilus | reverse complement strand
AGGGGCTCGCCAATGGCACCGGGTTCCTTGGTGCGGTCAAGGACGGTGATGCGCTCCACCGTGGAGGGCAGGGCAGCAAGGAAGGCCTCGTTCACAAAGGGACGGTAGAGACGGACCTTGATGAGACCCACGCGCTCGCCCTTTTCCACAAGGTATTCAATGGTTTCTTCAATGGTTTCACAGGCAGAACCCATGGCGACAATGACACGGTCTGCTTCGGGATGTCCCACGTAATCAAAGAGATTGTACTGTCTTCCCGTCAGTGCGGACACCTTTTTCATGTAGTCCGTCACGATATGGGGCAGCTCTTCATAGAAGAGGTTGCAGGCTTCACGGCCCTGGAAATAGATATCCGGATTCTGGGCGGTGCCGCGGATTTCGGGGTGCTCTGGATTCATGGCATTGTGTTTGAATTCTGCCACGGCCTCCCTGTTTACGAGCTTTGCCATGTCTTCATAGTTGATGGCTTCTATTTTCTGAACCTCATGGGAGGTGCGGAAGCCGTCAAAGAAGTGGAGGAAGGGGATGCGTCCTTCAATGGCTGCCAGGTGGGCAACCAGCGCCATGTCCATGGCTTCCTGCACGGAGTTGGAGCAGAGCAGGGCAAAGCCGGTCTGGCGGCAGGCCATGACATCCTGATGGTCCCCGAAGATGGAAAGGGCATGGGCGGCCACGGCACGGGCTGTTACATGGAAGACGGTGGGCAGGAGTTCGCCTGCCATTTTGTACATGTTGGGGATCATGAGCAGAAGCCCCTGGGATGCCGTGAAGGTGGAAGTGTATGTTCCTGCGGCAAGGGCTCCGTGTACGGCACCGGCAGCACCGGCTTCGGACTGCATCTGACGTACGGTAACAGCCTGACCAAAGATGTTTTTACGTCCGTCCGCCGCCCAGGCATCGGCAATTTCTCCGATGGGGGAAGAGGGGGTAATGGGATAAATAGCGGCCATGTCACTGAAGGCATAGGCCACATGGGCCGCTGCGGTGTTGCCGTCGATGGTCATCATTTTTTTAGACATTAAAATTCTTCCCTTTGTTTAATGTTTCCCGTTCTGGTTTTTTTGTGTTCCACAGCGTCAGGAAGGGGCCGGAATAACAGGAAAACAAGAATGCCTGTACGAAACTGAAGGCGGGTCTGCGCCCCTGGAATCCGGTCTGGCGGAGGATTGCTCCTTGGCGTCATATGGACCGGATTTTTTGTACAGCACTTATTTTCTTTGTTTTTCCGACTTTGCCTTCCTTCGGATACGCCTGCTGACCGGGGGGCCACCCGGACATGCAGCAGGCGGTACTGTCCATGCTGAAGAGGAGAGGATGAAACAAGCTGAAAACCATTGTGAGAAAATCTTATAATATTACCGTATTTCCCGGTTAAAATTTCTGAAAATTCTTTATGTCATGTTCGTAATCAGGAAACATAGTATGAAGGGGCCGAACTTGTAAAGAATAATTTTATAAAGGCATTTTTTTTAGCATGAGATCTGTAATTATTGGAGTAAACAGGGTTTTTTTTGTGTGTCCGGATGGGGACAGGCGGGGTGCCGACCCCATCAGCCTGTGTTCATGGGCAGGAGTCCTGTATTCTGGGCAATCAGGTAGCGGAAGTCTTCGGGCAGAAGGGGCTTTGAGAACAGATATCCCTGAATCATGTCACAGTTTTTGCACCGCAGGAAGGCAAGCTGTTCTTCGGTTTCCACGCCCTCGGCCACAACCTTGAGTCCGAGGTTGTGGGCCAGAGAAAGGATGGAAAGAACGATGGAGGCATCATCCTGATTGGCGGGGATTTCCTGTATGAAGGATTTATCAATTTTAAGCACCTGTATGGGGAAGCGTTTCAGGTAGCTTAGGGAAGAATATCCCGTACCGAAGTCATCAATGGCAAAACGGATACCCATGCGGTTGAATCTGGAAAGGGTAGCAATGGCGGCTTCGGCATCCTGCATGATGATACTTTCCGTGAGTTCCAGTTCCAGCTGTTCTGGCCGCAGGCCTGTTTTTTTCAGCAGGGCATCAATTTCAGCGGTCAGGCCCTGCTGCTGAAACTGAGATGGGGATATATTGATGGCAATGGAAAGATCATGGAAGCCCCTTTCTTTCCATATCACGGCTTCCTGCATGGCTTTTTCCAGCACCCATGAGCCGATGGGAAGAATGAGGCCGGTTTCTTCGGCAATGGGGATGAAGGTCATGGGAGAAACCGGAGGGCCACTGGCGGGCTGCCAGCGCAGGAGGGCCTCAGCACCGATGATTTTTCCGGAATAAAGATCCACCTTGGGCTGGTACACCAGATGAAATTCATTGTTTTCAAGGGCTTTTCTGAGCTGGCTTTCCATATCCATCCGGTAGATGGCAAAGGCGTTCATTTCCGGAGAAAAGAGGGTAAAGGTGTTTTTTCCTGTCTGCTTGGCCCGGTACATGGCAGTTTCTGCATTTTTAATGAGGATTTCTTCGTTTTTTCCGTCATCGGGAAAAATGGCAATGCCCATGCTGAGGGAGGCATAATACTCCCGTTCTTCCAGATCAAAGGGTTTTTCAAGGGTTTCACGTATTCTGCGGGCAATGGTAATGGCGGCCTGGGAATTCTGAATACGGGGACTTGCAAGGATAAATTTGTCGCCTGCAAAGCGGGCCAGAATTTCATCTTCCTGCAGGATGAAGGTGAGGCGTCTGGCCACCTCTTTGAGGATGCGGTCTCCTGTCAGATGGCCAAGGGAATCGTTCACATTTTTAAAATTATCAATATCCAGAAAGAAAACAGCCAGCTTTTCTTTATGATATTTTGCATGGGAAAGGCTTCTTTCCAGCTGTTCCGTGAGCAGGCGGCGGTTGGCAAGGCCGGTCAGGGCATCATAGAAGGTCTGAAAGTGAAGGGCTTCTTTGCTGGTTTTCAGCTCGCTGATGTCATGGAAAACCGCCATGTAACGGATGATTTTACCTTTTTCATCGGGAATGCCTGTGATGGCCAGCCACTGGGGATAGGTCTCACCGTTTTTTCTGCGGTTCCATATTTCTCCGCTCCACTCTCCCCTTTCCAGAAGGGAGGTCCAGACATTCTTATAAAAACCGGGAGGATGGACATCGGATTTAAGAATTCTCGGGTTCTGCCCCATGACCTCTTCGGGACCATATCCTGTGATGGCTGTGAAGGCGGGATTGATCCTTTCGATTTTCATGTCCGCATCCGTGATGCAGATGCCCTCTATGGTATTTTCAAACACCGTATCCGAAAGGAGCAGCAGGCGTTCATAGGCTTTTTTTTCTGTGATTTCATGGCCGTAAAGATACCATGCATTGCCATCGGAAAGGGGGCTTGCGGTAAAAAGAAAAATCCGGTCTGCCACTTCCGCCTCAACGGAGCCGCATTCCCTTGTCCGCATACATGTCGAGACAATGTTCTGCCAGGGCGCAGGAATGATTTTTCCTATGGAAAGATTTTCTCCCCTGAGCTGTTCCATGGCGGCCCTGTTCATGTAATCCAGGGTAAAATTTTTTCTGATGCGCATGACAGGGTTGGGGTTTTCATCGGGGAACCTTGCAAGGGCCCTGGCCTTTTCTTCGGATTCCCTGCGCTGGGCAATTTCCCTTTGCAGGGTATTTGTTCCCCTTTGAATATAGTCCATGAAGTGATTGAAACAGCGGGCCAGTTCACCGGATTCTTCACCTGCAAGGATGGGAGCACGTATGGAAAAATCGCCTTTTTCTGCTTCCTGCATGGTCCGCACAAGGCTTTCAATGGGCTTAGTGATGGATCTGCCCAGCCACACCGTCAGGGGAATCAGGGCAAGGATACAGATAAAAATGCCTGCGGCAAGGGTCTGGCCAAGGTTTTTCAGGGGCCTGTTGAATTCTTCCATATAGCCTGTGGCAGCCACCACAAGGTCCAGCTCCGGTATATGGGCGGAAAGGACGACCTTTTCCCGTGGAGCTGGTTCACCGGGGTGCTGCCAGGAGTAGTAATGGGTGGTCTGGCGGGTGTTGAGAATTTTCCGGATAATGGGTATTCCTTCACTGTCCAGCCATTCTTCGATATTCTGGGGCTCATAGATGGGGTGGATCAGCAGCTCTCCCTCTGTGTCCAGCAGCATGGCATAGCCGGTTTCTCCGAACTTTAAATCTTCAATGGTTTTTCTGAAATCTTCCACCCGCAAAAGATCCCGGAATTCTTCCCTGTAGGACGACGCAGAAACAATCCAGTCCCAGGGTTCAAAATACCCCATGTGCAGGGCTTTGGGCCTTGTCTCGTTTTCTCCGGGATTTTTCCAGTCGTATTCAATATATCCGTCCTTATTTTTTTTCTGAAACCCAACAAATTCAAAGTGGGACATGTCTTCTCCCACAAGGCTTTCATCCATGTGGTGCTGAAGAATTCCCTCACTGTTCAGTACATAGACATAGCCCGTATGTCCGATGGGCTGATTGTGGAAAAAGGATCTGGCCTGTTTTTTTGCATCTTCAGAAGAAAGTTTTCCCTCCATGACTTCTGTATGCAGGGTATGGAGAAAGTGGGTATTGGTTTCCACCACCGTGCGCAGGTGGTTTCTGATGGAAACATCCGCAGCGGTGCGAACCAGATTGTGGATGGTTCCCGTGGTACTCTGAAAGGTATCCCGTATGTGGTTTTCTATGGTGATGCGCAGAAGGATGTGGGCACCGAGCCCCGCCAGACTGAGGGCAAGGATGAAGAGGGTCAGGTAGCTGACCAGCATACGGTTGCGGATGGGAAGATTCTGAAAGTGGCGGATAAAGGACATGGGCAAGCCTGTCTGGTAAGGGGGTAAAACAGATGGCCGATCACATGGGAAAGACTTGTTTCTCTCATTCATTTTCGGTTTCAAAGAATGGAAGGAATCATAAATTGATGCTTGTGATTTGTCAATTTGGAAGATGATCGTTGTTTATTTTTTAAAAAAAAGAAGCAATTAAAAAAATTATGTTTGTCCGCAGGAACCTGCCCCACCCTTGCACGGAACAGGGGTTTGGTGATAGTCATGGAACTGGTATGTTGTTTCTTCAGACTGCTTCTGTGTCTATGCCGGATAACTCCGCACCCTAAAACAACCTGCCCTTATATTTTTTGCTTCTTTTTTTCTGCTTGAAGACTTTCCAAAGACCCTTATTTTAACTATCAGCATATTACGGCAGGGACAGTAAAACTCAGGGAAATTTATTCCCTTTTTATCGCATGTTCCATAAGGAGGTTGTATCCCGATGCATACAAATGATTCCTGGGTACTCGGTGTGGATGTGGGTTCTGTGACCATCGGCATGGCCCTTGTGGCTAAGGATGGCAGGGTTGGACGCACGGCCTGCCGTTTTCACCACGGCGAAATTGTTGCAGGCCTTGAGGCCCTTTTCAAAGAATTCGGAGAAGATCGGCCCCTTGCCGTTGTGACAACGGGACGGGCGCAGGGGTATTTTGATGCTCAGGGACATTTTGATGAAAGGGTGGCACTCATCGCCGCAGTTCGTCAGCGGCACCCGGAAGCCAGAACGGTTCTGGTGGTGGGCGGTGAGACCTTTGGCCGGGTTCTTTTTGACGGAGAGGGCGAGTATCAGAGTTACAGGGGAAATACCTCCTGTGCTGCGGGTACGGGTAGTTTTCTGGATCAGCAGGCGGGGCGTCTGGGTTTTAGTGGTGCGGCGCAGCTTGCGGAAATGGCCGACTCCCATAAAGGTGAAACGCCTAAAATTGCTTCCAGATGTGCGGTGTTTGCAAAAACGGACCTGATCCATGCCCAGCAGGAGGGCTATTCCCAGGCGGGTATCTGTGATGGCCTTTGTGAAGGGCTTGCCCGCAATGTGGTGGATACGGTGCTTTCAGACGGTGCATGGAAAGGGCCCGTGGTCATGGCTGGGGGCGTTGCGGCCAATGCTGCGGTGAGGCGGCACATGGAGACCCTTGCGGGTGAAAAATTTATCCTTGATCCCATGGCCCATCTTCTGGGAGCCATTGGTGCGGCCCTGCATTATCACAGCATCAGGCCCTCCGATGCCCTGCCAGCAGGGGCATGGCCGCCTGCCCTGCATGCCCGCAGGGAAAAGAAAGGGGCCGTCACCCACTATGATCCCCTCACCCTTGAGTTTTCTCCGTGGCCGGAATTCGGCGGGCTGCGTTCCTATATTTTTCATCCGGTACAAAGCAAAGGACCGGACGTGGAAGTGGAACTTTACGAGCTTCCTGAGTCCTTTGGGGAAAAGGCCCATATCATGGGCGTGGATATCGGGTCCACAAGTACCAAGGCTGTGCTGATCACAGGGGAAGGGGAGGTTTCCGCCGGTTTTTATACCAGAACACAAGGCAGACCTGTGGCGGCCATATGTGCCATTCTGGAAGCCCTCGACGGTCTTCGCAGCGAATCCGGTGTTTCCCTTCCTGTTACGGCCTGTGCCACCACGGGGTCGGGAAGAAAATTTGTGGGGGGGATTCTTGGGGCCGATCTGATTCTTGATGAGATCACAGCCCATGCAAAGGCCGCATGCAGCCTGAATCCTTCGGTGGATACCATCATTGAAATCGGTGGTCAGGATGCCAAGTTCACCACCCTGAAGGATGGTCGGGTCACCAGTTCCATCATGAACAATGTCTGTGCCGCAGGAACCGGGAGTTTCATTGAGGAGCAGGCCCAGAAACTGGGGGTTTCCATCCGGGATTACGCCCGTCTGACAGAGGGTGTGGCAGCGCCCCTTTCCAGTGACCGGTGCACGGTATTCATGGAAAGGGATCTCAACCACTATCTGGCGGAAGGTTTTTCCGTGGAAGAGGTGCTGGCCAGTGCCCTGCATTCGGTGAGGGAAAATTATCTCCTCAAGGTGGCTACGGAAAGCCGTATTGGTGAGGTGGTTTTTTTTCAGGGAGCCACAGCCAGAAACCGTTCTCTGGTTGCAGCCTTTGAGCAGCGTCTGAAAAAGCCCATTTTTGTGTCCCCCTACTGTCATCTTACGGGAGCCCTTGGTGCGGCCCTTTCCCTGGGTGAGGCGCTGCCTGAGGTCTCGGCCTTCAGGGGGGTGGAAATTTATAAAAATCCCATTCCCATAGAAACGGAAGTCTGCACCCTGTGCACCAACCATTGCAAGCTCACCGTTGCACAGGTGGCCGGAGCGAAGGTTGCCTATGGTTTTCTCTGTGGCAGGGATTATGAAACAGAAAACTATGTAAACAGCAACCGCACTGGTTTTTCCCTTAAAAAGGTCCGGCAGAAAGTGCTTCGCTTTACGCCTTCCGTCACGGCAGAAGATGAGGTGTCCATAGGCCTTCCTGCGGCCCTGCATCTTTATGAAGATCAGGGATTCTGGAAGGTCTTTTTTGATCGTCTCGGTTTTCCCGTCAAAAGCAGCGAGGACTATACAGAGGGGGTTCGCAGCGGCAAGGTGCTGGCCGGTGCGGAATTCTGTGCCCCCATGAGTGCCATGCATGGTCATGTGGCATGGCTGCTGGAAAAAACGGACTATGTCTTTCTTCCCTTTTATTTTGAGGAACGCAGGTCCGATAAGGCCATGCGCCGCCAGTACTGTTACTATACCCAGTTTGCACCTTCGCTGGCTTCCCTCATGGACCCTGAGCGGGTGCTGCGTCCCACGGTGCGTTATCTGTATCCGGATTTCCATACCAAGATGGAGCTTTACCGCATGCTGCGCCGTATCAGCCGGAGGGACATCGGTTTTCTTGAGGTATCAAGGGCCTGGGATGCGGCCACCCGCCATAAGGAGGAATGCAGAAAAGGTCTCCATGAAATCGGAGAAAAAGCAAGGGAGGGGGAGGATATCCGGGTCATGCTTCTGGGCCGGCCCTACAATGTGCTGCCTGCATGGTCCAATAAAGGCATTCCTGAAATTTTTGAATCTCTGGGTGTCCGGCCCTTTTTTCAGGACATGCTGGGGCACAGGGAGAAAAAGGACACGGCCATCCAGTCGCTGCTGGAAACCGTGCACTGGCGTTATGCGGCCCGCATTCTTGCCGCTGTGGAAGAAACAGCCCGGACACCGGGCCTGTATCCTGTCTTTGTGACGGCATTCAAGTGCGCTCCGGACAGTTTTATTCTCGATTATGCCAAAGCCATTCTGGAAGCATGGGACAAGCCTTATCTGGTGCTGGAACTGGATGAACATGATTCCAGTGTGGGCTATGAAACCCGCATTGAAGCCGCCATCCGTGCCTTCCGCAATCACCATGAAGGCCACAGACCTCCTGCTGCCCTTCCTGTGCTGAAAGGCGTGAATCCGGATATTGCCACAGATATTGAGGGAAAAACGCTGGTGTTGCCCAACTGGGATCCCGTCACCTGCCGTCTTCTGGCAGCCAACCTGAGACGGGAAGGCCTGCGTGTGGTGGTACTGGAAGAGAGTGATGCCGCCATCCGGCGCAGCTTACGTTTCAATACGGGCCAGTGCATCCCCGTGAATGCCATTGCCGAAGAATATGTGGAAGCCATTGACAGGTATGATCTGAATCCGGAAGATACCGTACTCTGGATGATGAACTCGGACATTGCCTGCAATATCAAGCTTTATCCCCATCATATAAAAACCCTGCTGGCCCGTTATGGTGAGAAATACGGCAGGGCAGGGGTGTTTGTGGGGGAGCTTTCCTTTCTGGAGGTTTCCATGCGCACGGCCTTCAATACCTATTTTGCCTGTCTCTTCGGAGGGCTTTTACGTAAACTGGCCTGCAAAATCCGTCCAAGGGAAAAGCTGAAGGGAATGACCGATGCCGTACTTGAAAAGGCACTTACGGTCATGGAATCCGCATTTATGGGAGAAAAGGACAAGGAGGATGCGGCAAGGGAAGTGGCTGCCATGTTTTCATCCATTCCCCAGGAAGAGGGAGAACGGGTGAAGGTGGCGGTGTTCGGGGATCTTTATGTTCGGGATAATGATGTCATGAACCAGAATCTGGTGCGTTTCATTGAATCCCACGGCGGTGAAGTACTGCCCACAGCCTACAGTGACTATGCCCGTATGACTGCGGAGGTTTATTTCAGGAAATGGTTCAATGAAGGTAAGTACCGTAACCTTATTTCCTACAAGCCCTTGCTGGCAACCCTTTCCCGTCTGGAATGGCGGTATTACCGCCATTTTGAGTCTCTCATCGGTGAACCCCGGCCGGAATATGATATGCCGCCGGAGGAAATTCTCAAGGAGTACGGCGTGTCCATTGAGAATACCGGGGAATCCCTGGACAACCTGCTCAAGGTCTTTTATCTTCACAGGCACCATCCGGATCTGGGTCTTTTTGTGCAGGCGAGTCCGGCTTTCTGCTGCGCTTCCCTTGTGACCGAGGCCATGGCCGGAAAGATAGAAGAAAAAACCGGTGTTCCTGTGGTATCCATTACCTATGATGGTACAGGCGGTTTCAGGAATCAGGATCTGGTTCCCTATCTGACCTTTCCCAGAAAAGCGGTGATGGGTAAAAAAATATTGAAAAAGGCCCTGTAGCCGGGGCTTTAAGGTGGTCCCTGAGGCACCATGGCTGTTTGCAAGTGACGTTGCAATCGTTTCGGATCAGAGCTTCGCAGGCCTGTGCGTAAAGAATCGGCAACTGTCTGAAGTCGGCACAAAAGGCAGCAAACCAAACTCCCTATGGTAATATAAAAAGTTTAACCTGCCTGTGCCGACAAGTTTTGCCGATTCAGCACAGGGCAAGAAGCTCCCGAATAAGATTGCGTCACGGGCAAACAGACTTGCTGCCTCTGTACTCGCCTGCCATATCAAGATCTTCAGTCTGATCATTGTCTGATAACAACCGGGCCAGCAAACAGTGGTCTGAGCTAAGGGAGAATCAGAGAATATTTTGTGGGTGCTGCCCCGGAAAACCCGCATACAATCCCCAGACTGGCCGGGGTCAGCGCAGGAGGCGCATTTCACCGTGGAGGAAAGGGTTGAGATTTCAGGGGATATCGCCGCCTACCTTGAGGCGCTGAAACGCTATGGCCCCATCAAAGACAGGGTGGTGACGCACAGAAAGATTCCCGGCACAAAGGCATCCTTCACTCCCCTGTATCCCCCCCTTGCCCCCCCTCTCCGTCGTATGCTGGATAAAATGGGAATCAGGGACCTCTACTCCCATCAGGCGGAAGCCATCACCCGGATTCGTCAGAAAAAACATACGGTGGTGGCAACGCCTACGGCCAGTGGTAAAAGCCTTACCTATAATATTCCAGTACTTGAACGCTTCCTTGCCAACCCTAATGCAAAGGCCCTTTATCTTTTTCCCTTAAAAGCCCTGGCAAGGGATCAGAAAGAATCTTTAGAGGCCATGGCCCTGAACATGGGGGTGCTTTCTCCACCCGCAGTGGCCGTTTACGACGGGGATACTTCCTCCTACGAACGCAGTAAAATCCGCAGAAATCCACCCGCCGTTGTGATTACTAATCCGGAAATGCTGCATCTGGCCCTTCTGCCCTTCCATGAAAAATGGGCTGCTTTTTTTTCAGGCCTTGAAACCGTTGTCATTGATGAGGTGCATACCCTGCGGGGGGTGATGGGCTCCCACATGGCCTGGGTTTTCCGGAGACTTCTGCGCATCTGCCGTCATTACGGGGCCAGCCCCACCTTTATTTTCTGTTCTGCCACCATAGACAGCCCGGAAGACCTGGCCGCAAGGCTGACGGGGCTGTCCGTGGGGGCCGTTCTGGGGTCCGGTGCTGCTGCACCCGACAAGCATTTTCTTATGCTGGACGGCATGGATGCGGGCAGCCGTATGGTTCTGGATCTCATCCATGCGGCTCTGCACAGGGGGTTTCGTACCCTGGTTTACTGCCAGAGCCGGAAAATGACGGAGCTGGTGGCACTCTGGGCCAACGGGCTTTCAGGAACATTCAGGGGAAAAATTGCCGCCTACCGGGCAGGCTTTCTTCCGGAAGACAGACGGGATATTGAAAAAAAGATGGGCTCCGGAGAGCTTTTGGCCGTTGTGTCCACATCCGCCCTTGAAATGGGTATTGATATCGGAGATCTGGATCTCTGCATCCTTGTGGGCTATCCCGGTACGGTCATGGCCACATGGCAGCGGGCGGGAAGGGTGGGCCGCAGGGACAGGGAAGCGGCGATTCTGCTCATTGGCGGTGAAGATGCCTTAGACCGTTTCATGCTGGGTCATCCGGATATCTTTTTTTCCATGCCGCCGGAAAAGGCCATTGTGCATCCGGCCAATCCGGTGATTGCCGGACGCCACCTTTCCTGTGCTGCCGCAGAACTGCCCCTGAACCGGGACGATCCTCTGCTGCTTGAGTTTGCAGGCCTCATGGACCGTATCCTGAGGGAGGGCTTTGTTCTGGAAGAAGCCTGCGGGAGACGTCTGCTTTCTCCCTTAAAATATCCCCACAGGGGGGTGAATCTGCGGGGCGGGGGCCAGCCTTTAGACATTGTGGATCTGGCAGGTGGCCACACCATTGGTGGCAGCGATGCTTTCCGGGCCATGCGGGAAGCCCATCCCGGTGCCGTCTATATTCACAATGGAGAACATTACCTTGTGGAGACACTGGATCTGGACAGGGCAAGGGTGGGGGTGCGCAGGGAAAGGGTGCATTATTTTACCCGTTCCAGAGGATTCAAGGAAACCCGGATACTGGAAATCTTTGAGACAAGAAGGGTGCTGGGAACAAGGGTGGGACTGTGCCGCCTTGAGGTGACGGATCAGATCACAGGCTTTGAAAAACGCCATATCAAGGGTCAGCGTTTTTTAGGGGTGACGCCTCTGGATCTGCCGCCCCAGCTTTTTGAAACCGAAGGCATCTGGATTGAAATACCCGAAAGGGTGGAGCAGGAGCTTATCGAAAGGCAGATGCATTTCATGGGCGGTATCCATGCCTTGGAACATGCGGCCATCGGTATGCTGCCTCTTGTGGTTATGTGTGACCGCAATGATCTTGGCGGCATTTCCCAGCCTTTCCATCCCCAGGTTCAGAGGGGCTGTGTCTTTATCTATGACGGGGTGGCAGGGGGTATCGGGCTTTGCAGGGAGGCCTTTTTAAAGGCGGAAAATCTCCTTGAACGCACACGGACTCTGGTGAAAAACTGTTTATGTGAAAGCGGATGCCCAGCCTGTGTCCATTCTCCCAAATGCGGTTCCGGCAACCGGCCCATTGATAAGGCTGCGGCGGCTTTGCTTCTGGAGCTTCTGCTCTCACCTTCAAAGGAAGCTTTGCCCGATCTGCCGGAGCTGACCCTGATGCCGGAGGTCCGGGAGCCTTCCGCAGCCTTTGGCAGGCGTTATCTGGTGCTGGACCTTGAAACCCGCAGATCCGCCGCAGAAGTGGGCGGCTGGCACAGGGCAGATCGTATGGAGGTCAGTTGTGTGGTGGTCTATGATTCTTTTGTGGATGACTGCATCACCTTTCTGGCCGAGGACATGGATGAGCTGATTCTTCTTCTGAAGGAGGCCGACCTTGTGGTGGGCTTTAATATCCTGCGCTTTGATTACAGGGTGTTGGCCGGATACACGGATTTTGATTTTTCTTCCCTGCCCACCCTCGACCTTCTGGTGAAGGTCCATGAACGCCTTGGCTACAGGCTTTCTCTGGATCATCTGTGCAGGGAAACTCTGGGGGCAGAGAAAAGTGCCGACGGCCTTCTGGCCCTTCAGTGGTGGAAGGAGGGGAGGCTAAAGGAAATTATTGATTATTGCCGTCAGGATGTGCTTTTGACCAGAGACCTTTATCTTTATGGCCTGACAAAGGGGTTTCTGCTCTTCCGTAACAAGGCAGGCCAGGGGGTGCGCCTGCCTGTGGATTTTATGGGCACATAGGATGGGCAGCTCCTCTATAGATTTTTTGCTTTTTTGTTTTTTACCCTTTTTTTTGTATCAAAGGCTTCCTGGGCCGCAATGAGTTCTTCAAGGGACTGCTCCTGGGAAAACATCAGGGTTTCGGCATAGCTTGCCTTGTCCATGAAAAGCTGGGGAACGGGTTTTCCGATGAGTTTTTCAATGGATGCCAGCATTTCCTTTTCTTCTTCACTGCAAAAGGAAATGGCCAGCCCCTTGTTTACCCCTCTGCCCGTACGGCCCACCCGGTGCACGTAGTTTTCCGCCACATCCGGAAGATCGTAATTGATGACCACCTGTACATCCGGAATATCAATACCCCTTGCGGAGACATCCGTTGCGATGAGCATGCGGCAGCGGCCTGTTCTGAAGGACTGCATGGCATCCAGACGTTCCCTCTGGTCTTTATCTCCATGGATAAAAAGGGCGGGGATATCCACCCTGTCCATGGCCTTTGCCACCCTTTCTGCCCGGACCTTTGTGCGGACAAATACGATGATTTTTTCTTCGGGGTGTTCTTTGACATAGCGTTCCAGAAAAAAGCGCTTGTCGTCCATTTCAACAAACATCACATGGTGGGAGACATTTTTGGAAACGGGATCGTCCGGGGAAATCTGTATGCGGATGGCAGAGCTTTTTACCTGTGAAAAGGCAAGTTTCTTGATTTCCGGACTGATGGTGGCAGAAAAGAAAAGGGTCTGGTGCTTATGGGTAAGTTTTTTCTTGATGGCTTCAATGTCGCCGATGAAACCCAGATCCAGCATCCGATCCGCCTCGTCCAGTACCAGGGTACGGATACGTTCCAGATGCAGAAAACCCTGCTTGATCAGGTCAAACATCCGGCCCGGAGTGGCCACCAGAATGTCGATGCCGTCTGTAAGTTTTTTTATCTGAAGATCCTGTTCCACACCACCGTAAAGGGCAAAGGTTTTTACTTTGGTGTGGCTGGAAAGTTTTGCAAAAACATCACCGATCTGGGCGGCCAGCTCCCTTGTGGGAACCAGAACAAGGCAGCTGATGCCATAGCTGCGTTTGCTGGATTTTTTTCTGTGGATGGCGTCAATGAGGGGGATGGCAAAGGCTGCGGTTTTACCGGTTCCGGTCTGGGCAATGGCCAGCACATCCTCACCCTTCTGTATGGAGGGAATGGCCTTGTACTGGATGTCCGTGGGGCGTTTGAATCCAAGGGACTCCAGGTTGGCTTTGATTTCATCGGAGATATAATACTGTTCAAATTTCATGCTTTTTCCTTGGGATGTATAGCAAAATGCCCTTAAGGGGCCGGATACAGAGATGGAAGGGATGCCATTTTCAGGCCATGATGACAAGGTTTTTATGCATATCCAGTGCTGTGCCCTTTAAACGGGAGCATGTGCGGAATAATTACATCTGGTAACTGTTCAGCACGGTTTTCTAAGTATCATACCTGCAAGACAGATGCACAGGCCCCAGGCTATTTACCCGTGACGCAATCTTATTCGGAAGCTTCTTGCCCTGTGCGGAAGCGGCAAAAACTCCCCGCCACAGGCAGGATACGCTTTTTGATTACCATGGCAGGCTTTAAGCACGCTGCCTTTGTGGCGGCTCAGACAGTTTGCCGCTTCTTTCGCACAGGCCTGCAAAGCTTTGATCCGAAACGATTGCAATGTCACTTGCAAATAGCCACGGAGCCTTGCAATAGTACGATGCTGCTGTAATTACAGCATTGGCAGTTTGGAATAAGCTGTGCTGAATAATTACTACATCTGCTTTTTTAAAAGTTTTTCAAAGGCTTCTGCGGCCACTGGGCGGGAAAAAAGATAGCCCTGACCTTCGGTACATCCCATCTCAAGGAGGGCTTTGCGCTGGCTTTCTTCTTCTATTCCTTCCCCTATGGTCTGGAGGGAGAGTTTTTCCGCCAGTTGAAGAACCGTTGCCGCAATGCCCTGACTGTCCAGACGGCATCCGGGACCGCTGACAAAGGCCCGGTCTATTTTCAGGCGGTTGATGTGGAGCTGGTGCAGAACACTTAAGGAGGAATAGCCGGTACCGAAATCATCCATGGCGATGGAAACACCGGCCTGACACACGGCCCCGAGGGTGGGCTTGATGCGCTCTAAGCTGTCTATGGCAACGGATTCCGTGAGCTCAATTTCCACACGGCTAGGCTCAACCCCGCAGTCTTCCATGGCCTGAAAAAGTTTCGGGGCAAAATCCGGTTCCCTGAACTGGGTCTGGGAAACATTGATGGCAATTCTGAAGTCCTGGGATGCAATGGCTGAAAGGCTTTTCAGGAAACGGAAGGCGGTACGCATGACCCATTCTCCTATGGCAACCATGAGGCCCGATTGCTCCGCAAGGGGAATGAAGCGGTCCGGCGGGATGAAGTCTCCGTTGTCGTTGCGCCAGCGGAGCAGGGCTTCTGCTGCGGTAATTCTGCCGGTTTTCAGGTTCACAATGGGCTGGTACATGAGAAAAAGCCTCTCCGATGTGAAGGCCTGACGCAGCTGACTGAGCATCTGCATGCGGTCCCTTGCCGCAGTCACATGCTTAGGGTCATAAAAAACCACCTTTCCCCGGTTGAACCTTTTGGCCTGCTTCAGGGAAACCCCTGCATTTTTAAGGATGGTGGCCGCAGAAAGGCTGTTGTCCGGCAGGGGAATCAGGCTGGATGTTGCCGAAAGCCTCAGGGATTCTTCTCCGATGAGAAAGGGAGGAAGAAAGACCTCCCGGATGCGGTCTGAGTGGACTTCTTTTTCCGGTCCCAGAAGACCAAAAACATCGCTGCTGATGCGGGCAATGAATACTTTTTCTGAAAAATTTTTCTTCAGCCTCTGGCTGACCGCCTGAAGCACCGTATCCCCGAAGTTCTGATCCAGTATGCTGTTGATGTCCGCAAAACCGTCAATGTCCAGCAATGCCAGCATTCCTGATTCCGTATGGCCTTTATCGATTTCCATAAGAAAACGGGCGCGGTTGGGTATACCCAGCAGGGGATCTTCAAAGGCTGTCTGGCGGATTTTCTGGTACAGGCGGGCTTTTTCAAATCCCGTCAGAATGTGCTGGCAGAGAATGTCAATGAGTTGCAGCTGGAGTTTTTCCGTGGGCAGGGTTTTGTCCACAAATACGGCCATGGCCCTTGTCTGTGGATCATGGAGATAGAGACAGAGTCCGTTGGTGAGCTGATGCTGGCGGAGACGTAAGGTTTCTTCTATGCTGTCACGGATGCGCCTGTCATCAATGTGGCTGAGTTTTTTTCCGGTAAAGGCTGCATGGGGTCCTGCTCCTGCCAGAATGACGGGCGTTTCCCCTTCCATGGTACAGACCAGTCCGCTGACGGGTATGGAGAGCATGGCACAGATTTCTGTGATGACATCCTGAGCAAAATGGGTAAGGCCCTGGGCTGGTTCCCACCTTGTGGTGGCATCCAGAATCATGCCCAGACAATGGCGGCTGATTTCCAGCTGCTGAATCTGGTGAAAGGCCCGGATGGCTGAGGTCATGGATGTGAAAAGCCGGGTCCGGGTCAGTTCTGCCTTGGTTTTGTAGTCATTGATGTCATAGCGGAGGATGGTGTCAATTTCAGGGGCGTATCCCGGCTGGCCGGTCCGCAGAATGATTCTCAGGCAGGTGTTTTTCAGCTCTTTTCGTATGGCATGGACAAGGCGCAGGCCCGCATCTTCCGTTTCCATCACCACGTCCAGCAGGATGACGGCAATATCTTTCTCCTGCATAAGGAGGGTTCTGGCCTCTTCCCCGGAATAGGCATGGAAAAATTTCAGGCGGCGGCCTTCTACTTCCATATCCTTTAATGCCAGCAGGGTTACCTGATGAACATCGGGCTCATCGTCTGCAATGAGAACAGACCAGTATGAGAGGGAAGCCTGCTTTTCAGGATCTGATTCATCGAGAAATGTGAGGGGGTCATGATCCGATGGAGAGGCATCTGACATGGCATATCCTTATGATTGCATGGGTTCCGTAGAAGGAGAAGATTGTTGAACGGGTGCCGTAAGGGGAAGGCGGATGACAAAAGCACTTCCCCTTTGCCGGTGTGCATCAAGAAAAATATGACCACCGAGCAGTTCCTGAACCAGATTGAAAACAATGTGCAGCCCAAGGCCAGAGCCGCCCTGTCCCAGCCGCGTGGTAAAGAAGGGATCGAAAATTCTGGCCCTGTTTTCTTCGGGAATACCGGAGCCGTTATCCTCTATAGATACAAGAACTTCTTTTTCCCCATCCCTTTGTGCATGGATGACAATCTCTCCGCAAATGCCTTCACCGAAAGCGTGGGTCAGGGCATTGGTGATGAGGTTCATCAGTATCTGGCCCAGAGGACCGGGATAGCTGTCCATGGTAATTCCTTCTGCCACAGAAACTTTCAGCCTGTGGGAGGTTTTCCTGATGGCCGGTCCCATGGTTAGGATGATTTCATCAATGACTTCATTAAGTTCAAAGGTGCGTCTCTGATAACTGGACTGGTCCACAGCCACCTGTTTGAAGCTGCTCACAAGATCTGCGGCCCTTTCAAGGTTGCGGTCCAGAAGTGTACTGGCCTCTTCCACGGTTTCGAGAAAGTCTTTCAGATCGGAGCGGGTGAGGCCGCTCTCAAGTTTTTGTGTAAAGCGCCGCTGTGCATCCATGAGGGTGCTGGATACGGTGATGGCATTGCCTAAGGGGGTGTTGAGTTCATGGGATACCCCTGCCACAAGGGCACCCAGAGCAGACATTTTTTCTGATCTGAGAAGCTCTTCCTGGGTTTTCTGAAGATTTTCCAGTGCTGCATGGAGGTCTCGGGTTCTTTCTGCCACACGGGTTTCCAGAGAAAGGTTGAGCTGGGCAAGGCGGCTGCGTTCTTCCGCAAGGGCCATTTCCGTTCTTTTTCTGTCGCTGATGTCCACACCAGAGACCAGAACCTGTCGTTTTCCACGGATCTGTATGGGGCTCGCATTGACCAGTACGGTGAGGGTCTGTCCCCTTACTGTCTGCTGTTTGGCTTCAAAACGGTCTTCTATGCCGGAAGTGGCAAGGTTCATGGCCAGCATGAGGCGATTCCGGTCTTCGGATCGTTTCCACCATGGGGTGTCCACCAATGGGGTCCCTTCCACATCGGAGGCCGTCATACCCATGGCATCCAGTGCCCGCTGATTGACAATTTCCACAATACCTTCGGAGGTGACCAGACCTGCCTGAAAATAACCATGGTCAAAGATGATGCGGAAGCGGGCCTCGCTTCTCCTCATTTCCAAAAGCAGCGCATTAAAGGAGGCAACCAGACTTTCCAGTTCACTATAACCCTGTCCTTCGGGGATTTCAAGGAGTCCTTCCTTCCGGTCAGGGAGATTTCCTGCCTGAGCAGAAAGGGCCTTCAGCGGAGCTGCCACCTGACGGAGAAGCAGCACAAGGAGCAGAATCAGGGCAAAGGCTGTGCTTCCTGCAAAGGTGGCGAGGATACGGGGGGTATCCCTGTCCACCATGTCATGGGAGGCGATGGCAAGGATCAGGGATATTTCTGCCCTGCTGTCCGCAAGGGGGCGCATGGCATAATAGAGCCTGCCCTCCCTTTTTTCCTCTCTGGAAGGAAGGGCCATGGAAGGCCATGGCAGTTTATCCTCCCGGTTCGAAAGCAGTATTCTGTTCTGCCATACCAGTGCAAGCCCCTGCAGTCCGGCTTCCTTCCGCCACTGCTGTATCAGTACGGGGTTTTCCGTAATACGGATGCCTCCCCGGAGCATGGCCATGACCCTGCCTGTAACGGGATCTGTGAGATGGACGCTGTAAATCAGGTAATGGATGCCGGAATTGTCACCCGTTAAAAGGAGTCGCCATTCTCTGTGGGAGAGATTGTCTTTATGGGACAGGGCAATATCTGCGGCCTCACCGAAAAGATCAAGGCTGACATCGGCCCAGTGGGCCCTGCCGGGCTTTGATATGAAAAGGATTTCCAGTAACCCCGTGGTATCCAGCCGCCTTGATGCCAGAAGGGTGGACTCTGCCTTTTCCTTTTCCGAATCTCTGACGGCCCGGAGAAGGCCGGGATTGAGGCTGAGTTCTGCAATTCTGTCTTCCAGTATGCGGCGCTGCAGGGTCATCAGGTGGTTGACCATCTGGGCACTCTGGTCAAAGGTACGCTCCCTTTCCCTTCTCTGGCCTTTTTTCCCTGCCTCCATGGCAAGGTAAATGTTGAGGGCACCGGTGATGATAAAGATGAGACCCAGCAGAAAAATGATTTTAAAGGAGATGCCGGAAAAAAATGCAGACCATGGGGAAGGGTTTGGGGCGTTCATGGCAGTTCTCCCGGCAGACCGGAATAGCGGAATGCCTGACGGCTTATTTCGTTAAGGGTTTCCTGGGCCATGGCCGTGTCCACAAGCTGCATCCTTCCGGAATAAATTAGGGGGACATAATGACCCTGTCCCTGTATGTCCATGGCAATGGCTTCTGCCATGGCTACACCACTGTCATCATTGATCCGCATGACCGTTACATCCAGAAGGCCTTTTTTCAGGGCATCCAGCTCGGCCTGGCCGCCGCCCCAGCCATTGAGAAGAATCTGGTCTTTAATGCCCTTTTCCCCGAGGGCATCCGCAGCACCCAGAGCAATGTCCGTTGTGGTGGCATAGATTTTTTTCAGATCCGGGTGGCGGTTGATGGCTTCGAGGCTTGCAAGGCGTGCTTTTTTTCTGCTGATACCCGTAAAAAAAATTTCCACCGGTTCCAGGCCGTGACGGAGATGGAAGTGGATGTAGGTATCTCCCCGGAGTGCACTCAGGTATCCTTCATCGGGATTCAGCACCACATAGGAGCCGTGGGTGTGTCGGCCATATTCTGCAAGCATGCGGGTGCCTTCCACATGGTCAAACCCCACATACAAAAAAGGGCGGGAGGTGTCCCAGCGATGCAGGGGCGTTGTGATGTTTTGCAGAATGATTTTTGGTTTGCTGCGGGCAAGGAGACGATCCAGAATTTTCTGGTGCTCGGGTGAGGACAGGGTGAGGATGAGATAATCCGGCTCGGTCTGCAACATGTCCCGGATCAGATGCATGTCTTCCTGGGAGACAAAGGCCCTGTTGCCGTATCGGAGGCGTACATGCACGATGTAGGGAACCTTCAGTTCCTGCAGGCGCAGGGTAAAGGCCCTGATGTTCCTTTTCCAGTAGTCGGAGGCTTCAAAACCGGGATAGATGATACCGATGCGTACCGGTTCAGGGATGTGGAAGGATTGTGGCAGCGGGATGGCCGTACTTTCTACCCGTTTGGAAAAAAAGATATTTTTATCCTTTTGTTCCGGATGTTTTTCCATGAAGGCTTCCATGGTCCAGTATCCGGATACATGGTCCGCAGAGGCAGGCAGGGCCAGGAGAAGAAGGGGGAGGAGCATGGACAGAATCCAGACCGCAGAAAGGAGAGGACGGAAACAGCAGTCTTTGTCCCTATGGTATCCGGCCATTTCTTTTCCTTTCAGGTCTGTGTGGGTATCCGTCGGGAACGGAAAGATCAGGTATTATTTTGCAGGGGAAAGTAAAGGGTAAAGGTGCTGCCCTGTCCGGGTGTGCTTTCCATACGGATGAAACCCCTGTGGGCCCGGACCATGCCCAGTACGGCAGAAAGCCCTATGCCCCTTCCCATCGTATGGGTTGAAAAGAAGGGGTCAAAAATATTTTCAAGGTTTTTTTCTGAAATGCCCTTGCCCGTGTCACGGATTTCCATACGGGCATAATCCTTTTTTTCCGGTATATAATCAAGGGGGAAACGGTTTTTTTCGGGAATATCCGGCCCGGAGTTCATGGCTGTGGAGATAGATAAAGTACCCTTGTTATCCATGGCTTCACAGGCGTTGATGAAAAGTTCGTTGAGTATCTGCTGAATCCCGTTGCAGTCGCCGGCTATGGTAAGGGGGTGTGGGAGAAGGCTGGTTTCCATGCGGATATTTTCTGCCATGGTGCTTTTGAATTCTGTGATAAAACGTCTGCAGCATTTATTCAGCTCCATTTTCAGGTGATTGTTCTGGGTTTTTCCCGTGTAGGTCAGAATCATCCGGCTGAAGTGGGAGGCTTTTTCCACGGAAGTCATGGCCGACTCAATGGTGTGCAGTGCCTTGGGATTGCCTTTGGAATAAACCGCTGCCAGCTCAAGGTTACCCAGAACCGAATGGAGATGGTTGTTGAACTTATGGGCTATGGCTCCGGCCATGCGTACCAGCCCTTCGGCTTTAAAAAGCTGGCGGTTCAGGGCTTCATTTTTTTTGAGTTTTTTTCTGGCACGGGCCAGACTCAGGTGGGTATGGATACGGGCCAGT
Source organism: Desulfobotulus alkaliphilus (assembly GCF_007830435.1). GTDB lineage: Bacteria > Desulfobacterota > Desulfobacteria > Desulfobacterales > ASO4-4 > Desulfobotulus > Desulfobotulus alkaliphilus. Next base: position 117,163 of record NZ_VLLC01000009.1, on the reverse strand, counting down.
ACCTCTGCCTCATGAAAGGGCTTTGTAATGTAATCCACAGCCCCGGCACCAAAGGCTTTAAGCTTGTCTTCCAGAGCATCCAGTGCGGTGATGAAAATCAGGGGGATCTCCTGATTGGCAGGATCGGAACGGATACGTCTGCAGGCCTCAAAACCATCCATTTCCGGCATCATGATATCCATAAGAATCAGGCAGGGGGGTCTGGCTGCAATGGCCTTGAGGGCCATGGGACCGCTGCTTACGGGTCTGGCCTCATAGCCCTTTGTTTTCAGAATGGCCGTGAGCACGCGGAGGTTGTCCGTATTGTCATCCACAATGAGAATGTCGCCGGGTTGTGTCATTGAATCCTCTCATGAAGGCATTCTGGATTTCAGAAGAAAAAGCATGGGTTCATAATCAAAGTTTTCTGCCATTTTATCAAGCTCTGCGGCAAGATTTCTGTCATGTTGCTCCAGATGAAAGATCAGGTGCTGAATATGGTCAAATTCTGCCTTTTCTATGGCACTGGCAAGGGTGTGAAGAAGCCCTTCCGGTATGGTGGTGGTCTGTGCATCATTTCCCAGTATATCCCCTGCGGTCAGCGGGGGCAGGGGGGGGCGGGAAGGGGATGCTGTCCTGTGGCCTGTTCCATGGCAGGTGACCAGCGGCAGGTGGAAGCAGAAGGTACTGCCTTTTCCAATGGTGCTGCGTGCCTCAAGCCGCCCATCCATCATCAGGATGAGGTTATGGCAGATGGAAAGGCCAAGGCCTGCTCCGCCTGCACTCCTGCCCTTGTTTTTCAGACGGTTGAAGGGTTTAAATAGGGAAGGAATTTCTTCTGCCGGAATGCCGCAGCCTGTATCTTCAACGCAAAAGAGAATGTGGCGGGGGGCCTCCTCCTTACCCGGCTTGATGGATAGGGAGACATGTCCGTTTTTTGTGCACTTGATGGCATTGTCTAAAAGGTTGATCAGCACCTGACGGAGCCGCAGACCGTCCATGGTGATATGGCGGGGGAGGGCAGGACTGCGGCAGACTTCCAGTTTCACTCCCTTTTCCCGGGCCTTTGGGAGAAACATGACTTCCATATCTGCGATGAGGAAATCAAGGTCCGTTTGACCTTTACTGAGCTCTACCCGGCCTGTTTCAAGGCCTACGGTGGTGAGCACCTGATTGATGAGGTTCAGCAGGTGTTCTCCGTTTCGCAGAATGGATGCGAGCTGCTGGTGTTCATGGATGGAACGGCTTTGTCTGAGGGCAAGGCGGGAAAAACCTATGATGGCATTTAAGGGTGTTCTGAACTCATGGCTCATATTGGCAAGGAAAAGCCCCTTGGCCCTGCTGGCGCTTTCTGCTTCTTCCTTGGCTGTGGAAAGCTCTTCGACCTTTTGTTTAAGGGCTTCATGCATGGATTTAAGATTGCACGAAGTCCGGTTGATGGCGGCGCTGATCTCATTGAGTTCATCTTTTCCTGTAAGGGGGATTTCTGCGGGAAAATGGCCTCGGCCAACATCAAACATGGCATTCTTCCAGATGTTGAGGTAGCGGCTTAACTGGTTGAGGAAAAGGGTGAGGATGATACATGCGATCAGGGAGATGGAAAAACTGAGCAGTACAATATTCTGCATGGTGCTGCGGGTCTGGTTTCGGATTTCCACCTCAACCATGGAAATGAGGTCGGCGAGTTTGGTTTCAAATTCCGCTGCCAGATACAATGCCGCAGCATCCACACTTTTTTTGGCTGCGAGAACAGCAAAATCTTTGGATTCCAGAACCTGATAGATGAGGCCGTCTCTGGAATAATCTCTTCTTGCCAGAAGTTCTCCAAGATCCTCATCTGCCCGGTCCAGCCACTGACGGGTACTCTGCCAGAAGACCATGAGGGTTTCCGGTGTGGCCTGAAGATTTTCGGTTTTAAGGAGGCTGCGCAGATGGGATGACTGATGAAGATCCCTGAGTTTTCTTTCCAGTTTTTGTCCTGCTCCCTGCCACGCGGTAAAGCTGATGTCCAGGGTTTCTGTAACCAGCAGCTCTGTGGTGAGCCGCCTGAAATCCATGAGTGCTTCCATGGTTTCCCTGCATACGATTTCTGCTTTTCTGAGGTGCTGGGTTTTGAAAAGAAAATAGGATGAAAGTCCGGAAATTCCCATGAATCCGGATATGACAATACCAAGGATAAGAAAAAGGCGGGTTTTAAGTTTCATGGTACAGCCTTACTCCCTGACGGGACCTTCCTGTAAAAGGCGAAGCTCTTCTAGGGTTTCTTCCAGAAGATCCGGGTTCATCATGAAACGGGAGAGAATATCCGTAAGGGGTTGCAGGAGCTCACCGGAAGCGGCCTCCCAGAAGCGTGGAAGAATCATGGGTTCCTGATGGTAAAGTTTCTGGATAAGCACCTGTCTGAAATCATCCAGATGGCTTGTATCCACCTGAGTGTTTGCGGAAAAGGTGTTCAGGGAGCGTGAAAAGGCAAGGCTGCCCTCGGGCCCCATCCACCAGTCCGCAAGGATGGTGGCTTTTTGTCTCTGCGGACTGTGGGCGGCAACAAACAGGGCACCGGATTCCATCATGAGGGAGGCTCTGGCATCCGGGTTGTGGGGCGGCAGAATAAATACGCCGATATCTTTTTCAGGAACGCCCTGATCCATGAGGATGGCAGAAGGATACCAGGAACCGCAGAGTACCATGGCAAAGGCTTCTTCCTTCCAGAGGTGACCACCATTGGTGAACATCCGGGTGGAAGTAGGGGTGAAATATTCTTTTTTGATCATGTCCTGCCAGAGGCTCAAGACGTTTATAACCCTTTGATCCCTGAAACAGTTTCTGCAGAATGCCAGATAGGCATCCGGATCTTCGCCCATGAGAAGCTGGGAAAACCAGATGGTGGCGTACCAGGAGTGCTGGAGGGAGGAAAGGATGGGAGGGATACCGTTTTTTTTCAGAGTTTCACAGATTTTGATAAAGTCTTCCCATGTTTCGGGTATGTCAAGTTCAAGCCGTTCAAAAATTTTTTTATTGTACCATATGGGCCAGTACTCAATGCTGTAGGGAAAGCCATAAACCCGGTTTTCCCGGGTATAGCTTTGGCGTATGGACGGCGGATAATACGCTGCATGGCGGTCCCATAATTCCGTGAGGTCAGCCACCAGATTTTTTTCCACAAGATCCCTGACCCTGTCTCCCTGCCACCATGTAAAAAGGGCTGGTGCTTCCTTTGTGGGCAGATTGGCTTCCATGCGGCTGATGAAAAGATCTGTGGTATGGGAGGATACGGGTTTAAATCGGATTCCCGTTTTTTTTTCTGCCGCTGCCGCCTGAGTCTCAAAGGCCGAGTGAAATCTTGGCAGTGTACCCTTGTCGTGGGTCAGCACAAGGGGTGGGGAATCTTCCTGTTCAGGAGATTTCAGAAGAAGAGCAAAGGAGAAGACGAGGAAGACAAGGGTGATAAATGTGCTGATCCGTATGATTTTATACACCATAAGCTCCTTAGGCGATTGAATGATTCTTTATGTTTAGGGCAGTTTGCCCTTGTCTTGCAAGTTTTTTGTCTTTTCTGAAGGACAGATGGTGTTAAAAATGTTTTACTGTTTTCTCCTGTACGGAAGCTTTGACCCGGCTATACCTGTACGTTAAACTGTTTTTTAAATATTCTGCCTTGCTGTGTGCCTGAAGGGGCCAAAGGTTTTTGCAGTGTATATTTAAGGTGGTGGAGAAGCCATGGAAGACCCGATGGAAGATCTGTGCAGTGAACCCTGCTCCTACGGAAAAGATATCCGGTATATAGCCTCACAGATGCTTCCGGACGAAACACGGATGCGCATGGCGGAACTGTTCAAGGCCATGGGAGACCCGGGTCGGGTGCGCATTCTCGAAGCACTGCGCCTGTCCGAATTCTGCGTGATGCACCTTGCGGAGCTTCTGGATATGAGTTCCTCCGCAGTTTCCCATCAGTTGAGGGTGCTGCGTACAGCCCGCATCGTCAAGTTCCGTAAAGAAGGTAAAAATGTGGTTTACAGCCTTGATGATGCCCACATTGCTGCTCTGCTGGATCAGGCGGAAAAACATGTGAAAGAGGTATTGTAAATTTTGCCCGTTTGCAGTTGTTCGGTGTCCTCTTCTCTGAAATTTTATGATTTAATAAGAAATATGGTGAATAATTACAATTGTTAAAACCTTCCCACAGAATAAGGAGTAAGGGCCTTGAAAGCATCTGAAAGCCTGCGTCAGGAAACTGAAAACAGTGGCCCTGAGTCTTCCTCTCTGTTTCGGCTGCAGCCTCTGGATCATCACCTTGCGGCACTTTTTCAGCGCATGGATCCTGAAATGCCAGCAGTCCTGCATCTTGCCGTAAGAATTTTATCCGCACGAACCCGTGAAGGCCATGTCTGTCTGGATCTTGCGGGGCGGGATGGTTTCTGGCCAAGGGTGAGCCGCATGGTGGATCTGGAAGGAGGGCTTGACGCCTGGCGTAGGGACATTGTGGCTTCATCCCTTGTGGGAGAAAGGCCGGAGGATCTCCGGCCCCTTATGCTCATGGGAAACCGCCTCTATCTGCGGCGCTATTTCCGGGCAGAGGCAAAGGTGGCCGAAGGGCTCCTGAAAAGGGCAGGGGAAACGTTTTGTATTCAGGATACGGCTGCTTTAAAGAAAGTGCTGGATTTTTATTTTCCTGAGCAGGAAGACGGTAATATAAACATGCAGAAGGCGGCTGCCTTTGCTGCAGCGGGAAAACCCCTCTCCGTGATTGTGGGCGGGCCGGGAACGGGTAAAACCACCACCGTCTGTCGTCTGCTGGCAAGCCTCTGTACACTGGCAGAGACCTTGCCACAGGTTGTGCTGGCAGCCCCCACGGGCAAGGCCGCAGGCCGTCTGGGGGAATCCATGATGGCTGGAAAAGCGGCTCTGGGTGCCACGGAAAGCAGGGTTTTTGATGCCATCCCCGAATTCGCATCCACCCTGCACAGGCTTTTAGGTCTTGCCCATGGCAGAAAGCCCCGGCACCATAAAGACAATCCCCTGCCTGCGGATATTGTGGTGGTGGATGAGGTCTCCATGGTGGATCTCTTTCTCATGTCAAAACTGATGGATGCCTTAAAACCCGGCGCCCGGCTGATTCTCCTTGGAGACCGCTTTCAGCTTGCCAGCGTCATGCCCGGTTCCGTGCTGGGAGAAATCTGTAAAGGGGCTTCGTCTGAAAAGTCCGAAGATTTTATTCGTTATTTTGAAGAAATATTTGGAAAACAGAAGGTTTTTTCTGCCCGCAGCGGGCTTTCTCCCATGGCGGACTGTGTGGTGGCACTTTCCCGAAGCTGGCGTTTTGACAGTGCCGGGGGCATTGGCAGGCTTGCCCGGAGTCTGAATGAAGGACAGGGGGCAGATGTGGCAGCCATGCTGGAGCAGGGAGAAGAAAATCATGTTCTCTGGTCTCCTGTCATGGCGGCACCGGATCTGGCCCACAAACTGCGGGATTTTATACTTGGGGGCTTTTCGAAGCTGATGGAAGCCCTGACCCCGGAAGATGCCTTTGCAGTTCTTGATTGTTTCCGCATTCTCTGTGTACTGAAGGAAGGGCCATTTGGCGTTGGGGGCATCAACGGCCTTGTGGAAAGTATCCTTGAAAAAGAGGGATTGCTTCGGCTTTCAGGACCGTGGTACAGAGGCAGGCCCGTGATTGTTCTGCGCAATGACCCGGCAAGTGGCCTTTACAATGGCGATGTGGGCGTGACACTGGAAGATGGGCAAAGCGGGGAGATGGCCGTATACTTTCCCTCGGAAGACGGCGGCTACAGATCCTTTCATCCCCTGAGACTGCCTGAAGTGGAAACGGTTTTTGCCATGACCGTGCATAAAAGTCAGGGCTCGGAATCCGACAGGGTGCTCCTTGTGCTGCCGGATCGGGATGTGCAGGTAATGACCCGGGAAATTCTGTATACTGCCGTTACAAGGGCAAGGAAGGAAGTGATCCTTGCGGGCAGAATGGAAATTCTCATGCAGGGAACGGAACGCCGGGTGCGCCGGTCTTCGGGCCTTGGGGATGTTCTGTGGAAATGATCTGAAATGACAGGAGCCTGTTTGAATCTTTTACTCCGGGATGCGGACCGACTCGCCCGCGAAATTTCCCACCTTCTTATCCTTCATAAAAAGACCCTTGCCCTCGGAGAGAGCTGCACGGGTGGGCTGATGGCTTTTCTTTTCACCTCCCTTGCCGGAAGTTCTATTTTTTTTAAACTCTCTGCCGTCACCTATGCCAACGAAGCCAAGGTGAGTCTTCTGTCTGTCCGGCCAGAAACCCTTGAAAAGCATGGTGCCGTGAGCGAGGCCGTGGCCGGTGAAATGGCTGTGGGCGCAAGGCTTGCGGGAATGGCGGATTACGGGCTTTCCACAACGGGTATTGCAGGGCCTTCCGGCGGCAGTGATGAAAAACCCGTGGGTACGGTCTGCGTGGGCCTTGCATCGGCATCGGGTACAGATACCTGGATTTTCAGAGAGGATACGGGAGACAGGCATGCCAATCAGCGTCTTTTTGCAGCCTTTGCACTTTACCGGCTCCACTGTCTGATGCTGGAGGAAAACCCATGACTACTCCCGTGCTTGAGGTGCGCAGTCTGGTCAAGAATTTTGGTGCTGTGGAGGCTGTCCGGGGTATTGATTTTACCATTCCTGCGGGGATCTGTTTTGGTCTGCTGGGCCCGAACGGTGCCGGAAAAACCACCACCATAGAAATGATAGAGGGCATTTTAACCCCCACATCCGGAGAAATTCTCTATAAGGGCAGGCCCAGGGGCAGGGCTTTCCGGGAAGAGGTGGGGATTCAGCTCCAGAGTACGGAGCTGCTTTTGCTCCAGACGGTTCTGGAAACCCTTGAAGTTTTCAGAAACCTTTATCACCGCAGAGCCCCGCTGGATGCGTTGATCCGGATCTGCCAGCTTCAGGATATTCTGGATAAGGATAATGCTAAAATTTCCGGGGGGCAGAAACAAAGGCTGCTTCTGGCCATGGCCCTTGCCAATGATCCGGATCTGATCTTTCTCGATGAACCCACCACAGGGCTGGATCCCCAGGCCAGACGGCACCTGTGGGATATCGTGGGGGGTATCAAGCGGTCTGGAAAAACCCTTGTTCTTACCACCCATTATATGGAAGAGGCGGAAATTCTATGTGATATCATTGCCATTGTGGATGCCGGTCGTATCATTGCCATGGGAACCCCGCAGGAGCTGCTTGAAATATATGGGGAAGGTACGGTGATTACACTGGCCGCAGATGCCCTGAAAGACCGCATTCCCGATGATTTTCCATGGACCTTTCGCAGGAGCGAGGCCGGAATTGCCATCCGCACGAGATATCCCGGAGAAACCCTGAAGGCACTGGTTGCCATGGGTGCGGATATGAACAGACTGCTGGTCCGTGCCTATAATCTGGAAGATCTTTTTATAGAACTGACGGGCAGGGAGCTGCGGCCCTAAGGAAAGACGATGATCCGACGTATTTTTATCATAGCAAGGGCGAGAATCCGTGAATTTTACAGGGATAAAACCGGGCTTGGCTGGAATTTTCTTTTTCCCCTTCTGATTATTCTGGGCTTCAGTTTTCTTTTTTCAGAAGACGGGAAGAATTTTGCCAAGGTAGGAATGGTTGAAAGTCCTGCCCTGCTTGAAATTCAAGGCAGCCTTGACAGGTTCAGGGAAAGCCGTCATCTGGATCTGATTTATTTTGAAACACTGGAGGAGGGCCTTTCTTCTCTGGAAAGACAGAGGATTGATCTTCTGGTGCATCCCGGTGATGGCCGATACTGGGTTGCGGAAGGCTCTCCCGGCGGCTATGCGGCGGAACGCTTTCTCATAGCAGCGGACCACCTCCATGCACAGGGTTTTTCAAGGAGCACGGTTACGGGGGAAAGCCTTGCCTATGTGGAATGGCTGTTTCCCGGAATTTTAGGCATGAATGTCATGTTTGGTTCCCTTTTTGGGGTCGGCTATGTTATTGTGAGATATCGAAAAACGGGTGTTCTAAAGCGCATGAGTGTCACGCCTCTGCGGCCCTGGGAATTTCTTACGGCCCAGGTGATTTCAAGGCTTTTTCTGATCCTTGTCAATGCGGCCATTGTCCTTGGTATATGTCATTTACTTTACGGTTTTCAGATCCGGGGCTCCCTTCCGGCCCTTTTTCTGATTTTTGCCTTAGGCGGCTTTGCCATGGTCAGCCTTGCGGTGATTGTGGCCTCCCGCACGGAAAGCGAAGAGTTTGCAGAAGGGGTCCTGAACCTCATGGCCTGGCCCATGATGTTCCTTTCCGAGGTCTGGTTTTCCCTTGAAGGTGCCGAAGGCTGGGTCAAACAGCTTTCTGAATTTCTGCCCATGACCCATCTGATCACCGGAGCCCGTAAAATCATGAATGAAGGTGCCGGTTTTCCGGAAGTGTATCCCCATATGCTGGCCCTGCTGCTGATGTCTTTTATTCTAATGATGACCGGTTCTGCCTTGTTCCGCTGGCACAGGGGTAACTGATCTTCCCCGTGGTTGCATAATAAAGGAGCTTTGCCATGAGTGAGAATACTTCCGGAGATAAAATGGACTTTTTTCAACCGGAATGCCCGGATCATGGGTCAGATTCTGAAAAAAGAAGGCAGCAGCCCCCATGGAAAATACTGGTTGCAGATGATGACCCTGAGGTACACCGGCTGACACGGATGGTATTGGGGGGGCAGGTCTATGGGGGAAGGCGTCTGCAGATTCTTGAGGCTTCTTCTTCGGGGCAGGCCCTGGAACTCCTCGACAGCCATGGAGATGTGGCGGTTCTGGTGCTGGATGTGGTCATGGAGAGCGAAACCGCCGGGCTGGATCTGGTATCTGTCATTCGTAATCAGAGGAAAAATACCTGCCTGCAAATCCTTCTGAGGACCGGGCAGCCGGGAATGGCTCCTGAGTCTGTGGTGGTTTCCGATTATGGTATCAATGATTATCAGTCCAAAAGCGAGCTGACTTCCCAGCGTTTTATAAGTTCTGTGGTAATGGCCCTAAGGGCTTACAGGGATTGCCATGCCCTGCAGGAACTGAACCGGAAACTGCAGGCGGCCCTGCAGGAAAACATGGAGATTCACCGCAGGCTGGAAAAAAGCAACGAGGAGCTGGAAGCCAGGGTTGCCAGCCGGACAAAGGAGCTGGAAAAAATTAACGCAGAGCTGAAGGAAACCATGGAAGCCACCCGGGAGCTGGCCTGCCGTGCGGAAGAGGCCAGCCGGGCAAAAAGTGTTTTTCTGGCCAACATGAGCCATGAAATCCGTACACCCATGAATGGCATCCTTGGCATGACCGAGCTGCTTAAGGATACCGGCCTTGGCCGGGAGCAGAAAGAAATGCTGGAAATTATCCGTAACAGCGGAGACCACCTTCTGGGGATGATTGATGACCTTCTGGATTACACCATTCTTGAATCCGGCGGGGTCCGCATGGATGCCCGTCCCTTTGATCCGGAAGGTCTTTGTGTATCCGTACTGAATGATTTTATTCCCACTGCCCGTAAAAAAAATATACATCTGAAGTTTTTTCCGGTAAGGCATCTCCCTGCCCGCCTGCTGGGAGATGGCGACCGTATCTGTCAGGTTCTTAAAATCCTTTTAGGCAATGCCGTTAAATTTACGGAAGCTGGAGAGGTTCGTGTCCGGGCCGATGGTTTTCAGTCTTCCCCGGATATTTTTACCCTGAAGGTGACAATAGAAGACAGGGGACAGGGCATACCGGATTGCCAGAAGCAAATGATTTTTAAGCCTTTTTTTCAGGCTGACAGTGCCAGTACCAGAAAACACGGTGGCACGGGGCTTGGGCTTGCCATCTGTGGAAAACTGGTCATGCAGATGAAAGGCCGCATCCATGTGGAGGACCGTCCCGGTGGCGGCAGTTCTTTTACCATTGAAATCCCTTTTCCTGTGGCGGCACTGGCGGAAGATTTTCTTTCGGACGAGAAGGCAGTGCTGGATGGAAAAGGAATTGGTATCTCTCTGAATGACCCGGAAGAGGCGGCCCTTGTGGCAGACTGGGTGACCCTTGCAGGTGGAAGGGTTGTGTCTGATTCCAGGGATCTGAGTCTGCCTGTGGCATTCTGGATTGCGGATTCTCCCCAGAAAACATTATGTGGTGTTCCCTGCATCCATGTTGACGGAGGCGGAGAAGGGCCATGGGTATGGCAGCGTCCTCTGCTGCGGGCCGCGTTTATGGAAATGTCTAAGAATATATTGTCAGAGTTTGCTTCCGGAAGTCAGGATGCTTTCAGAGAATCAGGAAAGCCCCGCATTCTTGTGGTTGAAGATCAGGCCGTCAATCGCATTGTTGTAATGAAAATCCTTGAGCGCAAAGGCTTTATTGTGGATCTTGCGGAAGATGGCCGCCAGGGGCTGGAGCAGCTTCGGGAAAAGGCCTATGATGCGGTATTGATGGATATGCGCATGCCCGTTATGGATGGATTGGAGGCAACCCGTGCTTTGCGTTCCGGGGAGGCGGGTATTCTTAACATGCATGTGCCTGTGATTGCCCTTACCGCCAATGCTGCGGTGGAAGACCGGAAAAATTGTCTGGAATCTGGAATGGATGATTATCTGGCCAAGCCGGTTATGCCCGATATTCTGGTGGCGGCGCTGGAAAAGTGGATCAGCCCTTCATGCACAGCAGCGTTTTCCGGACAGTAAAAGGCATATGGACTTTAAGGCTGGTTTTTCACATGCAGATACCTTTTGTCCCCTTCTCCCTCTGCTTGCTGGCTGAGGCTCTTGAAGCGGGGATCGGGTGAGGCTTGCATTGCCGGGGGGATTCATTCCCGTAAGGCATCAAAAATATGATTTTGAGATTTTGCGTTTGACTGGGGCCAATTCTCTGTTAAGTATCGTGGAGAGGCTTACAAACTCTGGAAGAAAAAGTTTTTTTATAAAAACGAACATGGTTTTGTAAAAACACTGGAAAGAAAATTTTCATTCCTGTATATTCATAAAGCTTGGAGGTTTCGGGGTGGAAGAAGATAAGAATTTCTGGCAGTCACATTCTGAGCAATACCTTGAAATGGCATTTAACAATGAAAGGCAGGAGCGAATTTCCCATCCCGATGGATACGGGAAAAAAACAGGGGATTGCGGAGATACCATAGAATTCTTTCTTACTCTGGAAGAAGACCGTCTTCAGTTTGTTTCCTATCAGATCGATGGCTGCATCAATACCAATGCCTGTGCAGCAACAATTTCCAGAATGACGGAAGGGAAATCTCTGGATACGGCATGGCAGATTCTTCCTGAAACCGTTGTCACTTACCTTGGTACACTTCCAGAGCATGAACTGCATTGCGCAGAGCTTGCTGTGGGTGCTTTTTATATGGCTCTTGCGGATATTCAGAAGAAACATCCGGAAAAAGAAAAAGAAGACTGAACATCCTGTTTTAAAAAGGATGGGGTCTGCTTTAATTGCATCAGACACGCTGCTGTAAGCGAAGCATAAAAAGTTCCATGCAGCAGAACGCAGATTATGAGGAGGTTAGAGGGAATGTCGGATCGATCCACATTCATGAAGCTGAGGGAAGATGAGCGTGAAGTTCGCAAAAGCCTGATTATCAATGCTGCGATGAAGCTCTTTGAGGAAAAATCCTTTCATGATATCGGAATGAGGGATATTGCTGCGGAAGCAGGTGTTTCTGCGGCCTCCATATATCGTTATTTTCCAAGCCGGGATGACCTTTTTGTAGAGGCTCTCATACAGGATATCAATTCCATTGAAGGGCTTTTGGAACAGCGACTGACCAATGGCGGCACCATTGAAGATCTGGCCGTGGCCGTTGTGGATTACCTCATCGACAATGAAGCAACCTTTCAGATGATGTGCCACTTTATGATCCGGGGTGAGGTGAACACGCGTGCTTTGAAAAAATTCAATGCTGTACAGCGTTATTTCCTCAAGATGTTCGATGAAATGGTCAAGAGGGCCGGGGGAGCTGAAAACATTCGCTTTTTCTCCCATGCTTTTTTTGCATCCCTTGCCGGTGTTGTCATGACCTTCAGAAATTATCCCGGAAGAAATTTTGATGAGAGACGCCGATATATGCATAAACTGGCTCTTCTTATTATGCGGGAGGGCAACAGTCTGGATGAGGATATTTTTGAAAAGGATCTTGCTGAAATCAGAAGTAAAAAAGCCGAATAAGGTTTACTTTTTGTTAGAATAAAATTTTTGATCTGCAAAAGGGTGCCAGCGGCACCCTTTTGCTGTTTGGAGAAAACAGGAATCAGATTTTGAATTTACCCACAAGACTTTGAAGATCAGATGCCAGCCCTGCAAGATTTTCTGAACCTTCCCTGACCTTGGTGCTGTTTTTATGGCAGGGCTGCTGTCCGAAGAACATCCTTGAGATCTGCCTGATCTCCGGCCATGCCGTTGATATGCTCAAACAGAAGCCTGTCTCCGGGACCGATGACAAAAATACCTCCCTGTTGCCAGAGATCTCCGGCACTGCGACCCTGCCGGAATCCCTGTTTCATGGCCCTGAATCCGCGTGCCAGAGGAGAAGGCCCCAGTGTCCTCCAGAAGCCCCGTTTCAGATCAAAGGCCCTGTATGCATCCAGTTCCTGATTCAGATACATTTCTCCTTCATATGAAAATTTTTCAATGAAGTAGCGGGCATCCTCGGGAGTTCCGCTGCCGATGCCGACCAGTGCCACTTCCATTGCATCCAGCTCTTTTTTTATATCCATCAGGGCAGCCACCTGCTGCCGGGCAAAGAGTCAGCCATAGTGGCGGAGGAATACCAGAACGATCCTCCGGTCTTCCCATAAAGAATTCAGTGCTACAGAATGGCTGTCCAGATCAAGGACAGAAATTTCTGAAACATCAGGGACTGCATTTTTTTGCATGTCTTTCTCCTTCATTTGGCTGTGGTTCTGACTGCTGCATCCTGTCAGTACCATAAGCACGATACCTGAAATCCATAAAATTTTGTTTACCATTGCGTCTTTTCCTTTGTTTCCTTTTTCAGGGGGTAATAAGAATTCATCTTCTGCTTTCCTTTTGCCTGATACATCCGGGAAAAGGGTCTGTGACAAAAAAAATGATTTGCGTCACACAAGGGGAGTTTATGCTGTATCAGAAGTCAGAAGATCTGTTTGGCTTTATCATGAAAAGAGGAGAATCTTGAAAATAATGAAAAATCCGTTCAAAGAGGAAAAGGGGGGCGGGGCACCGGATCTGCTGCTGGTTCAGGCCTGTCTGGAAGGGAATGCAGATGCCCTTGAAAAACTTGTCCTTCGCCATCAGGCATGGATTTACAATATTGCTTTTAAAATGGTGATGGATCATGAGGATGCAAAGGATATCACCCAAGAGATCCTTATCCGGATGCTTACCCACCTTGGCGGATACGACCCGTCAAAGGCAGCCTTCCGTACCTGGCTTTACCGCATTGTGGTAAACCATGTGCTGAACATGAAAAAAAAGAAATTTGAAGTGCGCATCCATGATTTTGATACCTATGTGGCACTCATTGAAAAAATGCCCGATGACAGAACCCATTCCCATCCGGAAACGGCCCTGCTGGCGGAGGAAGTAAAAACCGGATGCATGATGGGGATGATACTCTGTCTCAGGCGACCGGAAAGGATGGCCTTTCTCCTTGGTGGTGTCTTCGGGGTGAGGGACAGGCTGGGTGCTGAGCTGATGGACATTTCCCCCGAGGCTTTCCGTAAAAAACTATCCAGGGCCCGGCAGAGGGTGGGCCATTACATGCAGGGTATCTGTGGCCATGTGGATGCCTCCAATCCCTGTCGCTGTACCCACAAGGTGAGGCCTTTTGCGGATATGGGGATGCTGGATGCGAATCATCTGCGCTTTCACAGGCCGGAGGCTGTACGGGTGAGGGCGGTCATGGGGGAGCGCATCATGCGTTTTGAAAAAAGCTACTATGATCCGTTTCTCGCCCGGTTCAGGGAGCAGCCCTTTTATGATTCACCGGACATGGCGGAGTGGCTGAATGGTATTTTAAAAAAAGATGACTTTAAAAATCTGTTCCATCTGAATTGATCAGATATGAAGTTGGAAGATTTGATTTTATTCTGCCTTGTGATGCTTATTGAAATGAGCTAAGAATCTTCATTTTAAGCAGGGAGTATTTGCAAGGCTTCTGTCCTTGATATCAATAATAAAATTAAGTCTTTATGCTGTGTTTTTAAGGAAGGATGTGTGATGGAAGATGGTTACAGATCCATAAGATTTCAGGACGAGCCTGCCAGAATTCAGTCCGTAAGCATAGAAGGTTTTCGGTGCCTTCGCCGTATTCATCATCTTGAATTGCCAATGCTGACAGTGCTGATCGGTGCCAATGGCGCCGGAAAATCTACCCTGATTCGTTTTTTTGAGATGCTGAGCTGGATGCTGCGCTCACAAAATCTGCAGGAGTTTGTGCTGCGTCATGGTGGTGGAGACGATCAGTTTTTCATGGGCTCCCGCATAACCCCTCGTCTCCATGCTGAGATACGAATGCTTACAGCAAAAGGAATCAACGAGTATAGATTTGATCTGGCCCATCTGTCGGCGGGTGATACGGTGATGATCAAGAATGAAGCTTTCCGTTTCATACCGGAATTTCTTGATAACTCTGCCGTATGGACAGAGCTGGATGCTGTGGGAAAAGAATCGGCCCTGGCCTTTCAGTCGGGTAAAACTGCGAAAACAATCTGCGGTCTCCTGCGCCAGTGCGCCACCTATCAGTTCCATGACACCTCTGCCAGTTCTGCTATCCGCCTTCGCTGGGATGTGAGTGATGCATTTCGTCTGCGTTCCGATGGTGGTAATCTTGCGGCCGTTCTGCTGGATCTTTTTAGCCATGATCCCAAGCGTTACAGGCTGATTGTCCGTCAGGTTCAGCGTGTCCTGCCTACTTTCAGGGATTTTGTGCTGGAGCCCGTGGCTGGCAAGGTGGAACTACGCTGGCAGGGGCTTTACAGTGACAAAATTTTCGGTGCACATCTTACATCAGACGGTTCTCTACGCCTCTTTTGTCTTCTGACTCTGCTTAATCTCCCTCCGGAGCGTCTGCCGGATGTGATGTTTTTCGATGAGCCGGAACTGGGCTTGCATCCCCATGCCATTACTCTGGTGTCTGATATGCTTAAGCGCCTGTCCAAAATTCGTCAGATTTTTGTGGCGACCCAGTCTCCCTATATGGTCGATTGCTTTGAACTGGAAAACATTATTGTTGCTGAAAGCAGGCAGGGGGAAACATCCCTGCGCAATCTGCCCCGTGAGCAGTACCAGAAGTGGCTGGATGATGAGTATCAGATTTCGGATATATGGCTGAAAACCCCGGCAGGGGGTGAGATATGAAATCCGTCGGCAGTGTCCCGGTTTCAATGAATGGGTCAGCGCAATGGAATCCTGGGGGTATAGGATTGGCGAGTCTGATTGAGGTCAATAATCTTGAAAATCAACCCATACTCGCATTTTTGAGCTCTTGATCAGGATGGTGAGTATCTGGTTTCAGACCCATGACTGAAAAAACAGATTGGCTCTTCCACCCTGTTTCAAGAATGCCGTTTTTCAAACCTTAAACCGGATATTAAGGATATCCCCGTCTTCCACCCTGTAATCCTTGCCGTTGACAGAGAGTTTTCCTGCTTTTTTGACTTCTGCCTCACTGCCCAGTGCCATGAGTTCATCGTATTTGATGACTTCCGCACGGATAAAACCCCGCTCCAGATCGGAATGGATAACACCGGCGGCCTTGGGTGCAGGGGCATCCCTGCGGACCAGCCACTGCCTTACCTCATCCTTTCCTACGGTGAAAAAACTGATGCGCCCAAGGGCCTCAAGGGCCGTGCGGGTCAAAAGACCAAGGGCTGGCTCTGCAATACCCAGATCCTCAAGAAAAGCTGTTTTTTCTTCGGCATCTTCAAGAAGGGCAATTTCCGCTTCCATGCCGGCGCATATCTGAAGCACAGCCATATGATCCCTCTGGCTTCGCTCCCCTATGGGGGCAGGGATTTTTCCATCTCCTATGGCATCTTCACCGGTATTGAGAACCACCAGCATCTGCTTGCGGGTAATCAGGGGATAGCTGCGGATCAGGGCTTCTTCCTCATCACTGATGTCAAAGAGACGTAAGGGCTTTTCTTCTTCAAGGTGGGCCTGCATGCGCTGGAGCAGGGCAAATTCTTTTTTCTGATCCTCATCCTTTATTTTTTTGAGACTGAGCTCCAGACGTTCGAGACGCTTTTCCACAAAGATCTGATCGTGAATGAGAAGCTCCGAGCAGATCATTTCCGTATCGCGAACGGCATCCACATGGCCATCCACATGGAAAATGGATTCGTCCTCAAAGGCCCTTACCACAAGGCAGATGGCATCCATATCCGCTATGTCCTGAAAAATACTGCCTTTGGAAATGGTTTCCTTTTCCATTTTAGGCAGAAGAACAAAATCAATGCGTGCAGGCTGCTCTTTTTTGGGTTCATACATGGCAACGAGCTTATCAAAGCGGGGGTCGAGAATATCCGCTGTTCCGGGTATGGGCTTGCCGAGCTGGGTGCCTTCTGTAATCTGTGTTCCCGTAAGAATGGTGAATAAGGTTTTTTTGCCGCTCTGGGGCAGACCGATAATGCCGACCTTCATGTGATTATATCCTCTTTATTTTTATATTTACTGCCGGAAATCCCTCTCATTGGGCATGGTGCAGGAGTGGGTGCTTCTGAAGGGATTGATGTCAATGCCGCCCCTTCGGGTGAATCTGGCTGAAACCATGAGGTTTTCTGGCCTGCATCTCTCAAGGATGCAGCAGAAGATGGTTTCCGCACAGGATTCATGGAAGCCCGTATGCTCCCTTAAACTGACAATATAGCGCAAAAGGCTTTCATGGCAGATGGGCTGGCCCCTGTAGGCGATATGCACCGTTGCCCAGTCCGGCTGACCCGTTACTGGGCAGTGGCTTCGCAGAAGTCTTGAAAAAAGTTTTTCTGAGATGATCCCCTTGCTGTCCCCGGTTTCGGGAAAGGCCGGTTTCTCTGCATTAAAGGGCAGGGTGTCGATGCACAGCCCTTCGGGTTCTCCGGGCCTGAGGTGAAAAAAATCTTCCGGCATATGGAGCGTGAGGTCAATTTTTGCCTGCACGATGGCAGTGATATCACGGATGAGGGTTGATTTCAGTTCCTCGGTGCCGGATATGCGGGTCATGTTGAAGCTGTTGAGGTAGAGCTTTAAGGATTTGGATTCCACCAGAAAAGGACTGTCTGCCGGGATACGGATTTCCGCCACAGCCAGCAGGGGTTTTCCGTTTTCATCCAGCCATGAAAGCTCCCAGCAGTTCCATATGTCTTCCCCATAAAAGGGCAGGCCCTTTTCAGCAGAAATACCCAGCGCCTGACGGGCAAGGCTGCGGGGTACGGGGCAAAGCTGGGAAGGATCGTAAAGGGGGCTGAACGCCACGGTGCGGCCCAGGGGCAGGGCAGAGAGGTATTTATCTTCCATTTTTTTCATCCGGATTTTCGTAGCTGGTGGGATCCATTCCTTCTCCATGCCTCAGGGCATGGCTGCGTTCGATGCAGGCGCTGCAACGGCCGCAGTGAAGGGCTCCTCCTTTGTAGCAGGTCCAGGTTCTGCTGAAATCCACACCCAGCGAACGGCCAAGATCCGCAATCTGTCTTTTGTCCAGATCCGCATAGGGAAAGGAGAGCCTTACCTTGTCATCGGTACCCAGACGGACGGCCTGATTAAAGGCAGCATTGAATTCTCTGCGACAGTCCGGGTAGAGGGCATGGTCTCCGCTGTGGGATGCCAGCAGCACTTCCGCAGCACCAATGGATTCGGCATATCCAACGGCAATGCTCATCATGATGGGATTGCGGAAGGGGACAATGGTCTGGGACATGTTTTCGCTTTTATAGGGGCCTTCGGGAACAGGCGGACCCGTATGGAAGAGGGCCGATGAAAAAAGCTCTGCCATGAAGTCAAGGGATACGATTTTATGGGAAATTCCCAGCTTCCGGCATGTGGATGCAGCCAGAGGCAGTTCTTTATGATTGTGGCGGGAACCGTAATCAAAGCTTAAAGCGGCGGTTTTTTTCCCCCTTGAAATCAGATCATAAAGAAGGACGGTGGAATCCATACCACCGGAAAGAACAAGAACACAGTCTGTGCAGCCGGACATGAAAACTCCTTTTTGTATTCAGACACCTTTTTTCCTGTCATGGACAAGAATATGCAGCCGGGGGCAGAAGTGATACCCATACTTCCTGCAGATTTCCCAAAGGGCAGGCATGTGCTGGAGCTGCTCTTCCCGGCTGGCTCCCAGCGCCATCAGCCATACTTTTTCCGGTGGAAAGCCGGTTGCCTGAATGGCCTTCAGCACCGGTTCCGGATTTTTTTCCATGAGAGGTTTCAGGGCAAAGGCCCTCTTGAGAATTTCTGGAGGTGGCCATTGTCCCGGTTTGGGTGAAAGAACAATTTTTCCCAGAACATTTTCAGGAATACCGGCCCTGCCGCTGCTTTCATACTGGACTTCAAGGCCTTCATCCATCAGGCGGGACTCAAGGGCCTGCAGGCCTGTTTCCCACTGAAGGAAGGGTTCTCCTCCGGTGATGACCACAAGGGCGGTTTTGTATGAAAGGATTTCTTCCAGAATTTTTTCTTCGGAAACTTCTTTTCCCTTTTCCAGGGCTTCCTTCGTGTCACAGAAGCTGCAGTAGGGCGTGACACAGCCCGAAAGTCTCAGAAAAACCGCAGGTCTTCCGGAAAAGGGGCCTTCTCCCTGTATGGAATGAAAAAGCTCATGAACAAAGAGCATGGTCTGCCTCCCAGCTGGCCCAGGCATTCTCTGTTTCATGGACACAGATACGCAGCAGACGGTAGTTGGGGCCCTGCAGGTGGGGCTCTAAACGGCGGAAAATGGTTTTTGCCATATTTTCTGCCGTTGGAATGTCGTTTCTGTAGTCATGCAGCTCATTCAGGCAGGCATGGTCGTATTCCGAAAGGACATGCTGGTAAACGATTTTTTTCAGCTCAGAAAAATTTAAAATCCAGCCGAAGGCATTTGTTGTGCCAGAAAGCGTCACCCGCAACCGGTAACTGTGACCATGGATGCGGGCGCAGGGGCCAAAAATTTCTGTGTTTTCTTCATCCGTCAGGTGGGCAAGGGCCAGACGGTGCGCCGCTTCAAAGCGGAACTCTCGGGTAATGGAAAGCATGGGCCACCTCTTTATTCAACAGTCAGGGGAGGGAGAATTTGTATAGCGGGCTGCCACTCGTCCGCAAAACCGAAAATATATATACCAGAATGCAGGCTATGACAAGTCTGGTTTCATGATGAAAAGACAACTCAGCCCGGATGGATTCCCGCATAACGCAGGCAGAGCATGGTAATGTCATCGGAGGGTTCTGCCCTGCCCACATGGGCGGCCACATCCTTTTCAATGAGTTCAATAATCTCTCTGGGGCTTTTCCCATGGGTTCCGCTAAGGGTTCTGACGAGGCGGGGGTCGGAGTAGAGTGCCTGCTCCGTATCCATGGCTTCCGTGACTCCGTCGGTATAAACAAAAAGGGTGTCATCGGGTTCAAGCTGAATTTCAAGGGTCTGATAGGGCATATCCTCCATGGCACCCACCAGGGGGCCGCTGCGGCCTGTCATGAACTCAGGGAGTTTGCCGGAAGATATTTTTACCGGCGGATTATGGCCGCCATTGGCATAGACAAGAAGGCCCGTATCCAGATCCAGAACACCGATAAAAAGGGTGACAAACATGGAGTTGGGATTGCTGGAGGCAAGATCGTTGTTCATGGTGCTCATGATTCTGGCAGGGTCTTTCTCCCTTGCTGCCGCAGACCTGAGCAGCGTTCTGCTGATGGCCATGAACAGGGAGGCCGGAACACCCTTGCCGGAAACATCCCCCACGGCAAAGCAGAAATGCTTTTCATCCATGAAAAAGAAATCATAGAGATCTCCCCCCACTTCCCTTGCCGGTTCCAGACTGGCATAAAGATCAAATTCCGAATGATTGGGAAATGGTGGAAAGGTTTTAGGGAGAAGGCCCAGCTGAATTTCCCTTGCCACACTGAGCTCGCCCTCCATCCGTTCATTGGCAGCCGTTGTTTCCATCAGGCAGCGGATATTGTCACGCAGGGAGGCTTCCATGAAAAGCAGGGCCTTTGCAAGGCGACCCACCTCATCCTGATGGCGGCCCGGCAGGTGTTCAATGGCTCCGCACAGGGCCTTATCTGAAGTGAAATCCGAATCCGGCAGGGCCTTGGCAAAGGCGGCAAGGGTATTGAGGGGGCGGGTCATGCGGTTGGATATTGAAAAACCCAGTGCCATGCTTACCAGAAAAAGACCTGCAATGATCAGGCTTAAGCGCTGTACAAGGGCCTGTGCCGGTGCACGGATTTCATCGGTGTAGGCAATGGCTGCCACATACCACCCAAGGGTTCTGAAGTAGGTGCAGAAAATGACACGCTCCCTCATTTCTCCTTGAAGATCCGGGAGAATCACAGGGATGGCTTCCCGGCTTCCGGTAGCAGCCAGCAGCTGAAGTTCTTCAAAAAGCGGTTTTTCCGTTTCCGGGTACAGGGTGGAGAGCAGATCCGGATCTTCATTCTTTGAAGGAATGAGTATTTCGCCACTTCTGTCAAAAAGAATCAGGGAGCCGGACCTTGCAATGCGGATTGTTTCAAAGTTGGCCTTGAGGTTGTCCAGCATTTCCTTTTTTTTGCGCTCTCCCTCATGCTCCAGTGCTTCAATGTCTGCCACGGCTCCCAGCACCCAGTCCGTGGCAGGATAATGAACAAACCAGCCAAATTTTTTTCTGGCCTTTCCATCACTTCCAAAGGTCCAGAAAAAGGTGGTGCTGGCTGTGCCCAGTCGTCTGGCTTCATCATTGACGGCATCTGCCAGTGGAAATCCTTTGATATCTTCCATCTGGTTCAGGTTGCTGTTGCGGATGCCCGCATCCGGATGGGCGATGAGAATGCCTTCTTTATTGAGAACAAGAAATTCTGTGCCATCCACGGAAGCAAGGCCGCTGATCCAGTCAAGGGCAAGGCCCTCTTTTTTTTTCAGCTCCGCAGGGGAGGCCGTGGAAGAAAAAATCAGATCAAAACCTTTACGGGCCACGGCAACCATGGATTCAAGGTTCTGCCTGTGGGCCCTGACAGCATCCACCCGGCTGTAGAGAAGACTGCGGTATCCGCTGCGTATGTTCAGCTCTGCCAGCTCCAGAACGTTTTGCACACTGCGCTGCTCTGCTTCGGACATGGCCTGTACGCCGTCTTTATGGGTAAAATACAGAACAGGAACAGCCACAAGGGTAAGCACCAGAGCAATAAGGATGCATATTCTGGTTTTCAGGGAATGGAGCATGAACGCACCCCTTTTACGGATTGATTGAATACCGGGCCTCGTGAATGAAGAAGACATTCAGCAAAAAAAGCTGGCCGTGGAGCTGGATCAGTGGATACCAAAATGCATGGTTAAGATATTTCTGTTATTTTCTCTGCCGTATGCCACCTTGTCTGTGAACTGACGGATAAAGTGGATACCAAGACCGCCGATCTCCCTTTCTTCGATACCAAGGGAAGTATCGGGGTCCGGCAGGGAAAGCACATTGAAGGCCTCGCCTTCATCATGGATTTCTACCACAAAACACCTGTCTTCAGTGCCACAGAAAATTTCTGCAAAGCCGGAGCCTTCAGGGTAGGCATAGGAACAGATATTGACAAAGGCTTCTTCCAGAACAAGGGCGAGTTTTATGCATTTTCCGGGGTCAAGGCCTGCAGCTTCGGCCTCTTCTCCAGTGAAAGCCAGCACCCTTTCCAGCGCATCGAGTACAGCCTCAACCCGGAGTTTTTTCATGGTAACCGCCTATTCCATACCCGCAAGGGCAGCCTCAATGGAATCATACATGGTAAAAATAGCTCCAAAACCGGAGATATCAAAAACCTCTCTCACCGTACCGGTAACATTGGCCATGACCATTTTGCCGGACTTGGCCTTCAGGCTTTTGGCCGTTGCAAGAATTACCCGCAGACCGGCACTGCTGATGTACTCCAGTTTTTCAAAATCAAGAATAAAAAGCGTTTCTTTTTCAAGCAGCTCTTTCATACCGCTTTCATAGGCCGGGGCAGTGACGGCATCGATTCTTCCCTGAACGGATACAATCATGGTATTGTTTTCTTTTCTGCTGGTAATTTCCATATTTTTTTCCTTTTATGTTGTTAAAAAGATGACAGGGCTTGATTTCTTTACGGACTATGCCATGACCTCCACAGGCTTACCAGTGTTTTTTAATTATGAAAGCCAGATGTTTTCATGGGGACGGGCATATTTTTGGAGAACAGGATGCAGAGGATCAGATGAAAATACTCTACCTGCTGAGTCAGAAACCGGGTTTTACAGGCAGCGGATATTATGTCCGTTCCCTTATCAGAGAGGCTGCGGCTGCAAATCATGGGGTTTTTCTTTTATCTGCCATGGAAAAGGGGGAGTCTGTCCCCATACCCCATTTGTCGCCTGAGAACAGCCGGGCGATCCGCTTTTCTTCGGAAGAACTGCCTTTTCTCATACCGGGCATGAGTGATGTCATGCCATACCCCAGTGTCTGTTTTAAAAATCTGACACCGGATCAGCTGGATACCTATGAGCTTGTTTTTAAAAACAGGATCAGAGGGGCGGTGGAAAAATTCTGCCCCGATATTATCCACAGCAACCATCTCTGGCTGATGTCTGCCTTTGCAGCAGAGCTGTTCCCGGAGATTCCCCTTGTGATCAGTTGCCATGGAACGGATATCAGGCAGCTGGATCTCTGCTCCCATCTGGGACAAAGGGTTGTGGAAGGCTGCAGGAGGGCCCATGGCATCCTTGCTCTCAGCCGGGTTCAGAAAGAAGAAATTTCCCTCCTTTACGGCATTCCCCATTCAAAAATCATGGTTGCAGGCACAGGATTCAATGAAAAGCTTTTTTTTCCTGCCCAAAAACCAGCGCCTCCTCCTGTCAATATTCTTTATGCGGGCAAACTTTCCTTTTCCAAGGGCGTTTTCTGGCTTCTTAAGGCCGTTGAAGCCATGGCGGTTTCTCCGTCTTCCTTTCACCTTTTCCTTGCAGGATCGGGTTCCGGTACGGAATATGAGACCTGCCTCCGTCTGGCAAAATCCATGGAAGACCGGGTAAGTCTTACGGGTATGCTGAGTCAGGAAGAACTTGCAGAAAGGATGAAAGAGGCCCATATTTTCATCCTTCCGTCTTTTTACGAGGGCCTGCCCCTTGTACTTTTTGAAGCCCTTGCTTCGGGCTGCCGGGTGATGGCCACGGATCTTCCGGGGACTGTGGAAATTACCGGCCATGGAGATTCTGACAGTATTCGTCTGCTCAGACTGCCTCCCCTTGAAACCATCGACAGGCCCTTTGAAAAGGATATGCCGGATATGATTGTAAGGCTTTCCCGTATTCTGGCAGAGGAGATCGGCCGCCTGTCTGAGAATCTCTGTATGGATACTGGAGAAGCCGGAAAGAGGATGCAGGCCTTCACATGGAAAGAAGTTTTCAGAAGGATAGAGACATTTTATGCTGAACTTTCATCCTTCTGATTTTCATGGAGTGTCTGTTTTCAGACCCTGGAGCTGGATACAGGTTTTTTTTTAGTATCCGATCAGCCTTAAGCCTCGCTGCAGTCCCATGACGTGGCAAGATCCGCAGCTAAAACATCAAAACTTTTTTCAAACAGGAAAGAAAGGATGCGGGTGTTCACAAATTCGGCACCACCTATGCACATTGTGTAGTGCTGTAGAAATGAAAATCAAGCGGGAATCGAGGTTATTATGAACGAGATTAAAAAGACGGACAAACCCATGGCCATTACATTTCGTCAGTACCTGATCTTTCGTATGATTTCCAGGCATCCAAAAAAAACAGGCACCACTACCTTACGAGGCGAGATAAACCAGGGAAGGATAAAATACAGCATATTTATGCTGATTATCTGCCTTGCGCTGTCCGCCATGATCCCAGGAGGCCTTTACGCAAAAACAAGCGCCCCCACCATAGGCCTTGCCCTTGGCTCCGGCGGCGCTACGGGACTTTCCCACATTGCCATGCTGGAAGTGCTGGATGAAGCAGGCCTGAGGCCGGAAAAAATCGCAGGAAGCAGTATTGGAGCAATTATCGGAAGCCTCTACGCCTCAGGACTCTCCGGCAAGGAAATCAGAAGCCTTTTTCAGACATTTTCCGGCAGCAACACAAAGATTTTCCTGAACCTCATTCAGGGAAAATCCGGGCTGTCCCTTAGCGATCTCATGCAGCTGGATCTGGAAAACGGCGGACTGTTCAGCAGTGAGGGGTTGATCCATTTTCTGGGTGAAAAAACAGGTGTTCATCGCTTTGAAGAACTGAAAATTCCCCTGATGGTCATCGCCACAGACTACAGGACAGGCGAAGAAATGGTTTTTGAAAGCGGCAATCTGCTCACGGCTCTGCAGGCCAGCATGGCCGTTCCGGGGCTCTTTCCTCCCCAGCCTGTGGGCAAAAGCCTTTACATAGACGGCGGGACAAGCAATCCTCTGCCCTATGACCACCTGCTTGAATCCTGCGACATCGTTATTGCCATTGACGTGGCTGGCAAGGGGAGCCACACCAATGGCAAAGAAATCCGCGCAACGGATGTTCTGTTTGATACCTTTAAAATCATGCAGCACTCCATCACCTCATCCAAAATGAAGTACCAGCAGCCCCATATCTATATACGGCCGGAAGTGCAGGACATCCGTCTGCTTCATTTCAACCGCATGGAAAGCATCCTTGAGCAGGCGAAACCTGCCGCAGAAAATTTACGGGAAAGCATCCTGAAGCTCATCCCCGAAACAGCATTCGCAGTAGAAGAAAAGGATCAGGCCGCCTCCCCTTCAGGGGAGGCCGGATACTGACAAAGTTCCATGAGAATGCCATCCGGCCCCAGAAAATACACCAGTTTTTTGCCTGTCTTCTCCCATGTCTGCACAGGACTCAGGAAAACCGCACCCAAAGCCTTCAGGCTTTCAACGGTTTTTTCCATATCCTCAACCTGAAAGGCCAGATGCCTGAATCCCACCTGATTTGCCATGGATATCCGCCCGTCCGGAGCCTTTGCTGGCTGATATTCCAGAAGCTCAAGGCGCATGAAAGACCCTGAGTGTTCCATGGCAATAAAACGGCCCTTCACCCCGGAAAGACCCGTGGCCTTTTCAAGAAAAGCACTGTCCAGCTCTGATTCCATCACTGGCCTGAATCCCATGGCCTCAAAAAAGCCTGTTGCTTTTTTAAGGTCTGTCACAACAATATTTAAATGGTCCATGCACAGAATCATCATTCACCTCAGCAGATATCAAAAAATATTCTTATTACTACCCTGACTCAGCCACAGCTTGCTGGTCAGGTTGTTGCTATGCCTATGGTGCGGGCTTTAATACGGGCAGGCGCAAGGCCTGCCCCTGCGAATGTTTTTTACAACCCCTGTTTAGTGTAGGGGCACCCTTTACAGGTGCCCGCTGACATGCGTAAAATCTGGTCATATAATTTCCATGATTAAGGTTTGTAAGGCTGAAAGACAGTGGTAATCAGAAAAAAATTCAAAAAAACGGCTGAAAGGCAAAGGCCATTGGAATTAAAAAAATCTCGCGAGAAATAAGATTGCCTCCCATGACCAAATGGTTCAGAATAACCGGCTGCAGGATATCATCCTGCCCGATCCTTATCCTCTGCCTTACAAAGTGTACATATTTTGTAACTATTCAACATGGGCTTTTTGACTTAGGCAGATTTTTAATATCTTAAGAAAAAGTCAATGGGCAAGGTGCTTTTTACAGTTTTCTTTCCTCCCCCCGGCACTCAGGCCAACAGCCTTCAGTCCATTGGGCAAGTCCAGTTTTTGGCCTGTATGCCGGGTAAGGCCCAGGCCCTTCTGGCTTCGAGAACCTCAGCCACCGACCAGGGGGAGAGGGGAAACTTACTGAATAATTACCATATTTTTTATAAAGCCGGAGCCACGCAGATGTCAGATGTCATAACAGATCCGAAAACCAAACATCAGGCCAGTATGCTGGCCAACCGCATCAAGAAACGTTTTAAGCATTTGCATAAACGCTTTATGCGTGAGGGCCTTGAGGTGTTCCGGCTCTATGACTGGGATATTCCGGAGATCCGTGCGGTAGTGGACTGGTACGGCGGGCATCTGGTGATAGCGGAATACATGCGGGAGCAGTCTAAACCCCACTGGCTGCCGGCCATGGCAGAAGCTGCAGCAGTTGCCCTTGGCGTGCCCATGGAAAAGGTGCATCTGAAAAAAAGACATGCGGGCATACGGGACGGAAAACGCTATGGCCGCCTTGACCGGACAGACGAAAAAATCATCATGGGAGAAAGGGATCTGAAATTCTGGATCAACCCCTGTGATTTTGTGGATACGGGACTTTTTTCCGACCACAGAAATACCAGAGCCATGGTCAGGGAGCTGGCTGAAGGAAAAAGATTTCTCAACCTTTACTGCTATACGGCAAGCTTTACCTGCTACGCCGCCGCAGGGGGTGCCCTGCAAAGCCTTTCCATTGACCGCTCACAGGGCAATCTTGACTGGGCCGGGGAGAATTTCAGGCTCAACGGTGTAGATGAAAAAACACACAGGCTGCTTCAGGCCGATGCTATGGATCATCTGAAGATACTCAAGAAAAACGGCGAGACCTTCTCCCTTGCCATGGTGGACCCCCCTTCCTACTCATCGGCGAGGGATAAGGGAAAAACCTTTGATATCGCAGAAGATCATCCTGAACTGCTGCACAGGGTTCTGGATGTCATCGAAAAGGGCGGGACCGTATTTTTTTCCACCAATCATCAGGGCTTTGAACCCCTAATGGACAGCCTGAGGGTTCGGGAAATCGAAGAGATCACCCAAAAAACCATTCCCGAAGATTATCAGAGCAAAAGAAAAAAGATACACCGCTGCTGGCGTATCCTTGTCTGACTCACCTTCTACAGTTGGAAGGCCTTTTTTGTCCAAAATGCCTGTAATTACTATGTCGTATTTTGGAAAAACCCCAAAAGGTGGTGCCAGGGGAGAATCTGGCATAGGCCTGTTCAGATCTTATACGCCACCTGTGGAAAGAATCCGGGAAATGGCAGGGTGGATGCTGGCGGAAGGACTGCTGAACAGTGCTGGTTGAAAATCTTGCCAGGAAGCAGGGCAGAAAAATATTCGGTAGCAACCCTTGCAAAATCAGGCTTTTGAATAGACATTCACCGTGCAGCTGCCAACGGGAAAAAAGGGGGGCAGCACTTTTGCCATGGCTTTGGGCATGTTTTCAAAATTGGCTGGAATGACATCAATAACCGTATCTTCTGGCTTGATGCCCTTTTCTTTCAGGCTTTCCACGGCACTGGTTTTGGCTAAATGCCGTACCCTGCTGAGGGGTTGGGGGACGACGAGGTTCAGTTGAAAGGACAGGAGCAGCTCATTTTCTCTGGCCATGGTTTTTTCCTTTCTCAAGAGGATGTAAGCCGGTACATGGCTTCCATTTTAGCACTTTTTTGCCGGAACTCATCCCTCAGATTTTCAGGTAGCCTTACCTCAACAGATTCACCAAAACCCAGCAGCCACCAGCGAAGCTGGGCTGTGTCCAGCACTGTCGCCCGGATGAGAACACGGGTTTCATTATATTCCGTGATAATCTGATCCGAAGAGAGGGGGCTTTCATACAGGTGGGCGGCAACGGGCTTTTCCAGCAGGATTTCCAGTTCTATGGGTTCTTCGCCCTTGAGATAACTGAATGCGCCGCCGTCTATGTAGGTCTGCAGATCAAAACCCTCCGGCACAAGGCCAGCTTCTTCCATTTTTTCCGTAGAAACAAAACGGTGCAGGGCAAGCTGGCGGATATCCTTCATCTGATTGTAATCCCGCATGGTGCAGACCAGATAAATGATGCGATCCAGCAGGACAATGCCCAGGGGGTTGATGGTGTAGTTCACCGCTTCTTTCTGGCCCCTGCGTCTGTAGGATGCAGAAAATTTTCTGCCTTCCATGAGGCATTCGTACACCGTATCCAGAACGGCGTTGTCGATGCCGGGGGGTGTCAGGGGCTGGGAGCGGCTCAGGATTTTCACCTTGTCCGGCCAGGATTTCAGTTGATCTGCATGGATACTTTCCAAAACTTTGGAGGCATGGCGGAAATGGGGTTTTAAGGCCTTAAGGGATGCGGGCGGCATGGCAGACAGAAGAAATTCTTCCATCATGCGGAAGGAAAAGGCCGTCAGGGGGTCCATTTGCGGAATATCAAAAAGTTCAGCTTCCGCAGACCATGACCAGCCGTAGGGTTTTTCCCTGTCATCGCATACCAGAGGAAAAATGGTGGAAAGATGTTCTAAATCCCGCTGTATGGTTCGCCTGTGAATATGCACATCATTGTCTTTTAAACGGTATTCAATGGTGGCGGTGTCTATTTTTTTCGGATGCCATGGAATCATGCGAAGCATCAGGCATTGGCGCATTGTACTGCTCATGGGTATCTCTGCCTTTTTTTAGAATGATGAACCTTCATCAATGTTCTTTATGGGTTTCCTGACTTTTGCAGGCATTTAAAATCTTTAGAAAGAGTCAATGGAGAAGGTGTTTTTTAAAGTTTTCTTCCCTCACTCCGGCACTCAGGCCAACAGTCTTCAGTGCATTGGACAAGTCCAGTTTTTGGCCTGTATGCCGTGCAGGTCCGTCTTCAAGGGCCTCAGCCACCGGCCAGAGGGAGAGACGCAAAACACAGGCCTGCATCTTCCAAATCATATACCCATTGCAGAGCAGAATTATTCAAGATCAAAAACCTTAAAGCCCCCATTGCCGAAGCAATAAATGACATGCTGTGTCACCTTTGCCTCCGGATACTCCTTTTTAAGTCCTTCCACATAGCCTGCAATCTGCTCCGTATCTTCCGGCATCAGGGAGAAATCTTCAATTTTCGTATTTAATTTCTTAAAAGCTGCATTGGAAAAGTATTTGAATTCTATGACCATGCGGATGCCTGCAAAACATTCATTGAATTTGCCCACAAACTCAAGATCCGTTCTGCCCTTGGGGTAGGATCTTTCCACATTCCAGGTGAACCATGACGAGAGGTAGCGGGAGCACAATTCATAAAAGGTGGTGCGGTAGAAGTTTTCGTTCACTTGAGAAAAAACCGCTTCCGGAAGCTGGGATACGTATTCCTGCCAGTAGCCCGCAAAGAGGGCTTTGAGATCCAGATCATTGACAAAGCCCTGCATCATGTCCGCATATCGGGTGGAAACATCAATGCGGTGCAGCTCATTGAAATACTCCACGAAGATTCTTTTCATGTTGAGGTTGGGCAGGGTGAGGAAGAAGTCATTTTTTCGGGTGAGCATACCCAAGTGTAAAAAAAGAATAGGGAAATAACTTTTTTCCAGAAAATAAAACATATTTATTTTTGGAGTAAAGGAGCGGTCAAAGGAAACATTTTCCCGCAAAAGCAGTTCTTCCACAAATTTTTTTATACTTTCCGGGTTGGAGGCCCCAAGTCTTTGGAGCCACTGGATACTGGCTTCAGGATTGATACCCATGGGATGCTGAGGCATGGTACTGTTTTTTGTTAAGCCGTCCAGAAAATACTGTAGAATGGTGGAATTATAGACAACCTCGCCTTGCGGGTCGATAAAATGATAGCCATTATACTGATTTTTAATGACATCCTGAATCTCGTTCCGGGTATCCGGGTTAATCTCATAGTCTTTGTAAATTTCATCCAGCAGGGTATCCACTTCAGACTGGGTAAAGCCGATCATGTTTTCAAACTCAGGCTCAAGGGTGATGAACGAAGCAATATTAAAGCCCGAAGCCAGCTCATCCATGGTGACGGGCAGAACACCTGTGATGAAAACATTGTGGATGGCTCCGGTTTTTCGGCCTTCTTTCAAAAGCTTGAAAAAGGTTTTCAAAAAACCGTCATCGGCCATGAGCTGCTTATAATGAAGGTCTTTGTGTCCTGTTATGAGCTGGTTGGCAAAGTTGTCGTACTCATCAATGATAACATAAAGGGGATGAATCAGGTTAGGTGTGAAATGGTTGACAAGACTTTGCAGATTGGCTGTGGCGCTTGCCATGGGGTCAAATGAAGGACTGTTTTCAAGCCATGCATGACAGTTTTGTATGAGGGCTTTGATTTTTGAATTAACAACATGGTTAAAGCTTTTTTCCATCACCTCCAGCTCGCCGGTCTCAATAGTGGAAAAATCCAGATGCAGCACAAGCATAGTGTTGTGCAGGGGCGTTGGGTTTTTGCCAATCCATGTGTGGCCGAAAAGCTCTTCAAAGTTTTCTTTGTATAAAACCGAATAGTAGGACTCCAGCATGGTGCAGAGAAGGGATTTTCCAAAGCGCCGTGGCCGAAGGAATACGGTATTTTTAACCAATTCCAGCTTTTGGATATAGGCTGTTTTGTCAACAAAGTAGCCGTTTTCACGGACAATGGCCGGATAATTGGCTTCGCCGTAGAGGATGCGTTTTCTCATGGTTTTTACCTGTCTGGAATAAGGTTTCTTTTCTTTCCGGGCAAGGCCTTGGGCCAGCATCAAGATATATGAAAAAGGGCCTGGCATCCATGGGAAGAATCCCCTTTCTAATACCGCAGAAAGAAGAATACCCATGGAAGGCAGCAAGCTCCTTTAAAACCGGGTCAGATTTTCCATGCGGCTCAGGCGGGCCGCCATTGGCCCTTCGGCTTCTGGACGGGTGATGGCATCGCATACCAGCCCATAGCGTTTTTCAAGGGAAAGATCGTTCATGCTGCGGCCCCTTCAAGGCGGGTCATGATTTCCCGGAGTGTGCTTCTGTCCTGCGTGATTGCGGCCTGATTGGCCCTGAAGGCTTCTTCGCTCTGCTGCAGCTCCCGGCTGAGATCATCAAGGGCGGCCTTCATGTTGGCTTCCTGTTCATCAATGCTTTTTTTAATATCCCCTTCCACCTTTTCCGTGATTTGTTCCAGTATTTGAATCAGGGAGGTGTGCAGTTTTTGCAAAACACCGGGGATGAGGCTGTGCAGTACCTGCTGCCTTGCTTCTTCCCTTTTGATGGCTAATTTTTCTTCACTGGAAGTTTTGCCGAAAAGAAAAGAGACCAGCCCCACAAGAAGTGGAGCAATAATGTTTACAATGGGCATCGTTCTAAAAAATAAAAGTGCTGCGGACAAAGAACCCTGAATGCCTGTCTGCATGGAGTCCATGCTCCTGTCCTCTTCCAGATCACTGAAATTTACCCTGAAGGAGGTTGATATGGTTGCGGCGAGGGTGTCTCCAAGGCTTTTGATGTATTTTTTCAGCTTGGGATGAAATTCGGATTCCATGCCCTTTATTGTGGCATTCCTTACAATCTGTCCCACAATGCCTTCCATGTCTCCGTTGTGAAGGCTGGCATCCGTCAGGCTTTCCAGACTGGCATGAAGATCCGCCTTTACCAGATCAAGAATGCGGCGGGCCGAAGGATCTATCTGATTTTTCAGCTCTCTTGTTTCCCTTTCCATGTCTTTTCTAAAGCTTTCCATCTCCTGTTTTATTTTATCCTGCTTCATGGCAATGTCTTCTGCCGTCATGTTTTCTTCATTGAGGAGGGTGCTGAGGTAATCATCCATCATTTGAAGCTTTTTACCAAAAAGCCTGTGGCAGTTGATGTTGAAAATGGATTCAGAACGCTTTTCCAGTTGATGGAGGCTTTGTACAAAAGGCTCTATGTTTTTTTTGCGGGAAGAGATTGTGGCGACACTGAAGAGCGCATTTTTCATGATACCAGCAATTTCAATACGGATCTGTTCTGTGATGGCAACGATGTCTTCCGGAAGGCTTTTTTCGGATTTGGTAATGAAAACAAAAACCGGAATGGAATAAAGATCCAGCTCCGCAAGGAGGGCGCGGATACTGTTTCTCAGCGTACCGTCTCCCGCAGGAATGACAACGGCATAGGCAAGGCTGCGGTTGATGTAATTGTCTATGGCCGTTGAATGGGCCTTGATGCCGGAATCCCAGCCCGGCATATCCACAAGGCAGAGATGGGGAAAGGCCTGTAGTTTTTCGCTGGCAAGTTCTGCTTTGACATAAAGGGGTTTTTTATGGAGATGCTCTGTTTGCGGGGCTTTTAAGTCGGATTCTGTAATGTCAATAAGGCTTTCATCCTCAAGGCAGAGGCTGAAACGGTTTTGCTCTGCATAATGGATTTCTGCGGGTAGGGCGGTGGTGGGGTCTATTTCAATAGCAAGGAGATCCTGATCTAAAAGGGTGTTGATGAGGGTGCTTTTTCCTGCGCTGAAGGGGCCGATCAGGGGCAGCCTTACCTTGAAGTTTTCAACCTCTTTTTTTAGTTCATCCAGTTTTTCTGCGGGGCGGCCATGCTTTTCAAATATGTTTTTGATTTCGGGGAGCTTGCTTAAAATCCATTCCTGTTGTGTAAACATGGGGTCTCCTTTTTTTAAATTTTCATCTGTCCTATCGTGGAGATGGAAGGTGTTTGTTTTGTGGTGGCTTCGAGGGCCTCAGCCACCGTGCAGTCCTCATCCCCTTATTTTTTTTCCTCCTCCAGCCTTGCAAGGAGTTTTTTGTAAGAATCCATTTCCGCAGCCTTGTCTGCAAAGGCTTTTTCCAGCTCTGCCAGTTCCTTGTGCAGGTTTTCCGTCAGAACTGCGGCAAGGGTTTCTCTGGCTTTTTCAAGCTGATCGCATACCTCTGCCACGGCAGGGATAAAAAGTTTCTGTATGCGTTCAAAGATTTTATGCAGGGCCTTGCTCAGCATGAGATTCAGGCTGTCCATTTTATCGGAACGGATTTCCCCCTGAAATTCCTGCACAATGGCATCGGCCTCATTGCCGTAGTTCATTGTAAAAACAGGAATCTGAAGCTCACGAATGCCCTGCTCAATCACACTGCGGAACCAGCCGGGGTTAAAATCTGCACTGCCGGTTTCCATTTCCTTTAAAAGGGCCTTGCGAAGCTCAAGTTTGATTGTTTGGGGATCAAAATTCTCACTGAATTTGCGGTTGATGGATGCGGCACTTTCATTGCCGTAGCCAGTCACCTTTTCCACGGCATCGGAAGCCAGAACATACTGGTAAGAGCGGGTATGGGTTGTAGCAACATCCGTTGAGCTTCCCCATGAAAAGGGATTATACCATTTGGAAGTGCTGACGGTTCTGTAGGAGGTGTAGGTTTCCGTTCCCGTGCGGGTGCTGAGATTGGAAAATTCTTTCAAAGACCCTTGAATATCCGCAAGGATTTCTGCCCTTGTCTTTTGTATATGGTTCAGGTTTTTGCTTATCACCTCGCTTAAAACCACGGCAATGGTCTGAATGCGGCTTTCGGAGGCCTGCCTTTGCTCATTGATGACGGAGATTTCATTTTTATTGAGAAAATCCAGCCGCTGATTCACGCTGTCTTCAAGCTCTTCCACACGCAGGGCCACCTGCTGTTTTGATTCGGGAATCAGGCCATTGATCTGCTGCTGAAGAATTTCTTTCTTTTCATTTCTGGCCTTCTGGTAATGCTCCTGCAAGAGATCAAAGCCGGAAATGCGCTGCCAGTCTTTGCTGCTGAAACGGCTGTTCCATTCTTCCTCTGCCATCTCCTGAAGCAGCTTGTGCATGTGCTTCATGGTTTTTCCCCAATTATCTTCGGGCCATGAGGCAAAGCCATGGGCAAAGGTGCTGGATAAAACAGGGGTTTTCATGCTGCGCATCAGGGAAGCAAGGGCTGGCCTCTCCCTCATTTCAAAGTCTCTCGCCATTTTTTCCATTTCATCCTCTGCCCTTCGGGTCAGGCGGGTGCAGAGGTTTTTTTCACAGTCTTCAAGGCTGTTTCTTTGTGGGCCATCTTCATAAATGACATTATCAAACTGGCCTGCCACCAGAACCATGCGCTTGACACCCCTGCCGGGAAGCTGTCTGGCCAGAAGATCCGTATCCGAGGCATCCAGAAACTGCCCCGCACGGCTGAGGAAAAAAACCACATCGCAGCGGGCCATGTACTCTCTGGTTTTTTCCGTGCGGCTCAGGATGGGATCATTCATGCCCGGTGTATCCACAATTTCAAAGCCCTTCAGCTCATCCATGGGCAGATAAATGTGTATCATTTTGATGACAGGGGTGAAGCGACCATTTTCTCCGGCATAGTCATTGAGAACGGAAACAAGGTCTTTGGGGCTGTTAAATGAAATGCTTTCCCTTTGTTTGTGGATCTTTTCCATGGGATCAAGGCCGCTTTTTTCCACCATGGCCATAAGCTCCCTTGCCATTTTAGCCTCTGTAAGCTCGCTTTTGGATGCGGCCTGATCCTTTAGGGCCTGCCACTCGGTTTTAGTGTAATATTCCAGCTCCAGAAGGGGGCTTTCGCCCCAGGTGATGGCCGTGAGGTTGGCGGTTTTGGGGGTGGCTGCTTCCGGCAGAACGGGCAGACCACCAAAGAGCAGGGCGTTGACAAAGCTGCTTTTGCCAGCCTTCACCTGCCCCATGATGCCGATGCTTAAACGCTGCTCTTCCGCCTGAAAGCGCTCAAGCCTTGTGTGAAACTCTTGCCTGAGGGATTGAATATTGCGGATGCCTTCCGGGAAGACTGCAGACCATGGCGAAAGGTCTGAGGCAAGGGTTTCAAGGTGCTGGAGATGGGGGTGGCTCATGGGTTGCTCCTTTTTTTGAAGAATTGTGGGGGCGTTTGGTGTACCTTTAATATATGCTTGATACTGGCTATGGGCTTAAATGGACTGAAATGCCTTTTTTCGATGTTTATTGAAAAAGGAAAAAATCACTGTCCGGCACGCACAAGGCGGAGCTGGCAGATGCCGCCGTTCTCTTTGCCGGGGACGACATAGCCGCAGTCAAAAGAGAGGGCCCACCCACTGCCACCGTAGTTGGCGTAGGGCGAAGAAGACCAAAACCAGCTTGACGGCGTATTGGGAAAGGCCACAAGGTTAATGGTTGGTTTTTGATATTCCCCTTTACATGAACCACCATAAATTTCTCCATAGCCTGTTTTTTTAAACGGTTCTCGTTTTCCTGAGCTGCAATAAACAAGGGTGTTCAGCTCTTCTATGGTGGGTAACCGCCAGTCTTTATGACCGCAGTAGCCTCCTTTTTTATTGAGTTCTTCTACAGCAGCCATGGCTTCATCCAAGTTATAGATTTTGGCATCTCCTACACAGGTGCTGCCATCCCAGGTCTGGCCCATGGAGCAGCGCATCCATTCAAGGCCTGTTTTTTCATCTACTACCGTAGCCGTGAGGTTTGGAAAGTTTTTCAGTGGTGATGATGAGGCTAAATCTATATTTTTCAGAGTCAGTTTTTCTTTTCCTCCCAGAAGTACAGGGTGCCAGTGCCTGTAAAAGTCAGTATTCCATTTAAAGGGAATCAGGGTATCATTTTCTATACCCAGCACATGGCAGGACAGCCCCACCAAAACCTTCAAATCCTCTTCCCCCAAAGCCATCAGCTCCGTCAGATGCCCCAGCACTTCTGCTGCTTCCGGATTCAAAGGGCCATCTAACCTGCAAAGAATCAGGGCATCGAGGATAAAGCTTTTGGCAATGTCCGCCTCTTTGATGGCCCTGAAAAAATCCTTCAGTCCTTCTTCATCAAGGTTCCCGGCCTGCTCATAGAGGGCGGAGTTTCTTACTTCCAGCCCCATGGATGCCCGAAGCAGGGAAATGAGACGGGATTCAGCTTCGCTAATGGCATTATCTGCCATGGCAAGGGAAGCCAGAAGGGTGAGGTAGCGTTCCTTGGTGTGGGTGTCGCAGGCGCTGGCAGCATGTTCCGGCAGGGGCAAAAATTCCGTTTTCAGATTGTTAATCTGCTGGAGAAGGGTGGAAAGCTTAGGGTTGGATGTTGTATTCATCAAGAAGGCTCCTTGTTTGCTTTTGGAATTATATGAAAAAGTTTATTTTTTTGTAACTGTTCAGCATGGCTTTTTTCTGAACTGCCAATGCTGTCATTGCAGCAGCTTCGTACTTTTGCAAGGCTCCGAGGCTATTTGAAAGTGACATTGCAATCGTTTCGGATCAGAGCTTTGTCCGGCACTCAAGCCATAAATCCAAAGCCTGCGAAAAAACAATGGACTTTTGCAAGCTTGAGTGCCGGAGTGCTAATAAGAAGCGGCAAACTGTCTGAGCCGCCACAAAGGCAGCGTACTTAAGCCTGCCATGGTAATCAAAAAGCTTATCCTGCCTGTGGCGGGGGGTTTTTTCCGCTTCCGCACAGGGCAAGAAGCTCCCGAATAAGATTGCGTCACGGGCAAATAGCCTGGAGCCTGTGCATCTGTCTTGCAGGTATGGTACCTGGAAAACTGTGCTGAACAGTTAAATTTTTTTTAAAATGGCCCTATGCACAGGCTTTCAGGAGAAAATCCTTAAATTTTTCGCCTTCCTGCCTCGTAATAAACGCATAATTCCCGCACTCTCCCGCCTGCATCAGGGGTATTAAGAATTTTTCCATAGCCTTTGGCCTGATTTTTTCTTTTTCCATGTAAGCGCGCAGCAGCTCCAGAATATTGGTCCCATCCGGTGCCAGAAGATCCATCTCGGAGGGTTCCGGCATTTCTATGCCAACCTTGTCTCCCACCTTTTTCAGCTCCCGGAAAAAGGTGTTGGATAGCCCCATGAGAATCTCCCTTTCCCCGTCTAATTGCCGGATCTCAAGGAGGGTTTTCTGCTGAAGATCTTCTATGTCCTGACGGATATCTTCATCATCGGCAAGGCCCAGCACCCGGTTCAGGCGGTTGAGGCTTCGTTCAGCATTCAGCTTGCAGGCATCTAAATAACGGATAAAGTGAATGAACAGCACCTTGAAGTTTCTGGCAAAAAGCACCTCCCTTGGTTTGGTGTTCCACTGATCCAGAACAGCGGTAATGGCTTCTGCGGGGTAGAGCTTCTTTTTCCTTGCGGAAAAGGGAAGTACATCCAGAAAGGCAATGCCCCGATTTTCAAGGGTGCTGCGGATAAGGGAAATGATGTCCCGGATATCCTCTTCTTCCCGCTTGTCTGACTGGGAGAGGATGAAGAGCTTGGGAATTTCCGGCCTCAGGCTGGAAAGGAATTTCAGATCCTTTTCCGGAATGGTTCCTGCCTCTGCCCGGATCAGCCACACAAGAAACTGGGCCGTATTGAGCTGGGTGCGGGCTGTTCTGGCATCGGCGGATTCCGTTTCTGAGTTATCATCGGCATTGGAGTAGCCCGGCGTATCCAGAAGGGCCAGATTTTCCCAGCGGAACTCCGGCAGGGCAAGGTGGGCCGATTTCAGGATATGGCCCATGGGCGTGCCGTGTTCCTTTTCATAGTCGTGGGTTAAGGCCACAAATTCATCGGCACTGAGGCTGATCTTTTTTCCAAAAAGATTGAAGGCACTGATGGCATCCTCACTGCCTTTAATGATAAAGGCGGGAACCGTTGTGGTGGGGTCCACCTCCGCAGGCAGGATTTTGCGGCCAAGGATGGCATTGAGCAGGGAAGACTTGCCTGCGGAAAATCCGCCGCCAAAACCCACAATGACCTTGCGGGCCAGCTCCGGAAATTCAGAAAATTCCCGGAACCGTTCAAACTCCTTTTTGAACTCAAAGAAATAATGCACAAGATCCGGCGGGCTGTGGTAGCGGCTCACCTTATGCATTTCTTCGTTGATGGTATTTTCCATGCGGCTAAGGATGGCCGCCATGGGGCCTTCTTCCCCCTTCCTTGAAACAGCTCTGCAGATAAGGCTGTGGCTTTGTTCCGGAGTCAGTGTGTTCATGGTTTTTCCCTTCTGGTATCTGTGGTTGCAGCTGGGTTTTTATTTTTTGGGTGCTGCCGGGCAAGCCTGAATTATATGCCTGAAACAGGGTAAAAGGCAAAGCGGCTTTCACTCTGTGCCTGAAACCCTTTGTAGCACATGAGTGCGACAGTTCAGGTCGCATAAAAACAGGGATGATAAAAAAAATGGGAGGGGAGGGGGTATGGTGGGGGGATGGGGCTGACAAGAAATGGGTTTTTTTAGGGGCACTCCCCTGTGGGTGCCCAAAATCGTTGGCCAAAAATAAAGGGCATTAGGCCCTCACCCCCCCGCACACAGGCAAAAGAAACCATGGCATTATAAAAAGCTATGCAGAAGGCCTGTGTGCCGGGCAGGCAACCCTCAGCCCAGAGGGAGAGGGGCCGGGGGTGAGGGGAAAAGGGCAGGCACAGGGGCCTGCCCCTACTCAAAAATAATCGTGTATAGGCTTCTATTATTCCGGCAAAGGCGGTGCTTCTCCAACCTTTTCAAAACACACCCTGTCAAACCCAAGGGCTGTCACCACAAACTTCTGAAGCCTTAAATTTTTATATTTTTCTTCAAGCCTTGCACCATAATCCGTCACCTGCTCTGTTCCTTCTTTCATCTTTTCCCGAATGGAAGAAAGGGCTTTAAGTTCATCCACGCTTAAGGCCAGCGCTTCTTTGCCGGATAAGCCTGCCTCTTTAAGGCTGACAAACTTGAATTCAATCAAAACATCATACACTCTGCCGTATCTCTTATCCGGACGAATGATCATGGTGAGATCGGAGTATCTTCTGGAAATTTCTGATTCCGAATCCATCAGGAAAATGATGTCATTGTATAAAAGGGTGAGAAAGGCGGTTTTCAGGGTCAGCTCATTGGCAAGAATGTAATCCCTGTTGCTGAAGACTTTAAAATATTTTTTCTCCACAAAATCACAAAGGGGCTGCATGTCCCCCTTTTGAAATACCTTTTTTGCCGCAAACCTGCCCGCATCCCTTTTCTCTGAATCGGGCAGCAAGAGATTACAAAGCTTATCAGCATACAGGCCCTTCACCGCCATGTTGGGAATTTTAAGCCTTGTTTCAAGATCCGGCGTTTCTTCGGCAATGGTTAGAATCCCGAAATAGTAAAGGAATGATGTTAGAAACTGCCTGTCCCTTGAGCTGTCAAAAAGAATTTCTTCAATGCCAAAGGATTTCTGCACACTTTTAATGACAACGCTGTCTTCCTTTTCCATGAGATTTAAAAGCAGCTGCTGCCCCCCGTTGAGGCTGGCAATGTAGCTGAGCTTGGCCTGATCTGTGGAAAGATTGGAATCCAGCATTTCTTTGGGATATTTTCCATTGCCTGCAAACTCTTCAAAAAAATAAATGCACATGGTTGGATTATAAATAAATTCATGGGCCTCTGTGGAAAAAAGATAGCCGTTGTAAAATGTCCTCATGGTATTGAGGGCATCTTCAATGACGGAGTCTCCAATAGCCAAATTTTCAATGACATAATTTTCAGAATTTCTGGTTTTAACAATTGTTTCAATCTCAGCCCTTACCTCCTTCTCACTGAAACCACAGAGGTCGTTCAGGGCCGGTTTGTGATACACACTTTTTGCAACATTGTAGCCACTGGTAATATCGCTCAAAACAACAGGCGAAACACCTGTGATAAAAACCTTGTCAATCATGGTGCCGGAGGTCAGGGCCTTCACAGCCTTGAAAATCGTTCTTAAAATACCTTCTTCTTTCACAAGCTTTTCATAATCTTCTTTTTTGTCGGCAGAAGACATGAGAATGGTGTTGGCGAAGTTGTCGTATTCGTCGATCAGAAGATAAACAGTGTGACCATGGGCCTGTACGGAACCAATAAGAGATTCCATGGAATAAATGGCATTTTCATTGTTGATACGGACTCCCTGAATGTCAAAACCATGCAAACTATAATATTTTAAAAAATTCTCAATCCTTACATTAATATGATCAAATAATGACTGCCTTATATTATTGATGCCTCCAGTTGCATCAACACAGGAAAAATCCCACCTTAAAATGAAATAGGCGTTTCTTAATGGGGTCGGGTTTTGACCAATCTTTAAACGGCCGAATAATTTTTTGAAATCATCTTTTTTGGCAACATCATAATAATTTTCCAGCATAGACAGAAGAAGGCTTTTGCCAAAGCGCCTTGGCCTGATAAAAAGCTGGGACGCTGCATTTTCAAGCAAAGGAATTTTGTCTGTCCGATCACAGTAAAAATAATTATTTTCAATGATTTTCTCAAAATCAGATATTCCATAGGGGTATTTCATTTTTTCCTCCCGGATGGTCTGCCCTCAGACACCCGCCAGTCTTTATGGCCAAAATAACCGCCATCTTCATTGAGTTTTTTTGCAGCAGCCATGGTTGCCAATACAGCAGGCACAGCAGAGAAGATGGAGAGTTAAGGTCTTCGGTACAGAACAAGGACTAATGCTTGGTGGCATTTTTGCCTATGAGCAGATCCAGGCCCTTATACCCTGCAGCAAGGACTTCTCTGACTTTTTCAGGGGTAAGCCTCGTAGCATTGGCAATATCTTTTGGTTTCATATTGCACTCACGGAGACTCATGATTGTCTGAAATTTCTCGTTGTACATACCTTCATCATGCCCCATGCTCTTAATGCGTTCTGATAACAACATATCATCTGATAACAGCATACCATTTTCTTAAAAGGCTTCTATTATTCCGGCAAAGGAGGTGCTTCTCCAACCTTTTCAAAACACACCCTGTCAAACCCAAGGGCTGTCACCACAAATTTCTGAAGCCTTAAATTTTTATATTTTTCTTCAAGCCTTGCCCCGTAATCCGTCACCTGCTCTGTTCCTTCTTTCATCTTTTCCCGAATGGAAGAAAGGGCTTTAAGTTCATCCACGCTTAAAGCCAGTGCCTCTTTACCGGATAAGCCCGCCTCTTTAAGACTGACAAACTTGAATTCAATCAAAACATCATACACCCTGCCGTATCTCTTATCCGGACGGATGATCATGGTGAGATCGGAGTATCTTCTGGAAATTTCTGATTCCGAATCCATCAGAAAAATGATGTCATTGTATAAAAGGGTGAGAAAGGCGGTTTTAAGGGTCAGCTCATTGGCAAGGATGTAATCCCTGTTGCTGAAGATCTTAAAATATTTTTTCTCCACAAAGTCACAAAGGGGCTGCATATCCCCCTTCTGGAAAACCTTTTCTGCCGCAAGTCTGCCCGCATCCCTTACCTCTGTATCGGGCAGCAAGAGATTACAAAGTTTATCCGCATACAGGCCCTTGACCGCCATGTTGGGGATTTTCAGCCTTGTTTTCAGATCCTTCGTTTCTTCAGCAATGGTTAAAATTCCGAAATAATAAAGAAAAGATGTTAAAAACTGCCTGTCCTGTGAGCTGTCAAAAAGAATATCCTCAATCCCAAAGGATAGCTCTATACTTTCAATGACAGCACTGTCTTCCTTTTCCATGAGATTGATTATCAGTTCCTGGCCCCCATTAAGGCTGGCAATATAGCTGAGCTTGGCCTGATCCGTGGAAAGATTGGCATCCAGCATCCGTCTTGGATATTTGCCCTTGTCTGCAAGTTGCTTGAAAAAATAAAGGCACATGGTTGGATTATAAATAAATTCATGGGCATCTATCGAAAAAAGATAGCCATTGTAAAAGCTTCTCATGGTATTGACAGCATCTTCTATGGCTGCTTCACCTTCAGAAATTAAATCCTTGGATTTTTGGGTTTTAACAATGTTCTCAATCTCAGTCCGTATCTCCTTTTCACTGAAACCACAGAGATCATTAAGTGCGGCTTCAGAATAAACAGCCTCAGCAAGATTATAACCGCTGGTAATATCACTCAAAACAACGGGAGAGACACCTGTAATAAAAACCCTGTCAATCATGGTGCCGGAGGTCAGGGCCTTTACGGCCTTAAAAATCGTTCTTAAAATACCTTCTTCTTTAACAAGCTTTTCATAATCTTCTTTTTTATCTACAGAAGACATGAGAATGGTGTTGGCGAAGTTGTCGTATTCATCGATCAGGAGGTAGAGAGGGTATCCAGAAACCTCTACCGCTGAAAGAAGACGTTCCATTGTATAGATGGCATCATCGGGATTGATTTTAATTTCAGGCAGAGAAAAACCCTTAAAATTATAATAGGTGATAAAACGCTCTATTCTGGCATTGATATGATTGTATAAGGATTTTTTTATTCCATGATAATCACCTGCTGCATCCACACAGGAAAAATCCCACCTTAAAATGAAATAGGAGTTTCTCAATGGTGTCGGGTTTTGACCAATTTTTAAATGCCCGAATAGTTTTTGAAAATCATCTTTTCTGGCAATATCATAATAATTTTCCAGCATGGACAGAAGAAGGCTTTTGCCAAAGCGCCTTGGCCTGATAAAAAGCTGGGACGCTGCATTTTCAAGCAAAGGAATTTTGTCTGTCCTATCACAGTAAAAATAATTATTTTCAATGATTTTCTCAAAATCAGATATTCCATAGGGGTATTTCATTTTTTCCTCCCGGATGGTCTGCCCTCAGATACCCGCCAGTCTTTATGGCTACAATACCGCCATCTTCATTGAGTTTTTTTTGCAGCAGCCATGGTTGCCAATACAGCAGGCACAGCAGAGAAGATGGAGAGTTAAGGTCTTCAGGTACAGAACAAGGACTAATGCTTGGTGGCATTTTTGCCTATGAGCAGATTCAGGCCCTTATCCCCTGAAGCAAGGACTTCTCTTACTTTTTCAGGGGTAAGCCTCGTAGCATTGGCAATATCTTTTGGTTTCATATTGCACTCACGGAGACTCATGATTGTCTGGAACTTCTCTTCATAACGCCCTCTTTCCTGAATGCGTTCTGATAACAGCATACCGTTCTCCTTTTCTGTGAGCAAACTGAGCAACTCTTCCTGCTCATTATCCTGAATATCTGCATAAATGTAAATAAAATCGAAGTATTTGCTAAACAGGGCCGCACCCACCAGATGAAACAGTCCGGTCATGGCCCTCATGGTGTCATCCACCTTCTCCCCTGGCTCATAGTTCATTTTGGGAAGGAGGATCTGGGTTACAGGGTTTGTGGAATCAAAATAATCCCTTGCCTGTTTATAAATGAAATCAGGATATGCAAAAAACGGTAGTCGTCCCTGCATCCATCCGGTCTTTTTTTAAAACTATGGAGCAGATACGGCCTCGTGTCGATATAATATAATTTAGCTTTAAACCCTTGCACCCCATGATCGGGCCAGTTCCGGAAATTCGGAAAATTCCCGGAACCGTTCAAACTCCTTTTTGAACTCAAAGAAATAATGCACAAAATCCGGCGGGCTGTGGTAACGCCTCACCTTATGCATTTCTTATCCAACTGTGATATAAGAGCCATAAGAGAAAGCCACATGCAAAGACAGGTCCGTTCTTCTTATTTTCATTTACCTGATTTTGGAAGTTTATTTGTTCCAGAAAGGATTGTTATGGCCATAAATGACAT
Organism: Desulfobotulus alkaliphilus; assembly: GCF_007830435.1. Lineage (GTDB taxonomy): Bacteria > Desulfobacterota > Desulfobacteria > Desulfobacterales > ASO4-4 > Desulfobotulus > Desulfobotulus alkaliphilus. The sequence continues at coordinate 73,893 of NZ_VLLC01000009.1, read as the reverse complement.
CCAGGTTGCCATATCCGATGATTTTTTTTCCGCCTTTGCCCGTATTCCCCAGAAGCAGCAGACCAAGGTGCAGCACTTTTTAACCAAATTCCAGCAGGACCCTACGGCAAGCGGCATCAATTATGAAAAACTTCATCAGTGCAGAGATCCCCGCATCCGATCCGTGCGCATCGACCAGACCTACCGGGGAATTGTGCTGCAGCCCAAATCCGGCAATGTCTATATGCTTTTATGGGTAGATCACCACGACAGGGCCTATGAATGGGCAAAAAACCGCATTTGCGATATCAATCCGCAACTGGGGGCTGTTCAGATTTATCGGGTAACGGAAAAAGAAGAACCTCAGGCACCTGAAGACAAAAAAGACGCTGCTATGTTTTCAAGCTTAAGGGACAAAGACCTTTTGCGGCTGGGGCTGCCTGAAAAACTCCTTGGTGATGTGCGAAGCATTGAAACGGAACCGGACCTTAAGGATTTTGCCCAAAGCTGCCCTGAGCATGTGTATGAAGCCCTTGTCTGGCTCAGTCAGGGTGAAAGCTATGATGATGTGCTTTCCATCATCGCAGAGCAGGGGGTTCAGGAAAAGGAAGGTGTGGATACGGAAGATTTTACCAGCGCCTTAGATCATCCAGTTTCCCGCCACAAATTTTATATTGCACCTACGGAAAAAGCCCTCCTTGATATGCTCCATGCTCCCCTTGAAAACTGGCGCACCTTTCTTCATCCCAGCCAGCGCAGGCTTGTGGAAAAAAGCTGGAGCGGCCCGGTGCGGGTTCTGGGCGGAGCCGGAACAGGTAAAACCGTTGTGGCCATGCACAGGGCCAAATGGCTTGCAGAACATATGGAAAGAAAAAGCAGCAAGAAGATCCTTTTCACCACATTTACCAAAAACCTTGCGGCAGACATTCAGGCAAACCTTGAAAAAATCATGGATAAAGAAGATTTTGACCGGATTAAAGTCATCAATCTGGACAGATGGGTGATGGAATTTCTTTCGGATCAGGGCCATGGCTTTACCGTAGATTATGGCGAAAAATCTAAAGAACTCTGGCAGCAGTCGCTGGAGATGCTGCCATCTGAAATGGAGCTTTCCCTTGGTTTTTTAAAGGAAGAATGGGACGAGGTGATTCAACCATTAGAAATATCTGACCTTGATTCCTATATCCGGACGGAACGCCGTGGCCGTGGCCTTGCCCTGAGCAGGCAGGAGAGGGAAGGGATCTGGCCTGTGTTTGAACGCTACATGGGGCTGATGGATCAGGAGAAACTGAGGGAACCCGCAGATATGATGCGGGATGCAAGGCTGTATCTGGAAAAGGGCAATCCTTCCGGTTTCGGGCACATTATTGTGGATGAAGCCCAGGACATGGGCGTACAGGCCTTCAGGCTCTTGCGGGCAATGGTTAGTGAAGGCCCGGATGATCTTTTCATTGTGGGCGATGCCCACCAGAGAATTTACAGCGTTCAGGCGGCCCTGAGCCAGTGCGGTATCCGCATTGTGGGGCGAAGTACCAGGCTGCGCATCAACTACAGAACAAGCGAAGAAACCAGACGCTGGGCCATGGCCTTGATGAAGGATGTTTTTGTGGATGATCTGGACGGTGGTGAAGATCAGCAGGAAGGCTATATTTCTCTGATCCACGGAACAGAGCCGCAGATACTGGCTGCGGACAATCCTGAAGCGGAGTGCGATGCCATTGCAGATCACCTCAGGCTCATTGAAAGAAATGAGGGTGCCCTCAATGCCTGTTGCGTGGTGCTGAGAACACACAAACTGTTGCAGCAGTATTCCGGCGAGCTTGAAAAGCGGGGGCTGGTACTTTATCCCTTGCTTCCATCCAAGCCCGATGACAGGGAGGAGCCGGGCGTTCGCATCGGCACCATGCACAGGGTCAAGGGCCTTGAATTTGACCATATGCTGATCTGTGGCATGAACGAAGATGCCATGCCCCTGATGAGCCATGCCATGAAATCCGAAGATCCGGAAATCCGGAAAAAAGCTGAAATGAGGGACAGGGCACTACTTTTCATGGCCGTCACACGGGCCAAAAAATCCGTTTTTCTTTCCGGCAGCGGAAAAATCAGCCCATGGCTTGGGGAGAATCTGGCATAGGCCTGTTCAGATCTTATACGCCACCTGTGGAAAGAATCCGGGAAATGGCAGGGTGGATGATGGCAGAAGGACTGCTGGGTAGCAGTCCGGTTTGAGAAACTTACTTTCAGGCAGGCTCTGGAGTTCTGTCCTGATTTGAAGGGCGATTTGCTGAAGCTGGCTATTTTTCCCTTGTGTGTTATGACATCCATGCGGGGGGTTAGAGAAAGAAAAGGAGAAGGACTGCCATGAAAAAGCTGCCCATAGGTATCAGTACCTTCAGGGAGATTATTGAGGACGGGCATGCCTATGCGGATAAGACCATGTTCGTCCACAGCCTTGCGGATACGGGCAAGTATTATTTTCTCTCTCGGCCCAGGCGTTTTGGCAAGTCCTTGATGGTGGATACCCTTAAAGAAGCCTTTGAGGGAAATAGAAAGCTTTTTAAGGGTTTATGGCTGGAAAATCATTGGGACTGGGACAATGCCTGTCCTGTCATCCGTTTTTCCTTTGGACAGGGTGTACTTGAAAATCGGGTAGATCTGGATGAAAAAATCCGGGAAATACTGCATTATTATGAGCAGAAATTTGGTGTTGTTTCTGATTATGAAAGTATTTCAGGACGTTTTGCCCAGCTGCTTGATTGTGCAGTTCAAAAATATAAAAAACGGGTTGTGCTGCTTGTGGATGAATACGACAAGCCCATCCTCGACAATATTCAGCATCCGGAACGGGCCGGGGAAATCCGTGACGGGCTGAAAAATTTTTATTCCGTGATAAAAGACAGTGATGCCCATCTGCAGTTTGTCTTTATTACCGGTGTATCAAAATTTTCCAAGGTCAGCCTTTTTTCCGGGCTGAACAACCTTGTGGATATCACCCTGTCCCCCATGTTCGGAAGCATCTGCGGAATTACGGAAAGGGAGCTTGTTCAGGTTTTTGAAGAACATTTGAAGGGCAGAAATCCTGACCTGATCCGGCACTGGTACAATGGTTATGCCTGGCTGGGTGAGAAGGTTTATAACCCCTTCAGCATCCTGAATTATTTCCGGGAAGGGCTTTTCAGAAATTACTGGTTTGAAAGCGGCACGCCGACCTTTCTCATCGAACTTTTGAGAAAAAAGAACTATGCCATACCGGAGATGGAACGAATTGAGGCTTCCGAAGCTTTGATCGGGGCCTTTGATGTGGATTACATAGAACCGGAAACCCTCCTGTTTCAAACGGGATATCTGACCATCTTAAGTTCTGAGATGATGGGTGCCAAGGTTTTTTACAGGCTGAGTTATCCGAACATGGAAGTGAAAGCCAGTCTGTCGGATTATATTCTTAAGCATTATCTGCCCGATTCCCCGTCAAGGGAGCGGGGGCAGCAGGGTATTTTCCGGGCACTTAAGGACAGAAACCCGGATGCCTTGAAAGGGGTGCTGCACAGCCTTTTTGCAGGCATACCCCATGACTGGTACCGGAAAAACAGGATGGCTGACTATGAGGGCTATTATGCTTCTGTGTTTTACTGCTGCTTTGTGGCCCTTGGGCTGGATGTAAGGGCAGAAGATGTGAGCAACCACGGTAATATGGATATGAGCCTGTTTTTTGAAGGATGGGTGTATATCTTTGAATTCAAGATGCTGGATAAAAAGCTTTCTTCCGGAAATGCCCTTGCCCAGATAAAAGCAAAGGGCTATGGGGAAAAGTATATGGAAGAAGCTGAAATGCTTTGTTTTGTGGGGGTGGATTTTTGCAGAAAAGATCGAAATATAAAAAGCTTTCTCTGGGAACTGCAGGAAAAGAATACGGATTGACACCTTCCTTCATTGGTCAGAGAACGGACTGTCTTAGGAATTCGCCTGCCCACGGCTGAAGTCAGGGGCTTTACGGCGACATTCGGTAAAAAAGGGATGGGGTAATGAAAAAGCTGGAAGACGCAGACAGGCTTTATGTGATGGAATTTCAGGGAGAGTGGTATCTTTACACACAATTCGGAGATGACAAGTCTGACGTTGATATTGTCCGATCCTTTAAATCCCTTGACGGTTTGGCCAGATATGTCAAGGAAGAAATTGGTACATGGCCACAATTTGAAATGGTCCTTTAAAGCCGGAAATTTTGGAAATCGAACCCCTGTGTTTTAACGCATTGCAGTTTTCGGAATGGGGGGAGGAATGACAGAAAATATATTAGGTTCTCTCTGGGTATAAGGGTAGAAGGAGGAAGATTTTTGAGTGAATATCAGTATTATGAATTTCTTTCCATGGATCAGCCCCTCACTTCCCGTCAAATGGAAGAACTGCGGCAAATTTCTACCCGTGCCCAAATTACCTCCGTGAGCTTTGTCAATGAATACAACTGGAGTGATCTGAAAGCCGATCCAAAAAAGCTGATGAAAAACTACTTTGATGCCCATGTGTATTTTGCCAACTGGGGAACGGTGTTTTTTATGCTTAAACTCCCCGTCGAAAGCCTCAAAGCTGAAGACCTTGAGGCCTTTGCCGTCCACGACTGTCTTGAGGTGGAAAAATTTCAAAAACACTGGCTGATTACATGGTCTTTTTCTGACGATGAAAATTTTGAATATTCAGATCATATTTTCGAAGAAAACTGGATGGCACTGCTGGCTCCCATTCGTGAGGAACTATTACGCGGCGATCTGCGCTCCCTTTATCTTGGCTGGCTGCGGGGCATATATCTGGAGGATGCAGAGGATGGGCAAGCGGAACCCATGGCTTTGCGGGGTCTGGGGCAACTGACTTCGGCACAGCAGGCCCTTGGTGATTTTCTGGGGCTGGACGATGATCTTGTTACGGCAGCAGGCATGGGTCTCCCGACCCTGGAAAGGGAGGACGAAGATGAAGCTTCTCTTCAAAACTGGGTAGAAACCTTGTCTGAAAAGCAAATGCGGCAACATATCCTTCTTATGGCTGGTGGAGAGGGTGCAAAGGCGGAAAGGATGTTGAAACAGGCCTACAGAAGCTGGCTGGTACAATCCCAACCCAAAGAAAAAGCCTTGCGTCCTCGTCCCCTTACGGCAATCTTAAAACAGCTTGAAGAGGCAAAACAGGCCCGCTTGAAAAAAGAAGCACAAATTAAAAAGAAAAAAGCTGATGAAGAGAAGAGAAAAAGGGATACCTTCCTTGAAAAAGTTGCCGGAGATTTTTCCAAGGTCTGGGATTCTGCCCATAAAGAAGCGAAGAAAGGATACGCCAGCGCCTATGATCAGGCCTGTCAGCACCTCTGTAATCTGAAGGATGCCTATGCCCGACAGAACAAATCCGGAGAATTTGAAAAAAAGCTGGCCTTCTTCCGCAAAGAGCATGGCAGACGAAGGGCCCTTATGGAAAGACTGATACGGGAAAGAATCATCTCTTCCTGAAAGAGCCGTTTCCATGATAATTTTCAGGCCAGCAGGAAGAGGATTTTTTTACCCAAACGGATCTTAAATTATAAAGGTTTTCTATTCCAATGGATGATTCTGAAAAGCTTATCGAAAAACTGAAACTGATTGAAGCCCTGTATTCAGGGGCCACAACCCCCGGAGAAAAGCAGGCGGCAGAAAATGCCCTGCAGAAAATTAAAGACAGACTTGATCAGATCAAAAAGGTGGACCCGCCCGTTGAATATAAATTTTCCATGCAGAATATATGGTCCAGAAGAATATTTCTGGCCCTGCTGAGGCGTTATGACCTGAAACCCTACAGGTATTTCAGGCAGAGATATACAACGGTTATGGTGAAGGTTTCAAAAACCTTTGTCAATGAAACCCTCTGGCCCCAGTTTCTGGCTCTGGATAAGGAGCTGACGGCCCACCTCAATGAAACTGCCGATAAAATAATCCGCAGGGCTGTTTATGATGACAGTTCCGAAGCGGAAGAGATCCAGAGCATTGCTTATGTCAGATAGCAGCGCACAGCGGCGTCTTGTCCCGGAGTCGCTTGTCGTCACTCAGAAGTCTGCTATTTTCCGTGCCTTGCTGTCCACAAACAAAAATCTGATTACTACCCTGACTCAGCCAGAGCCTGCTGGTCAGATTGTTGTCAAACCCATGGTGAGAGCTTTCATACGGGCAGGCGCAAGGCCTGTTCTGCAGCTCTATTTTTTATGGAATGATTATGCGCTTGTGTGAAAAGTTTGATGTCTTTCTTTTTGATCTGGATGGCACCCTCACCGATCCCAAAGAGGGAATTACCAAGTCCGTGCAGTATGCCCTGAATAAAATGGGCATCATCGAAGAGAATCTGGAAAACCTGATCCATTTTATAGGTCCTCCCCTGAAGCATTCCTTTATGACACACTATGGTTTCAGTGAAGGCCAGGCCATGGAAGCCATTGCCTGCTACAGGGAGTATTTTACGGACAGGGGAATGTTTGAAAATTTCTGTTTTAAGGGTATAGACCGCATTTTGAATGGTCTGGTTCAGGAGAAAAAAAAGCTCTTTGTGGCCACATCCAAGCCCACGGTTTTTGCAAAGACCATTACGGATACCTTTGGGCTTTCTTCCTATTTTGAAGAAGTTGTGGGCAGCGAGCTGGATGGCAGCCGATGTGAAAAAGCCTCGGTGATCCGGTATATTTTTGATCACCATGGTATAGAAAAGGCCAAAACCCTTATGATTGGTGACAGGGAGCACGATGTGATCGGGGCCCGTGAAAACGGTATTGCTTCTCTGGGTGTGGGTTTTGGATACGGCAGCCGGGAAGAGCTGGAAAAGGCCGGTGCTGATTTTTTTGCAGCCAGCCTGCCGGATCTGGAAAAGATGTTTTTTTAAATTGTTTGTATGATTACAGCTAAAAATTCTGGGCTGGGGGGAACTTTTAACTTGAACATGTGAACAGTTTGACATATGTTCACTTTGTCAGTTAGTCCTGAATTTCAGAATTTTTATGTGGAGGAAGTAATGCACTGGATGGGAGAAGTCATCATGGCGAGCTGGGGTGTTCTTGTGGCATCGGCTCCGTATATGCTTCTGGGTTTTTTTGTGGCAGGTCTGCTCAAGGCCTTTTTGCCGGACAGTCTCGTGTCCCGTCACCTCGGAGGCCGTTCCTTTGGCAGTGTTTTTAAAGCTTCGGCACTGGGTGTGCCCATGCCGCTTTGCAGTTGCGGTGTACTGCCCACAGCCGCAGGGCTCCGTCAGCAGGGGGCGGGTAAGGGGCCTACGGCAGCCTTTCTCATCTCAACACCGGAGACCGGGGTGGACTCCATCGCCGTGACATGGGCACTGCTTGATCCTTTTATGGCAGTGATCCGGCCAGTATCCGCCTTCTTTACGGCCATGGTCACGGGCGGTATTGTGCAGGCTCTGGACCGGAGGCAGATCTTGTCAGAAAAGGCCGTGCAGGCCGGGCCGGTTCCCACAGATGCCCTTCCTGCAACCCGCCTTCAGACACTGCCCATGGCAGGACAGATGGCAGCTTCTGAGGTATCCTGCCACGAAAGCTGCTGCTGTCCAGCCCCAGGGGGTCCCTCCTTTTTTCAGCGTTTTCAGACAGGGATGGCCTTTGCCTTTGGGGATCTTTTCAAGGACATTGCCCTGTGGTTCATGGTGGGGGTGCTCATTGCAGGTGCTATTGCCGTTTTCATCACACCGGAGATGATCACCTTCTGGCTTGGAAATCCGCTTGTTGCCATGCTGGTCATGGTGGCCATCGCCGTTCCCCTTTACGTCTGTGCCACGGCATCGACACCCATTGCCGCGGCTCTGGTACTGAAGGGGCTGAATCCGGGGGCTGCTCTGGTTTTTCTTCTGGCAGGACCTGCGGTGAATGCGGCTTCCCTTACGGTAATTAGCCGGATTCTGGGAAAGGGTATGACGGCGGTCTATGTGTCAGGCATTATTGTATGCGCCCTTGCCATGGGCTTTGCCGCAGACGGGTTTTATGCCCTCATGGGCGGACTGGAAAGGTGGCAGACCGGTACTGCCGGTGAGGAAAGTTCTCTCATTTCCATCGTTTCTGCCCTTATTCTTCTGGGGCTTTTTGCATGGAAGGGGATTGAGAGCCTCTGGCACCGCTGGCACGGGAGTGGAGAATGTGCCTGCGGTCACTGCCATTGAGCAGGCCTTACGAACCTTTTAGAAAAGATACAGAATGAAACCGGAAAGTACAGGGGCGACAAGGTTGTCATTGGTTTTACTGCCTCCGGGCAGGGGGATGGGAATGAGTTCCAGCAGGGTGATGGCAAGGGCTGTCATGAGAGCGGCTCCTAAAGGCAGCCTGCCTCCCCAGAAGTCCAGAACATGGGGAAAAAAGGGAAAAATAAGAAGCATGAGGACCATGGCTGTTGCAAAACAGGCCATGGTGCCTTCCAGGGATTTACCGAGGATACGGGTTTTTCCCATGGAAATCCCCACCAGTGCAGCGGCGGCATCGCTCAGGATAAAAACAAAGAGGACAACAAAGGAAATGTCCGGTCTTTCCGCAAAAAAAAGAGAACAGAAAAAGGCGCCGCCAATGATGTAGGTGGAGCCTGTAATACTTCTGGATTCTCCGGCCCGCATAAGGGGACCGAAACATAAGGAAAAAAGCCTGTTGAGCTTCCGGTGTCTGAAACGAAGGGTTTCCACAAGGAGGCTGCCCCCGAAAAGGCTCCCCAGCACAAGGCTCACATGCAGGGCCGTGAGGGGAAAAAAACGGGGAAGATAAAAGATGCCAAGGGGCATGAGCAGGGCCATGAGGTGGAGAAGCTTGCGGTTGATTTCTTCACGTGTGAGGGGCATGGGGATTTTTCCTGGTAAACGGTTCCCTTAGGGTAAGGTATAAAAGAAAGACGGCTCCCTTAAGGCTTCCTTGAGGATCAGATACGGGTGGCTCTGATCATGATTTCCGTGACAAACTGTGCACTGTTCCGGGTGGTCCAGTAATCCGCCACATACCTTTCGTAGGATTCATCCCCCAGCAGATAACCGTGTCTTCGTGCCCAGTGACACATTTTTTCATAGGTTCCGCAGATGCTTTCATGGGGACCGATGTGATAGCATGCAACCATCATATACCCGCCGAAGGTCATTTTTTCATCTTTTTTGCACTCCATCAGGGTTCTTTGCAGAATTCTTATCTGCTGGCCCTTATCCTCCATCCGGTCTCTGAAGGATGAAAAATTCAGCATCACCGGGCCTGTTATTTCATTGTTTACCGCTTCCACATAGTTTGTAAACTCGATATTGATAATGGATGCCTCTATGTCATTGTCAAAGAACTGCTCCTGATAGAGACAGTCTGTGGCTTCCACATATTTTATGGATACCTCGTGAATGTTGTTGTCAAGAACCATTTCTGCTTCTATAATCAGATCGTACCAGTCTTTAACAGAAGCAAATTTTCTCCGGATCTCTTCCTGTTCCCTCTGCAGTTCATCAATTTTTGACCTGAATGATGTCTGTATGGCCTTATATACGTTGTAGTGATTGCCTTCAATGAATTCCCGCATCTCATCCAGCTTGAAACCCATCTGTTTGTAGTATTTGATGACAGGCACAGCCAGTAAGGATTCTTTGGTGTAATACCGGTAATTGTTGGTGTCGTCCCTTTCCGAGTTGATCAGACCGATTTTGTCATAATAACGGAGCGTTTTTTTGGAAACGTTACAGATGGTGCTGACTTCTCCTATGGAATACCTGCTCTTGTAGCTCATGGAATGACCTTTCATTCAGCATCCTGTTTTTTTTATGTCTTTTCATATTTAGCAGACAGAGGGGCATATGGGTAGATAAAATACCGTACGGGCCCTGCATGGCAGGGCATGAAAGTCCTTTGAAATGCCAGAACGCATGCATACTTAGGTTTCTGATATTGTGAAAAAAAACAGTGTTAAAAAAGTGTTGACCTTCCCCTTGGGGGCAAGGTTATGGTCTGTCATGAATCATATATAAATTGGGCCATCTGGTGGCCACAATGCAACATAATGATTTTTTAAATAATTGCAGTTTAAAAATGGAGGGAGACTACCTATGATGCAGGCGTCAGTTTCAGGAAACCCGGCTGCTGTGGCAGCCAAAAGAAAACTATCATCGGACTTTTTTAAAAAAGGCATAGTCATTGCCCTCCTGTCGGGCTTTCTTTACGGCCTTTATGCGGCATTCATGACCCTTGGCATGTCTGTGGGAATATGGGAACACTGGTACGGAGAGGACTCAGGACTCTCCGTTTTTGCTGTGTTCTATCTGCTGGCAGCCATTGGAGCGGCCACCACGGATACCTGCAGTGCTGCATGGGCCTTGAGCATTGCAGCCATCCGTGGCCGTATCGGAGATTTTGTCAGAACCATTAAAACCAAGCCCGGCCTTGTCATGGTATGCGGTGCGCTGATTGGTGGACCCCTTGCAAGTACAGCTTTTGTTGTCGGTCTTCAGCAGGCCGGGGGGATAGTCGTTCCCATCAGTGCACTCTGCCCCGCAGTGGGTGCCATTCTGGCAAGATTTCTTTTTAAACAGCAGCTAAATGCCCGCATGATGCTGGGTATAGCCATCTGTATAACCGCAAGCTTTATGATCGGTCTGACAGGCCTTGAGGAAGAAGCCCCTCCCGGCCTCATGATCGGGATCTTCTTTGGTTTCATTGCAGCGGTGTGCTGGGGTATTGAAGGCTGTGTATGTGGTTACGGAACCTCCCTCATTGATCCTGAGGTGGGTATCACCATCCGTCAGGTAACCGCAGGAATGTCCAACCTGATTATCCTTGTACCCCTTTTTGGTATGATCTCCGGTGCCGATACCTTCGGCATGCTCGGCCAGTCCTTCACCGACGGTTACGCCATGATCTGGTTTGCCCTTGCCGGTCTCAGCGCCTACCTCACCTTCATGTTCTGGTACAAGGGCAATGCCATGTGTGGTGCCGCTCTGGGTATGTCCTGCAACGGTACCTTCTCCTTCTGGGGTCCTTTCTGTGTCTGGATTCTTCTGGGAGTGATCATGGGCTTTGAAGGCTGGGGTATGCCGCCCATCGCCTGGCTTGCCGCCATCATCATGGTTGTCGGTATCTTTACCATTTCAATGAACCCGCTGGATCTGTTCAAAAAAAAGGAGCATGTATAATATGAAGCCATTGAATTATGCCATTTTGAAATATTTTACCACCGTCAAGGAAGCCTGTGCCAATGATGTCATGGATGCTCTGAAAGGTCAGTATGGCGACTTCAAGGCGTTTAATAAAAAAGCCGTGGTCTCTGCCATCATGACTGCGGAAGCCAACGCCCTTCTGGAAGAAACCCGCTTTGACATGGACGGAAACAATGAACTGCGGGTTTACTACCGTGCCCATGCAGAAGGTGCCTCAACCATCAATAAATATATTAAGGATTGATGGCTCCTCTGAAGGCGTTTGTTCATTTGATCTGATTCCTTAAGTATAAAAGACTTTTTTCACCCGCACCGGTCATTTTCATGCCAGCCCGTGAAGGTATCGGCCGGGTGAAGAAAGTCAGAAGCCTGTTGAATTATGATAAGGAGATTTGAAAATGCAGAAAAAAAGATCAGGCATGCTCTTGTCCATGCTCTCTTTTACCTTTGCTGCCCTTTTTCTCATGGCCGCCTGTGGTAAAATGTATTCTTCTCCGGCCTATGCGCCGGGAGAAGGGGTCCGCATTGTCAAGGGGCCTTCGCCCATAGAAGGTGATGTTTTGAATCATCCCGATGATATTACCATTTATAATGAGCATCTGGCTCTGACCATTGCCGTGGGCAGCCCAAACTTCTGGGGGATGACCAATGGCAGTATCTCCAACCTTGCCGTCATGGAAGGTCCCGGTCAGTTTGGTGTGAACATTGTCAATGATGTTGAGTTTCTTGTGAATTCATGGACAGCCAGTGGCGGTTCCCTGAAGGCGGATGCAAAAATTCTTCAGAATACACCGGAAAGGGCCGTGGTGCAGACCACCAGCACCTGGCTGGGGGATGGCAAGGCCAATGCCCTGGATGTGGTTACCACCTATACCCTTGAGAAAAACAGTCCTGTTGTGAAAATGCACACCCGCGTATCCAACCCCGGTCCGGATACCTATACGGATATGAAAAGCGGGTATTCCATGAGTGGTCTGGCGGCCTATATGTTCGGACCCTTTGGTTACCATACGCCGGATGTCCGTGCCCGGAACATCCATGTGGGTAAAAATGTGGATGAGCCTTTCGGTGATTTTGTGGTGAGCTATACAAAGGATTACGCCATCACCCTGCAGATGGATGATACGGAAATTTACCGTGGCACCACGGGATATAAAGACCTGCACCATAATTATGATCTGGCTCCCGGTCAGTTCAGGGAGTTTACGGGAGAGCTGCAGGTCATCCCACAGGGTCACACCACGCCTTTCATGGTTCGTATGATTGAAAAGAAGGGGCTGCCATCGGCAGAGGTTTCCGGTACTGTCAGATCCGATGACGGCAGACTGTACCCCAATCCCGTTCTGGTGGTGGAAAGGACAGGCCGTTTTAAGGGAAGCTTTGACGGCTCCCAGAATCTGCCCACGGATGAGCTGCACGAAGAAATGCAGACATTTATATGGCATGTAGGAGAGGCGGATGGCTCCTTCGCCTTTACCCTGCCTGAGGGCAATTATAACATTTACGCCATTGCAGCAGGTTACACGGCATCAAAGCCCATGGCCGTCACCGTGAAGGCGGGCAGGAATCTTTCTTTGCACTTTGTGGATGACTATACCATCGTGCAGGGTGGCGAAGTGATCATGCACGTGACGGACAGGGCCACAGGCAATCCCGTGGATGCAAGAATAGCCGTGGACGGTCCTGTACCTGCGGTAAAATATCTTGGTGCCCGCACCTATTTTACGGATCTTGAAAGCATTGGCCGGGTTACCATGCCCCTTGCCGTGGGTGATTTTACCTTTAAGGTGATGTCCGGCGCAGACTTTATCAGTCTGCCCGAAGAGGTGAAGGCAAGTGTAGGCTCAGGTGAAACCCTCCAGCGCTCCGCAGCCATTGAAACCCATATATATCCGAATCTTGAAAACTGGTACAGTGTGGACCTCCATCACCACACCGATATCGGAGACGGTAACACTTCCCCCGAAGATCTGGTAAAATCCCAGCTGGCTGCCCGTCTGGATCTTACCTTTGTCAGTGACCATGATTCCGTGGACAACCACCTTCCTGTCAAAAAGTTTTCCGATGCCAGAATGGTGGGGATGATTCCAAGCCTTGAAGTATCTCCCGGCTGGGGGCACCTCAATATTCTTCCCATGCCCCTTAATGGCAAGATCATAGAGCCCTCCCTGAATGTGGGGGAAATCATTGCACAGGCCCACGCAAAAAATGCCCTTGTAATCGTAGCTCACCCTTATACAGATTATGGCTATTTCAATAATCGTGAAATTGCCCCCGGCGGATATGATCCCAATTTTGATCTCATCGAGCTGCAGCCCACCATTGATCTTTCCCGGGCCAACAATCCCGATACCCGGACACTGGCAAAAACCATGGAACTGTGGACGGATCATCTGGCAGGGAAAAACAAGGCCTATTATCTGACGGGTGGTTCCGACACCCATGATGTGGCTTCTCCCACCCTTTATTCGGGTATGATCCGGACCTATGCGAAGGTGGATGGGGATCTGACACCGGCAAGCTTTATTGAAGCCGTTGCAAAGGGCAACTCCTATGCCTCCATGGGGCCGCTCTTTTTCCCCTCAAACATGGACTTCGGTGGAAAGCTTTCCGTTAAAGCCGGAAATTCTCTGAAACTGACTCTCGATGCCTTTGCTGTCAATGGTCTTCAGAGTATTGAGATCTATACGGCAGGCAGTGAAATCGGCAGTCCTGTGGAAACAAAAACCTTCAATGGCAGTGTGAAGCGGGAATCCCTTACCTTTACGGTAAAGCCCGCAGCAGCTACCTGGTATAACTTCATTGCAAGGGATATGAAGGGAAGAATTGCTGTTTCCAACCCTGTGTGGGTGGATGTTACTCCCTAGGCTCTTGTCAAATCAGATTTTTATGTATATTTTTCAAAATGATATAAAGCATTTTTCAGGGTAATCCCTGTTCATCGGTTCCGCCCCGAATCAAAGGGGCGGAACCTGCCACCCCAACCCCCCAAAGATTCCCCCGGGGGTATTTTTCCAGTTTTTTCTCCATTCAGATATTCTTCAAAAAACGCAAGCCCGTATCAGATTTTACTCTTTCATTTCAGAAATTTGTTTTCATGCTTTTATTCAGGTGCCTGTTTTTTTGCAGGTGGTTTTGCTTCAGAGAGCGCAAGGCTGTTTGTAGCTGCCGGATATGTCAGGAACAAATGGCATTTTTGACAACAGGCCTGACAGCTATGTCTTCTGGTCATGGAATCTGACGGTAAACTGTTCAGTCTTAAGAAAAAGGTCATTACATCTTTAAAAACAGGCTTTTATTTTTTCATGCCTGTTGTTTCATGGGAATGGAATTTTCTGCTGAACTTTGTTTAAAAAAAGGCTTGACTTTCCCCTATAGGGAAAGGGTTAGGGTTCATGTAAGGATTGTTTTTTAACAAATAACGGGTGCGGCAGTGGGGAAAGGAAAAAATTCTCATGCGGTATTACGGAGAAGAGGCCTTAGGGCTTATTGAAACATTGGGAATGGTTCCGGCTATCAACGGTGCGGACAGGATGCTGAAGGCTGCCAATGTTGAGCTGATAGCCTATGAAAACATTGGCTCCACCCTTGTGGCCATCATGGTGAAGGGGGATGTGGCCGCCGTGAGGGCGTCGGTGGATGCAGGAGCCGCAGCAGCAGCGGAAATCGGGAAGCTGACGGCCAGCAATGTCATGCCCCGACCCATCCGGGCTGTGGGGGACATTGTATCTGTCCATGACATCGATGCGGGTGCGGGCGGGGAAGAAGAGGTTCCTGCACCCAGACACAGGGCACTGGGCCTCATTGAAACCTTTGGCATCGTTTTTGTGCTGGAGGCGGCCGATGCCATGGTTAAAGCGGCCGATGTGGAGCTGATAGGCTATGAAAACGTAGCTTCCGGCTATATTTCCGTTCTGGTTCAGGGAGATGTGGCAGCATGCAAGTCTGCCGTGGAAGCCGGAGTCAAGGCCGTGGCTGACATGGGAACACAGGTGTACAGTTCGGTGGTGATTCCCACCCCCCACCCGGACCTTTCCAAGATTATATCCCGTTATGCCATTGAAAAACTGCTTCCCTGAACAGGTCGTGATGGCAGATGGGGCAGGGAAGAGGAACAAAGGAAAAAGAGGGGAGATGCATAAATGACCATAATTGATAATGATCTGCTCTCCATTCAAAAAGCCAGAATTCTTGCGGAAAATGCCCTTGAGGGGCAGAAAAGGTTAGCCACTTTTCCCCAGGAACAACTGGATGAGATTGTGGAATCCGTGGCCCGGGCCGTTGTACCCCATGTCCAGACCCTTGCTGCCATGTCCTGCGAAGAAACGGAATATGGCAGATGGGAGGACAAATGCCTAAAAAACAGCTTTGTCTGTGAAGATCTTCCCATGCGTATGCGGGGAATGCGCTGTGTTGGGATCATCGGCCATGACAGGGCCAGCGGTCTTGCCGAAATTGGTGTTCCCGTAGGTGTCATTGCTGCCCTCTGTCCTGCAACCAGCCCTGTTTCCACCACTATTTATAAGACCCTCATCGCCATTAAATCCGGTAATGCCATTGTTTTCTCCCCTCACCCAAGGGCCATCCGGTCCATGG
Organism: Desulfobotulus alkaliphilus; assembly: GCF_007830435.1. Lineage (GTDB taxonomy): Bacteria > Desulfobacterota > Desulfobacteria > Desulfobacterales > ASO4-4 > Desulfobotulus > Desulfobotulus alkaliphilus. The sequence continues at coordinate 58,155 of NZ_VLLC01000009.1, read as the reverse complement.
GCAGGGTTCTTGATATCATGATGGATGCCGCCGCATCCGCAGGGCTTCCGGAAGGATGTCTCTCCTGGCTGGATACGGTGACCCACAGTGGAACCCTTGAGCTGATGGGACACAGGGCCACATCTCTCATCCTTAATACCGGTGTGTCCAGCCTTCTTTCCGCAGCCTATGCCGCCAGAAAGCCCGTTATTTATGGCGGTATGGGCAACGGACCGGCATTCATCGAGCGTACGGCGGATATTGAGCAGGCCGTCAGAGATATCATTGCCAGCAAAACCTTTGACAACGGCATTGTTTCTTCGGCTGAACAGTCCATTGTGGTGGACGGCTGCATAGACAGGGAGGTCCGGCAGGCACTGGTAAACAATGGTGCCTGGTTCATGACTGAAGAACAGTCCCGCCAGTTTACTTCCATGTTTTTCTGCCCCAACGGAAAGCCCAACCAGAGGATGATTGGCCTTGATGCCCAGACCCTTGCCCTAAGGGCAGGCTTTTCCGTGCCCGATCATGTGAAGGTGCTGGTGGCCGGGCGCAGCCATGTTTCAGAGACCGACCCCTATGCAGGGGAGCTGCTCTGTCCTGTGCTGGCCTACTATGTGGAAGATGACTGGATGCATGCCTGTGAAAAGTGCATTGAACTGCTTATTGATGAAGGTACCGGCCATACCCTTGTCATCCATTCAAGGGATGAAAATGTCATCTGTCAGTTTGCCTTAAAAAAACCCGTAGGCAGAGTTCTTGTCAATACTCCGGGCAGCTTTGGAGGCATGGGGTTTACCACCAGCCTCTTTCCTTCCATGACCCTTGGCAGCGGATCTGCCGGAGAGGGGATCACCTCGGATAACGTTTCCCCCATGAACCTGATTTATATCCGTAAGGTGGGGTATGGCGTGAGAAGGATGGATGCCATGGAAAACTACAGATCAAAAGTGAAATATCCTTCCACAGGGGAGCTACCCCGGAAGGAAGACGAGAGTTCAAAAAGCTTGCAGACACTGCACCGTATCTTGAAAGAGGCCATTCGGGTGATGGACCGTCCTTAAAAGATATCCGAGTGAAAGTTTATCCGTAAAAAGGGAGGTAACCGCTGTGGATTTACAAGAATTTTCAAATAAACTCGCAGAAGCGACAAAAGGCCTGAGTCCGGAAGAACGTGCCTCATTGAGAAAGCTTTTTGAGGGCGTTTCCGCAGAGATTGTCAAGGGAGCGCCCGGCGTGGAGGCCCCCGCCGCATCCTTCACAACAGGTATTCCCAACGGTCCCACAGAGCGTCATGTGAAGCTGAAGGAGAATTTTTTAAAGCAGGTTCCCAGCATTACCATTCACCGCGCCCGGGCCATTACAAAAATAGCCAAAGAAAATCCCGGAATGCCCAAGATTGTTTTGAGGGGCAAGTGCTTTAAGTACTGCTGTGAAACGGCCCCCCTTGTGATTCAGGACCATGAGCTGATTGTGGGCTCGCCCAACGGCGCACCCCGTGCGGGATCTTTTTCTCCGGATATTGCATGGCGCTGGGTGGAAGAAGAGATTGACACCATCGGCACACGGGCACAGGATCCCTTTTATATTTCTGAAGCAGATAAAAAGATCATGCGCGAAGAGCTCTTTCCCTTCTGGAAAGGCAAATCCGTGGATGAATACTGCGAAGGCCAGTACCGGGAAGCGGGTCTCTGGGAACTTTCGGCAGAATCCTATGTTTCTGACTGCTCCTACCATGCGGTGAACGGTGGCGGGGACTCCAATCCCGGCTATGACGTTATTCTGATGAAAAAGGGTATGCTGGATATCCAGAATGAGGCCAGAGCCCACCTTGAAAAGCTGGATTACGAAAACCCCGATGATATTGATAGGATTTATTTTTATAAATCCGTCATCGATACCACCGAAGGGGTTATGATTTATGCAAAAAGGCTATCTGCCTACGCTGCGGAACTGGCTGCAAAGGAAAATGATCCGAAACGCAAAGCAGAGCTTCTTAAAATCTCCGAGGTGAACGCCCGTGTTCCCGCCCATGCCCCCAGCACCTTCTGGGAAGCCATTCAGGCTGTCTGGACCATAGAATCCCTTCTTGTGGTGGAGGAAAACCAGACCGGCATGTCCATTGGCCGTGTGGATCAGTATATGTATCCCTTTTTCCGCGCGGACATTGATTCCGGCCGTATGACAGAATACGAGGCCTTTGATCTGGCCGGGTGCATGCTGGTGAAGATGTCTGAGATGATGTGGATTACCAGTGAAGCAGCTTCCAAATTTTTTGCGGGTTACCAGCCCTTTGTCAATATGTGCGTGGGCGGTGTTACCCGTGATGGCCGGGATGCCACCAATGATCTGACCTACCTGCTCATGGATGCGGTACGCCATGTACGGGTCTATCAGCCTTCCCTGTCCACCCGTGTACACAACAAATCTCCCCAGCAGTATCTGAAAAAGATTGTGGATGTCATCCGTTCCGGCATGGGCTTCCCCGCCGTGCACTTTGATGATGCCCACATCAAGATGATGCTGTCCAAGGGCGTTTCCTTTGAAGATGCAAGGGATTACTGCCTCATGGGCTGTGTGGAGCCCCAGAAGGCCGGCCGTCTCTATCAGTGGACTTCCACGGCCTACACCCAGTGGCCCATCTGCATTGAGCTGGTGCTGAACCGGGGTGTGCCCCTTTCCTATGGCAGGCAGGTCTGCCCGGATATGGGGGATCTTGCAGGCTTTGATACCTATGAGAAGTTTGAGGCGGCGGTCAAGGAGCAGATTAAATACATCACCAAGTGGTCCAGCGTGGCCACGGTGATTTCCCAGAGAGTGCACCGGGATCATGCGCCCAAGCCCCTCATGTCCATTATGTACGAAGGGTGCATGGAATCCGGCAAGGATGTTGCCGCAGGCGGTGCCATGTACAATTTCGGACCCGGAGTGGTCTGGAGCGGCCTTGCCACCTATGGGGATTCCATGGCGGCCATTAAAAAGCTGGTTTATGACGATAAAAAGTACACGCTGGCACAGATGAATGAAGCTTTGAAGGCCGATTTTGTGGGCTATGACCAGATTCTGGCGGATTGCCTCGCAGCGCCCAAGTTCGGCAATGACGATGATTATGCCGACCTCATTGTGGCCGACCTTGTGCATTTTACGGAAACGGAACACCGTAAGTTCAAGACCCTGTATTCCGTTCTGAGCCACGGCACCCTGTCCATTTCCAACAATACACCCTTTGGCCAGCTTCTCGGAGCCTCTGCCAATGGCCGCAGGGCATGGCAGCCCCTTTCCGATGGCATCAGCCCTTCCCAGGGGGCGGATTTCAAAGGACCTACCGCCATCATCAAGTCCGTTTCCAAGATGGCCAATGATCATATGAACATCGGTATGGTACATAACTTCAAGCTGATGTCCGGTCTTCTGGAAACACCCGAAGGCGAAAACGGCATCATTACCCTGCTGCGCACGGCATGTATGCTGGGTAACGGGGAGATGCAGTTCAATTATCTGGACAATGACGTACTTCGGGAAGCCCAGAAGCATCCGGAAAAATACAGGGATCTTGTGGTCCGGGTGGCGGGATACAGCGCCTTCTTTGTGGAGCTTTGCAAGGACGTGCAGGATGAGATCATCAGCAGAACCATGCTGAAGGAAATCTGATTGTATAAAATATTGTAAATATTCAGCAGCTTTTACCCTCTCCCTCTGGGCGGTGGCTGAGGTTCTCAAAGCCAGAGGGCCGGGGGGGAGGGAAGAAAGCCGTCAAAGGCAGTAATCGGTTTTTTCCAGTGATTTTAAAAATCTGTCAAAGTCAGCAGGGGCCTTAAGAAGTTACAAATGATTTAAGGGGCAGATTTCCTGATGACGACAGGAACCGTGAACAGCACAGGTGGGGCCATGATTGAAAGAAAAGCTCTGATTTTCAACATACAGAAATACAATATGTATGATGGTCCGGGTGTGAGAACGATCATTTTTTTCAAGGGCTGCCCCCTGCGCTGTAAATGGTGTTCCAATCCGGAAAGCCAGAGCCGGGGATACCAGCTCCTTTATAAAAAGGATGTCTGTGTTCACTGCGGTGCCTGTGTTCCCGTATGTCCTGTGGGTATTCACAGCATTTCGGCCCTGAAGCGCCATGAGCTGTCACGGGACATTGCATGCATCGGCTGCGGCCGGTGTGAGGAAGCCTGTACAGTGGCGGCCCTGTCTGTAGTGGGAGAGCAGAAAACCATCTCGGAGCTCATGGATATCATTGAAGAGGACAGGCCCTTTTATGAGGTTTCCGGCGGAGGTGTCACCCTTGGTGGAGGCGAGGCGCTGATGCAGCCGGAAGCTGCGGCCAACCTCCTTATGGTCTGCAGGCAGAGGGGAATCCATACGGCCATTGAAACCTGCGGATACGCAAAGTCTGAGAATCTGATGAAGGTGGCTGAATTTACGGATCTCTTTCTCTTTGACCTCAAGCATATGGATTCTGCCAGGCACTATGAGCTGACCGGAGTGCGCAATGAGACCATTCTCAGCAATCTGATCATGCTCCTTGAAAACAGGCACAATGTCATGATCCGGGTGCCGCTTCTGAAAAATGTCAACGACAGTGAGGCGGAAATCGATGCGCTGCTGGCCTTTCTTGAACCCTTTCGTGATTACAAAAATTTCAAGGGCATTGATCTTCTTCCCTACCATAAGCTGGGGGTTCACAAATACAGCCAGCTTGGCAGGGAATATCCCCTTCAGGGGAATCCGGATCTTTCGGATGAGGATCTGGACCGCATTGAAAAATGGATAAAGGAAAAGGACTTTCCGGTTTCAGTGATCCGGCACTGAGGGGGAAAATAAAGGGGGCCTTTGGGCAGCCTGCGGGGCATGGCAGCAGATCCCCGGCAAAAAGAAGGATGAGGATATGACAGCACTTGGATTCATTGAAACAAAGGGACTGACAGGAGCCATAGAGGCTGCCGACGCCATGCTGAAGGCTGCGGATGTAGAGCTTCTGGAAAAAAGCCTTGCGGGAGGGGGGCTTGTGACCATCAGTGTGGCCGGTGAGGTGGCTGCCGTGAAGGCATCCATTGATGCGGCGGTGGCAGCGGTGGCCCGCATTAAGGGTGCCATCCTTGTTTCCGACCATGTCATTGCCCGTCCGGATGCTGAGCTTGAACGCATTATCCTTACAAAGGTGGCCCTTTCCTCAGGAGAGTCTCCGGAGCAAAACAAAGGGCCGGATGTTCTGCCAGAAGAGCTTTCGGTTGAAGGGGGTGAGTCCACTGAAGCTGCGGATACAGGGGAAGTGGGGGAGGAAGCAGGGCCTGTTTCCGCAGCACCAGAAGCTGAAACCCTTTCCTTTACCGCCAGCCCTGCAAAGCAAAGGACTGTGCGCCATGATCCTTCCCAGATGAAAAAAATGAATGTGGGCAGACTGCGGCAGATTGCCGCAGGTTTGAAGGGTATTGCCATGAAACCGGAAGATATTCAGTCCGCCCGTAAAAAAGAGCTGATAGAAGCAATCGTAAATGCTTACGGCCAGGAAAAGGAGTAACGCCATGGTTGATAGAGATTTGTTATCCATACAGGAAGCCCGTGCCCTTGTGCGCTGTGCCAGAAAGGCGCAGGAACATTATGCGCTGCTGGGGCAGGAGCGGGTGGACGCCATTGTAAAAGCCATTGCCGAAGCGGCTGCAGGCCATGCGGAATCTCTGGCAGCACTGGCTGTGGAAGAGACAGGTTTTGGCCGGGTTCAGGACAAGAAAGCCAAGAACCTTCTTGCCAGTGAAAGACTTTTTGATGCCATCAAAGATATGAAGACCGTTGGTGTTCTCAATGATGACAGGGTCAGAAAGGTTGTTGAGATTGCCACACCCATGGGTGTGATTGCGGGGATTGTTCCTTCCACCAACCCCACATCCACCACCATTTATAAAGCCATAATTGCCCTTAAGTCCGGGAATGCCATTGTCTTTACACCCCATCCCAGTGCGAAAAAGTGCATCGGCAAAACCGTGGAGATTATCCGCAGTGTACTGAAGGGCTGCGATGTGTCCGAAGATCTTGTCAGTGTCATGAATGTTCCTTCCATGGAGGGCAGTGCCGAGCTGATGAAGATTGTGGATCTGATTCTTGCGACAGGCGGTCCCGGTATGGTGAAGGCTGCCTACAGTTCCGGAACCCCCGCCCTTGGTGTCGGTGCCGGTAACGTGCCTGCCTTTATCGAAAGAAGCGCCAATGTTGAAGAGGCTGTGGCAAAAATATTTGCCAGCAAAACCTTTGATAACGGTACGGTCTGTGCTTCGGAACAGGCCATTGTTACCGAGTCTGTGATAGCGGATCAGGTAAAGGCTGCACTCATTGCCCAGGGAGCCTATTTCCTTGAAGGAGAAAAACTGGAAAAGGTGAAAAGGGTCATGGAGAGGGCCGATGGCAGCATGAACCCGGATATCGTGGGCAGGGATGCTGGCTATATTGCAGGTATTGCAGGCATTGAGGTACCTTACGGCACACGGCTTCTGGTTTCCGATGAGAAGGGTATCGGTCCTAAATATCCATTCTCCAAGGAAAAACTTACGGCTCTTCTGGGTTTCTATGTGGTGAATGACTGGAAAGAAGCCTGCGAAGTCTGCCACGCCCTTCTCAAAAACGGTGGTATCGGCCACTCCCTGGCCATTCACTCCCGCAATGAGGATGTGATCCGGGAATTTGGAATAAAAAAACCCGTATCCCGTATGCTGGTGAACACGCCTTCCACCCAGGGTGCCGTGGGAATTTCCACCAGCCTTTTCCCCTCCTTTACTCTGGGGTGCGGCACCGTGGGCGGCAGCGCCACTTCCGATAATGTGACGCCGCTGAACCTGATGAATATCCGTCGGGTGGCCTATGATCTGGGGAATATGAACTGCTGTCCGGCATCATCCGCACAAGCGGTTTCTGCCCCATCCTCCATTGATATCAATGCCGTAACGGCACTGATTATAGAGCAGTTGAAGAAAATGGCCTGAAAACTTCCCGTGAAGGGAAAATCCCTCCCGCCAGAGAAATCTGTGGGGGGTGCCGGATGGTTTAAAACGCAATTTGTAATCACTTAAAGAGACATTTTAAAAAAAGAAAAAATAAAAAGGAGAAAGACATGTCCTCACAGAATGCATTGGGAATGATTGAGACCAAGGGCCTTGTTGGTGCAGTAGAAGCCGCTGATGCCATGGTAAAGGCTGCAAACGTAACCCTTATCGGACGCACCCAGGTGGGTGGCGGCCTTGTAACGGTCATGGTTCGTGGTGATGTGGGTGCGGTAAAGGCTGCAACGGATGCCGGTGCTGCCGCAGCTGATCGTGTGGGTGAGCTGGTAAGTGTACACGTGATCCCCCGTCCCCACAGTGAAGTTGAAATGATTCTTCCCAAAATTGAGGGGTAAAAAATCATGAAAGTCATCACGGAATCCTTTCTGAGAGAAAGTTTCAGAAAAGAGATCCCAGAGACTTTCAAGGTGGAGGCGGGTCAGATTCTGACCCCCTCCGCTGCCCAGCTCCTTTCCGAAAAAGGAGTGAAGATCGTCAGGGATGGGGCTGAAGTGCCGGGAGAAATCCCGGAACCCCCTGAATCACCTGTATCTGCACCGGTTCCGAAATATGTGCTGGCAGGAGGTGGCGGCATGTTTGACACCAAGCCTGAACATATGACCCGGCTTTATGGCAACCGTCTGGTGCCCAAAGATCACCCGAGAATTTTTTTCCGGGGAAGGCTGGACAGTCTCCAGTCCATGATTCTTCTGGCCCAGAGCCGGATTCACGAAAAGGGGTTAAAAAAGCTGGTGCAGGATCTGGGGGAAGTGCTGGATCTGGCAAGGGCCATCATGCGGGCGGAAGTGCTGGATGAGGTGCTTTGCGAACGGCCCCTTATGGGGCTGAGGGAAGGGGAACTGCGGGAGCAGTCCCATCATCCTGAAAAGTATTTTGGCACGGAACATCTTCTTGTCAGTTTTGATATGGGCTGGGTACTGCTGACCCTCAATGAGCTGAGGAGCAGCATACGTGAAGTGGAAGTGCTGGCGGTAAAGGCCTTCCGAAATGAATATGAGCTTGAAAAACCGGAGATTATTCAGGCGCTGAATCGAATGAGCAGTGCGGTGTATATTATGATGCTCAAGGAAAAATCCGGAAAATACAGATAATATGGAGTGGGGCATGAACGAGAAGGCCATGAACACAATCCTGGAAGAAATCATCCGAAAAGTGCTGGAAGAGCTGGGCGGTCAGGCATCGGCGATGCCTGCAGCATCTGCTGCATCTGACTCCCCGGATACAGGAGACGGCATTCCTGTGGAGCTTTCGGCCCGCCATGCCCATCTGAGCGAAAAGGATGCCATCACCCTGTTTGGTGCTCCCCTTACGAGGGTCAGGGATCTTTCCCAGCCGGGACAGTTTCTCTGCAAGGAGCGGGTGCGCCTCATTGGTCCCAGGGGCGTGATTGACAATGTGGCGGTTCTCGGACCTTCAAGGGACAGCTCACAGGTGGAAGTTTCCATCACGGATGCCCGCACCCTTGGGGTTGAAACCCCTGTGCGTCAGTCCGGTGATGTGGCCGGAACGCCCGGCATTATTCTGGCTTCCCAGAACGGGGTTGTGGGGCTGGAAGAAGGGCTTATTGTGGCAGGCCGTCATATCCATATGGCTCCGGCGGATGCCGCACGTTTCGGTGTTTCCGATAAAGACCGGGTATGTGTGCGGCTGAACAGCCAGCGTCCTGTTATTTTTGAGGATGTTCTTGTCCGTGTGAATGAGAATTTCAGCCTTGCCATGCACATTGATCTGGATGAGGGCAATGGCTGTGGCTGGACGAAGGGTGTCACCGCAAAAATTGTCAGAGGAAAAGGGGAGTGATCGTGGACTTTACGGCCATAGATCAGAAAATCAACGCCCTTGAGAACTGCATATCCACAACGGTTTCCGTTACAGCGGATGAACCTCTCCTTGTGGGGGTGGATCTGGGTACGGCCTATATTGTTGTGGTGGTGCTCAATGGGAGCATGGAACCCGTTGCCTGTGCCATGGAGTTTGCTCAGGTCATTAAAGACGGCCTTGTGGTGGACTATATCGGAGCCACTCAGATTGTCCGGAGGCTTGTGGGACAGCTGGAAGAAAGGCTGGGCCGTTCCCTTGAGAAGGCGGCCATTGCCGTACCTCCGGGAACCGGAGAAAAGGACTGCAAAACCCATGGCTATGTTGTGGAAGGCGCAGGTCTGGAAGTGGTGACGGTGCTGGATGAACCCACGGCGGCCAATGCCGTTCTCGGTGTCCGTAATGGGGTGATTGTGGATATCGGCGGTGGTACCACAGGTCTTTCGGTCATTGAGGACGGGCAGGTGGTGTATGTGGCCGATGAGGCCACGGGCGGGACCCATCTTTCTCTGGTGCTGGCGGGTAATTACAGGATTTCCTTTGAAGAGGCCGAGGCGCTGAAAAAAAACAGGGAGCGTCAGGGAGAAATTCTTTCCGTGGTGCGTCCGGTGATCCAGAAAATGGCTTCCATTGTGAAAAGACATATCGAAGGAAGGGATATTTCCGCCATCTACCTTGTGGGCGGAACCTGCTGTCTCAAAGATATGGAAAAGGTGATGGAAAAGGAAACGGGCAGACCCGTATACAAACCGGCCAACCCCTTTCTGGTCACGCCCATGGGCATTGCCATGAACTGCGGCGTTTAAGGAGATTTCCATGGATGTCAATGAGCTGGTACGGACCATTGCAAAGGAGGTTCTCAGGCAGCTTCAGCAGAAGACGGAAAAGCCCTGCGTTCTGGTACTGGCACCAAGGGAATCTTCCCTTGCTGAAAATCTGAAGAATATCCTTGAAGGGGATACGGATCTTGTTTTTTCAGGGGAAGATTATCAAGGCAGAGAACCTGTTCGCTGCATCCTGCCCTTTCTTTCCTGTGCATCTATGGCGGATCTGGCGGCGGGCCGGGCTTCTTCCGGGACTGAAGCCGGGGTGCTGCGACTGCTGCTGCAGGGGCAGGAGATTGAGGTTCTGGATTTTGAGTACAGGGCCTATGGGCAAAGTGCTCCTGCACCCCTCTATGATCTTTATCAGGCCTATGAAAAGACACTGGCCTCCTACGGACTCAGGGAATTTGTCCGGAAACAGCCGGATACCGTCAATTTTAAAAAAAGGCTTATTACGGAAAAGGATGTGATTCAGGCAAAGGATCAGGGGGCAGGGACAATCCGGATTCCCATGGATGCCAAGGTAACACCCCTTGCCGGGCAGTCTGCCATTGATCTGGATATAAAGATTCTGAAACGCTAACGAGGCGGTGGTCGGATGATAATAGGCGAAGTGATCGGCAATGTGTGGGCCACACGCAAAGAGGATACCTTAAACGGTCTGAAACTGATGGTGGTCCGGAGGGTGGATGCGGGAGTTCCGGGGCCTCAGGAGAGTTTTGTGGCCGTGGACTGTGTGGGGGCTGGCATTGGTGAGCGGGTGCTGGTGGTAACGGGCAGTTCCGCAAGAAAGGCCCTGCACAATCAGGAGTCTCCCGTGGATGCCACCATTGTGGGCATTATTGATGAAGTGGAAGTCCGTTAGGAGGTTTCGGTGGATACACTGGGCATCGTGGAAGCAAAAAGCATTGCCGCAGGCGTTGAGCTGGCAGACACCATGATGAAGGCCGCGGATGTGGAGCTGATCCGTGCAGGCACCATCTGTTCAGGCCGGTACACCATCTATGTGGCGGGCGAGCGCGATGCCGTGGCAACCTCCGTAAAACGGGCCGAAGGTTCGGGCCGGGCTCTGGTGGGGAGTTTTATCCTTTCCAATGTATCTGATCAGGTTCTTGCTGTGCTGAAGAGAAGCGGTATGGCAGAAAAAGGTTCTGCCCTTGCTGTCATTGAGTGCCGGAATGTGTCTTCCGGCGTGGCTGCTGCGGACATCTCCGTTAAACGATCTGCTGTCCGGCTGGTACGTCTGGTCACAGGGCAGGGGATTAACGGAAAATCCTATTTTGTGCTGAGCGGAGATCTGGCTTCCGTGGAGGAAGCCACAGAGGCTGCAAAGTCCGCACTGGAAAAAAACCTTGTCGAGGCCGTTGTCATCCCCAATCCGGACGCCTCGGTGCTGAAGGCGCTGACCAGCGTAATGAGGTAAAAAAATGGGAAAAACACTGGTAGGATTAAAAAATCTTGAAGAACACATCTGTAAGGATTCCTGCAAAATCTATATGGATGGCAGCATCATACTGACCCCCGGTGCAAAGGATGAACTGAGAAGCCGTGGGATTGCCATCGTTTATGGGCCAAAGCCCGAAGCTGCGGCATCCTGCCCTCCGGGGTGCACCTGTGAGGCCTGCTGTGCAAAGGCTAAAGGGGGATGTCCTGCGGGATGCACCTGCCCGGCCTGCATGGAAGCAGCCCTCAGATCCGGTGCTGCGGGTCTTGAGACTCTTATTCTGGGTATCGCAGGAATGGTGAAAACCCAGTATGGGATCAGTGATCCTGCCCAGCTTATGGCCATCAGCAGTCAGGTTGTGAAAACTATCAGGGACAATCTTCAGGACTGAAAAACTTTTTATCCTGAATGTGAAAACAAAGGTAATTATTCAGCACAATTTATTTCGAACTGCCAATGCTGTCATTGCAGCAACTTCGTACTGTTGCAAGGCTCCGTGGCTATTTGCAAGTGACATTGCAATCGTTTCGGATCAGAGCTTTGCAGGCCTGTGCGAAAGAAGCGGCAAACTGTCTGAGCCGCCACAAAGGCAGCGT
>NZ_VLLC01000009.1:0-46426 GCF_007830435.1 Desulfobotulus alkaliphilus | reverse complement strand
CGGGGAGTTTTTGCCGCTTCCGCACAGGGCAAGAAGCTCCCGAATAAGATTGCGTCACGGGCAAATAGCCTGGAGCCTGTGCATCTGTCTTGCAGGTATGATATGAAAAACTGTGCTGAATAATTACTGAAAACAAAGAAGAGAAAGGGAGGCGATCATGCTGAATGCACTTGGAATGGTGGAAACCAAAGGTCTTGTGGGAGCCGTTGAGGCAGCCGATGCCATGGTAAAGGCAGCCAATGTGACGCTGATTGGCCGTGAGCAGGTGGGCAGCGGCCTTGTCACCGTGATGGTACGGGGGGATGTGGGTGCCGTTAAAGCTGCAACGGATGCCGGTGCCGCCGCAGCAGACCGCGTAGGCGAGCTTGTGAGCGTGCATGTAATTCCCCGCCCCCACAGTGAAGTGGAAAGGATTCTTCCCAAGGGGCCTGCCGTTTAGGTTTTTCATGGCGTTGAATGATGGAATTTGATTCCTTACCCTGCCCGTTTTCCGGAGAGAGGGGCAAATGTAAACCCTAGCATTCGGGTGGATGGTGCAAAAAGCAGCCGCAGACAGGCCGGAGAACCGGGAGGTTTTAAGGATGACACAGTTTAACGGAAGAACAAAAATCTGCTACGGATCCGATGCCATTGAGACTCTGGAGAAGCTGCCGTCAAAGCGGGCTTTTATTGTCACAGATCCTTTTATGGTTAAAACCGGTTTTGCAGACAGGATCAAAAGCCATCTGGACCGGACAGGGATGGGGCATCAGATCTTTGACGGGGTGGAGCCTGATCCTTCTCTTGAGACGGTAACCCGGGGAACCCTGCAACTTTTAAAGAGTCAGGCGGATCTGGTGATCGCTCTGGGCGGAGGATCGGCCATTGATGCGGCCAAGGCCATTCTCTTTTTTGCCCATAAAGCCGGTCAGGAAAAGGAAAAGCCCATGCTGGTGGCCATTCCCACCACCAGTGGCACAGGCTCTGAGGTAACGGCCATTTCTGTGATTACGGACACGGCCAATGGCGTAAAAATTCCCCTGAATGACGAACTTCTCATTCCGGATATGGCCATCCTCGATGCCCGTTTCACCCGCACCGTGCCGCCCGGTGTCACCGCTGTTACGGGAATGGATGTGCTGACCCATGCCATTGAAGCCTATACCTCACGTCAGGCCAGCGCATTTACTTCAATTTATTCGGAATATGCCATTAAGTATGTGTTCCGCTATCTTTTCCGGGCCTACCAGTGCGGGGATGACATGGAAGCAAGGGAGATGATGCTCCTTGCCTCCTGTATGGCGGGAATGGCCTTTAATAACAGCGGCCTTGGGATTACCCACAGCATGGCCCACAGTCTGGGCGGACTTTTCCATGTTCCCCATGGCAGAGCCAATGCGGTGCTGCTCCCTTATGTGATCCGGTTCAACAGTTTTGACGTGGGGGTACGGTACAGGGAAATTTCCGAAATGCTGGGACTGGCTGCCCATACGGTGGAAGAGGGCACCACCAGCCTCATAGCGGCGGTACGCAGCATGAATGAATCCATGGGGATTCCCAACAGAATCCGGGAGCTGAACATTGCGGAGGATCTTTTCCGGGAACATCTGGATACCATGGCCTCCCATGCTTTGGAAGATGCCTGCACAAAGGGGAATCCGAGACTGCCATCCCATGGAGATATCCGGGGTCTGCTGGAACAGGCCTGGTAAGGGAGAGGTGGTATTTTCTGCCGGAACCGGACTGCCTGTCAGAAGAGAGGCTGGCCATTTAAACGGACAGTGGGGACTGAAATGAGAGAACAGATTGTTGAAAAAATAAAGAATGCGGGGGTTGTGGGGGCTGGTGGTGCCGGTTTCCCAACCCATGTGAAGGTGAATGCGGATGTGGACACGGTACTGGTCAACGGTGCTTCATGTGAGCCTTTGCTCATGAGTGATCCCTACCTCATGGAAGAAGAGCTTGCCACCATGATCCGGGGCCTTGAAACGGTACTGGACAGCACCGGGGCCAAAAAGGGGATCATCTGCCTGAAGGGCAAGCATGAAAAGGCCATGGCTGCCGTAAGAAAAGCTGTTTCAGAAAATCCTTCCGGTCGCCTTGCCGCCTTTGAGCTGAAGGATTTTTATCCGGCAGGGGATGAGCAGGTACTGGTCCGGGAGGTTCTGGGAAGGACCGTGCCCGAAGGCGGCATTCCCCTTCAGGTGGGTGTTGTGGTCAGCAATGTGGAATCCCTTTATAATGTGGCCCTTGCCATGGACGATCAGCCCCTTGTGGATCGCTATGTGACCGTCACCGGTGAGGTGAAGCGGCATATGGTGGTGAAGGTTCCCGTTGGCAGCCTTGTCTCTGATGTGATTGCCTTTGCAGGCGGTCCTGTCATTTCCGATTTCAGGGTGGTGGATGGCGGTCCCATGATGGGCCGGGTGCTGCCGGACATGGATCAGCCCGTGACCAAGACCACCAGCGGACTCATTGTGCTGCCTCCGGACCATACGGTGGTGGCCAGAAAAATCATGGATCCTGAAAGGGTGCGCAAAATCACCAACAGCATATGCTGTCAGTGTTCCCAGTGCACGGATCTTTGTCCCCGCAATCTGCTGGGGCATTCCCTGAATCCCCATAAACTCATGCGGGTGCTGGCTTCCGGCGAGCTTGGCAGTGATGCGGCCCGTGAGGCGCTTCTCTGCTCCGAGTGCGGGATCTGTGAAAAATTCGCCTGTCCCATGATGGTTTCACCGAGGGAAGTGAACGCCCAGATCAAAAAAGTTCTGATGAAGGAAGGTATCCGCTGGCAGGGCGCCGGGAGGGAACCTGTGAACCATCCCTTCCGGGAAAGCCGCTATGTACCCACCAAACGTCTGATGATGCGCCTCAATGTCATGCAGTATGACACCCATCCGGGTCTGGTGACGGGTTTTGTGCCTTCCCTTGTTAAAATTCCTCTGCATCAGCATATCGGAGCCCCGGCCATCTGTCTTGTGGCCGAAGGGGACAGGGTGAAGCGGGGAGATCTCATCGGAGAGATTCCTGAAAAGGCTCTGGGTGCCAGAATCCATGCCAGTATTGATGGTGTGGTGACAAGCACCGCAGGAGGTGTGGTAACCATTGCCGCCTGATGTTTCTGCCCTTGTGCAGAGGTCTGCCCGATTCAGGGACCGTATTCAGGAACACAGGTATCTACTTCAGGGATTTAATCAGAGAGGGTGAACATAATGGATTTAAGAACGATAGGTTGTGTGGAACTGAACAGCATTGCCCTGGGCATGCACACCGCCGATGAAATGGTCAAGGCCGCAGAGGTGAAACTTGTGCTGGCACGTCCCACCTGTCCCGGCCGCTATCTTATTATGGTGGCGGGGGACACGGGGGCCGTGAAAAGCTCCGTGGAAACGGGCCTTGAAATTGGCGGCGAGATGATCATTGACTGGTTTGTCCTGCCCAATGTCCACAGTGGTGTGATTCCCGCCCTCAACGGAACCGGGCTGCGGGCCTCCATCGACGCTCTGGGTGTTATTGAAACCTTTACCACGGCTTCCTGCATTCTGGCCGCCGATGCCGCAGCCAAGGCAGGGCAGGTGGATCTTCTGGAAATCCGTTTTGCAGCGGGTCTTGCCGGTAAATCCTTTGTGACCATGACCGGTGATGTGGGATCTGTGAGATCTTCTGTTACCGCAGGTGTGGAAGGCGTGGGAGACTCCGGACCCGTTTACAGCCATGTGGTGATCCCTTCTCCCAGTTCGGATCTGAAGGCTCAGCTGCTGTAAGGGGACGGACGACAGACTCCCCTTCAGTTCTCCCTCTCCCTCCGGGAGAGGGCCGGGGTGAGGGTTGAAAATACTGACAGGAGGAAAAAAATGGTGATGGCCGATGCACCCAAACAGCGGGTCATTCAGGAATATGTTCCGGGAAAACAGGTGACGCTGGCCCATGTGATCGCAAGCCCCCAGAAAAGCATCTACCTGAAGCTCGGTCTCGACGATGATGCAGGAGACGCCATCGGCATTCTCACCATCACCCCCAGCGAGGGCGTTATCATCGCAGCGGATATTGCCACCAAGGCTGCTTCCGTGGACATCGGTTTTCTGGACCGCTTTGGCGGCTCCCTTGTCATTGTGGGGGATGTGGCCAGTGTGGAGGCCTCTTTAAGGGCCGTTCTCCACTATTTTGACGAAGTGCTGCACTACGCATCCGTTGACATGACACGTTCATGAAAACAGGAAGGAAAGCCCATGCCGAAGACCATGAAAAGGGTGCTTCTCATTGGTGAAAACGGTGTGGGCAAGACCGCCCTCATGGAAGCCCTCTCGGGACAGCGTCCTGCCACCCGCAGGCCCATGGCCCTTGAATTCTGCGGCCCCTTCATCAACACGCCGGGTGAGTTTCTGGAAAACCGGCGCTTCTATCCCGCCATCATCACCACCTCCGCAGACTGCGACATGGTTCTTATGATTCAGGACGCCACCCGCATCAGCAGCCTTTTTCCGCCCCAGTTTGCCACCCTTTTCACCCGCAGGGTGCTGGGTGTGGTCTCAAGGGCCGAAGCCCCTGAAAATCAGGTGGAAAGGGCAAAACGTTTCCTTCAGAACGCCGGAGCCAAAGAAATTGTGTGCTGGAATACGGAAACGGGGGAGGGGCTTGGGGCTTTGAAATCTCTGATTTTTTGAAAACAGCATTTATAAAGCGGAAATTTTACCTTTTTTCTGTCATGCCAGCCTTATGGAACTTTAGTCTGAAGAACCGTTTTTAGAAATTTATTGAATGCATGGTTTATTCAAAAGAGGGGTTTTCTTGTTTTATGGAAAAAAACTCGTAAATTCATGTGTTTAAAATGTGAGTATATGTTCATAAAACAGATTTTACAGGCGGATAACGCCAAAATATCTGGTCTAAACAGGGGCGGGTATCTTAGGAGTACATCGATTTCCGGCGCCTATGTAAGGCTCTGAAAATCTGGTAACCGCAACAACAATCATGAGTTTCTGCCCTTGTTGCCTTCCTGTCTTTCCTCGTTTTCAAGGAGAAAGGTCATACGAAGGAGCAGAAGATTTCTGGATCTTATAGACGAGAAGGCATTCAAAAAGGCAGCCTGAAAAAATAATCAGGCTCTAAAAACGGATCTTTCAGCGGCTTCAACAGGCATTGTCAGGCCTGGGGCTGGAAGATCCGTTTTTTTTACCCTTTGCTATATTTTGAAACAGACATAACGGCGACTTTAAATTATGACTTTTTCGAATAATGACGAACTTTGTTGCATATGAGGGTTTTACATCTGCAGAGTTTATATTGACAAAAAATGTCTGTTATTGACCTTATTTGTTTCGGATGTTGACACAGAAGACCTGTTTCTGTGTGCTTTATGTGGGAAAAAGGCAGAATATGTTTTTTTAGTAACGCACGTCGTGTTAGGGCGTTTTGTGACAAAGAAACTTTTGAAGTTGTCCAGAAGCAACCCACGCCTGTTACAGCGTCTTACCATAGAATAACTCGTTGTCGGATTCAAACTCATTTCCACCAGCGATGGATGATTGGCTTTTTAAGTTATTGAATTTAAAAAACCAAATTAAAACCGCTCAAAAGCGGCATACTATTTGCAATGTGCGAGTGAAATGTTTGAAAGCAGACTTTTTGTCTGTGTGTATTTCGTTTTGCTGCTTATTCTCTGGCTCAGCCACGGTTTGGTGATCCGGTTGTTATTGTCAGGTCATATGGGCGCAGATGTTTTATGCAAGCTCACACAAAGCTGTCCTGTGAAAATTTTTTAACACCTTCTTTTGCTGGGGTACCCCTCAGAGGTGGAGCAAAATCTGATTATACAATTTTCCCGAGTTAAGGTTCGCATGGGGGAAAAATTGTGGCCCTTTGATTTGTTAAGGGGTTGGTATGGCCAATTGCAGTGCGTGCCAGGTTTTCTTTACTCGTTTTTGTAGCTGGCGATCATACTCTTTATTTGTCTGAACCCTGATACTCCGGAACTTATCCTTTTAACAAGGAAAAGAGAATGCCGACACTAAAAAACTTTATCATAACGACTCTCACCCTTTGTTTTTTAGTTATCTTTCCGAATCAGCAAGCAGAAGCATCTGAAAAATATGCGACCATGGGCGAAAAGCTCATTGAGGTTCACGATGCCCTGTTGGGCCGGGTTGTGGAAACACTATACACAAACAATAATTATATCTTTGATAATCAGGGAAAATTTTATGTTGATTGTTCTTATTGGGTGGGAAAAATTCTGGAAGAGCTGGATACTTCCATCCCTGATCCGGATCATCCCTCGCCCTATTTCAATGATTTTCCTAAAAGCAGTCGAACTCAACCTGATAATCCCCAAAGACCCCGTGCAAAGGATTACTATGAGCACATAATGGACATTGCTAATGGTAAGCAAAGCCCTTACTGGCAGTCTGTGGGGCATATCCGTGATGCCCTGCCGGGAGATCTTATTGCCTATAAACATACGGATGGCGATGTCCCAGGAAATACGGGTCACGTCATGATAATTTATTCCGAACCCCAAAAGATATCCGAAGATACCTATGAGATGTATATTGCCGATGCCACGTCATCGCCCCATGGAAGTGATACGCGTAACAAAGAAGGCGATTATGCTCACATTTTCAATTACGAGTCCTTGCCCAGAGTGCCCGGCGGCCTACCAAGCGGTGTAGGTATCGGGAAAATGGTATTTTCCACTCCTGAAGTGGGAGACCATACGTATCGCTGGCGTGGCAATACTCCGGACAGTCCTCCCACGAAAGCCGGAAGGGATGGCATTCTTGCAATTGGAAGGCCCGTTGAAACTTTTACCGTAAGTACCGTATCCGGCTTTACGGATGCCATAAGGCCTGTCAGCAGTCATGTTATTCAGGGTAATACCACGTCTTTTACCCTGTTTCCGCCTTCCGGATACACCATTGATCACGTAAGGGGCTGTGGCGGCAGTCTTTCCGGAAACACCTACACCACAGGGCCTGTGACCGGAGCCTGTACAATAGAGGCTTCCTTCAGGCTGCGGACCTATGCGGTGAATACCCTGTCCTCCGGTGCAGGCGGCAGTATTCAGCCCGACACCCGCAGCGTTGGGCACGGACAGAGCACAAGTTTTATAATATCTCCGGACAGTGGTTATGAGATTGAAAGTGTCGGCGGCTGTGGCGGCAGCCTTTCCGGAAACACCTACACCACAGGACCTGTGACCGGAGCCTGTACAATAGAGGCTTCCTTCAGGCTGCGAACCTATGCGGTGAATACCCTGTCCGGTGCAGGCGGCAGTATTCAGCCCGACACCCGCAGCGTTGGGCACGGACAGAGCACAAGTTTTGTAATATCTCCGGACAGTGGTTATGAGATTGAGAGTGTCGGCGGCTGCGGCGGCAGTCTTTCCGGAAACACCTACACCACAGGACCTGTGACCGGAGCCTGTACAATAGAGGCTGCCTTCAGGCTGCGGACCTATGCGGTGAATGCCCTGTCCGGTGCAGGTGGCAGTATTCAGCCCGACACCCGCAGCGTTGGGCACGGACAGAGCACAAGTTTTATAATATCTCCGGACAGTGGTTATGAGATTGAAAGTGTCGGCGGCTGTGACGGCAGCCTTTCCGGAAACACCTACACCACAGGACCTGTGACCGGAGCCTGTACCGTGGAAGCTCTATTTCAACCTATAGCGCCAGTCTCCCATACAGTAAGTACCCGATCCAGCCAGGGAGGAAGTATCTATCCTTCCGCCCGTAATGTTCATAATGGGCAGCGAACCGAGTTTATTATATTAGCCGAGCCAGGTTATGCCATTGAAACAGTTGATGGCTGCGACGGTATCCTTTTCGGCAACACCTATACCACAGGCTCCATCAACGCAGCATGTACCGTCGAGGCCGATTTTAAATCTGCTTCTGTTTATTACACCCTGAATTATCATGCTGGGATCAATGGTAAAATCTTTGGTCTGGCCATGCAGAGTGTCAGGGAAGGAAGTCATGGAACAATCGTCTCGGCCATTCCCGACCTCGGTTACGTCTTTGCAGGATGGAGTGATGGCTCTAAGGAAAATCCTCGCAGGGATCTGAACGTCAAAGCCAACCTCAGCGTAACTGCAAGTTTTGAACCTTCTTCTTTTACGATAAAAGACAAGAATGGTAACTCTGTGGATAAAATCTCTGCAGAGCTTGGAGATGTTGTTTTCTTCTCTGTTTCGGATGGTTTTGCCCCGGAGATCTCACAGGTTCGCATTAATGACATTACCTTGCCTGTGGAAGATCTGCTTCGGCAGACGGATGTCGGAAAGTATGAGCTGGATATACTGAAAACCGGGTTGTACAGCATCGAGGTTCGGGATCTTGCCAGGAAGGAAGTTCTGAATATTATAGTTTATCCAAGGGTAGGCTTTGTTTCTGAAACCCAGACTACGGGTGCTGGTAATGCTGTTTCCGTAAAAATTTTTATGGAAGGCAGAGCACCGTACTATCCTGTCCGGGTACCCTTTGAAACGCAGGGAGCCGCGTGGATTTTCCCTGAGGACCTCAGAAAAGGAGAAATCATTTTTAATAAGCCACTGCAGGATGAGGCAGAAGTACAAATGGCAGCCCTTGTTTTTCAAACTACCGCAAAAATTTCTTCTGCTCTGGATGTCGATTTTGTACTGGGAGAGCCTGTACATGCACAAAAAAGTACACTTGCAAGACATCCCCTGCCCCTTTCCCCAGCCCCACAACCGCCGGTCATTCACCTGTCTCTGCTTCAGCCGGATATATCCATGCCCGTTACAGCCCTTGTGCAGGGGCAGGGGCCAGGAATGATAAGATCCTATATGGTCAGGAATGGTTGCTCAGACGTTGTCTATGAATGGAGTCTCTTTGACACCAAAGGCCGTCCCGTGCACGCACCTGGCAACGTATCTGAATGGGTTCTGGATCCCTCTATTTTTCCTTCGGGGGTTTATGATTTAGGTCTTCAGGTATCCAGCGCATCGTGCGATATTTCTTCCTATGCCGGAATGCGCTTCAGAATATTGGATACCTGCCCGGCCCCCTCTGCCCCTGGAGATGGTTGCGGTGTGCTGGATTTTTCTGAAAACAGAATACCCGATTATCTGGACCCGGAGCATGTCCATCCAAACAGGATACGGCTTGTTCCTGGGGCGAATGATTATGCGGAAACGGTCCCAGGGCTACGAATCCGTCCAGGCCCGGTGGCCTATGCCGCAGGAAAACAGGGTATTCAGATTACTATGGAAGATCTTCTCCTTTATGGCGGTCTTTCAGGAAGTCCGGCCCATCATGCAGAGGACGGGGGTATGCGACACTATGGTTTTTTGTATGATTTTGAAATTTCAGGTTTCAGCAGTTCTGGTCAAAGCACGAGACTGATTATTCCACTGACTTTAAATGGCGGTATTCAAAGGGAAAGTATTTTACGTATATATGACAGCCTGTACGGATGGCACACCTTTGTTGAGGATAGCAGAAACCGGGTCCGGTCGGCGCATATGAAACCGGCGGGGATCTGTCCCGGGCCGGGATCCGGGCAATACAGTGACGGACTTGCTGAAGGGCATACCTGTGTTCTGCTGGAAATTGAGGATGGTGGTCCCAATGACATTAAAAGATATCCTGACGGAATCACAGGTTTTTTATGGGGGCTGGCCGTGTCAGAACAGCTGCCTCCTCCCGACCCTCAACCGCCTTCACAGCCTCATGCTGAAGAAAAAAGCAGCTCGGGAGCTTGTATGATAGGGGCTCTTCTTCCAGGTATCTTTTTAAAGTAAGGATTTTAGTCTTCCTTTTCAGTTCCGTGGAGCTTTTGAACATAAAATTCAGAAGACTGCAGCAACAAAAAGGCGGTTATGCTTTATTGGGCGGTATGGTGTTCAAAAATATCCGGATCATCCATATTGAAAAGGATGGTTTTTTGAAAATTCCTTTCCTTTATAAAACGGGTCTGGGTGATGAGGAAGGGAGCTTCCACATCCTCCAGCATGAAAGAAATACAGGAGTCCGAATATCCCGCATCAATGGGCATGAAGGCTGCTCCGGTTTTGATGATGGCCATCTGGGCCGTGATGAGTTCCGGACAGCGGTCCATGAGAAGGCCCACTACTGTTTCCGGTCCGGCACCCATGGCCAGCAGCTTTCGGCTAAGGGCATTGGATAAAGAGTCCAGCTTCCCGTAGGTCAGAACCCTTTCTAGCCACACCACAACCCTTGCTCCGGGGTTGCCGGACGGGCCTCTGCTTCCATATGGGCCTGAGGGGTATGGCGGCTTTCGGGGAGGGCATCCTTTGGGTTGAAGCCCTCAATCTGTTCCCCTTAAAACGGCAAAGAAGTGAAGGGGATGCTCCAGCATGGGCATGGGGGTTCTGCTTTGTTTATCCATCCACTCCATGCAGTCTTTCTCATCCCTGTCTGAAAAATCCAGCATGAGAAGGGGAATGTCTTCCCTGTCTGAAAAGTATTTCTGCGGAATGCCATCCGTTTCCCTGAACCGGACCTGAATATCCCTTCGGTTTTTCAGGAAAAGCTGCACGGCTTTAAACAGAAGATCCCCGTCTCCGGAAGGCAGCCGGAAGGAGGTGGGGACATTCCACATGGATGATTCCGGGTGCATTTTCTGGGTGAGGTAGATGCGTTTTTCCGCATGGGTCAGGGGATGAAAAGAAGGCATGGCAAAGACCCTTTCTCTCAAGCTGGGAGATATGATTATAAAAAAGCTGAAAAGCCGGGGTTTTTTGATGACAGGAAAAAGCTGTTTTGCTTTTGAATATGGAACGGTGTTTCTTATAGCAGGCAAAGCAGGGGAAGGAGAGGAAAAAACGGCAGGGACTGTCCATACCTCATGTCATTTTTTATTGATTTTTCTGAAGATGGTGCTGCGATTGATTTTAAAAATCCGTGCCACCTGCTGGACGGAGCCGTGGTGCCGGATGGCACGATTTAAAAAGTCAGATTCAATTTCTGCCATGATTTCTTTAAGGGAACGTTCTCCCTGCAGAAATTCTTTATAATCCTCTGCTGTTTCCGTTTTTTTTCCGTGAATAGAAGGTGGAAGGTCGGCAGGGGCAATGAGGGGCCCCTCATGGGTTATGACAAGGGAGTGGACAAGGTTTTCAAGTTCACGAACATTTCCCGGCCAGTGGTAATGGGTGAGGGTTTCCAGGGTTATGTCCATGAAGGCGATCTGTTTATGGTATCTTAGGCTGTACTGACGCAGAAAAGTTTCTGCGAGGAGAGGAATGTCAGCCCTGCGTTCCCGCAGAGGTGGAATTTTAACCGTAGCAACATTGAGTCTGTAAAATAAATCCTGCCTGAATTTTCCCTCTTCAATACTGCTGACAAGGTCCCTGTTGGTTGCTGCTATGATTCTGGCATCGACTTTGACGGGCTTGTTTCCGCCTATGCGCATAATTTCTCCATCCTGAAGAACGCGGAGGAGGCGGGTCTGCATGGTGAGGGGCATTTCACCTATTTCGTCAAGGAAAATGGTGCTGCCTTTGGCCAGCTCAAAGTATCCTGCCTTTCCCTTGCTTGAGGCTCCCGTAAAGGCTCCGGCCATGTAACCAAACATTTCCGATTCAACGAGAGATTCGGAGATGCTCCCGCAGTCAACCTTCATCATCACTTTATCGCAACGCTGGCTCTGACCGTGGACATAGCGGGCAAAGACATCTTTGCCCACGCCGGTTTCTCCAAGAATCAGAAGAGTGGCATCGGTTTTTGCCATGGTCTGCAGGAAGCTGAGGGTTTCCCGCATCACTTTACTTGCAAAAACAGGCGTTGTGGTCAGGGATTGTTCACGGGCCATATAGGCCATCTGTTCGTTGGTCTGTTCGATGAGCTGTTTCTGCTCTGAAATCTGCTCGTTCAGCTGGCTGATTCTTGTAATATCCCTTGCAAAGGTAATCACAAGGCGCAGGGCCCCGGATTCATCAAAAACGGGGGTTCCCGTGAGAACAAGCATTTTCCCGTTTCTGAGCCGCTGGGTGTGGGTAACGGTTTTTGATTTGCGGACCACTTCAGGATTCAGCGCTACGTCAAAAACACCTTCCTCAACCAGGGTTCGTACCTGACGACCCAGCACCTGATGCCGGGAAAGACCTGTCAGCTGTTCATACATCCGGTTTACGTAAAGTGTAATGCCCTCAAGGTTGGTAACAAAAACGCCCTCGGGAATGGCGTCCAGAATATCCAGGCTGTGCCTGGCCAGCAGATCCTTGGCATTTGGCAGCATATCTCTGTCTTGCAATGGAGGGTTAATGGCAGAAAACCCATGGTTTGTCATTAAGTCTCCGGCAGTCATCCGACACCGGAAATTCACCTGTCTCAGGCTTTGCCATAGAAAAAAATCCGGTCAGAGATTATCAGAATCATCTGTTAAAATAAAGAATTATCTTAAGCCATCGCCCTTAATCTGTCCTTACAAGCCTGTCTCCCAGTATGCTTTGCGCTGTATCCTGCAGGCTGGAAAAGCGTTTTTTATCAAGCTGAACTTCACCCATGGATGGTATCCGGTCAAGGAAATGGTATTTTTGTGTACCGAGGCGGTGGTAGGGCAGCAGTTCATAGGAGACCCCTTCTTTAAAGGGGCGCAGGAATTCGGCAATGGCCCTGATGGCCTCTTCATTGTCGTTGAAATCCGGTATGACCGGAGTCCGGACGAGGATGGGGGGAGTGTTCTGTAAACCGGCAAGGCGCTTGAAATTATCCAGAATACGGGCATTTCCCATACCTGTGTGCCGCTCATGATCCCCGCTGTTCATATGTTTGAGGTCAAACAGCATATCATTGACAAGCCGGGAGGCCCCGTGCAGTGTTTCCCAGGGAATCATACCGCAGGTTTCGATGGCCGTACGCACCCGCCTTTTTTTTGCTTCCCGCAGCAGGGCCATGGCAAAGTCATGCTGCAGCAGGGGTTCACCCCCTGACAGGGTAAGCCCGCCGCCGGAGCGGGTATAGAAAACCGCATCCTGTTCCACCACGGACAGCACATCCTCAACGCTGCGCATTTTACCATAAACAATAAGACTCTGGGCAGGACAGGCCTCGGCACAAAGGTGAGGGCAGTCACCGCAGAGACTTCTGTTTACATGCACAAGATTTTCTGCATCCGCACCGATGGCACCCTTTGGGCATACATCCAGGCAGTAGCTGCATTTGTCAAAGCCAAGGCACCGGCCTTTGTTGCAGGCCAGCTCAGGGCCATATTCCTGGGATTCCGGGTTGCTGCACCAGCTGCAGCGAAGCGGACAGCCCTTGGTGAAAACGATGGTACGTATGCCCGGCCCATCGTGTACGGAATATTTCTGGATATTGAAAATCATGCCTTGTACTTTTCTGTCTTCAAAGCTGCTCATGGAATCTCCTTGCGGTTTATTTTCTTGGAACAAAGAAGGCTCCGGACAAAGAAACTGTCCGGAGCCCGATGCAGGGCAGAACCGTTGAACTTTACATGTTGTCGTGTTCCGTACGCGCTATGAGGTCGTTTTGCAGATCGGGAGAGAGATCCACAAAGTAAGCGCTGTATCCTGCGATGCGTACAATGAGGTTTCTGTATTTGGCCGGATCTTTCTGGGCGGCGATCAGGGTTTCTTTCCGGATGACATTGAACTGAACGTGCCAGAGTTTCAGGTCACAGAGGGTTCGCATGAAAGAAACCAGCTTTTCCGTACCCTGATCACCTTCCACACACTTGGGGGTGAACTTGATGTTCAGCATCCGGGCAGCCCGCTCGCGCATTCCCATATTCTTGGTATTGTAATTGGAGAGCAGTACGGCGGTGGGCCCATTGACATCCGCTCCATGGGAGGCGGAGGAGCCGTCGGAAAGGGAGAACCACTCCGTACGCCCGTTGGGTGTGGCGGATACCACCTTTCCAAAGGGAACGTGGGAGGTGAAGGGTACATAACGGACATCGTTGTGAATGCCCAGTTCTTTGCTGTATGCCTTGCCAAACTCCACGGAGATGCGGTCAATGTCCCGGCCAATGGCATCGGCATAGGGATCGTTGTTGCCATAGCACGGAGCACTGCGGAGAAGGGCCTGCACATTTTCATGGCCTTCAAAATTGGCATCAATGGCATCCAGTACCTGACGCATGGTGAGGCGCTTTTCTTCAAAGACAAGCTTTTTGATGGCAGCCAGTGAATCCACCACCGTGCCAAGCCCCATGTATTCAAAATAACCGAGGTCGATGCCTTCGGGAATCCTGGGCTGATGCAGGTCCACGCAGTGTTTCATGCAGAGGTCATGCATGGCCGAACCCAGTGGCTGGGCAAAGTGGCGGGCCCTGAGCTGGATGATGATGTACTGCTGAATAAAGGCCGTTTTCATGAAAAGAATGTGCTGGGCTTTGTAGGCTTCCCAGAAGTCTTCCCAGGATGCAAAGGAGCAGGGATCGCCGGTTTCCACGCCCAGAACCTGATCTCCGTATTTTTTCATGCGGCCATTGCGGAGTACCATTTCCACGGCAGCGGCAAAGTTGATATAGGCCCCGCCTGAGGTATAGGTGTCGCGGTTGGGCATACGGGCTTCCGTGCATCCGGAAACGGCATAGTCCAGTGCCTCTTCAAAGGTGGCACCCTTGGATACATAAAGGGGAACAATTTCTTCGTCATTGATGATTTTGGGGAAGCCGGAGCCGTCCTTGATGGTCTCTGCCACATCCCAGAGGTAACTTTCCGGTGAGCGGGAGTGGATGCGGGCGGCAAGGTCCGGGTAATGAAGGGGAAATTCCCGCTTGGATTTCAGGATAAGGTGGGTCAGCTCGTTGGTGGCATCATAGCCTTCCGGTGTCTGGCCGCCAACGGTGACGGCTTCCCAGTGGGCATATCCTTCATTGAAGGCACCGCCCGTGGGCGATATGTACATATCGATAAACTCAGCCATTCCCACCCACATGCATTCCAGAAGCTCCATGGCCTGCTCTTCCGTAATCCGGCCTTCATTCATGTCGCTGATATAATAGGGGTAGAAATACTGATCCATGCGGCCGTTGGAAATGGTGGTGCCGGTTTTCTGTTCCAGACGGGAGAACATCTGGGTGAACCACTGGCTCTGCACAGCCTCGTAAAAGTTTCGGGCAGGCTCACCGGGTACATGCTCCGCAATTTCTGCCATGCGCTGGAGTTCGGCGCGGCGGATGGGATCCTTTTCCTTTTCAGCCATCTGATAAGCCAGTTCCGCATGGCGTCTGGCCCAGAGAACAATGGCTTCACAAACGATAACAATGGCTTCAAGGAAAGGTTTTTTCTCGCAGTTATCCACGGGGCTCATGGGATCAAGGGCTGCCAGTTTTTCTTCTGCCTCCCTGCGGATGCCGTTGAAGCCTCGTTTGAGGATTTTTTCATAGTCATGCACCCACTGGAGGGAGGACCGGAAAGAGGAGGTTTCATTAACAATGAAGCGGGAAATCAGCCCTTCAGGATCGTCATAGGTCAGTTTGTGAACCTCGGGGGGAAAGGCTTTGCTCAAGGCTTCATGGTAGGTTTTGCCTTTCCAGTAGGGGGCAACCTCTTCAATGACCAGCTTGGCGTCTTCTTCGGTGATGGTGGCAGGAGACTGGCTCCGGGTGGGCAGGTCACGTACGG
The DNA here is from genome assembly GCF_007830435.1 of Desulfobotulus alkaliphilus. Taxonomy (GTDB): domain Bacteria; phylum Desulfobacterota; class Desulfobacteria; order Desulfobacterales; family ASO4-4; genus Desulfobotulus; species Desulfobotulus alkaliphilus. Next base: position 30,867 of record NZ_VLLC01000009.1, on the reverse strand, counting down.
CAATGTCAAGAAAGTCTCCATCCAGTTCCGGATATAAAATACCATAGCGGCCATCGCAGCCCGCACGTCCCAGCAGCAACTGGTCTTCCTGTACGTAAACCGTGATATTCTGAGCAATGTGCATGAGTGCCTTTGCCCAGCGCAGAGGCAGGGGCTGGCCTTCGGTTTCCTTCATGGACTGGGTGAAATACAGGGCACGTTCCACGTCAATGCGTGGTTTCTGGCCATCAAAGCGTTCCAGCATTTTAAAAACACGCGGATGGGTCTGGCGGAACATATTTTCTTTTCCTTCAATGCTTTCCAGAAGGCGCTGTTCCTGGGGGGATACACAGTCACACCCTGCATAATCGTACATAAATCTACCTCCTCTGTATTACCATATAATGAATGAACGGCTCACCTGGCCTTGTGATCACTCCTAAAGCAGTTTTATATAATTCAAATATTATGCCATGCTTGCATGTCACTGATTTTTAAGGATGATTTTTTATTTTTCATGGAATATTATTTCTGAGAGGTGTGGGCTGTTCTGTTTGGTTGCGTATTTGCAACATTGCATTGGAGAAAGGATGGATGGATTAAAAAATGTTGCGTAATTGCATCAATTTGAAATTCATTTTCCGCTTTGAAGGCAGCAGGCTGAACAGGGGAGTGATGACGATGTAATAGTTTTTAATTTCAGTTTTTTATCTTGTGTTAGCCGAAGTGCCCCGATGCATAAATGCAACGGTCCCATACACCGCAAAAGAAAAGCCACTGCCCAATGGCAATGGCTTTGGATGGATTCAGGGTGGAGGTGCAAGGATTTTACCGGAACTGATGGAGGACCTTTTCCTCTGCTTTTTTAATGAGAATATCCAGTTCTCCATTCTGCTTCATTTCCTTGATGACCGCATCCACACGGGGTATGAGGTGTCTGTTCTTTTCATGGAGGTAATGAAAAAGATCCAGCACCGCAAGGGGTTTTTCAGCAGGAACGATATCTTCAGAACCCAGTTGAAAAGGTTAGTTTTTTATTTCCAGTTTCAAAACTTTTTTTGCGTTTTCATACATGACCTTGGCCCTTACCTCGTCCGTCAGCGGGAAGGATTCATAGACAGCGAGGGCATGGCTCAGTTCAATAAAGGGGTGGGCACTGGCAAAAAGTACCTTGTCTGAAATGGTGGTAGCCATGGCTTCAATGAAAACATTTGCCATGGGGGCCTCTTCATATTCGGAAAAATCCATGTAGACATTGGCATTGCGCATGCAGGCAAAAATGCTTTCATTCACGAAAGGGTAGCCACCGTGACTCATGATCAGGGTCAGCTCGGGAAAGTCCCTTGCCACACGGTCGATGTCTCTGGGATCGGCATAGTCCATGATGGCTCCGGGTACCTGTGGGGGAGGAGCCATGGTTACAAAGACGGGTACATCCAGTTCCGCACACTTGGTGTAAATGGGATAAAATCGGGCTTCACTGGCCGGGATGTGGGCAAGGTAGGGGTCTATGGCGATGCCTTTCATCCCCAGCTCTTGAATGGCGTATTCAATTTCCCGGACGGCAGCCATTTTTTTGTGTGGATCAATTCCCCAGAATCCTGCAAATTTTTCAGGAAAGGCTTTGCAAAAGGAAAGGACGCTCGGGTTGTTTGCCGGGCTTCCATAGGTGGTTTCGCAATCCCTTCCCGTGATCACAGCCAGCTCCACGTTTCTGGCATCCAGATCCGCAATTATTTCCTCAAGGGACTGGGGTTTGCTGGCATCAAAGCCGATGGCCTTGCAGGCAGCTTTGAACATGGCGCTGTTTTTAATGCCATCTATAATTTCAGGTGTGTTGGGGCGGAAACGAAAATCGATAACTTTCATCTGGCTGTCCTTTTTTAAAAACGGGAGTCATGCAGTCACGATGGATATGTCCGAATGGTGCAGAAACCAGACGGGGGGCCGGTCTGCTGCGGTCAGACATTGACAATTGTGTGCACAACTCCCTTAAAATGTTGATGGTTTATCTGTTCCCCACAAGAAAGAGCGGTATTTCAGGAATAAAGGTGCAGAGCAGAAGGATGAGAAGCATGCATAAAAGCATGGGCAGCACGGCTACGGACACCTTCTCCAGCTTCACCTTGGCAATGCCACTGGCCACAAAAAGGTTGACGCCCACAGGCGGAGTGATGAATCCGATGGCAAGGTTAAGAACCATGATGACACCGAAGTGAAGGGGAGAAACCCCGACACTGGTTACAATGGGCAGCAGAATGGGAGTGAGAATTACTATGGCCGCAAGGGCTTCCATGAAAGTTCCGACAATGAGAAGAAGGATGATAACAAGTATTAAAATTATGTATTTATTGCTTGTCAGATCCAGCAGCCATCTGGCTATGCTTCCGGGAACATCCTCAATGGTCATGATATTGCCAAAGAGGGTGGCCATGGCAATCAGGACGATGATCATGGCCGATGTTTCACAGGCCTCCCTGCACGCAACGACAACGCCTTTTGCGTTCATTTCCCTGTAGACGCATACTCCCACAAAAAGTCCGTAAAAGGCTGCCACGGCAGCGGCTTCCGTAGGGGTCATGATGCCACCGTAAATGCCTCCCAGAACAATAACAGGAACCATCAGTGCCCACTTGGCATCCCATGCGGCCCGTGCAAAGGTGGCGGGTGTACGTTTTTTTGTGCTGCCGCGCCAGCCTTTTTTACGGGAATAAAGGTAACAGTATACCATCAATACAAAACCCGTGAGTAAGCCGGGGATGATACCACTGATGAAAAGATCACCAATGGAAACCTGGGCGGAAACCCCGTACACCACAAAGGGATTGCTGGGGGGGATCATCACGCCCACACATCCTGCGGCAGCAATCAGTGCCGCAGAAAAGTGGATGTCATATCCCCTCTCTTTCATGGCTGGAATGATGAGGGCACCAATGGCCGCCACCGTTGCCGGACCGGAACCGCTGATGGCTCCGAAGAACATGCAGGTCACAATGCAGGTCAGGCCCATTCCGCCGTACAGTCCACCCACGATTTCATCGGCAAGGGCCAGCAGGCGTTCGGAAAGCCCGCCTGCTCCCATAAAGACACCCGCTGCAATAAAAAACGGAATGGCCATAATGGGAAAGCTGTCTATGGAAGTAAAGGTAATCTGCGCCATGTAACCCACGGGCAGGGTGTCTGCGCAGATAATGGTGGCAAGGGTGGAAAGTCCAAGGCTGATGGCAATGGGCACACCCAGAATGCAGAGCAGGATGAAATAGCCGAAAAGTACGGGAATGGGCTCAATGTAATCGAAAATAAAACAGGGTGAAACGATGAGCATGGTGAGGGCCAGCCCTGTAAAACTGTCCTTTATCCCACAGATTCTGAACTGGCGGCTAAGGGACTGGAGAAGCCGGAGGGACATCAGGCCAAAGCCGACGGGCAGAATCAGATAGGGAATAAGGAAGGGGATGCGCATGGCCGGTGTTGTCTGTGGGAATTGAAGCAGGTTCTGAATTTTGCCGTAACCAAACCAGGCAATGGTGAGGGTGAGGCAGAGAAAAAGAACCTCAACAACGACCCAGCTGATATTCTGAAATCTTTTGGACAGTTTGTCATATATGATGTCCACCCGTATGGATGAGCGCTTTCGGATGGAAACACTCAGGGCAAGGTAGGATATCCAGATAAAGATATATCTTGATAACTCTTCGGCCCATACGGAACCACCAGCCCTTTCAATGAAACTTACAATGATGTAACGGTAGAGTACCTGCCAGGTAATGAAAAAAATGATGGTCAGAAGGCCGGTGACCATGAAGATGGATTCAAAGTTTTCGTCAATCCAGTGCAGGGGGCTTTTTTTCGTTCTTGCAGCTTCCATGCAATCGCCCTCGTTTTGGAAAAAAGTAGGCAGCAAAAAGGGGTATCTGTTTTTTGGCAGCTACCCCTTTGGTTTCAGATAGTTATTTCTGTGTTTCGGCAATCAGCCTGAGCAGTTCCGCAGGAATTTCCTTTGCAAATCTTTCACGGACCGGGGCTGTTCTTCTTTTCAGTTCGGCACGCTGTTCCGGGCTGAGTTCGGTAATTTCTATGCCCCTGTCCCGGAAGGCCTGCCATGCGAGCTCTTCAAGCCGGATGGTTTCCGCACGCTGCCAAGCCGTGGCTTCCCGTGCAGCTTCTGTGATAATACCCTGCTGCTCAGGGGTAAGGCGGTCCCACCGGTTTTTGTTCATCAGCAGAATATGCATGGAATAGTTATGCCTTGAGTCCATGGCATAACGTATGACTTCCGTGTGCTTTGCATCGTTCAGCAGGGAGAAGGTGTTCCCCTGAGCGTCCACCGTGCCCTGCTGCAGGGCCGTATAGGTTTCACCCCAGGCAATGGGAGAGGGATTCATGCCAAGCTCAAGGGCAACGGCTACTTCGACGGGTGAGGCCGTTGTACGGACCTTCAGGTTTCTCAGATCTTCCACCTGACGAAGGGGCTTGCTGGTGGACACGAAGTTTCTGTATCCGTATTCACTGAACATGATGGTTTTTAAGCCCACACTTTCGGCAACACGATCCAGGGCCCGGCCCAGCTCTCCTTCGTCCAGGGCTTTATAAAGGCTTTCCTGATACGCAGCATCGGTGATGTAGGGGAGGTCGATGGCCATGTAAGCCGGAGAAAAGCTTGCCATGTTGGGTGAGGAACTGGAAGACATATCCAGAGTTCCTGCCTGAGCCGCCTCTGTGGTTACCCTGTCGCTGCCCAGCTGGCAGTTGCCGAAGATCTGTATTCTGATCCTTCGGTTACTCTTTTCTTCCACCAGTTCTTTAAATTTTTCATAGCCAACGGTCACGTTGTTGCCCGGAGCCATGGGGTGAGCCAGCCTCAGGGTAATGGGTCTTTGGGCAAGAGCCAGTACAGGAAGACTGGTCAGCAGAAAGATGGTGGCAATAATCCAGACAGTTCTTTTTTTCATCTTTTCCTCCTCAGGTTAAAAAAAAGTAAACAGCTTTATTCTGACTCCGTTTTGGAGTTTGTTCTTCAGGATAGACTCCACATCAGTCTCAGGGGGCTTTTTGCAAAACCTGTTCCATTTTAATCGGGGTAGAATTATAATATGATATTGGAAGTTGTTGGGAAAAAATAATAAATATGGATAATCAGATCGAACCATATTTATTTATGGTGCATAATTGCAACGATTCGCGGGGTGGGTGTAGGTGGTGAGGAAAAGCAGTTCTTTAAAGATGAAATGGTATTAAAATAAGATATATATGTATGATTTGTTTGGTTTTTGATTGCAAGACAGTTAAGGGTTGTTGCAATTATGCAACTGTTTTTTTCATGTTTTTTGACTTTTCTTGTCTTGTGTTGCAAAAAAAAGACTGAATTTTAAGGTTAAAAAATATTTTTTAAACTGAATGTTCAAATACAGGTGTGCGTGCGAATGAACCTGTTTTTCCTTTGAAAAGACGGGGTGTTCGGCTTTGTATTATTTTATGCTGTAATTCAGATTAATTTTGTACAGGTGGCAGAAGAATCAGCAGTGGCAAGCCGGGCATCATCTTCTACAATACAAATTTCCTGCTGCGACAGTCCCTCTTCCGGCGGAAAGGCATTTGGTGGATGTAAGCCCATGGCATAGCTTCCTTGAACAGGCAGTTTTGATGAATAAATGAAAAAACGGGATAAATAATACAGGCAAGTTCTTAGCAGTACAAGGATGGCAGAAATATTTTGGATGGCTGTCTGGATTGGCCGGGCGAATAAGAATGGTCTGTATGGGGGTATCAGTTTAAAATTGCCTTGTTCCTTCCGCTTTTTTTGGCTGTGTAAAGGGCCTCATCCGCCCTTTTCATAAGGCTTGGGATGTCATCATTTTTTCTGTAAAGGGTGACACCAAAACTGGCCGTTGTCCTTTGTATTTCCGGAAAAACAAAGGATGCAATCACGCCCTGAAGTTTTTCAGCCAGCATTTTAATCCCGGCTTCATCAATTTCCGGACAGATGATCAGAAATTCCTCACCTCCCCATCTTCCGATGATATCCGTTTTTCTTGTATTGGCGAGAATCAGGTCTGAAAGAATGACAAGAATTCTGTCACCTGTCTGATGCCCATAGGTGTCATTGATCTCTTTGAAATAATCAATGTCCATCAGAATGATGCCAAAGGAATGACCATATTTTTCTGAGCGGTCTACTTCATACTGAAAGGATTGATCCAGTTTGAGGCGATTATAAAGCCCGGTGAGCTGATCCGTAACGGCCAGCCTGTTCAGCGCATGGTTTTTTTCTTCCAGCTCTGTTTTCAGCCTGTTCAGATCACAAAGCAACTGCTGAAATTGTTTTTTTTCTGTGGAAAGTTTTCTGTTCCAGCAGATAATGATAAAAATCAGGAAGCTGGTTGCAGCCAGAACTTTCCAGGCCAGAGAATTGTCTGTCCGGTCCATTTTGATTCGGATCCATTTGTTGTAAATCCGGTTGTGTTCCTCCGGGGAAATTTCTTTAAAAACCTTATTAAAGATGGCAACCGTGTGGGCATGTTCCGGCGGAAGCCCCATGCGGTGTTCAAACACATATTCTGTTTTTCCTGCGATGCGGAGATCAGGACCGTACTTTCTCATGGCGTACATGACAACGGCGAGGTGTCCGACAAAGGCATCAATTTTTCCCCGTCGGAGCAGATGGAGGCCCTCAGGTACGTTGGCTGTGGTGACCAGCTCAATGGCCGGATAGTTGTTTTTCATAAAGTTATGGCTTGTATAGCCCTTGCCCACGCCCACTTTTTCTCCCTTCAGCTCATGGGTGTAGGCGATAAATTCCCTGTCTGACCGTGTAACGATGACCAGCGGAAAGGATATGTAAGAATCAGTAAAAAGAACGTCGGTTTTTACATCATCTTCCAGTGCCAGAGCAGGGATAAGGTCAATTTCCCTGTTTTGAAATTTGTCCAGCACCTCCTGCCATGTTTCACTGAGAATAAATTCCATTCTGATGCCGGTGCTGCTGCTGATGATGTCAAGGTAATCGGCAATGAGACCTTTGTAGACAGGGTAGTCGGAAGTGTAAGAAAGGGGCTGCCAGTCCACCTCGCTGAAACGCAGGGGGGAAATGCCCTCCAGCCAGATTTTTTCTTCAGGAGATAAGTCCAGACTGAAACTTATTTCTGTAAAAAAATGAAATGAAAAAAAGAAAATTAAAACAGCATGGATGAGCGCAGCCTTTCTCATAGAACTTATACATCCCTAACCATAGTAGCCAGTTTTTTAGCTAAAGAATCCAGCTTTTCTGCATTGGAGGTTAATTCAGAACTGCTTTGTGTTATTTTACTTGCGGATTGATTCACAACAGAAATATCTTTTGCAATTTCTGAAGAAACAGAAGAACTCTGAATGATATTATCATTAATATCTGCTACCCGCGAAGAAGCCTCCATTATGTTTTTTGACATTTCACGACTTGTAACGGACTGCTCTTCAACTGCAGAGGCAATAGAAGAAACGACGTCGTTAATTTCAATTATGACCGCTGATATTTTTTCAATTTCTGATACGGTTCCATCGGTTGATGTCTGAATTCCTTCGACTGTCTGTTTTATTTCATTGGTTGCATTGGATGTTTGCTTGGCAAGATCTTTGATCTCTGCAGCTACAACAGAAAAGCCTTTTCCTGCCTCACCTGCTCTGGCAGCTTCAATTGTAGCATTTAAGGCTAAGAGATTTGTTTGCTCTGATATTTCTGATATCATTTCTGTAACCCTAGCAATCTTTTTAGCAGACTCTCCAAGAGTTTTTACCTGAACAGATGCATTTTGTCCCTGTTCTACAGCATGGCTTGTAATAGTTCTTGCATTTTCAGAATTTTTTGCAATTTCATTAATCGTTACATTCATTTCTTCGACTGCCGAAGCTATGTGATTCATGTTCATGGTTGTTTCTTCCATAGCCCTGGACATCGACTGCATACTGGAGCTCATTTCTTCGGAAGCAACGGCTACGGAATCGGATCGTTGTGAGGTAGAAACGGAATTTTGTTCGAGCTGTTTTGCGACATCAAGAAGAGATTCTGAAGAAGGGGTAAGTATTTTAGCTGTATCTGATAATTGTTTTAATGAGTCTACGTTAGTTACCAGCTCTACGTGCCCAATTTTTTTCCCGCTATCATCGTTAATATAGTGTGTATCAACTTGCATGTATGTGCTGGGAGCATCAGAATATTCTTGTGTATAATGAGTTGTCTGTTTTCCTTTTCTAAGGCAGTGGACACCACAGTTTTCTGTTTCACATATATCAGCTTGCCAATTTGAGCAGTGTTTGCCAATAACACTTTTTTTATCTAAATTTTGACGGGCCAATAAAGTTTCTGTTGTCTTATTAATAAATACCCATCTCATTTTCATGTCGGTTGTAGTTACAGGGAATGGTAATGCATCTAATGATCCTTCTAAGTAAAAAATTAAGCGTTGTTTACTGTAATTATATCTTAATAATATTAAGTTCATTCCAAATAATATTATTATAATAGATAATAAATTTTTTATTTTTTCAGTTTCTTGAAGGTCGCCAATGAATATTTTATAGCTAAAAAATCCTATGACAATTAAAAAAATGGACCACATGGCAAGTTTAATTTTATACTGAATGTTCAGCATGAGCACTACCTCCTTTTTGAAACTTAAAATTTCTTGGAAAATCAGTAACCAATCTGGCTATTTATTCATTACAGCGCAGGCTTAATTATTCCCCGTTCTTGAAGATAATCAGCAACAATTAATGCCTTACTCCATGCGAGGGTACCTCCCATGCTGACACTGATAGCACAAACTTCAAAAATTTCTTCGATTGTTGCACCGGAATCTAATGCCTTCGATGTTTGGGAAATCATACAGTCCTTACAACCAGCCTGAATGCCAATTGCCAAAGAAATTAATCTCTTATTTTTTATGCTTAATGAGCCTTCACCATATACAGCATTTTTTACTGAGCCATAGTAGGCTTCACTAAGATCGGGCATTTGTTTCTTTGTTAATTCAAATAACTCCCACATTTTTTCTTCATATTCAAGTATCAATTCACCCATAATATGTTTCTCCTTCATTCAATTAATCGATTTTAATTAAAATAGTAAAAAGTCTATAAAATTAGTACTTTTTGCTCTTGCTAATATGATCAGGTCTGGGACAGCGGATCTTTTATTCAGTAAGTTTCGACCTTCTGAAGGCTTAGGTTTAGTTATTTTAATTCAGGTGTTTAAGGATTATTTAATTGTCTGTAGTCAAAATGATTCTGAATCTGGTAACAAGTTACTCTTATGGCAACGCAGTAGCGCGGCGTGGGCTGCTTATCAGTTATGATTTTTTTAAAGGTATTTTGGTTTTTTTGTATATACTCCGGTTATTTTTGATAAAGACATGGGAATTGATAATGCTATTATGAATCAGGATATTCTGTATTCCAGAAATACCGCATCGGGATAGGGATTAAAGCAGTAGGGTGCTATTTCATTAAACCCGCAATCTTTGTAAAGCCGCAGCGCGGACCCAAGTCTGGCCACACTGTCCAGTCGTACAGCCCGATAAGCAAGGCCTGCGGCTCTGGCAAGGAAGGCTTCTGTCAGGGCTTTACCGATGCCTTTACCCTGATAGGGTTTAAGAACATACAATCGCTTCATTTCTCCTGTACCCGGAGCGATTGGCCTTAATGCAACGCATCCCACATAAGTGTTATCCATTTTCGCCAGCAGCAGAAAACCATGGGGCGGGCCATACATTGATTGCAGGTTTTCCAGTTCATCGGAAAAGTTCTGAAATTCCAGATCAAAGCCGAGAAATGCTGCATATTCTTTAAAAAGCCCTGCGCCAGCCTCAAACTGCTCCGGTCGCTCAGCTTCTTCAATTACAAGGGGCATGGTTTCCTTTCATTGCCGAATTATCAAAATATTTTTATAAAATATTGAAAAATTTGTGTTTTATTTCTAAGGCCCCGGACAGGGTCATTATGGCAGGGCTGCAGCGAAAAAAATTCCACCCCTTTACGGGAAGACATGAACTCTTATTCTTTCGTGGACAGGACATCCTGATGGATCAGTTCTTCAAAGCAATTTACTATGTCCAGCAGTTCGTAGGCGCACATGGTTATGAATTCCGCACATTCAAGCTGATCTTCATCAAGCTCTGTATTTAAAAGCAGTGCAGACATACCGATAATGCCGTTCAGGGGGTTGCGGATTTCATAGCCTGCCCTTGCAATAAAACGGCTTTGGCCGAGACTGACCATTTCACTTTTCATGAGTCCGGATGCCAGCCGTTCTTTCAATGCCTGTATTGACATGTATTTTTCCCCTTGAACAGTTTTTATCCCTCCGGACAGCAGGTCTGCAGGGTCCGGAGGGATAAATATCTTAAAATTTAAACTGGCTTACCAGCTTCTGCAGGCTTACTGAAAGCTTTGAAAGTTCTCCGGCACTCTCACTGACCTGAACCCCTTTGTTTTTTATTTCTTCCATGGCGTGGGTAATGCCTGCGATATCCTTTGTGGTTTCCTGAATGACAGTGGCATTCTGGGTGGCCCCTTCATGGACCGATTCAATTCCCCGTGAAACCTGGGCCACATTGCCTGCCACCTCGCTGGCAGCGGTGGACTGCTGTTCCACAGCAGCGGCGATGTTGCCCACCACATCACTCACCTCATTGATGACCTTTGTAATATCTCCCACTTCCTTAACCGTAGTGACGGTGGTATTCTGGATATCCTCAATTTTTTCCCTGATATCCTGTGTGGCACTGGCCGTCTGCCGGGCAAGCTCTTTGATTTCATTGGCGACAACGGCAAAACCTTTGCCAGCATCTCCTGCTCTGGCCGCTTCTATGGTGGCGTTGAGGGCCAGCAGATTCACCTGCTCAGAAATATCCGTGATGGTTTCGATTACCTTGCCGATGGCATTGGCTGCGGTTTTAAGGTTACCCATGTGATCAGACATACTGGCGGCCCGGTCTGCGGCATCACTGGAAATACTCCTTGCCTTGCCCGCATTCTGAGCAATTTCCGATATGGTTGCAGACATCTCTTCGGATGCCGTTGCCAGAAGGTTGGTGTTGCTGGATGATTCTTCCAAAGAAGATACTGACATATCAATGGTGGCGCTGATCTCTTCGGAAGCTGCCGCCACATTGCCTGATCTTTCGGAGACATCCTGAACCCCTTTGCTGGTTTCATCGGCAATGTCCGAAAGCTGGGTGGCGGAAGAAGACAGGGTATGAACACCACTGCCTATGTCCCGCATAATTCCCTGCAGTTTTTCCACAAAGGTATTGAACCAGCGGGCCAGCTCCCCAACTTCATCTCTGGTATTGATTTTCAGGCGCATGGTGAGGTCTCCCTCGCCCTCGGCAATGTCTTTCAGGCCAGCCACAGCCGCATTGATGGGAGAGACAATGGAGCGGACCACAAAGGTGACAACAAAGCCCACAAGGACAAGGGAGACAAGAATGACAATGACAATAATGTTACGCACACCCACAGCACTTGCAAGAAACTCCTCATGATCCTGCGTTGCGGAGACCACCCAGCCTGTATTTTTTACGGGAGCAAAACCCGCCATCTTGCGAACACCCTGAAAAACATAGCTGTCGGCACCAGTCTGTCCCCTGAACATTTCTCTGGCGATGTGCTGCATTTCAGGAATATTGTTGATATCCGTTTCAAGGACAAGCTGCTGGTTGGGGTGGGCCAGAACAACACCCTTTTCATTGAGCATGTAGCCATATCCCGTGTCTCCCAGTGTGCGGCTGGCAACAATTTCCGTGAGGTATCCGGCTTTGATTACCGTTGCAAATACACCCAGAAAATCACCATTTCTAGCATAGATGGGTGTGTTGATGGGCATGACCAGATTGCCTGTGGCCGCAGAGATAAATACATGGCCGATGGTGGTTTCACGGGAGGATATTGCCCTTCTGAATTCGTCATTATTGGCAATATTGAAACCGATGTATTCGTTGCCGTTTTCAAGGATACCCGTCAGAAGTTCACCCTTGGCATCGGCCACAAAAACGCCCTGATGGTTGGCTGACATCCGGCTTTCCTTGAGGTTTTCAAAAAGTGCCGCAGCCTCTGGCCGAGAGCCTTCCACGCCCTTTTCCCTTGCTGCGTAAAGCAGTTCCTGAACAAGACTTTGGTCTGACATGGATTCACAAAGACGCATTTCTGCAAAAAGAAGATTGTCCATGAGATTGGCAAGGTCCTGGGCAACACCCATGGTATTTTCGGCGGCGTTCTCCGTCAGTGCTGCCGTGGATCTTGTGATGGCAAGGGTGCCCACCACCAGCAGGGGCAGAAGAACAGAGAGGATGGCCATGGCAAAAATGCGGAAACCAATGGATTGGATATTCAGGGACTTCATGATCACAAGCTCCTTTTTCCAGACGTTTTTTGTTTGATGCAAAAGACAGGGTTTATATAAAATACCTGTTTTTATAATGACGGATTAAAAAAACCTTTATGTTTCCAGTATGGTTTTCAGGTCCAGCAGAGCGATAAGTTTTGTATCCGTTTTAAAGACCCCTTTAAAAAAACGACCCTGCGCGCCATTCAGATTGGGTGGTGGAGGTTCAATTTTTAAGGAATCCGCAATGACAACTTCTTCTATTTCCCCCACCAGCAGCCCCAGATGCTCATCCTCATACCCCACCACAAGGGTACGGCTGTCTTTGACGGGCAGAAGCCCGAGCCTGAGGCCCATATCCATCACCGTCAGAATGCGGCCCCGGAGATTTATAACGCCTTTAACCCAGTTATCTGAACCGTGTACGGGTGTAATTTCCGTATGATTGTTGATTTCCTGAATATTTAAAATATCAATGCCACAGAGGGTTTCTCCCACATAGAATGTGGCAAGTTCCAGAAGGGATGGGGCTGCCATGGGTTTTTCCTTTCCTGAAGATTATTTTATGCATCCACCGCACTGCCCAGAAGGGTCCGGACCAGAGTGAAAATATCCACCATGAGGGTGGTGCGGCTGTTCACAATCATGGAACCCATGATGCCCGGCTGTTTCAGGGTGCGCTGATCCATCTCAATGGTAACTTCCACCGCATCCACAGGGCCGTTGACCATCAGGCCCATTTCCCTGCCATCTATCCGGAAAACAATGACGTCCACCTCTTCATTCACACTGATGGGACCAAGGCTGGTGCATTCCCCAAGCTCATGCAGGGGCAGCGATCCTCCCCTGTACTGCAGCACCCTTCTGCCTCCCGCATACTCAATATCCGCTGCCCTGATGCGCTCAATGCGTTCCACAAGATCCAGAGGTACGGCACATTGACCCTGTTCTCCGTTACGGAAAAGAAGCAGGGCTGTTTTATCATCCTTCAGGCTTTTAATTTTATCCCCATGCGCCTGATGCAGATGGCTTGCGCTTGTGTCTGCTGCAGAAAGGGATGCCATGGCTGCCAGAGAAGCCACATCCAGAATCAGGGCCACACGCCCGTCTCCCATGATGGTGGCCCCCGCATATCCTTTGCAGCCTGTCAGGTGACGGCCTAGTGGCTTTACCACAATTTCTTCAGAATCCATGAATCCATCCACCAGAAGGCCGTAACGGAAAGTACCCGTGGAGACCACGGCAATGTGTATGGCGCTTTCTGCCCTGTACCGGCGGTCTTTATTCTTCCTTGGCTGTAGTTTTTCAGAAGTGTCCGTTTTTGTATTTTCCTCTGCACGGCTGCTCAGATCCGGAGATCTGCGGTCTGCGATATTGATTCTGCGCTCGGGTTTTTCTTCTCCGGTGGCAGGGTCTTTATACGTACGGAGGATACCCAGTATTTCAGCCAGATTCAGTATGGGAAGCAGCACCCCCCGGAGTCTCAGAACCGGGGCATTGCCTACCCTTTCAATGCGTTCTTTCACCTGAGCTGCAGGAATGCGGATGAGTTCATCGAGATTGACCTGAGGAATGGCATAGCGTTCTCTGCCCAAGGAAATAATCTGGCTGGGGATGATGGCAAGGGTCAGGGGTAGCTTGATGCGGATGCGGGTGCCCTTATCTATGACAGATTCAATGTCTGTAATACCACCCAGCCGGTCAAGGTTGGCTTTTACCACATCCATGCCTGCTCCCTGGCCTGACACATCTGTAACCTGCTGGGCTGTGGAAAAGCCGGGAAGAAAAATAAGATTGATTTTTTCCCTTGTCCCCATGGTCAGCAGTTCCGTTTCAGAAACCATCCCCTTGCCCAGGGCAGACGCGGCAATGGCTTCCGGGTCCATCCCTTTGCCATCATCTTCAATTTCTATATTTACCTGACCGGCTTCATGGAAGGCCTTCAGCTTTATGGCGCCTGCATCGGGTTTATTTTTTTGCAGACGAATCTCCGGCTTTTCAATGCCGTGATCCACGCAGTTTCTCAGAAGATGGGTGAGGGGCTCCTGAATGGCCTCTATGATGGTTTTATCCAGCTCCACTTCATTGCCATGGATTGAAAGTTCTGCTTTTTTATCCTGAGAAAGGGAAAGATCCCGGACGATGCGGCCGAATTTGTCAAAAACATTGGCAAGGGGCTGCATACGGGTACGCATGATGGCTTCCTGCAACTCGGATGTGATCAGGTCAATGCGCTGCCCTGCCACTTCAACGGTTCTGGCATTGCTGGTGGAGATCCCCTGCGTAAGCTGATTGCGGCTCAAAACAAGCTCTCCGGCCAGCGTCATGAGGCTGTCCAGAAGGTGTACGTTTACCCTGAGGGAGCCTGCCTGCCGGGCCTGGTCTTCGGACATAAAAGCTCCTTGAATTTTTTTAAACAGTCATTGAAAATGGGTTGATTAAGCTGTCTTTGTCGATTATGTTTAACAAGTATTTTATGAATGCTTTCTTGTCAAGTATTTTTTCCAGTTAGATTCCATCAGATAAAAAAGCTTCTTTTTAATGGAAAGGTTATGAATTATGGGGAAAAACACTTCACGAAATTGTAAAACAAATAAAGGGTGGGAAATCTGAAAAGTGAGTGAGGGCTGTCGGGATGAAAAATGATCTGGGTAGCAGAAACAGGTATTTTATATAGATCTGGTGCATGGGAACGAAATATGCCTTTTACAATCATGGATTATCATGGGGTGCAGATTTTTTTTATTGGTGTTCCGACTCTCTTAACCGGCATCCTTTGTTTTGTCCTTGTCCGCTTACGGGAACAGAACAGGCTGCTTGTGCAGAAAAAAAAAGAATATGAAGATTCTTTCCGGCGTTTTTTTACAGCCAACAGAATTCCCATGGCTTTAACGAATCTGGAAACTGGGCTTCTTGAGGATGTGAACCCTTCTTTTCTTGAGGTTACGGGATACGCAAAAGAGGAAATCCTTGGCCGTACTTCGCTGGATCTTGGCATTATCAAGGCTGAGGAGCGGAACAGGATGAAGGCGCTGCTTGCAGAAAAAGGAGCACTGGAAAATATCCGGGTACATATTCCCGTGAAATCCCATGAGAAAAAATTTTATACCTGTTTTGGTGAGGCTATTCTGATGCCCCCCGGCAATAAAGTCCTCTGCATTGCAAGGGATATTCACCTGCTGCTTACCTCCCGTCAGCTTCTGGCGGATCAGGAAAATCTGCTGGATACGATTTTCCGGAACACACCGGACTTTCTGATCTTAAAGGACAGGAATTTTGTTTTTAAAAAAGTAACACCTTCATTTTTTAATTATTTTAAAGATTTTAATATGAATTCCTCCATTGAGGGTAAGACGGATTTTGACTTTTTCCCGGAGGAAAAAGCAAAGGAACACAGGAAAGAGGATGAGGAGATTCTTGTAACAGGAAAAACAATGACCATCAGCAAAGCCTATCAGAGTGATATCGGGCGGCGCTGGTACCATATTATAAAGGCCCCCATCAAGGATGTGGCTGGGGAGGCTTCGGGGATTCTCTGCACCATTCGGGATGTGACAGCGGAAAAACGCATGGAAATGCTGCTGGAAGCCAGGCTTCGCATCAGTGAATTGAAAGATTTTACCACCAGTCACGGGATAATCCAAAAAATAATAGAAATCGCAGGGGAGATTACGGAAAGCGGTTTTGCCTTTTTCTGTTCCAGAAACAGCAGCCTTATGAAGGGAATCATGCTCCATGGACCTGATGGTTTTTTTCATAATGAAAATCTTCATCAGAGTGATGCCCTGTGTGCATCCCGGCTTTTTACCTCATGCAGAGAAAAGGGGGATGTAATGGTCTGCAATCGAAACAGCATCCCTGACTTATCTGCTTTTCCTGGTGTCGAGGAGATTCATTCTGTCATTTTGCTTCCCTTATTTGAAAAAAAACAGCTTGTGGGATTTTTCGGTGCCGGAAACAAGGATACGGATTATGATGAACAGGACAGGGATATACTCAGAGAACTCGCCCATATGGGTAATGATATTATAAAGCTTAAAAGGACAGAGGAAAAATGGATAGAGGTACGGCGCATTCTCCAGAACATTGCCGACTATTTTCCGGGCATGATTTTCAGATCCTCAGCCTCCTCCGGCTGGATCATGGAGCATGTGACAGGGACCTGTGAACAGCTAACCGGATATGCCGCAGAAGTGTTTAGTGAAGAAGCCAGGCTTCCCTTTTCTGCGCTTATTCATCCGGAAGACAAAAAAAAGCTGGAAGCAACCCTTGCCAGATCTTTTCTGAACAATCAGCCCTATGAGAAGGAATACAGGATATTCCATAAAAACGGCATGTGGCGCTGGGTACTGGAAAGGGGCGTTGGCGTCTATGCAGAGAACGGGCGTGTGGTATCCATCGAAGGGGTCATTACGGATATCCATGAGTATGTGGAAATCCGTAAAAATCTCAGAAGACAGGAAACGATGATGAAGACCATGCTGGATGGCATATCCGATATGGTGATTCTTTTTAAAAATGACTTCAGCATTCAGGCCATTAACCGGGCAGGGGCAAGTGTTGTCGGTAAAAGCCCTGAAGAGGTAAGGGGGATGAAATGCTACGAGCTTATACAACGTTCAGCTCCTTGCGAAGGCTGTGCGGTAAAAGAGGCTATTGACACAGGAACCAATGCAAAAAAAATTCAATTCAACAGCTTTTTCAATGCCTGGTTTGATTATAATGCCATGGTGGTGAAAGGCGTTGATGATGAAAACCCCGTAGTCATAGCACAGATGCGAAATGTGAGTAACAGGATAAAAAAGGATCAGGAACTTCGGATGCTGGAATCTGCCATGCAGCAGACCGCTGAAATGATACTGATCACGGATAACAACGGAAGGATCCAGTACGTGAACTCTGCCATCGAAAGGGTGACTGGATATACAGCCGCAGAAATGGTGGGCATGCATCCCAGAATGCTTGCAGGCAATCCGCCAAGCATGCCGCCTTCCCACTACAGAAAAATGTGGCAGGTGCTGCGCTCCGGCAGAACCTGGCAGGGTCGTTTCAACAACCGGAAAAAATCCGGAGAAAATTATACGGAACAGGCATCCATTACACCCATACTGGATGAAACCGGCACCATTGTATCCTTTGTGGGTGTATCCACGGACATAACAGAAGAGTTACAGAGGGAGTATCAGGTTTATCAGGCCCACAGAATGGAGGCCATCGGCTCCCTTGCCGGAGGAATAGCTCATGATCTGAACAATATTCTTTTCCCGCTCATGGGTTATGCGGGTTTGATAAGGGAAGCGGTGGCTGAGGACAGTCAGCTTACGGACTACATCAATGAAATTTTTATTGCATCGGGTAGGGCCAGAGACCTTGTCAAACACATCCTCACCTTTAGCCGGAATGTTCCCGAAGAAAAAGTATCCATGGATATGCAGGTCATTTTGAGGGAGGTGCTGCACTTTTCCAGGGCCAGTATCCCCAGCACCATCCGTATTCGAAATCATATTGATGCTGCATGCCGTCCTGTCTGGGCAGATTCCACCCAGATGCACAGGGTTTTTATCAATCTGGTGGCCAATGCCTTCCAGGCCATGGAAAAGGATGGCGGTATCCTGACCCTTTCCCTCGAAGAAATTTATCTATCTGAGGATGAGCATCCCATACTGCCCGAAGGGTTTTATGCCTGTGCAGGGGTGAAGGATACGGGGACTGGCATTGATCCTTCCATTCTCGATAAGATCTTTGATCCTTATTTTACAACAAAGGGAAAGGACAAGGGCACGGGGCTGGGGCTTTCCCTTGTGCATGCCATGGTCTGCTCCCATGGCGGGCACATAGATGTAAAAAGTACGCCCGGAGAAGGTACGCATTTTTTAGTGTACATTCCCTGTATCATGGATAATCAGGGCATGGAAAAAAGTGATCCAGAAGAAAAGTTTTCTTTATCCAGCCCTGATCTCAAAGGGAGTGAACACATCCTTGTGCTGGATGATGAAGAACCCATCGCCCGAATGCTTACTCACATGCTTGAGCTGCTGGGCTATACGGTAACAATGTTTACCAGAGTATCTGAGGCACTGGAGGCTGTTTTTAATGATTCCTTTGCCTGCGATCTGGTGATTACGGATATGACCATGCCGGATATGCGGGGGGAGGAAGTCTGCGCCCGGATTAAAAATATCAGACCGGATCTGCCCCTTATTATGTTTACTGGAAGAACAGATCTGGTTCAGGATGAAAACCCATCATCCATGGGATTTGCAGGAATAATCACAAAACCTGCAAAACATACGGAAGTTGCCGTGAAAATAAGGGAAATTCTTGATAGAAAAAATCACAGCAGTTTATGATTTTTGGAGTATCATAATTTTTGTGTGAAAAGTGTGGTAAGACAAACATGTATAATATGTTTGTTTTTTAAAGAAAGGTATTTAAATAATTATGAAGCCATCCAAACCCTTTTACAGCGTCCCCGAAGCAGCAGCCCTCTGCAGTGTCAGCCGGTCCACCATGTGGAACTGGGTGAAATCCGGCAGTGTAAAAGCCATGGTCACCCCTGGAGGCCATTATCGTATTTCCCCTGAAGAAGTGGAGCGGCTTCTCGGGGGGGAGGGAAGGCTTCCCCAGAATAACGATGGCATTCACAGGGTACTGATTGTGGATGATGATCCCCAGATGGTAAAAATCCTGCAGGCCAAGCTTTCCCGCATGGGTATTGAGACGGAAACGGCAAAAAATGGCTTTGAGGCCGGTGTGAAAGTGACAGAGATGATGCCGGATCTTGTTATTCTGGATCTCTTTATGCCCGGTATAGACGGATTTGAGGTCTGTCAGATGATTAAAGAAAAAAAGGAGCTGAGCGGCATCAAGGTGCTTGCCATGACGGCCTTTGAAAAGAAAGATACGGAAGAGACCCTTTTGAAAATGGGTGCTGAGGCCTGTGTGTCGAAATCCCTTGATGTGGAATCCTTTATTGAAAAGGTGATGATGGTTCTTTTGGCACCATCCCGGTCCGGCACCAGAAAAAACCAGGGATGATGGTTTTTGTACCTGAATTTCTTTTTAATATTGACACCTGAAATCGATGCCCTTATCGTAAAACCAATACATAAACGATAGGGAGGCGCCATGCAAACCGTCACTGTATCACCTAAGTATCAAGTCGTTATACCCAAGGCCATCAGAGAAAAACTGAAACTTAAACCGGGCCAAAGGATGCGCATCGTTGAGTATGATAATCGCATTGAACTGATACCTGACCGCAATATGACGGAAATGCGGGGTTTTCTGAAGGGGATAAACACAGAATTTTCCCGTGAGGGGGACCGGGTATGAATATCATTGATTCATCTGCCTGGCTTGAATATTTTTCCGACGGACCCAATGCCGACTCTTTTTCAGTCCCCATTCAGGATGAAAACGCTCTGATCGTACCAGTCATTACCGTTTATGAAGTTTTTAAAGTCGTACTGCGTGAAAGTACGGAAAATAATGCCCTTCAAGCAGTAGCAGCGATGCAAAAAGGCCGTATGGCTGACCTTACCCATGATCTGGCCATTGAAGCATCAAGGCTGAGTTTACAATACAGTCTTCCCATGGCAGACAGTATCATCCTTGCAACGGCAAAAAAATATGACTGCACCATATGGACGCAGGATATTGATTTTAAAGATATTGAAGGTGTTAACTATTTCGTTAAAAAAATGGCAGCTTCCGGGTAGTTTCAAGGCCTGCCTTCTGACAGAACGGCCAAAACACGGTGCGGCTTTCTAAAAAAGAGAAGCGGCTTCCAGCCGCTTTGACCAATGCGACATGCTGACGCACCTGCAAAAAGAAACAAAAGCAGTTTCTGAGCAACCTGATTTCAGGAACTGGCCCTGTCCGCTGTCAAAGGTGCCCTCTGTGCATTTTTGCCCATAAGATAAGGAGACACCATGCCCATTCCCTTCACTTCCGGCCTTCCCGGACTGGACAAGGTTTTTAAAGGCGTCATGGCCGGAGACAATATTGTCTGGCAGATCGACAGCATAGAAGATTATCAGGCACTGGTCCTTCCCTTTGCCGAGGCCGCAGCCGGTCAGAACCGTCGGCTGATCTATTTTCGTTTTGCCTCCCACCCGCCCCTTCTGCCCGAAGACAGCCCTGCGGAAGTCCATTATTTTGATCCCCATACGGGCTTTGAAACCTTTGCCACCCGGCTCCATCAGGTGATTGAAGAGGCGGGATACGGTGCCGCCTATGTCTTTGACTGCCTTTCCGGGCTGGCCGGAGCCTGGAAGTCGGACCAGATGCTGGGCAATTTTTTTGTCCTTACCTGCCCAAGGCTCTATGAGCTGGAAACCGTTACCTATTTTGCCCTGCAGCGCAATGCCCATTCCTCCTTTGCAACGGACCCCATCACGGAAACCACCCAGTATCTTCTGGACATTTTCCGTTATAATGAAAGGCTCTATATCCGGCCGGTCAAGGTGCAGTACCGTTCCACCTCTTCCATGAACACCATCCATCTGTGGGAAGATGAAAACAGTTTTCCGCCCGTCACCCGCAGTGCCCTGATTGCAGAAATCCTTGCTTCCGCCAGCTGGCCGGGGCTGCATGCGGACAGAAGGCTGGGGTTCTGGCGAAGATCTTTCAGTGATGTGCCAAGAATACTGGCAGAATCCCGGGCAGGGCTTTGCCCGAAGGAAAAGGAGACCAACCTTTTCATGCGCCTTTCCCGGCAGATGCTTTCCAAAGATGAGCGCATGCTGGAGCTGATCCGGAAATATATGAGTCTTGAGGATATTCTCAGTATCCGGGACCGCATGGTGGGTATCGGCTTCATTGGCGGGAAAGCCGTGGGGGTGCTGGTGGCAAGGGCCATTTTAAAAAAAGAGAACCCCCGTTTCCATGAACTGCTGGAAACCCATGATTCCTTTTACATCGGCTCCGATGTCTTTCACACCTTTCTTGTGAGAAACGGCATCTGGTGGATACGCCAGAAACAGCGGAGACCCGAGACCTTTCTTGCGGATATCGCCGAAGCCCAGACCCGTATCCGGCAGGGGCATTTCATCAATTACCATATGGAACAGTTCATGAAACTCATCGATTATTTCGGTGAGTCTCCCTATATCGTGCGTTCCAGCTCCCTGCTGGAAGACAACTACGGCAATGCCTTTGCCGGAAAATACGACAGTGTCTTCTGTGTGAATCAGGGCTCCCGCGAAGCCCGTCTTGACATGCTGCTCAATGCCATCCGCCATGTCTATGCCAGCACCATGAGTGAAAATGCCCTGCGATACCGTAACCAGCGGGGGCTGCTGGACAAAGACGAGCAGATGGCCCTTCTGATCATGCGGGTTTCCGGACAGCCTGCGGAGGATACCTTTTATCCCCATGCCGCAGGTGTTGGATTTTCCTACAATCCCTATGTCTGGAGCAGGGAGATTGATCCCAAAGCCGGGGTGATGCGCCTTGTCTTTGGTCTGGGAACACGGGCTGTGGACAGATCCGATGATGATTATACACGGGTGGTGGCCCTCAATGCCCCTTCCCGAAGGCCGGAATCCAATTTCGATGAGGTCTGCGAATACTCCCAGAAGCGTATGGATTATCTGGATCTGGCGGCCAACAAGCTCAGGTCCGGATATTTTTCTGATGTCGGAGCAAAAAACAAGGATATCCCCCTGCCTCTGGTGGCCTCCTCTGCTGGCGGCGGCCTGCTGGGCAAGGGACCAAGGCACTGGATTGTCACCTTTGACAGGCTTTTGAGTCAGACGCCCTTTGTGGAGGATATGAAGGAAATTCTTGAGACCCTGCAGAGAGCCTATGAACATCCTGTGGATATAGAGTTTGCCATGAATTTCATGGAAGATGAAACTTACAGAATCAACCTTTTACAGTGCAGGCCCCTGCAGGTGGAAGGGGTGGATGAGGTGGCCCTGCCCGAGGTGGAGATAGCACCAAAGGATATGATCCTTGAAACCCGTGGGGCTGTGGTGGGAAAAAGCCGGATTCTGACCATCGACCGCTTCATTTATGTGGTTCCTTCCCTCTACGGGGAGCTTCCCGTAAAAGAACGTTACGAGGTGGCCCGTATTATCGGCAGGCTCAACCGCCTGACGGACAGGGAAAACTGCAATCTCATGGTCATGGGGCCGGGCCGGTGGGGAACCAGCAGTCCGGATCTGGGTATTCCCACCCACTTTGCAGAAATTGACCGGGTGCGGGTGCTCTGTGAGGTGGTGACCATGCGGGAAAATCTCATTCCCGATGTATCCCTTGGAACCCATTTCCTCAATGAGCTGGTGGAGATGAATATGCTCTATCTGGCCCTGTTTCCGGAAGGGGAGGGGAATGAACTGAAGGAGTCCTTGTTCCTCAATGCCCCCAACCGCCTGACGGAGCTTCTGCCGGAAATGGAAAAATGGCAGGACATGATTCGGGTGCTGGATACCTCCCGGCTGGTGCCTGAGGATACCCGCATCACCCTCATGGCCGATGCCGTGGAACAGCGGGTGGTGGCTTTTCTGGACCGGAGGGGGGGCGTTTAAGCTGAAGTTTCAAGTTAACGGTATTGACTCGGTCACAATCAAAAGACAGGAGATTATGATGAAGGCAGAATTTACAGCCATAATTGAAGCAGCACCTGAAGGTGGCTTCTGGGCGATCTGTCCAGAGGTGCCGGGTGTAATGGACAGGGCGAAACGATTGATGACGCTAAAGACAATTTACGGCAGGCCATTGAATTGATTTTAGAGGACCGAAAGGCTGACATTCTCCGAGGGCTTCCAGATGACGCTATCCAGAAAATCTCAATGCAGAGTAAGTGACCGAACCGGCTCCCTATCCTCAAAATCCAGGGGGCTTTTCTTTTCTTTAATGGTCGTGGAAACAACTGTGTGGGTGTAGATCATGGTGGTGCGGATGTCGCTGTGCCCCAGAAGTTCCTGTATGGTGCGCAAATCCACATTGGCCGCCAGAAGATGACTGGCAAAGGTGTGGCGGAAGGTGTGGGCAGAGGCGCGCTTCAAAAGCCTGGACTTTCTTACGGCCATCTTTATGGCCTTTTGTACATGGGTTTCGTGGAGGTGGTATCTTCGCAGCTCCCCCGTATCCGGCACAAGGGTGAGTTCTTTGGACGGAAAAAACCACTGCCAGACAAGCTCCTTTGCCGCACCGGGGTATTTGCGCTCAATGGCGGAAGGCAGAAAAACCCCTGCATAGCCTGCGGCAAGATCCTTTTCATGTTTTTCCACAACAAGATGCAGATGATTTTCCAGCTCTTTTTTCAGCTTTTGGGGTATGGGAACGGTGCGGTCTTTTTTCCCTTTCCCGTCATGGATGGTGAGGATCATGGTATCAAAATTAAAATCCTGTATCCGCAGCTTCATGCATTCGGAAAGCCTCAGTCCGCATCCATAAAGAATTTTTACTATAAGATCAAAGGGATATTTTAAATTTTCTATGACCCGCCACACCTCTTCTCTGGAAAGCACCACAGGAATATAAGGTTTCCTTTTTACCCGCACCACCCCCTCCAGCGTCCCGAATTCCCTGTGAAGCACATGGCGAAAAAAGAAGAGCAGGGCATTGAAGGCCTGATTCTGGGAAGATGCCGCCACCTTTCTTTCCACGGCAAGGTGGGTGAGAAAGCGTTTCACATCTTCCACATCCAGCATTTCCGGTGGTTTATGGAGGGTAAAGTAGCGAAGCTTTTCAGCCCAGAGGGTATAGGCTTTCAGGGTTTTGGGAGAATACTGCCGTACTTTGATTTCATTGCTCAGGGATAAAAGGGCCTGATCCCATGGAGAGGGGGCTTTATGGGCCTGATTCTGGTGGCTTGAGGAAGGGGATGCGCTGGCCGGAGCTGGGGGGGCTGGGTTCTGGTGCTGGTCTGGAATAAAACGCTTTTTCACCTTCATTTCTGTTTGGGAGAAGAGGGGGGTAGGGGCTTCCTGCTCCAAAGGCGGCTTTTTTCCTGAGAAATCAGAATTTTCTGGTGAGCAATCCGCAGGCCGGGCAGGAGGTTCAGGAGGTGGGGGCATGGATATACCGGAATGGTATATTTTTACGGCCTGCTCTGCCTGATGGATCTGTGTGGCTGTCTTTTTTTTCTCTTTCAGTCTTTCCGTAAAGGGAAGGATACTTTGGGAATCTGTATCGGACAGGACTTTTTTTTTGCAAAAATCCAGATAAGAGCGAAGCCATTTCAGATAATTCGGCCTTTCTCTTGGGGGAATGGCATCTTTTTCCAGAAGCATCTGAAATTTTTCCTCAAGGGGCTCAGGAAGCTTGATCATAACTTATCCATTTTTCTTTATAATTTAAAAATTAAAGTATTATCCAGTTAGGAAAATAGATACTTGACAGCTTGAGGGTTGTCAAGTATGAAAAAAAGAGTGCAGTTGTGCAGATCCACGCAATAATGTGTTAGGCTAAAAATGAGGCGAGAAAGATGAATGAAGTTAAGGATCTGATTTATCTCGACATGGATAAAGTTAGCTCGCTTTATAGCCAGATAACTGGGGGAATAATTCAGCAGTTTGAAACATCAACTTCCTCCAATAAGACGGATAAAAATCTACGAAACTATGATCTCAAGCTGTTCAAGCATGAGGCGGGTGGTGTCGGCACTGATTCGGAGTCATTTAAGGAGACGCGAGTTAGTCACCATGAATTGTATAATGAATTAGAAGATCAGCTTTTTAAATTAGGGTATGCAGCAGAAATAGGTGTTGACGTAAGCAAAGAACAGCTGGCTTCGGGTGAGGCAATATCGATATTCGAAAACACGCTATGTATTAAAGCGACAGGATGGGCCGTTCTCGAAGATTATGAGCGTATATGTCGAATATCAGCTAACTACAAAGATATTGTGGCTCTTATAAATCGAAGTATAGAGTCTTCGCTAAGAGAGTCAGATGAGTGTAAAGAGATACTAGAAAAGATCGAGTCCCAGAGGAATGAAATCCGATTGATGAAAAATGGACAGCAAAAGACCAAGCGAAAAAATGAATTAGATGAGTTGGAGCGTCACGTAGAGCTTCTTATCAAAGCTAAGTCAATTGGCGAGGTTGAAGACTGGATCATTGAAGGAATGCAAAACTGGATAAGAGTATTCCTTCCCGGAGTAATTAATTTCCGGCTATATCCATTTGATGATATATCTGAATTTCATATATTGTCGAATTTAAAACGAGAGTCTTTTCTGGAGAGTAGTACTGAATCGGTACATTTTCTTTATGGATCAAAACCAACCGTTAAGCTTGATATTCTTGGCGTAATTACTGCGATTCCAAAAGAAGGAAGCAAGCAGTTTGATCCAATGGTCGAGTTCAATGAAGAAGAGTTAAATCAGGAAGGACGTGAATCGGAATCAGTAGAGAGAGCTTTCAGAGGTGTTTTTCGTGGCTTCGATGGGTTTGAAGAAATGATACGAACGTGTAGGTATCCTCGAATTATGATTCATCCAATTGCAATTTATCGATCTATCAAGCCTAACGCCGCATTGCAGCGGACAAGCCGTTGAATGCGGCGTTATGGGTTAAGAACCAGTGCAGTAATTTTTTAGCGATTTGTTGAAAGTTGTTTGAATCTGTAGATGCGTCTAATTAGATGTTTTTGAGGTTTGCATGAAAGAGAATTATATTGGGGAAATATTTGGTGTTTCATTCACAAGACCAATTGAAGTTGACAGTGTTCTACGCTTAGTTGATTCTTTCCCTGACCTGGCTATCAAAAGAGTTGAAGAAAATGGGATCAGTGAGAGGGAAGCTGTCGATGAGATTATAAGTGAGTTTTTGAATTTTATTGAGAATTTGAATAAAGATGATTCATCAGAATTTATTGACATTGCAGAGCCAGCATTACTTGCTAAGGGGACCGAACATACTACTGATTTAGTAAGCGAAATGGATCCTGACAAAACAAAGTGGAATTTCTATATCCGATTTAAGGTGTCGAAGCCATTAGGAGTAGATGAAGAATCACTGAATCTTCTTGATCAATATATCATTGAGGCAGATGATGGTAAATCTCTGAAAGAAGAGAACGTTTTGGTTCTGAGAAACAAGATAAGTTTGATTTATCGTGAAATATTGCCGCTTTCTAAAAAAGTAGAGCAAATATTGATTATGGCTTTTGCAGAATTGGGTATAGGGATAGCCTATCCTGAAAATTTAGTATCTGGATTTGCTTTAGATAATATCCAAAAAAATCTGGAAAGTGCATTTATTGGTCATCATACAAAGTTCTTCGATGACTATTATGAGAGGCCATTGATTCATTTTAGCGATAAGTTTGGAGTTGTGTTATTTCAAGAAGAATCAAGCCCTTGGAATAGTAACGCCACCGTAGAAAATGAACCTTATGATGTAAATCTTTTGGAAGAGGCATTTGGAGACAATTTTAACCACCTAAAAGATACCAGTGTTTGTGATGATCAATTTAGGAAAATTGAATTAGCTTCATCTATATTGACAACATCAATCTACGAAGATTCACTTGTCAGCAAGATAATATTATCAATGACAGTTATCGAGGTTTTGTCAGAAAAGACGCGTAGAGATAATGAAGAGCTAAGAGCATTAGACTTTTTAGTACAATCAATGAATGAAACAAATGACTTTGACCCAGATGTAAAAGCTTCGTTAACAAGAACATTGGAATCCATGAGATTTCAATCTATTGGTAAAAGTTGTAAATCTTTAGTGAAGAGCTTGCTAGGTAAAAAAGATTCTCAGCTTTTTTATAAGCTTTATGATTATAGATCACAGCTAGTTCACACGGGATTTTTGAAAGATGATCAGGAAAAGATATATAAAATATATAGCGACTCTTTCTTCTTAGCTAAAAAATTGCTATCAACATACATAAAGCAATTCAGCGAGACTTCATAATCTTGCAAATGTTTCCTGTAGCAATAAAAAAGCCATAGTGAGTGAACTCGGATCACATAAAAGCGCATGTTGCCGGACTGGTTTTCCGGTGCGCTTCAAACCAGCCGCAAATGCGGGCGTTAGCCATACGGAGAAGTAACGTGCCAAGAAAAAAACAACTCAAGGTTTCAGGAAGCTTAATTACCAGCTTCAGCGTGGAGGTGAAAAAGGTAAAAAGCGATCACTCGGACTCCCTTATTGACGTAATACATCTTGACATTCACGCCGATGGCGATGTCTACAAGTACGACATCCGTAAAGATGAACGCGCACCTGATATAAATGAAACAAGAGATCAAATTGAAGCCTCACTTGAGAAAGCGAGGAATGATTTTTTAAAGGTGGAAATTTCGGAGTATACCGAAAGATTCTATTTGTTCTTCAAGGTACAGGGCGTCTGTAATGCCCAGTACACTGGCTACAGGATCTGAATGGCTAACACGGCGCTCAAGTTCGTTCCGCGCTTCGCGCTCCACCGGACGCGGCTAACGCCGAGCCGCTTAGCTTAGACGTTCGGTTTCACGCATGTTTCCGATATGCGGTATATTTACAATAAATTGTGAATGGTGATTTAATGAGCACCGGATTTGAATTTGAAATATTAATTGATGAAAGCTTTTTAGCTCTTACCCCAGAGTGCTCACTTAAGCCAGTGGATAACAAAAATGTTTTAACCATTTTAAATGATTTTGAAGATGAAAAATGGAGATATTATAAATTTCAGAATTTTATTTGGGATAATATTGCAGAGACAGCTTTGTCACAAAAAGAAAGAGAAAGTCTTTCAAACCAATCACATTCTCTTTTAACAGCGGCAGCCTCAAATTTAAGGCTTACAGATTCGTTAAATGAAATTGGAAAAGGTAGTGAACTGGCTGAAATAGTTCTCTATGGAATAATGAAGAACCATTATAAAGCTTTGCCTGTGGTTCCGAAAATATTTTATAAACAGAATGTTCAAGACAATGCGAAAGGTGCAGACAGCGTTCACATAGTTCTTGAAGGACCTGATAGTTTTACAATATGGTTTGGCGAAGCAAAATTTTATTCAAGCATTGAAGATTCAAGGCTCACATCAGTTATAGAATCAGTTAAAAACTCATTAAGTACAACTAAATTAAAAAAAGAAAATGCTATTGTTACAAATTTACAAGATATTGATAGCCTCATCGAGGATGTTGAACTAAAAGAAAAAATTAAGGATGCATTGAGTCCAAAAGAGTCCATCGACAATCTTAAGCCAATACTGCATATACCCATTCTTCTTTTACATCAATGTGACCATACGTGTAAGGCTAAATACATTTCTGATGATTACCGCGAAAAGATAATTTCATGGCATAAGGATCGCTCAATGTCATTTTTTACCAAACAGGTTAAACAACTGTCAGAAATTATAAGGTATTCTGAGATAACATTTCATCTAATCCTTTTTCCTGTGCCAGAAAAACAAACAATAGTCGATAAGTTTATTTCGGCTGTACAATTTTATAAAGGACAGTGAGCATATCATGGAAATTTTTGATGCCTGTCAAATAATAAATGAATTTTTGTCCAAAAACGATACAGAATCGGCTAGAAATGAACTGATTGGACTGTTAGGATATCATGAAGAAAGCGGTATTGAATATTCTCCTGTTGTAAATCATCTGATTCGTGAAACAGGCCTATATCCATATATCAAACCAGAGACAGCGTTATGGCAAGACAGATTCGTTTATAATGTGTTTAAGGTAGATGTTGGCAAAAAGGAACCAGTTACCCTTCATCGAGAACAATCTGAGCTATTAAAGAAATTGGTACAAGGTTATGATATAGCAGTAAGTGCACCAACAAGTTTTGGAAAAAGCTTCGTAATCGATGCTTTTATATCAATTAAAAAGCCAAAAAATGTAGTAATAGTTGTACCCACTATTGCACTTACAGATGAAACAAGGCGTCGATTGTATCCCAAATTTTCAAGGGAGTATAAAATTATTACCACTTCAGACGTTGAGTTGTCGGATAAGAATATTTTCATTTTTCCACAAGAACGTGCAATAAACTATCTTAATAAGTTAGATGAAGTAGACATCTTGATTATTGACGAATTTTACAAGGCAAGCTCAGATTTTGATAAAGAGCGATCCCCTTCCTTGATAAAAGCACTTATGGAGCTCAGCAAGATCACAAAACAACGGTATTTTCTTGCACCCAATATTTCGACATTGAAAGACAATCCTTTCACACAAGGGATGGATTTTGTTCCTCTCACATTCAATACAGTTGTATTGAATAAATGTTAATGGCCATGGTAAATGACCCACTAGCGGTCAATAATTTTGACCCACCCTAAAGCACATCGGCGGGTATTTTTATTGCCCAAAATTCTATAATCTCTCAGGCTTTTAACCTAAGCCGGAGACGAAAGAATGAAGGAGTGGGTTGTGATTCACAAGATAAAAGCACTGCATGATAATGGTGACGGCTTATCCATCAGGCAAATAAGCAAAGAACTGGGTATTTCCCGTAATACCGTTCGTAAATATCTCCGAATGGACGAGGCAGCAGTCAGCAACTGTCTTAACGATCCGTCAAGAGTCAAAAAACTCGATGAATATAAAGACTATATCTTTACTCTCCGCCTGTTCAGCTTCCCTCACTAAAGCCCCAATCGCAGTTCCAGAGCGAAGCAGTTGCTTACTTACTAATAAAATCGAAACGCACTCGACAGGATTTCTTCTGCGTCAGGCTTAATGACAATAATCATGTGTTTTTATCTACGTCGAGTGTGAAATGATCTTTTTAGTAATACAAATTCTTTCTTTTCCGTGTTAAGATAACGGCATAATTTCACAATCCGCAATGCAAACAAAAATGATTTGTCCCTGACAGCATTTTTTTTGCCTGAGACCTGCTTCCCATTCTCCATTGTCAATTATCCATTCTCAATTATTCCTGTGTTTTGCCACCTGCAACACCTTCTCGATGAGCGCATCCATCTGATCCAGTGACAATTCGATGCCCCTTTCTGTCTTCAGCTCATCATAGATATAATCATCAATCTCGTTGATCACCTGTTTCTGGGCATCTTCATCCTCCCAGAAGTGAACTTTGTTGTGTTTTTCCAGTATGGCCTGAATAGCTAAGGCCGTATCCGCAGCGGTTTCGTCGAATACGGAATTCTGAGTTTTGAGTCCTGAGTTTACTTTCAATTCATCCTTCATCACGGAGCATTCAGCACTCGCCAGAAATGGCATCAGTACACCGAAATAAGCCATGGCATCTTCATTCCCGGAAAGCTTATCCGGTACGTCATCATGCACCCTGAAGGCAACCCTGTTGCGGATATCTTTGGCTTTGTTCAGATAATCCAGATCCGATATCCTTTTAGCCCTGAAATCTTCAATGGCCTGCTGGATCAGTTTTGAGAACTTTTCATAAAAGGCAGGGTCTTCATCCATTTTTTCCGTAATGACCTTTTTGGTGGCATGGGCAATGGTATCCGCCTTTGAGGCCGTTGTTTTTTTAGAGCCGAACACTGCCTGCTCTTCTTTTACCATCATGAAGGCATCATCATCAAAAATATTAACCGGCTCATTCAGCTGCACCACCTCATTGGCCTGAATG
>NZ_VLLC01000008.1:119493-138720 GCF_007830435.1 Desulfobotulus alkaliphilus | reverse complement strand
GGTCTTCCACGGAAGATAAAAAAAATATTTTGCAAATGTCTTCGGAACTTAGCGGAGCAGACCGGGATAATTTTATTCAGGCCACCATTACCAAAACCGGTGATGTTAATGAACTGATTGATAGGGTCCGTGAAGTCCGGGATAATAATGGTATT
This sequence comes from Desulfobotulus alkaliphilus, assembly GCF_007830435.1. Taxonomy (GTDB): domain Bacteria; phylum Desulfobacterota; class Desulfobacteria; order Desulfobacterales; family ASO4-4; genus Desulfobotulus; species Desulfobotulus alkaliphilus. Next base: position 138,565 of record NZ_VLLC01000008.1, on the reverse strand, counting down.
GGGGCAAAAGAAGAAAAACAGAAGTCGCTCAGTCTGTTTTTATCCGCTGCTGGCGGGGCCGATGCAAAGAATCTGGAAAATCTGATTCATATTGCAGGTGAGATTTTAAATGAAAACCCTTCATCCTTTATTGATGAATTCAAAGGGCTGGCTTTGGGAATAAAAAATGGAAATACCGGCTCCAGGGTAGATACTGTAGCCTGATGGCAAAAATGGACGTTTAGGGTGGGGCAAAATTATTGACCGCTTGTGGGGCATTTACCATGGCCATTCACAGGGTAAATACGCTGGCCTGAGCCACTGAATTGTAAGGGCTTGCTGCGCCCTCTGGCAGAAGCCGCGGGAAAACCCTCAAGGCAGTGTTCATGCCTTTTGCTATGACTGGAAAGCCCTTGTGTGTACGCTGGATGAGTGAGGCCACAAGCAGGCAAGTCTGGCATTGGGGCCGGGGCAGGGAGAAAGGATGGACGCCATTGCTTAAAAGAAGGGACAGGAAAAATATGGACGAAAACCCGGTGCCGCTGGTGTTGGCTTCAGGTCTCTGCCGTTTTTATGGCAGAAAGGGTGTGGAGCTGAAAGCGCTGGATCATGTGGATCTTACCGTGAACCGGGGAGATTTTGTGCTGCTTAAAGGTCGCAGCGGTTCAGGTAAAACCACACTTCTGTCCCTGCTTGCCGGTCTGGACAGGCCCGATGCGGGCAGCCTGAGGGTAGGGGATTATGATCTGTCTCCGGGGGCCAGTCCGGATCTGGATACCTTTCGCCGCCATGGGGTGGGGGTAATTTTTCAGTCCTTTAATCTGCTGCCCACCTTACGGGCCGTGGAAAATGTCATGCTGCCTCTGCTGCTGGCAGGTGGAAGGCAGCAGGTGGCACAGAAAAGGGCAGGGGATCTTCTTGGCTCCCTTGGCATGGGGCCGCGCATGCATCATCTGCCAGCGGAACTTTCCGGCGGAGAGATGCAGCGGGTGGCCATTGCAAGGGCCCTTGTGAATGAACCGATGCTTTTGCTGGCGGATGAACCCACGGGCAATCTGGATGAAAACAATGCCATGGCTGTCATCGACCTTCTGGCGGATCTGGTGAAAAATGGGGCCACCCTTGTCATGGCGACCCACAGTGACATGGCAGATCCCTTTGCCAGCCATATTATTCATTTGATGGACGGCAGGGTTTCGGCCCCAAGGCCTGATCCTTCAGGGCCGGAGGCATCCTCTGTGAAAAAAGCCGCTTTGGCTACAGATTTCCCCAGCCACCCCATTCAGGGCAAGAATCCATGAAGTTCTTTTTCTTTCTTCTTTTCCGTATTTCCCTGCGCCACCTGCTGCGCCAGAAACTGAGAACCCTTGCGGCCCTTCTGGCCATTGCCCTGGGTGCCTCCGTCTTTTCCAGTGTGCGCATGGCCATTGACGGTGCCGGGGAGAGCTTTGCCTCATCCGTCACACAGGTGACGGGCAGGGCGGATTATCATCTGAGCGCCGGACCCGAAGGCATACCTGAAGGGCTGATGGCGGATTTTCTGCATCATCCGGATATCCTTAGGGCGGCTCCCTTTTCTTCGGTTTATGTGCTGCCGGACATAAATAATAAGGAAGGAGAACGGCCGTTTCTGCTCATGGGGCTGGACCCTTTTCTGGATACCTCCTTTCGGCAATGGGAACCGGAATCTTCCGGAGAAGAAGAAAATGGCGGAATTTCCGAGCTGGTGACAAGGCCCGGAGCCATGCTTGTGACCCAAACCCTTGCCCGGAGGCTGGGTATCCGCCATGGAGACAGTCTGCGGGTTCTCCACGGAGGAAAACCCGCAGAGATGCATGTGGCGGGCATTCTGGAGGAAGAGGGGCTGGCCATGGCCGAAGCAGGCGGTCTGGCCCTTTGCGATATGGCCACCTTTCAGGAAAGTACGGGGCGCTATGGCCTTGTGGATCGCATGGATCTGAGGCTGCATGCAGGGGCGGATAAAAAGGCGCTGGAAGCCATGCTGCCTGCGGGGGTGCAGATGCAGCCTGCCACCGCCTTCAGGGATACGGGCCTTGCCATGGTGAAGGCCTATCGCATGAACCTTCTGGTGATGGGTTTTGTTTCTCTTTTTGTGGGCATGTTTCTGGTTTACAGCGTGGTGGCCCTCAATGCCGCATCCCGCAGCGGCGAGGTGGCCATGCTCCGGGCCATGGGGGTTGCAAAGGTATCCATATTTCTGCTTTTCATTACAGAAGGCCTGCTTCTGGGGATTATGGGCTGGCTTTTTTCCCTGCCCCTCACCCTGCTGGGCTATCCCTTTTTGCAGGAAGGGGTGGGCAAAACCCTTGAGACCCTTTTTTTTGGAAAGGGTGTGGCAGCCCATGCCTTCCAGTTTCAGGATCTCTGGCTGACCCTTGCCCTGACCCTTTTTGTTGCCGCCATTGCGGCCCTGTATCCGGCCCTTTCTGCCATGGCCGTATCACCGAAAATGGCCATGGCAGAAAGGGGCTTTTCCGACAAAAAAACGGGCACAGGAAACTTGCGTTCTGTAACGGGTCTGGGACTTCTTGTGGCTGTTCCCTTTTCTGCGGGACTGCCTGCCATGGATGGTCTTCCATTGGGCGGATACATGGCAGCCTTTTTTCTTTTCGGTGGGACAGCTCTGGTACTGCCCTGGATACTGGCCCGTCTGGGACCGGGCATGGCCCTTTTTCTGGGTCGCCGTTTTGGTGTTTCTGCCTTCCTTGCGGCAAGGCAGTTTCGGGAAAGCGGTGGCCGTATTGCTCTGGCGGCGGGTGCCCTGACAACGGCCGTGGCCCTTTTTGTGGCCCTTTCCATTATGATTACAAGCTTTCGTGAGACCGTGCGGGTTTGGGTGGACCAGAGTATCGGCGGCGATCTTTTCATCCGAAGTAAAATGGCAGAACTCAATGATTACCGTTATCCCTTATCCCATGATCTTGTGGCCCAAATAGAGGAACTGCAATCATGGGATGCCCTGGGGTATCGCAGGGTGGGGCTTGAAAGGGATGGACTGGCCTTTGATCTGGAAGCCATGGATATGGAAACACTTTCCCGCTACGGCGGTTTTCTCGATGTATCCGGCACTTCTTCCGATGCTTATTTTTATTCCGGCCATGGTCCCCTTCCCCTTCTGGTATCGGAACCAGCCCTGCATCTCCACGGGCTGGATAAGGGGCAGATACTGGATTTTTATGTGGACGGCGTTTCCGTACCATTTGAGGTGAAGGCCGTTGTCCGGGATTTCCGTACCCGTACCCTGGCCCTTTTCTGTGATATGGAGGCTCTGGCAAAGAAGACGGGAAAAAGGGAAATTTCAGGGATGCGTCTTTTTTATAAAATGAGTTCCGGTGACGGGGGGAAAGAAAAGGATGCGGCCCTTGAGCTTTTGAGGGATCAGCTTCTGAAGGATTACGGAGACAGTGTGGATGTGGTGGCGGGCCTTTCACTGAGAAATGCCGTTCTGGATATTTTTGATGAAACCTTTGCCGTGACCTTTGTTCTTCTGGCCATGGCCCTTGGTATCGCAGGCCTTGGCATTGCCACCACCATGACCCTGCGGGTGATGGTGGAAAGGGTGGGGCTTTTAACCCTGAGAAGCCTTGGGGCTTCTGCTTTTCAGGTGAGATCCATGGTGCGCTGGGAGGCGGGGCTGCTTCTGGCTTTTTCCCTTGTGGCAGGGCTTGCCTGCGGCTTTGTGCTTTCTTATCTCCTTATCCATGGCATCAATAAACAGTCCTTTGGCTGGACCTTTTTCTTTGCTTTGGACGGATTGAATCTCCTGGCAGGGATTCTGATGATTTTTGCCGCAGGGATGCTGGCGGCAGGGCCTGCCATGGCCCTTGCCCTGCGGGGATCTCCGGCGGAAGCCCTCAGGGAGGGAACTTCATGAAAAAGCTTCGGGTCTTTTTTCTGCTCTGTTTTTTTCCATTTTTTGCCTTTGCCGGGGAGTATCCCCGGGTGGACGGACCCTGCGGGCTGGTTTTTCCAAAGGATCATGGTCCCCATCCGGATTTCCGGACGGAATGGTGGTATTACACCGGCAACCTCATGACGGATACGGGTCGGCCCTTTGGCTATCAGCTCACCTTTTTCCGCTCCCGCCTTGGGCCACCGGGCCGCTTTGCACAGCCTGAAAAGCCTTCCCCATGGCGGACCGAGGAAATTTGGATGGCCCACGGAGCTGTATCCGATATTGAGGCCGGAAAGCATTACCATGCCAGCCGTCTGATGCGGGCTGAACCGGGGATGGTTTCATGGGGGATGGAGGATGCTGCCTTTTTTATCCACATGGGCAGGTGGAAAATGCATCTTGGGGAAAAAAGGCAGCACCTTGAGCTCATGGAGCATGATTTTGCCTTTTCCTTTGATCTTGAGCCTGAAAAACCCCTTATACTGCATGGGGATGGGGGCTATTCCCTGAAGGGGAATGCGCCGGAGAGGGCCAGTTGTTATTATTCTTTCACCCGCCTGAAAACCCGTGGCAGCATACATTTTGGGGGAGAAAAGCACGGGCTTGAAGGTTGGTCATGGATGGACCATGAGTTTTCATCGGAGCCGCTGGATCCCGATGCCGTGGGCTGGGACTGGTTTTCCCTCCATCTTTCCGACGGTTATGACCTCATGTTTTTTCAGGTGCGCGCAAAGGACGGTTCTGCCCTGATTTACTCCGGAACCCTTGTGGACCCCGAAGGAAAAAGTGTTTCAATCCCCATGGAAGATGTGGCATTATCTGTTCAAAGTTTCTGGCGCAGTCCGGAATCCGGGGCTGTGTATCCGGTGGCATGGCGGCTGCTTTTGCCTTCCGTGGATCTGGAACTTTACCTTCAGACGCCGCTTAAGGATCAGGAAATGCGTCCGAAGGACAGCCCCGGCAGTGTCATCTACTGGGAGGGCAGCATCCTTGTTTCCGGAACCCGAAAGGGAAAAGCCCTGACGGGAAAAGGCTATGCCGAATTGACGGGCTATGCGGATTCCATGGCAGGGAGGCTGTAGTTTGCTGGTCAGCTTGTTGTCAGGCCATGGTGCGATTTTATTAAGGGCAGGCGCAAGGCCTGCCCCTACGAATGTTTTTACGCCCCCCTGTTTTGTAGGGGCACCCTTTACGGGTGCCCGCTGACAGGTGTACAATCTGGTCAAGTAATTTTATTATTAAGGTCTGTATGGCTGAAAGATGGTTGTAGTTCGATTGTAATTTGGCAGATTGGTATCATTGCAAGGCACCTTGGCTATTTGCAAGTGACGTTGCAATCGTTTCGGATAGAGCTTCGCAGGCCTGTGCGAAAGAAGCGGCAAACTGTCTGAGCCGCCACAAAGGCAGCGTGCTTAAAGCCTGCTATGGTAATCAAAAAGCTTATCCTGCCTGTGGCGGGGAGTTTTTGCCGCTTCCGCACAGGGCAAGAAGATCCCGAATAAGATTGCGTCACGGGCAAATAGACTGGGTGCCTGTGCATCTGCCCGACAGCTATGGTCTTTAGCCAGCGAAGATGGTGCTGACACTCATATTTTTTTAGAATCCACCTTGTCCCCAAGGAAGGCTTGTATGTCCCACCCATCCCATCTGCCGCAGGATCTGGAGTTTCTTTTAAAGGGCCTTGAAAGGCGCATTGCCGATATATCCCATGCCATGGAAAAGGGCAAAAAGGTGCTGGATACGGCGGATCTTCTGCGCCTTGCCGCCTGGGATGTAGCGGACACGGGGCTTTGCATCGTGGATGAAAATGGTCTTTTTGTGGATGTGAATCCTGCCTATACACGGATATACGGGTATAGCTGCGAAGAACTTGTGGGCAGGCCCTTTACCATGATGTTGCCCGAAGCCAGTGAAGCCATGGGAAAAAAAGCCTTAAAGGATTTTTTTGATAATGGCGGGGAGCCGGTAATGGAATGGGAGGCAAGGAAAAAGGACGGAACCCTTTTTCCCATTCTGGCCACAGCCGGACTTTTCAAAGATGAAAAAGGTACAAAATATAAAATCACCAGTGTCATGGATATCTCCCGGAGCAGAAAAGAGAGGGATCTGCACCAGCGTTTAGGTTTTATCTTTGAAAACCTTAAGGAGGAAATCTTTCTCATCAATCCGGATACCCTCTGCTTTGAAGAAGCCAACGCCAGTGCCTTGAATAACAGTGGTTTTGATCTGAATACCCTGCGGTCCATGGCTTTCTGGGAGCTGTTCATCGGAGCCGAAGGCGCTGTTTTTAAGGAGCTGGTCGCAGAAATGGAGAGCTGCTCCGAAGGTAAAAGGCGTTTTCAGGTGTATATCTGCCGCCGGGACAAGACCTGTTATGAGGCAGAAGTGCGTCTCCAGCGCATCCGCACCGAAGAAACCTGTGTCATTGCCATGCTGGTCCGGGATATTTCGGAATCCATGGAAACCCTGAGGGCCTTAAAGGAAAGTGAGGAAAATCTTTCCGAAGCCCAGCAGGTGGCGGGGATAGGAAGCTGGAAGTTGAACCGGAATACGGAGATTCTGCGCTGGAGCCGTCAGATGTTTAGGATTATGGGTCTGTCCCCAGACGGATCGCCACCGGATTTTGCATCCTTTTTAAAACAGGTACCAGAAAAGGATCATGCCCATATTGAAAAGGCTCTGGATGCCGCATGGAACGAAGGTGAGGCTTTTCAGCTGGAGCATGGGGTTTTTGTAAAGGGTGAGCTGCGTATCCTTTCCGTGATGGGCCGGGCCATCAGGGATGATCAGGGCAGGGTGCAGCATCTGGTGGGAACCTCTCAGGATATTACGGAAAAAAAGAAGGCCGAGGCCGAGCTTCATAAACTCACCATGGCCATTGAACAGAGTACCAATGTGGTGTTCATTACGGACCGCCATGGCACCATAGAATATGTAAACGGGGTTTTTGAAAGGGTGACGGGCTATGTCAGGGAAGAGGCCATTGGCCAGAATCCCCGCATTCTGGCTTCCGGAGAAACCCGTCCTGAAACCTATGCAAGCCTCTGGGAGACCATTCTTTCAGGCCATACATGGCGGGGAGATTTCAAGAACAAAACCAAGGGCGGCTCTTTCTACTGGGGCAAGGGGCTTATTACTCCCGTGCGGGGCCTTGGCGGTGAGATTGTTCATTTTCTGGCCATACAGGAAGATATTACGGAAAAAAAACAGGCCGAAGAACGGGCTTTATATCTGGAAACCTATGATGTGCAGACGGGTCTTCTGAACCGGGACAGTTTCATCCGCAGGCTGGACGGGGAGTTTTCCGGAACGGGTGCGGGGCTTCTCATCGATATCGATGGCTTCAAGCTGGTCAATGATCAGATCGGGTATGCCCGTGGGGATCAGGTTTTGAGGGCGCTGATCCGGACCGTGCATCAGGTCATGGATGCCAGACTGGCAGCGGATCGCTGGTTCATGGGGCGTTTTGGCGGGGATCAGATGGCCCTTTTCATCCGGAACATGGGGTCTGCCGAGGCCCTTGCTCTGGGAGAGGAAATCCGCAGGCAGGTGGAGGCAAAGCGTTTTGAGGACAGCGGCCTGAGGCTCACCGTCTCCGCAGGTCTGGCAATGATCCCTGAGCATGCGGGGGATGCAGCCACTTTACTGGCCGTGTTGGATGCGGCGCTGGGAAAGGCCAAGGAGCTTGGCAAGAACCGCTGTCGTATTTTTGTTCCCAAAGACCGGGAAGGGGAGCTGAAGCGGGCAACCTTCCATAAAAAACAGCGGATTCTCGATGCCCTTGCAGCGGATCGCTTTGAGGTCTGGTATCAGCCCCTCTTGCATCTGGCTTCAAGAAAAATCTTCCATTATGAAGCGCTGGTCCGTATGCGGGAGACCGATGGCAGTGTGGTTCTGCCCGGAGCCTTCATACAGGCGGCGGAGCGCCATGGGCTTGTGGGTTCCATAGACCGGGTTGTGGCGCAGAAAACCTTTGTCCTGCAGGCCCTGCTGGAAAAGCAGGGGAGAAAGATCTCCTTTTCCATGAATCTTTCCGCAAGGGATCTGGCCGATGCGGGCATGGCTGCCTTTCTTCAGAAAAGTATTAAAGAAAGCGGTGCGGACCCGCAAAAGCTGATTTTTGAAATCACGGAAACCGCAGCCATTCAGGATATGGACAGGGCGCTGGATTTTATCCGACAGATGAAAGCTCTGGGATGTCGCTTTTCTCTGGATGATTTTGGTGTGGGCTTTACCAGTTTTGTCTACCTGCGGGAGCTGGGTGTGGATTATATCAAGATAGACGGTTCTTTTATCCGTAAGCTCCATGAAAGGCAGGAAGATCGCAGTGTGGTCCGGGCCATTGCCCAGATGGCAAGGGAGCTGGGTATCATGACTGTGGCGGAGTTTGTGGAAGTGCCTGAAACGCTGGAAATTCTTTCCGGGTTTGGTGTGGATTTCGGTCAGGGTTTTTTCATAGGAAAACCGGCACCGGCTGCCCTTGCCTTCAGCCGTATTCCTGTTCAGCCTTAGCAGAGAAAAGAGGGCACAGTCCCTCTTTTTCCCTCACCTTCCTTAATGACCTTAAAGTCTTTAACGACAATACCCAGGACCAGCCGGAGCAGGTAGGGCAGGCCCCTGTGCCTGCCCTCAAGGCCAGGGTATGTGTAGGGGCACCCTTTACGGGTGCCCGCAACAGGCACTTTGGCCGATTTTGCTCTGGTATCTGTTTTGTTTTTAATTATTCAGCACAATTGATTTCGAACTGCCAATGCTGTAATTGCAGTAGCTTCGTACTGTTGCAAGGCTCCGAGGCTATTTGAAAGTGACATTGCAATCGTTTTCGCGTCACGGGCAAATAGCCTGGAGCCTGTGCATCTGTCTTGCAGGTATGATATGAAAAACTGTGCTGAACAGTTACTTTTGTTTTATCACAGGAGGGTCAGGACAAAGGATTTTTCTTTGCGTATGGGATAGTAGGAGTTCTTGGCGTGGGCCAGCCCCGGCTCATCCATGTCCGATTCCTTGTTGATGAAGAGAATATCCTCAGAAAAAAGCCTGCGGCAGCATTCCCTGTCAAAATACTGATACAATCCCTTGACAGAACCCATGGCCTTTTCAAAGTGCAGCACACCCATATCCGCAGTCAGACGGTTGCCAATGCCAAAGGCCACCAGCCTGCCATCCAGTGAAAGCCTTAATCCCCTGAATTCTGTATGGTCAATGAGCTCTATGGCATTGGCCGCAGCAATTTTTTCACAGGCCATATCCGCTTCAGGATCCCTGTCACATTTGCGTTCTCTGCACCATTCTTCCAGAAAATCCAGACAGTCGGGAATGTCGTCTGTGGTGATGGGCCGGATTTCCATGCGGTCCTCACTGAAATTCCTTTCAAACTGGGAGATGAGGTTGCGTTTTTTTGCGTACTTTCTTCCCTTGAGTTCCGCCAGATCTTCTTTGGCATAGATATAATCCGTATAGGCACTCTGCTCCTCCACCGTGAAAAAGTGTTGCAGAGCTTCCTGATCCACCCTTTCAAGCCAGGTTTCGGGCACAAACCAGATGGCTGGAAAGTCGGACTCAAGACAGAGGCTATGCAGCTCTTCCGGCGTCCAGTCCCTTTCAGGGGAAAGGGGAAGGATGAGATGGCGCAGCTCCGTCTGCTGCGTGTAATCTGCTGCAATGATAAGGCTGTCTGCCGCAATGGCGGCTACAGGATGGTAGGCCTTTGTCTGCCAGGAGAGAAGAGAAGGCAGAGAGTAGCTGCAAAGGGGGTATTTCTGGTTTTTGAAATAGGGGGCGAGTTCATTGTAATCCTGAATGGAAATCTTTCTAAACTTCATTTTTTTCCTGATAGATCCGGGGCAAAGCCCATCATTTTAAGGGTTTTTCCATGGAGCATGGGCAGGGAGCCGGGCATGATGCCAAAGTCCAGTTTTTCATAAAAGGGGTGGGAGCCCCTTTCTGCAATCAGCCCGATCCATTCAATGCCCTCTGCGGCAAGCAGACGGCATAGCTCCTGAATGATGCGACCGCCAATACCCTGTCCGCGCCAGTCGGTATCTACGGTGACATCCTGGATGTAGGCATCGCATACGCCATCACTGATGACCCTGCCCATGGCAATAATACGGTTTCTTGTACGGGCTGTTAAAAAAAGATGGCTGCCTGCAACGATGCGGGCAACCAGTGAGAGATCTTCGGGCCCCTGCCACCAGTTTTCAGCCTGGTAGAGGGCCATGATATCCCGGCACTCTGTCAGTCCGGGATTTTTGAGGACCAGGATTTCAGGCATTGCATGCTTTCTCTGCAATCATTGTTCATCAGGGTGGTGATTTGGTTTCTGCCGTTCTTTTTGGAACAGTACATTGCCATATCCGCACGCTGGATAAAGGTTACAAGGTTTTCTTCCGTAATATACTCTGTAATACCTATACTTACGGTAATGTAGACAGGATTCGGCATGCTGGCCGGGAAGAACTTTTCACGGGCCAGTCCTTCCTGAATACGTTGTGCCACCACAAGGGCTTCCTTGACTTCGGTTTCGGGCAGAAGAACGGTAAATTCTTCTCCGCCGTATCTGTAGGCGGAATCCATGGTGCGCAGGGATTTTTGTATAATGGCTCCCATGCGCATGAGTACCCGGTCCCCTTCAAGGTGACCATGGGTGTCATTATAATCCTTAAAGTGGTCGATGTCGAGGAGCAGCAGGGAGAAAGGGTGTCCGTATCTGTGAAAACGTTCCAGTTCCTTTTCAAGGCGGGAATAAAAGTGTCTGGAATTGAACAGGCGGGTCAGCTCGTCGGTGATGGAGAGTTCCTGAAGCTTTGCCAGCATGACCTCCCGCTCCTGGGTCAGTTTTCTTTCCCTCAGAACCCGCTTGAGACGCAGAAGAATTTCCTCAAAGCGGGCCGGTTTGAAAATGATGTCACTGGCCCCCCTCCGTATGGCTTCTTCATAGGAGTATTCTGCACTGTATCCGGTCATGATAATCACATCTGTATCATAGGTGGCGCGGATATGTTCCGTCAGCTCAAGGCCGGATATGCCTTCCATCATGATATCCGTAATGACCACATCCACAGGCCCGCATCGCCTGAGATGCTCCATGGCTTCCTCGGCGCTGGATACCGCAACCGTATGGAAACCGTCCATACTGATGTAGGTTTCCATGGCAGATCGTATGGCACTGTCATCGTCCACAACAAGAATTCGGGTCATGGGAATATCCTTATCCGTCAAGCAATCTTATCAACACCAGCCCGAGGTGATGAAAGCATTTTGATATCTGTAAAATTTATACCATAGCACAGTAAGGTCGTTTGATGGAAGTATGAATAAGGAATATGGAATGCTTTAAGAAAATGATTTTAAGGGAAGCAAGGCAGGTGTACTGCGACCATCCTGTTTCTTGAAAATGGATGGCCGCAGCTGTTTATCAAAAATCAGGCGGCTCTGGCAAAACCCTTTTCAAAGGCTGCAAGGTTCATTTCCACAAAGTCGGCTTTGGTCCGGGTACGGATGGCTTCCCGAATGGAATCCGCAGTTATGGGAAGAACACCGGTTCCTATGAGGGTGCCCAGCAGTACCATATTGAGACACATGGGATTGCCCGCTTCCTCGGCAAGGGCCGTTGCATCAAATGCAATGAGACGGCCGGTTTTGTTTTTGAGGGTTTCCGTCACCGTTTCCAGATCAGGATAGGTGCCCCGGCCTATAAAGGCCGTGAATGGGGGCAGGGGACGGGTGTTGGTGATGGCAACGGTATTGGCATTGCATTTTTTTAAGGCCCGCAAGGCCTCGCAAGGCTCAAAGCTTACAAAAAGATCCGCTTCTCCATCGGAGATGATGGTGGATTTGGCATCTCCGAAAACCAGAGCAGATTCCACAACACCACCCCTCTGGGCCATGCCGTGGATTTCACTCATGCGCACAGGCACACCCGACATGAGGGCGGCTTCACCAAGAACATGGGAGGCGAGCAGATTGCCCTGACCACCTACGGCAACGATAATAAGACGTTTGGGTTCCATGGGTTTCCCTTTATTTGGATAGGGCCGGAGTTCTCCGGCCCAAAGTCTTTTTGTTTAAAGGCTTCTGGCCGGTACTATGGCGTTTTCAGGACAGGCCTGGGCACAGAGGGCGCATCCCACACAGACATGGGCGTGAATGCCGGGCTTGCCGTCCTTGACGTAGAAGGCAGGGCATCCAAGGGCATTGATGCACTCCATGTGGTTTTTACATTTATCCGGATTAACCTGGAAGGGTTTGCCTTTGAGCTGTTTCAGGTTTTTGGCATAGAGGGCGCATTTTTCCTTTACGATGATTACGGAAATCCCCTCAAAGGCAACGGCTTCCTGTATTGTTTCAATGGCTTTTTTAACATTGAAGGCACGGATAGTGGAAACATGTTTTACGCCAATGGCTTTCACAATGGCCTCGATGTCCACGGTGTTGTAGTTTTCCATGGCCAGTTCCGTCATGTCCACACCGGGGTTGGGCTGGTGGCCTGTCATGGCCGTGGTGCGGTTGTCGAGGATCACGAGGGTATAGTTGTGATTGTTGAAAACCCCGTTGATCAGTCCGGAAAGGCCGGAATGGAAGAAGGTGGAGTCCCCCACAAAGGCCACAACCTTTTTGTCCGTTACCGTGGAGAAACCGCAGGCTGTGCCCGATGATGCCCCCATGCAGACCACAAAGTCTCCCATGCCCAGAGGCGGGAGAAAACCTAAGGTGTAACAGCCGATATCGGAAGGGAAGACCACATCCATGCCTTCGCAGGCTTTTTTAGCGGCATAGAAAACGGATCTGTGGGAGCATCCGGCGCAGAGGGTGGGCGGACGTATGGGGAGGTCAGGAACCCCCTGAGCATTCACCGGAGCGGGTGCATCCAGTGCAATGTCAAAGAAGGAGGCAATGTTTTTGCGGACCATGGCCGGGTCAAATTCAAAGAGCCTTGAAAAAAGTTTTTCATCCTTACCCGCAATGGGAAGGGTGAGGCCTTCTTCCTGGGCAAAGGCTTTGACGGCCTCTTCCATGAAGGGTTCGCCCTCTTCAATGACAAGGACCTTTTCACACCCCTTAAGAAAGTCCTTGATCATGGCCACGGGCATGGGATTGGCAAAGCCCATGCGAAGAATTTTTATCCTCTCCGATGCCCCAAGATCCTTTACCGCATCCGCAGCATAGGTATAGCTGACCCCATTGGCAATGATGCCCAAAGACCCCTTTCCTTCCACAAAGTTCCAGGGAGACGCTTCTGCCATTTCCTGGGCTTTTTTAAGATCCGCCAGCAGTTTTACGTGCAGGCCCCTTGAAACCGCAGGGACTGTAACACAGCGCATGGGATCTTTGATGAAATCCCCTTTGGTTTTACGGGCGGGCAGCTCTCCCAAGGTAACAACGGAGGTGGAGTGGTTGATGCGGGTGGTGGTGCGGAAAAGAACGGGTCTTTTCAGTTTTTCTGAAAGCTCGAAGGCATCCTTGACCATTTCCTTGGCCTCTTCCACGGAAGAAGGTTCCATCATGGGCAGGCCGCCGAATTTGGCATAATAGCGGTTGTCCTGTTCATTCTGGCTGGAAAACATGAAAGGATCATCTGCGGTGAGGATGACAAGGCCGCCCGTTACCCCCACGTATGCAAGGGTCATGAGCACATCCGCAGCCACATTGAGGCCCACGTGTTTCATCATGCACATGCTGCGGACACCGCTGTTGGCCGCAGCAGCAGCCACTTCAAGGGAAACCTTTTCGTTGGTGCTGTACTCAAAATACAGGTCGCTTTCCCGGGACATCTGAAAAAAGTTCAGGGAAAGTTCGGAAGAGGGTGTACCGGGATAGGTGGATGTAAAGGCCACACCCGCTTCCATGGCACCCCTGGCAATGGCCTCGTTTCCGAGCAGAAACATGGATTCGCCGGGCTTGTCGGTCAGAAGTTTATGCATGGTAATTCATTCCTTGATAGTGATGGCGGTACAGTCTCCATGTCCTTCAGCAGCCTTGTCCTTAAATAAGGGAAAAGGGAAGGCAAAGGAGATGGTAAGGCCCGTCCACCGGATTCCGGATTTTTCAGGACGCAGCATATACAATGTTGAAGATTCATATAACAGGGGTGTTCCGGGTGTAAACACCTTTTTATGGAAAGGGTTTTCAGGGGCAGGTTTTACGTCTGTCTGCGGGCATTTGTATGGAGAGCTTCCCTGATGGGCGGGCTTTACAATCAAAGTCCCCTCTACTATAAGTTTTTTCTGGTGAAAGAGACTCCGGTGTGCTTATCCCGCTTATGAATACAGAGGAAGAAAAATCATGAAAAAAATGATACTTGTGCTGGCAACGGGCAATCCCGGAAAAAAACGGGAGCTTATGGCCATGCTGGAGGGGTTTCCCGTGGAAATCAGAAACCTTTCGGATTTTGGTCCTATTCCTGAAATTAAAGAAGATGGGGCCACCTTTGATGACAATGCCTACAAAAAGGCTTCCCTGACGGCCCGTTACCTCGGGTTTGCTGCCATGGCCGATGATTCAGGCCTTGAGGTGGCGGCGCTGGACGGAGCACCGGGTGTGCATTCAGCCCGCTATGCCGGTGACAATGCCAGTGATGGCGCAAACAATGAAAAGCTTCTGGCTGCCATGGAAGGGGTGGAAAACCGGAAGGCTGCTTTCAAGTGCGTCATTTCCATTGCCGTTCCCACGGGGCAGGCCCTGACCTATGAGGGGAGCTGTGAAGGGGACATTCTCCGGGAACCAAGGGGAGATAAGGGCTTTGGTTATGATCCGCTTTTTTTCTGTCCTGAGCTCCAGAAAACCTTTGGGGAGGCGGATCTTGAAGAAAAGGGAAGGGTAAGTCACCGGGGCCGGGCCTTGACGGAAGTACGCAGGGAGTTTGATAAAATCCTTGTCTGGCTGGAGCAGAATATGCCCCGTCTGGAAAAGTTTGACTGTGTCCGCTGAGGATGTTTTTTTGTAGTTGTTCAGCACAGTTTATTCTTAAATTCTAATGCCGTAATTGCTGCAACTTCGTACTCTTGCAAGGCACTTTGGCTATTTGCAGGTGACATTGCAATCGTTTCGGATCAGAGCTTTGAAGGCCTGTGCGAAAGAAGCGGCAAACTGTCTGAGCCGACCAAAGGCAGCGTACAAAAGCCTGCTATGGTAATCAAAAAGCTCATCCTGCCTGTGGCGGCGAGTTTTTGCCGGTTCCGCACAGGGCAAAAAGCTCCCGAATAAGATTGCGTCACGGGCAAATAGCCAGGGTGCCTGTGCATTTGTCTGGCAGTTAGGGTACTTGGAAAGCTGTGGTGAACAGTTACGTCTTTTTTTGAGGAGGCAGGGATGTTCAGAGATCTTGTGGAAAAGAGTCGTTCCATCCGTCGCTTTGCCGAAGAAGAAGCCATTCCGGCGGCCACCCTTGAAGGTCTTGTGGAACTGGCCCGCTTTACGCCTTCTGCCGGAAACCTTCAGGCACTGCGTTTCCGTCCGGTTACGGATGCTACGGAAAAAGAGGCGGTTTTTCAAGCCCTTGGCTGGGCAGCCTATCTCAAGGACTGGCCCGGTCCTGCTGCTGGGCAGCGGCCTGCGGCCTATATTGTGATCTGCGGGCCGGTAAAGGGTACCGCCTTTCTTCTCTGTGATCTGGGCATTGCGGCCCAGACCATGGCCCTGGGGGCTGCGGAAAAGGGGTTGGGAACCTGCATGCTGGGCAGTATGGATAAAAAGGCCCTGCACAGGGTACTGCATATACCCGAAGATCTTGAGGTGCTGCTGGTGCTGGCCTTAGGCAAACCCGGAGAGACGGTTGTGGTGGATACCATGGAAGAGGGGGATTCCGTGCAGTACTGGCGGGATGGGGCGGACGTGCATCATGTTCCCAAACGTCCGCTGGCGGAGCTTTTGCTTCCTTAGCGGATTCTATATTTAAAGGAAGGCAGCATCCATGGAAGAAAAGAGCAGGAAGAACCCCTCCTGGGCAAAGGCCTTTTCCGTTTACCGCCATCCCCGTGTGCTGGGTATGCTGTTTCTGGGGTTTTCTGCGGGTCTTCCCCTGCTTCTTGTGGGAGGCACCTTCACGGCATGGCTGAGGGATCTGGGAGTCAGCCTTGCGGCCATCGGTTTTTTAAGCTGGGTGGGCATGGCCCACAGCCTGAAAATTTTATGGGCACCGGTGGTGGATCGTATGCCGCTTCCCTTTCTGACACCCCTTCTGGGACGTCGCAGGTCATGGATGCTTCTCGCCCAGATTTTTCTTCTGGTTTCCCTTCTGGGTATGGCCTTTACCGATCCCAGAGAGCATCTGGCCTGGGTGGCTCTCTGGGCTGTGCTGGCAGGCTTTGCTTCGGCGACTCAGGATATTGCCATTGATGCCTATCGCATCGAAGCGGCGGAAAAGGAGTTTCAGGGGGCCATGGCAGCCAGTTATGTGCTGGGGTACCGTGTCGCCCTTCTGGCTGCCGGTGCCGGAGCCCTGCATCTGGCCGCTGGCCTGAGCTGGTCTGTGGCCTATGGCACCATGGCTTTTCTGATGGGGGTTGGTATTCTTACCACCTTCATTATTCAGGAACCCGATGTTTTTGTGGATGAAAAGACCCGTCGTCTGGAAAGGGAGGTGGCTGTTCTTGAGAATGGAAATGGCGAAAAAAAGAACTTTTTCAAGGATATGCGCCTCTGGTTTGCCGGGGCCATCATCGGTCCCTTTGCCGACTTCTGGCAGCGTTTCCGTTTCACAGGGCTTGTGATCCTGCTTTTTATCGGCCTTTTCCGTATCAGTGATATTTTCATGGGGGTGATGGCCAATCCCTTTTATCTGGATCTGGGCTTTACCAAAACCCAGATCGGCAATGTGGCTGCCGCCTTCGGACTGGCCATGACCCTCACCGGTGCGGCCCTTGGTGGTGTGCTGGTGGCCCGTTTCGGCATCATGCGCATGCTCATTGCAACGGCTGTGCTGGCCCCCCTGACCAACCTGACCTTTTCCTGGCTGGCCCTTCTCGGCCCTGAAATGTACGGACTGGTGGTGGCCATCATGTCGGATAATATCAGTGCGGGTATGGCGGTGGCTGTTTTTATCGCCTATCTCTCCAGTCTTACCAATACGGCCTATACGGCCACCCAGTATGCCCTTTTCAGTTCCATCATGACCCTGCCGGGTCAGTTCCTTGCGGGGTTTACCGGCGTTCTGGTGGAGCATATCAGCTGGTTCTGGTTTTTTATTTCTTCTGCCCTCATTGGAATCCCCGCAATTTTTCTGGCCATCCTCCTTGCCCGGCTGGCAAATCCGGACAGAATAAAACAGCCCGGCCATGGAAGAAAAAGCTGACGTTTATTTTTTCTGAAAAAGAGGTTTACGGATGACAACCCGGTCCCTTTCCCCCCATGAAGAGCGTCTGATGGCCCTTGCGGCAAAAAGACGTCACCTGGAGACCCTTTCCGAAGAAGAAGTTCTTGATGTTCTTCTCTCGGACCCGCAGGCCCTGCCTCTGGTTCATTCTTATCCGGAGGAGGATTTTTTCCTTCTGATGCATCGCATCGGGCCCGATGATTTTCTGCCCGTACTTTCCATGGCAACGGACAGGCAGTGGCATTTCATCGTGGATCAGGAGTGCTGGGAAAGGGATGTGCCGGATTATGCGGTCATGAATCTCTGGTTCTGCCGTTTTCTCCGGGCTGCGCCCAAACGTTTTGTCAGGTTTATGGTTGAAGAAGAGGGCGACCTGATGGATGCCTGGCTTTTCAGGAATCTGGAAGTGCGCATCCGGGAACACGATGAAGACCCTTCGGATTTTCCCGATGGTTTTACCACTCTGGACGATGTGCTGTATTTCAGATTGAAGCCCATGCCCGAAGATGAGGGGAGCCCTGAGGAAAAGGAAGCCAGAGAGGAGGCCCTTCAGATTTTTATCCGCAGCCTTGCGGATACATCCCACCCTCTGTATTTCCGTATATTACAGGAAATGCCCTGGTCCATCCCCGCAGAACTGGAGGAGGCTTCCCTGCACTGGCGCAGGGTGCGTCTGGCAGAAAAGGGTTTTATTCCCGCAGAAGAGGCCGGCGGACTTTTCCAGCCCCTCAGGGAAGGGGAGCTTGAAAGCCGGGGGAGAAAGGTGTTTGCAGGAGCGGGAGAAGCAAGGGTTTTTTCCATTCCGGAGCAGGGGCTTCGCATGGCATCCATGGATACAGGCTTTTCCGAAGCACTGACCCTTCTGGATGCAGACCATGTCCTGACGGATCTTTATCTGGAAATGGCGGCGCTGTGCAACCGGTTCATTGGCGCAGGGGGGAAAGTGCTGCGTTCCCGTGAAGAGCTGGATGCCGCAGGCCGTGCCGTCATGGGATACGTCCGGCTGGGCATTGCCCGCATCACCGGAGAAAGGGAACCCTCTCCCCGGGCCAGTACGGCGGTTTTGCGGACCTATCGTCTGGACTTTATTTTCCGTGCGGGTGCCGGCCCTGTGATGCGCTTGAAATGGAAGGTGGGGGGCTGGTACAAAAAGGCATGGTTTCGCAGAAGCGGGCTTGCCCTTTCCTTCTGGGATGAGGAGGGCATGGGTCTTCTGGGAGGGCTTTTACTGGATATGCCCCTTCGTTTTGATGCAGCAGCATCCGCTGGGACTTATTATGTCCCCTTTGATTCCGACGGGGATCTTGTCAGGGCAGAAGGACAGGTGAATGACATTCTGGCACTGGACGATGTCTTTGCCCTGCTGGGCCTTGGGGAAGTGGATGGTATGGGAAGATTGCTGACCTGGAAGAATATGCTTCTGACCCTCTGGGCTCAGGACAGGCTGGGAGATGGAGGCAACAGGCTTGTGCCCGTGCATGAAGAGCGCTTCCGTTCCTTTTTTGACACCCTGAGGGAAAAAACAGCCGCAGGTTTTGCAATACCCATGGAAAGAAAAAATGATTTTCTGGCATGGCTTTCGGAGCGGACGGGGCTTTTGCCCGCCGTACTGGCGGACAGGACGGGGGCTGTTCTGGAAAGGCTTTTTTTGGATCTGGAAGAAGAGATTGCAGGTATTCCTGCTGATTCCCTTCCGGATCACAGATACATGCGGTTTTTTCTTTTGAGGCAGGCTTAAGAAGATTCTTTGTAATTATTCAGCACCGTTTTCGAAGTACCATACCTGCAAGACAGATGCACAGGCCCCCGGCTATTTGCCCGTGACGCAATCTTATTCGGGAGCTTCTTGCCCTGTGCGGAAGCGG
>NZ_VLLC01000008.1:18806-119483 GCF_007830435.1 Desulfobotulus alkaliphilus | reverse complement strand
CAGACAGTTTGCCGCTTCTTTCGCACAGGCCTGCAAAGCTCTGATCCGAAACGATTGCAATGTCACTTGCAAATAGCCACGGGGCCTTGCAACAGTACGATACTGCTGCAATTACAGCATTGGCAGTTCAGAATAAACTGTGCTGAACAGTTACGATTCTTTTTTCTTTTTTTTATCCGGATGCAGCAGGGATCGTATCCGGGCAATGATTTTTTCCGTGGTAAAGGGTTTGCTTAAAAAGGCGTTGACGCCAGCTTGAAGTGCAATGGTTTTCTGGTTTTCAAGGGTTTCCGTAGAAACCATGAGAATGGGAAGATCTGTGCCAATTTTTTCACGGATACTCATGCTCAGCTCAATGCCGTTTTTATTGGGCATGTTGAGATCCGTAAGAACAAGGGCGAAGCGTGCAGGGTCCGTCTGCAGCCTTGTCAGGGCATTCAGACCGTCACGGGCTGTTTCCACCGTATAACCATACTGGGGCAGAAGGGTTTCGTAGAAACGGCGCATGGTGGGAGAATCGTCTGCCACGAGAATACGTGGACGTTCCGGGGGTATTTCTTCAATGGCCTTGCGTAACATGGCCTCACAGCCCTGTCGGGTGATCGGGTTTTCCATGCTGGCGCAGGCCTTGAGAAAACGGTGCAGAAGGAGGGGGTTTCTGCTTTCCGCAGCGGTTTGAACAATGGCCTTTGTCGTTTTTCTGTCTTCGGACAGGCCTAAAAAGAGATCAATGGCCTGCATGGCGGCAATGGCTGCGATGAGGGTGGATTTTCGCTGGGGGCGGGCGGCCATGGCCTGCCGCACGGCATTGGCACCGGTTTTCGGATGCTGATAGTTGAGGCCGGTAATGGCCGCGCAGACCACATCCTGATTGCTGTCTTCAAGGGCTGCTGTGAGGGGGATAAAGGTTTTTTCCGAAGCAATTCTTCCCAAAGCCTCACATACGGAAAAGCGGACGCTGGCATCGGGATGGCGCAGCTGGCCACAGAGGGGGCCAATGGCTTCCTCAAGTCCCATATAGCCAAGTATCAGGGCACCCATAATCTTTTCCTGGGGGCTTCCCTTATCCATGGTTCTGCTGACGGGCAGCACGGCTTTTTTCCCGGCACGAACCAGAAGGGTGGCGACCACCTTACGGACAAGGGCATCTTCCGGGTGGAGGTGCTCTGCCAGAGCTTCATAGGCGGCTTCTGTGTCCGTGGCTGCAAGGGCGCTTGCGGCATCGGCGGCCCGGATGGGTTCTGCATGGTCAATAAGGGAGGACAGGAGGCGAAACGTTTCGGGACTGGCATGGTTTTTCCCAAGACTTTCAATGGCTGCAAGGGCCCGGACCGTGTCTTCCCCCGTGGCTTCCTCTTTCAGGCATTCCCTTGCGGCGGGGGTAGAGAACATGCCGATGGCCCTTATCAGGGTTTCGCTTTCATCCGGTATCTGGCTCTTATGGAGAAGGTTCAGCATCAGGGGCAGGGCTTCCTTGAGATCAAGCTGGCCTGCCGTGCGTGCGCAGATGATTTTTGTCCGCAGGCCTCCCTGTTCAAGCCCAAGGAGCAGAAGATCCGGATTCTTCTCTAGCAGGGTCTGTATTTTATCCGTAAGAAGGGGGATGACCGCCGTATCTGCCCTTTTACCATCAATGTACTGGAAAAGTTCAGGAAGATAAATGGCCGCATTTCCAGTATTCAGGGAGTCCAGCCAGGGAATGATTTCCATGAAATCCGAAGGGATTCCGGGTGTATAGCAGCATATTTTTTCAGGGTGCCTTAGGTTGGCAAGCAGATGGGCAAGGGCCCTTGGTGCGATGGGTGTCTGTAGAAAAAAGTTCGTTTTTTTGTCTGGTTCTGCGCCGATGCATATGCGAATTGTATTGTCGGTCAGGTCGGAAGGCAGTAGGGAACCTGCTCCTGTGAAGACAATTTCCAGAGGGGCCGGATCTTCTTCCCGGATGGTCTTTTCCCGGGGAGAAGGTGGATACCCGAATTTGATGAGCCACGGAATGAGATGTCTGCGGCCAAAGGGGGCATCCCAGAATATATGGGTTCTGGTTCCTTGCATGCAGGGCCTGAATCCTTGTTTTGAACCGGCATGTAAAAACCGGAGATTGTTTTGTAATTATTCAGAACAGTTTATTCCGAACTGCCAATGCTGTAGTTGCATCAGCTTCTTACTGTTGCAGGGCTCCGTGGCTATTTGCAAGTGACATTGCAATCGTTTCGGATCAGAGCTTTGCAGGCCTGTGCGAAAGAAGCGGCAAACTGTCTGAGCCGCCACAAAGGCAGCGTACCAGGGCCTGCTATGGTAATAAAAAGCTTATCCTGCCTGTGGCGGGGAGTTTTTGCCGCTTCCGCACAGGGCAAGAAGCTCCCGAATAAGATTGCGTCACGGGCAAATAGCCTGGGGCCTGTGCATCTGCCTTGCAGGTATGGTACCTGGAAAGCTGTGCTGAACAGTTACTTTTTATTCGTAATTGTTCAGCACAATTTTTTAACCCTGTACCCTTGCGACAAGCTGCGGAAGAAGCTCTCCTGCCTGCCCCCTGAGAAGCCCGTCGGATATGGGGGTCAGGGAGGTCGGTTCCGGATTGATTTCAAGAACCAGAGCGCCTCTGTTTTTTGCCACCCTTGGAAGATCCGCCGCAGGCCAGACTTCTGCGGAGGTGCCGATCACCAGCATGAGATCACAGGTCATGCTGTGCTCCTGTGCCGCATACAGGGCATCTTCCGGGATATTTTCTCCAAAAAACACACAGTCCGGCCGCAGTATGCCCTTGCAGCTGCATAAGGGGGGGAGTTCTTCCAGAAAGAGTTCCTGAATGGGAAGGCTTCGGTGGCAATGGCTGCAGATGATGCGTGCAAAGCTTCCGTGGAACTCGATGACCCTTTTACTGCCCGCAGCCTGATGCAGTCCGTCGATATTCTGGGTGATAATGGCTTCAAGTTTCCCGTTTTCTTCCATATCCGCAAGGGCCTTGTGGGCGGGGTTGGGGAAGGCCTTTTCCAGAACATCCTTCATGGTCCGCAGCAGGACATCCCACACCTTTCCCGGATCTTTGCGGAAGGCACGGATATGGGCAAATTCCATGGGGTCCATGGTTTCCCACAGTCCTCCTTTACCCCTGAAAGCGGGAATACCGCTTTCAACGGAGATGCCTGCACCGGTCAGGGCAACGGTTTTCTTGCTTTTTTTCAGAAGCTCAGATGCCTTTTCAAGGGACATTTCCATGGATATTCTCCGCAAAACCGCTTTTATCAAGAAGGCCCGTTTTATAAGTTAAAGTGCATATCCGCAGCAAGGGCAAAGCATTCCATGGAACTGCCCGCATTGCGGATACGTTGCCTGGCATCCTCCACAATGGCATCAATGGCCGTATCGGAACGTTCCTGATTATGATGAAACAGGCCCAGCCGCCTGACACCGGCAGCGATGCCCAGTTCAACGACATCGGTATAGGAAGAGTGGCCCCAGCATATTTTTTTTGCGTATTCTTCGGGTGTATATTCCGCATCATGGACAAGGAAATCCGCATCCTTACAGAAGTCCAGATAGTCTGAAAAGCGCAGGCCGCCCGGATGACAATAGCCCAGCTCATTGTCTGTCAGGAATACGAAATTTTTACCCCTTTCCGTAAAACGGTACCCGCAGCCTCCGTTGGGATGGCTCAGGGCAATGGGGGTAATTTTCAAATCTCCCAGAAAAAAAGGCTGCGGACATCCGTCTTCAAAAAGAATTTTTGCTTTAAGATCCGAATATTTGATGGGAAAATTGGGTGGGGTCATCACCCTTGTGATCATGGATTCAGCGTAGCCGTTTGATGAAGGGCAGCGGAATACATGAATGGTGGTCCCTTCCCTGAATATGGGCTTAAAGAAGGGAAAGCCCATGAGATGATCCCAGTGGGCGTGGGTGAAGAGCAGATGATAGTGGAAACGCCTTTCCTCAAGGAGCTGATTGCCCAGACGACGGATACCTGTACCTGCATCAATGATCAGGATGTCGTCCTGGGCGTTCCGGATTTCCATACAGGCCGTATCACCGCCATAGCGGTTGTACTGAGGCCCGGATACGGGAATGGAACCGCGTGCCCCCCAGCACTTCACGTACATAAGCGCCTCTTTTGGGGTTTGGGAGAAAAAATCAGGTGACGGAACGGAGGTTGATCCGTGAGCAGAAAAGACTGCTGCAGAAAATATGTTACCGTTTTTCCTGCGGCTGCAGATTTTTACCAAAATGCAGGCGGGAAAACAATCCGTCACGGCAAGGGTTTTACCATCTTTTTCATCTTGAATCAGGGATATTTTTCTTATGCCCGCAGGGCATTCAGACAGCCGGGAGTTAACTTTTCATGTAATTATTCAGCAGCTTCTTGCTGTTGCAAGGCTCCGTGGCTATTTGCAAGTGACATTGCAATCGTTTCGGATCAGAGTTTCGCAGGCCTGTGCGAAAGAAGCGGCAAACTGTCTGAGCCGCCACAAAGGCAGCGTACCAAGGCCTGCTATGCTAATCAAAAAGCTTATCCTGCCTGTGGCGGGGAGTTTTTGCCGCTTCCGCACAGGGCAAGAAGCTCTAAGGATAAGATTGCGTCACGGGCAAATAGCCTGGGGCCTGTGCATCTGTCTTGCAGCTATGGTATCTGGAAAACTGTGCTGAACAGTTAGGTTTTCACAAAGACTATACTTGTCTGAAACGGGCCATGGTGTCAATGGGATTTGGTTGAAGATGCGGGGGAAAAACCTTGAAGGGATTGCAAGAAAAATCCATTTGCTGTAAAAAACCACCGTTTTCAAGGTGTATTTATTATGCCTTGCCTGTCGTTTTTTTGACTTTTCATGATCAAGCGGGATGTATAAATGAAAAAAGTACGGGCTCTGGGGCTCTCTTCGGGTGGCCTGGACAGTATTCTTGCGGCCCTTATCCTCAGACAGCAGGGTATTGATGTCAGCTGGGTGGCCTTTGAAACCCCTTTTTTTGATGCCGCCCATGCTGTAAAGGCTGCAAAAAGCCATGGTATTCCCCTTTATGTCAGAGATATTACAGAACGCTATCTCCCCATGCTGAAAGATCCGGACGGGGGATACGGGAAAGCCATGAATCCCTGTAAGGACTGTCACTCCCTGATGTTCCGTGAGGCGGGAGGGATGATGGCCGAAGAAGGCTTTGATTTTCTTTTCAGCGGCGAGGTCTCCGGTCAGCGGCCCATGTCCCAGACCCCTTCGGCCCTTCGTTATGTGGAAAAAAAATCGGGGTACGAGGGCGTGATTCTGAGACCCCTTTCCGCCCTGAACCTTCCGGAAACCACCGTGGAAAAAGAGGGGCTGGTGGACAGGAAAGGCCTTCTGGGCTTTCAGGGGAGGGGCAGAAAACCCCAGCTGGCCCTTGCAAAGGAGTTGGGGGTAAAGGATTTCCCTGCTCCTGCAGGGGGCTGTCTTCTCACGGATCAGGTTTTTGGCAGAAGGCTGAAGGATCTTCTGGATCACAAGGCGGATGCGGACGGCCTTGACTGTCATCTTTTAAAAGGCGGGCGTCACTTCCGCCTTTCACCGGAGATCAGGCTCGTGGTGGGAAGGACGGCAGCGGATAATGAGTTTTTGCAGGGTTTTTTTGATCCGGACCGGCACTGCCGTATCCGGACCGTGAATTTTCCCGGACCTCTGGCTTTTCTCTGTGGTCCCGCGGACAGGGGGATGCGCCTTCTGGCCGCAGGTATCGTGGCGGGTTACACCAGGGCCTTGGATGCCGTACCCGTAACCCTGCACATGGATGGCAGGGGAGAAAAGGAAAACCTAGATGTGCTCCCCCTGAGGAGTACCGAGGTCCGGGGGCTCATGATCTGATCTTGGGGTACCGGCAAGCTGACCGCAGGCGGCACCGATGTCTTCGCCCTTGCTCCACCGGATGATGGCCGTATACCCCTTGTCCAGCAGCACCCGTAAAAAGGCATGGATGTGGGCTTCCGCAGGGCGCTGGAAGGTGCATCCCGGATGCTCATTAAAGGGAATCAGGTTGATTTTTGCCTTGATACCGCTGAGGATACGGGCAAGTTTCCGGGCATCTGCAAGGGAGTCGTTGACACCCCTGATAAGGATATATTCAAAGGTGATTTTCTGCCGGGGTGCCAGAGGATACTTCCGGCAGGCTGCCAGAAGGTCCTCCAGGGAGTAGGTCCGGCTGACGGGCATCAGGGTTTCCCGTGTCTTGTTATCCGTGGCATTCAGTGATATAGCCAGGTTCACCTGGGTGTCGCGGCCGAGATCCGCAAGCCTTGGAAGAATACCGGAGGTGGAAACCGTGACCCTGCGCCGGGAAATTTTAAGCCCGCAGTCTCCGTCCGTCAGAACCTCAATGGCTTTTTTTACGTTGGCATAATTGGCAAGGGGTTCTCCCATTCCCATGAAAACCACATTGGAAAGTCTGGCTTCTTTTTCTTCCGGTTTTCCGGCCGCTTCCATCTGTATCCGGTGGCGGATATCCCGGACCTGGGCCACAATTTCTCCTGTGGTGAGGTTGCGGGTGAAACCACCCCTGGCCGTCATGCAGAACCGGCAGTTCTGGGCGCAGCCCACCTGGGAGGAAATGCACAGGGTGTGGTGGTCCTTTTCCGGAATGAGAACGGATTCAATCAGATGGCCGTCCTGGAGCCGGAAGACAAATTTTCTGGAGCCATCTCTGGAAAGGGCCACATGCTCAATGGCCAGCCGTTTCAGGCTGAAAATATTTTCAAGATCCCTGCGGAGCTGTTTTCCCACATCCGTCATGGTTTCAAAACTGTCGGCCTGATGCAGGTAGAGCCATTTATGGATCTGGTTGGCCCGGAAGGCGGGCATGCCCGCAGCCGTAAAATATTCCCGGAGTTCGGGAAGGGTGAAGTCCAGAATGTCTGGGTTTGATGTTTCTTTTTTTGTCATAATCCGGAGTCTTTAGGTTTTCTGGGGGGCGCTGGCATAGGCCTTGCCTGATTTGGGTTGACTTATCACCCTTTGCCCGTTAAATTCAAGCTTTTGATTGGACCCTTAGGATGACTTTTCATGTTTGACAGTTTAAATGAAAGACTCGGCAGCGTTTTTAAGGCCCTCAAGGGCAGGGGAAAGCTGACCGAAGCCCACATAGAAGACGGCATGAAGGAAGTGCGGATGGCACTTCTGGAAGCCGATGTGCATTATCGTGTGGTCAAGCAGTTTGTGGCCGATGTCAAGGCCCGTTCCCTGGGACGGGAGGTGATGGAAAGCCTGACTCCGGGCCAGCAGGTGGTAAAGATTGTCTATGAGGAGCTGACCCGCCTCATGGGGGAGGCCAGTGTGCCTCTGGAACTTTCGGGTCCGAAACCCGCTGTGGTCATGCTTGTGGGGCTGCAGGGCGCAGGTAAAACCACCACCGCAGGCAAGCTGGCCCTTTACCTGCGTAAAACGGGCAAAAAACCCTATCTGGTTCCGGCGGACGTTTACCGGCCTGCGGCCATTGAACAGCTGCAGAAGCTGGCCGGTGAGATAGGGGTTCCTGTGTATCCTTCGGAAAGCAGTGCGGATCCCCTTGATATCTGCCTTGATGCCAGAGAAGACGCCAGAAAACAGGGCTGTGATGTACTCCTTGTGGATACGGCGGGCAGGCTTCATGTGGATGAAACCCTCATGGCTGAGCTGGTGCGTATCCGGGAGAAGATGACCCCTTCGGATATTCTTCTGGTGGCCGATGCCATGACGGGTCAGGATGCCGTAAAAATGGCCTCTGCCTTTGATCAGGATCTGGGCATAGGCGGTATTGTCCTCACCAAGACCGATGGCGACGCCAGGGGGGGGGCTGCCCTTTCCATCCGTTCGGTTACCGGGCGTCCTGTTAAGTTTGTGGGGACGGGAGAAAAAATTTCCGCTCTGGATCTTTTTCATCCGGACCGCATGGCTTCGAGAATTCTGGGCATGGGAGACACCCTTTCCCTCATTGAAAAAGCCCAGGAGATGGTGGATGAAAAGCAGGCTGCCGATCTGGAGCGCAAGCTCAGGAAAAATGAGTTCACCCTTGAGGATTTCCGTGACCAGCTGCGTCAGGTGCGCAAGATGGGGCCCATCGGAGACCTTTTGAAAATGCTGCCCGGTGTGAATGAAAAGGCACTGGGCAAAATGAATATTGATGAGCGGGAACTGGTCCGGGTGGAGGCAATCATTAATTCCATGACGCCGGAAGAACGCAGGCGGCATGCCATTATCAACGGTTCCCGGAGAAAACGCATTGCCCGGGGGAGCGGTACCCGGGTGCAGGATGTGAATCAGCTTTTGAAAAACTACACCCAGACCATGAAAATGGTCAAAAAACTGAACAAGGGTGGTTTAAAGGGCATGCGCGGCATGCGTGGTATGCTTCCCTTCTAAAAAGATCGTTGCAAGGAGACTGAAAAAGATGGCAGTAAAAATCAGACTGACCCGGATGGGCACCAAGAAAAAACCTTTCTACCGCATTGTGGTTGCGGATTCCGAAGCCCGCCGTGATGGTCGTTTCATTGAAATTGTGGGTACGTATAATCCCCTGAGGAATCCTGCGGAAATTAGCGTGAAGGATGAGCGGGTCCGTTACTGGCTGGGTGAAGGAGCCATTCCTTCGGATACCGTCCGGAGCATTCTTAAGAAAAGCGGCGTTACGGATTCGGCCCCTGCCGCATGATGCGGGATGCTGATCTCTGTAAGCCTTCCTCTGTCCTACTACTGGTACTGCAAGGAGATGCGCGATGAAAGAGCTGATCGATTATATCGCTAAGGCTTTGGTGGATCATCCGGATCAGGTGACGGTTTCAGAAATTGAAGGAAATCAGACATCCGTTCTGGAACTGAAGGTGGCCAAAGAGGATCTGGGGAAGGTCATTGGCAAACAGGGTCGTACGGCCCGTGCCATGCGGACGATTCTGAGCGCAGCCTCGGCCAAGGTAAAAAAACGCACCGTTCTTGAGATTATTGAGTAAGGCGCTCCCGGAATACGGGACGAAGGCTGGTTTTTAATTTTTAAACGTATTCCGGGATGAAAGAAGAGATGAAACCTGTACGGATAGGAAAGATTGTGGGAACCCATGGTCTTGCGGGTAATCTGAAGGTGTATTCCGATGCCGCATCCCTTTCCGTCTATACGGACTGTGGTCCCCTCTGGATTCGGGAGAAAAAGGGTGTGGACCCCAACCGTACCTTTCGGGTACTTCAGGTACAGGTCCATAAAGGGTCTGTACTTTTGTTGCGTTTTGAGGGTATTACAGACTGCAATGCGGCCCAGGATCTGGTAGGTGGTATTGTTTTTGCCGATCAGGACCGTTTTCCGGATCCCGGAGATGGCTACTATTACTGGAGTGATCTCATGGGGCTGGAAGTCCGTACGGAGCAGGGTTTTTCCCTTGGGAAGATCCGGGGCATCATGGAGACCGGGGCCTATGATCTTCTGGATGTGGCGGGTCCCAATAAAGAATATGCCGTACCGGCCCATCCGGACTGGATCTGTGATGTGCTGCTGGAAGAGGGCTGTGTGATTGTCCGGCTTCCGGAAGGGTTTCTTGATCTGTGAACCCTGTGTCTTCTTTGCAACATTATGCGGCTCTATCCATTTTTCCTGAAATGTTTGATGGTTTCTGGTCAACGGGTATGGTACGCAGAGCCATTATGGGCGGGTTTATTACGGGGAGGGCCGTGGACCTCAGGGCCTTTGCCGAGGGTGTTCACAAGGTCACCGATGACAAGCCCTATGGCGGGGGCTGCGGTATGGTGATGAAACCGGAGCCCCTCATGAAGGGAATTGCCCATCTCCGTGCTGAGATGCCCGGTGTTCCTGTGCTTGCCATGACCCCTCAGGGGCAGCCCTTTACCCAGTCCCTTGCCGAAGATCTGGCACGGGAAAAAGGGATGATCATGGTCTGTGGCCGCTATGAAGGCATGGATGAGCGTGCCTGCATCAAGGCGGACATGGAGTTGTCCATCGGGGACTATGTTTTGACCGGTGGGGAGCTTGCTGCCATGGTGGTGATGGATGCGGTGATCCGGCTGATTCCCGGTGTTCTGGGGGGAGAAGAATCCGCTGAAAAGGAATCCTTTTCAGAAGGGTTGATAGAGTATGCCCATTATACCCGGCCTCCGGTGTATGAAGGCATGGCTGTTCCCGATGTACTGCTTTCCGGAAATCATAAGGCCATTGCTTCGTGGCGTCTGGAAACTTCTTTGAAACGGACTTTTCTGAAACGGCCCGATCTTCTCGAAGACCGGAGTTTCAGCAGGGAGGAGCGCAGTATCCTCCAAAAATGGAGCCGGGAGATTGCACGCCTTGCCGACAACTGAACTTTATATGGCCCTTGTGCATTATCCCGTTACCAATAAAAACGGGGAAACCATTGCATCTGCGGTGACCAACCTTGATCTTCACGACATGGCGCGTTCCTGTAAAACCTATGGTGTGCGCCGCCTGTTTGTGATTACCCCCCTGGAAGACCAGAAGCGTCTGGTGGAACGTATTGCAGGACACTGGACAAAGGGGGTAGGGGGCAGGCATAACCCGGACAGGAAGGAAGCCCTGTCACTGATCCACCTCTGCCATGATATGGAAGGGGCGGTGGCGGCCGCAGAGGAAGATCTGGGGCACAGGCCCATGGTTGTTGTGACAACGGCCAGAGCCTCTGAGCAGGCCCTTTCCCACGGGTCACTGAGGGCAATGATATCTGGGGGGCAATCCTGCCTTCTGGTATTTGGAACTGCATGGGGACTCGCAGAGCCCCTGATGCTGTCTGCGGACCGGATTCTCGAACCGGTTCGGGGGGCTGCAGAATACAATCACCTTTCTGTGCGTTCCGCAGCAGCCATCCTTTTGGACAGGCTGGTGGGAGAGCCGCTGGAAGGCCAGGACATTTAACGGATGCGGGGCAGACCCGCAGAGCTTGGAGAGAATCAAATGAATATTATTGAAAAACTGGAACAGGAAAGCATGCGCCTTGACATGCCTGTCTTCGGAGCAGGAGATACGGTGAATGTGCATGTAAAAATCAAAGAAGGGGACAAGCAGCGCATCCAGATTTTTAAGGGTGTGGTAATCTGCCGCAAGCGCGGTAATCTTCCCCAGGCCTCTTTCACCGTACGTAAAATTTCCGGTGGCGTGGGCGTGGAGCGTGTTTTCCCCCTGCATTCTCCTGCCATTGATAAAATTGAAGTGGTTACCCGGGGCCGTGTCCGTCGTGCGAAGATCTACTATCTTCGGAATCTTCGGGGTAAGGCTGCCCGTATCAAGGAAAAGGGATCTTACTGATCTCCCCTTCCCCTGCCGGTTTTGGCCGGCAGGGGGGATGACGGGAAAGATATGTACAGCTTTGAAGCCATGTGCCATGAAAAGGGTTTTTCATGCATCGCAGGGGTGGATGAGGCCGGCAGGGGACCCCTGGCCGGCCCTGTTGTTTCTGCTGCGGTGATTTTACGGCCGGACTATGATCTGCCCGGCCTGAATGATTCCAAAAAACTCAGTGAATCCCGCAGAAAAAAACTTTTTGACCATATTCCTTCCCAGTGCCTTGCCATGGGTATCGGTATTGTTTCCGAAAACCGCATCGATGAAATCAATATTCTTCGTGCATCCCTTGAATCCATGGTCCTTGCCGTGAATAATCTTTCCACGGTTCCCGATTTTCTCCTGATAGACGGTAAATTCACTTTGGATCTTCCTCTGGCGCAACAGGCCATTGTGGGGGGAGACGGTAAGTCTGCAAGCATTGCAGCGGCTTCCGTGCTGGCCAAGGTAACAAGGGATCATATCATGGAAAGGCTGGATCAGGAGTATCCGGGATACGGGCTGGCCCGGCACAAGGGCTATCCTACGAAGGATCACAGGGAGGCCATTGCCCGGATGGGTGTGCTGCCCGTTCACAGGCTTTCCTTCAGGGGAGTCCGGGAGTTTGTCCGATGAGTGGTCTTTTTTCCCGGATCAAAGGGCTGGCCGCGGAAAGGGCTGCCTGTGATTTTCTTAAAGGTGCAGGTTTCTGCATTCTTGAAAAAAATTTCAGGAGCCGTTTCGGGGAAATTGATATTGTGGCCCGGGAAGGGGATACCCTTGTTTTTGTTGAAGTAAAGGCCCGGAGTTCATCCGGTTATGGTTCGGCCTTTGAGGCGGTGGACAGGAGAAAGCAGCAGAAAATACTCCGGACCGCCCTTTTTTATATCAGCCGGAACCTGCTGGATGATCCTTATCTACGTTTTGATGTGATTTCGGTGAATGCCAATGGACAGTGTTTCCACATCCCCGATGCCTTTGGCCCTGAAGAGTGAGGGGGTAAAGTCCGGGCATCTTTATATTGTTTCCACCCCCATCGGAAATCTTGGGGACATCACCTTCAGGGCCCTTGACGTTCTTGCCTCGGTGGACCGGGTGGCTGCCGAGGATACCCGCAATACGGCGAGGCTTCTGGCCCGTTTCAATATCCAGAAACCCATGGTGTCTTTGCATGAGCACAACGAGGCCTACCGCAGTCAGGCCCTTGTGGAGGCCCTGAGACAGGGGGAATCCCTTGCTCTGGTTTCCGATGCGGGAACGCCCTCCCTGTCCGATCCGGGTTTTGTGCTGGTTCGGGAGGTGATAGCCGCAGGGCTGCCCCTTGTACCCGTCCCCGGTGTTTCCGCTGCAGTTACCCTGATGAGTGTGTCCGGGCTACCCACGGACAGCTTCACCTTTTGCGGGTTTCCGCCAAAAAAAGCAGGGCGCAGGCGAAGATGGCTTCAGGCGCTTTCCGAAAGCCGCTATCCCCTTATTTTTTATGTCTCTCCCCACAGTCTGATGGGATTCCTTGGAGAGCTTATGGATATTTTCGGAGATCGTCATGGGGTTCTGGGCCGGGAGATGACCAAAATGTATGAGGAGTATCTTCGGGGGACCTTGTCGGAGATTGCAGGGGCGCTGAAGAGCCGGGAGAAAATCCGGGGGGAATGTTCCCTCATGGTGGCTGGCAGGGGGGATAGCGAAGGCCTTGATGGCGGTGAAGATATGGAGGATCTGGACGCCCTCATTGCCAAAGCCCTTGGGGAGGGTGTGGAGAAGCCTTCTGCACTGGCAAAGCGGCTTGCAGCAAGACTCGGCATGGATCGTAAGGATCTTTATGCCCGTATTCTCGGGATGAAAACGGATTCCTGATTCCATAAAGATCGTAATTGTTCAGCACAATTTTTCTTTGGCAAATGGAGTACCATTAATCAGGAGCATAGACAACCGGGCTATTTGTTCGTGACGCAATCTTATTCTTAGAGCTTCTTGCCCTGTGCGGAAGCGGCAAAACCTCCCCGCCACAGGCAGGATAAGCTTTTTGATTACCATGGCAGGCTTAAGCACGCTGCCTTTGTGGCGGCTCAGACAGTTTGCCGCTTCTTTCGCACAGGCCTGCAAAGCTCTGATCCGAAACGATTGCAATGTCACTCACAAACAGCCCGATGGTCTTTTTCTGGAGTCAGGTTTTTGAAATTAATGCATGATTTTTATTGTAAAATGTGCTGAATAATTACTAAAGATCAGACAATAAAAAAAACCGGCCCCTTTCCTTATGTAAGGAAGGCAGCCAGTTTTTTATGGTTTATCCCTGATTCCTTTTATTTGAGGAAGGTATAGGGATATTTTGTGTGGTCTTCGTACTGGTCCTGAATGATGGCGACAACGTCTTCCACAAAGACAAGCTCTTCATTGGTGGGGATCATGAAGACCTTCACCTTGGAGTCGGGCGTGGAAATTTCCGTTTCTCCATGCTTGCTGAAGGTGCTCATGTTTTTCTCCTTGTCGATCTTGATTCCGAAGAATTCAAGGCCCTCAAGGGTTTTCTGGCGGATGAGGCCGGAGTTTTCACCCACACCTGCGGTAAAGACAATGGCATCCACACTGCCAAGGGCAAAGGCATATTCCCCTGCGGATTTACGCAGTTTGTAGGCTTCCATTTCAATGGCCAGCTTGCAGCGGGAGTCTCCGGCTTCGGCGGCTACCTCAATGTCCCTGCGGTCGGTGTATTTGCCGGTGATGCCGAGAACGCCGGATTTTTTGTTTAAGAGATTGTCCATGTAGCGGGGGCCGACATCCAGACGCTGCATCATGAACATGGGGATGGCGGGGTCAATGTCACCGCAGCGGGTTCCCATGATGGCACCGGCAAGGGGGGTGAACCCCATGGTGGTGTCGATGGAAAGGCCTTTTTTGATGGCAGCGCAGGAAACGCCATTGCCAATGTGAAGGGTGATGATGTTGCACTCGTTGGCGTTTTTGCCCATCAGTGCTGCGGCACGCTTGGATACATAAAGATGGCTGGTGCCGTGGAAGCCGTAGCGGCGCACGGAGAAGTCTTTGTACCATTCATAGGGAAGGGCATAGAGATAGGCATGTTCCGGCATGCTCTGGTGGAAGGCCGTATCAAAGATGGCCACATGGGGAATTTTGGGCATGGCGGTACGGGCGGCACGGATACCCACAAGGTTGGCCGGATTGTGCAGGGGTGCCAGATGGGAAACGGCCCCAATGTGGTTGATCACGTCATCGGTAATGAGAACGCTCTGATTGAACTGCTCGCCGCCATGAACCACCCGGTGGCCAACGGCGGAAATTTCTTCCATGCTTTCGATGACAGTACCTTCACCGGTGGTGAGGGCGTTGATAATCCATTGAATGGCTGTTTCATGGTTATCAATGGCATACTTGATTTTCTTTTTGTAATCTTTAGTGGGTACCTTGTGTTCAATGAAGGAATCGCCAATGCCAATGCGCTCGACAACGCCGGTGGCAATGACTTCTTTGTTGGTCCAGTCAAAGAGCTGGTATTTCAGCGAGGAGCTTCCGCAGTTAAGGGCAAGAATTTTCATGGGGCATCTCTTCTTTCTTCTTTTCGGGTTAGTCGGCCTGTACGGCGGTAATGGCCGTTACATTAACAATATCCATATATTTACAACCCCTTGAGAGGTCATTTACGGGTTTGGCAAGGCCCTGAATAATGGGCCCGATGGCTTCGGCGCCGCCAAGGCGTTCCACCAGTTTGTAGCCGATGTTTCCGGCCTGAATATCGGGAAATATCAAAACATTGGCTTCTCCGGGAATGGGGCTTCCCGGGGCTTTTTTGGCGCCTACGGAAGCAAGGAGGGCGGCATCCGCCTGAAGTTCTCCGTCTGCTTTGAGGTCCGGGCGGTTGGTTTTGAGAATTTCCACGGCCTGTGTCACCTTATCCACGTATTCATGCTTTGCGCTTCCTTTGGTGGAGAAGGAAAGCATGGCAACCTTTGGCTCGGTTTCAAGGAAGGATTTGCATGAGTCGGCAGAGGCAGAGGCAATTTCCGCAAGCTTGGTGGCATCGGGATCAATGTTGACTGCGCAGTCGGCAAAGATCAGGGTGCCATCCACACCGAAATTTTTGTGGGGAGTGACCATAATAAAGCAGCTGGATACGGTTTTCATACCCGGCTTGGTGCCAATAACCTGAATAGCGGCCCGGAGAACGTCGCCGGTGGTGTTTTTTGCCCCTGCCACGGCACCGTCGGCAATGCCAAGCCTTACCATCATGGCCCCGAAAAAGAGGGGGTCTTTCATGGTTTCATCGGCTTTTTCGAGGGTCATGCCCTTGGCTTTACGCATCTCAAAGAATTCCGCAGCAAATTTTTCCCGAAGCTCACTGCTGGCAGGATCAATGAAACGACAGCGCAGGGGGTAGCCTTTGTCCGTAAAGGCTTTTTCAAGGGCTTTTTCATCCCCGAGAATAACCAGCTCCTTGACAAGACCGTTTTCCATGACGGCATGGGCCGCATCAATGGTACGCTCGTCATCTCCTTCGGGAAGGACAATTGTTTTTTGTTTTTCTCTGGCAGAGGTCCAGAATTTTTCCATCAATGACATTGTGCATCTCCTTAGTATGCAAGCCGGAGCCGTGCAGGTGTTTTTTTAATGAATTTTCCCTTATCGGGTTTTTTTGTACCTGCTCCGGGTTTGCGGGTTCCCGCAGGAACCCTTTGGAAAAAAAGAATGAAATAAAAATATGAAATAAAAAAATATGACTGTCGTATCCCTGTGGCCGGGAATACGGAAAAGCCTGTAACAGGCTCCTTCCCAAAAGCGGAAGAATACCATTGGTATCTGGGATCCGGGCTGTTTTACCCATGAATTTCTTCTGCATCTCCGTTTTTATGTTGCGATGCATCTAAAAACAGAGAAAAAATATAGTTGGATTCATGGTGAAGTGCAACAGGAAAAAAGCATCTTCCGGGTCATGTTGCCATACGCCATGCCGTTTTTCAGATTCTCTCTTTCAAAAGATGGGCCTTGCGTCAAGCTCTCTTTTTCTTCTTTGTACCTGTCCGCCGGGGGAAACTGGCCCGGTTCCATGGTTTTTCAAGCGTTCATGGTCACAGGCCCTGTGACTTTCAGGATATACTTTTGAAAATTGGATTGTTATTCTGATTTTTTTAATGAGACCCTCACCCCAACCCTCTCCCAAGGGGCTGGGCTTTACCCACAATTTTTATCAAGTCTGTTGAGTTGCAAAAATGTAGTTTTGAGGGTGTCTAAATGCTCTTTTTCCCTCTCTTTCCTTAATGACCTTAAAGTCCTTAAGGTCACGAAGGTCCTTAATGACAATACTAACGACCGGCCTCAACGCCATAAAGGAGCAGGTAGGGCAGGCACAATCTGCACCTGCGAATGAATTGGGCAGCCCCTGTTTTGTAAAGGAAGGCCCCTGTGTCTGCCCCTTGGGTGAGAGTTCCATAAAGAATATTCTCACCCAAGGGAAACAGGCCTGCTGCCCGCCATTTCCTTTATGTTAGTACCCCTGATTTCATATTACCGGACTTATGGGTAAAGATAAGCCCTCCGGGAGAGGGGCCGGGGCCTTGCCCGGCAAACAGGCCAAAAATTGGACTTGTCCAATGCACTGAAGGCTGTTGGCCTGAGTGCCGGAGTGCTATAAAAGCGGCAAACTGTCTGAGCCGCCATAAAGGCAGCGTGCCATGGCCTGCCATGGTAATCAAAAAGCTTATCCTGCCTGTGGCGGGGGGCTTTTGCCGCTTCCGCACAGGCCAAGAAACTCTAAGAATCCGGCGCTGAAGATCCTTGAAACACTTTTTCTCCCGCAAAGGGCTTGAGTTTTTCAGCTTGAGTGCCGGATTGCGTCACGGGCAAAAAGCCTGGGGCCTGTGCATCTGTTTTGCAGGTATGGTGCTTGAAAAACTGTGCTGCACAGTTACAGCTTTTCCATATCTGAAAGACAGGGGGTGCATGAAATTTATTGCACTTGGGGCGGATGTCTGGAAGGCCGTCCGGGGCCGCATTTTTTTCAATGCGTTTTTGTGATGGGGGGA
Organism: Desulfobotulus alkaliphilus; assembly: GCF_007830435.1. Lineage (GTDB taxonomy): Bacteria > Desulfobacterota > Desulfobacteria > Desulfobacterales > ASO4-4 > Desulfobotulus > Desulfobotulus alkaliphilus. The sequence continues at coordinate 102,186 of NZ_VLLC01000008.1, read as the reverse complement.
TTGTCTGGCCTTGCTGGCCATGGCGGGCGTCATGGATGGAAATGGGAAGCCGGGAGGGGATGAAGCCAGGGCCTCCGGGTATCTTTTATTGGAGCCCCTTGGGTTGGGGCTGCCGGTGGAATCTGACAGGGGGCTGGTTGACAGTTTTTTCTTCATATCTATACTTGTCTGTGTATCGGTGATGTCTGATACAAATTGGGTTGACACTGCCGGGCCCTTGGTCTAGTGTGATCGCCCTGAATCGTGTCAGGGGAGCTCAGGCATTGGCCTGTGTGGTTTTCCCTTGTCGTGCAATGCCCGGCAAGGGGCCAACTTGGTACAGTTTTTAGCTCTTACTCCTGCTTCAGCAGGGGTACAGGTTGTATTTTCTGTGCCATATCTCGGATTCCTGCTTTGGCAAGAATCCATATAATGGTGAGTATTATGCAAGTTGACCGCTCATTTATCCGGGAGGTGGAAGAGCGGAGCGGCCAGCGGTTCGGTGCCTGTTTCCATTGCATGGCCTGTTCCGGTGGTTGTCCCGTATCTGATATCATGGACTATCTGCCCAACCAGATTGTCCGAATGATGCAGCTTGGTTTGCGGAAAGAGGTGCTGGAGAGCCGTGCCATATGGGTCTGTGTCGGTTGTTACAGCTGTGTGTCCCAGTGTCCGAACCGCATCCATATACCTTACATGATGGATGCCCTGCGTGAGCTGGCACTGGAAGAAGGCGTCAAGATAGGGGAGCCGGATATCTGGACCTTCCACAGGGAATTTCTGAAGCAGGTGGATAAAAGGGGGCGTGTGTACGAGCTGGAGTTCATGGCCCGCTACAAGCTTTCTACCATGAGTCTTTTCAGTGATATGGGTTCCGGTATGAAGATGTTGCTGAATGGCAGGCTGGAGCTTTTTCCCCACACAGTAAAAAAGCTTCATGAGGTTCGTAAGATCAGGGAGGTCTGTTATGGAAAAAAATGATGTAAAATCAGGTGTGGAGTCGGTTCCGCATCCGAGAATATATTACTATCCGGGATGTTCCCTGATGTCCACGGCGAGGGATCTGGGGGATTCCCTGTTTCAGATGGCCCGCCTTGTGGGGTCCTGGCTGGAAGAGCTGAAGGACTGGAACTGCTGTGGTGCTTCTCCTGCCCACAGCGTGAATCAGAATTATGCCCTGCTCCTTGCGGGACGCAACCTTGTGCTGGCGGAGCGTCAGGGAATACGGGATCTTTTTGTGATCTGTCCCAGTTGTTTTGTCCGCCTGCGTACGGCAGAAAAAACCCTGATTGCCGAACCCGATAAAAATGATCTTCTGGAAGAGGCTGTGGGGAAACGCTATCAGGGTTCCGTGCGCCTGCGTTTTTTCCTTGAGGTAGGCAGTGCCAGTCAGATGAATGTTTTCAGGGAGGCTGTGATTAACCCCCTGAAGGGTTTGAAGGGAGTACTGTATTTCGGCTGTCTCCTTACCCGGCCTGAGTGGATTACGGGTTTTGACGTGCTTCCCTACGAGGATGAGCTGAGAAGTTTTGTGGAGGCGCTGGGGGTTGAAACCCTGGACTGGGGCTATGGTAAGCAGTGCTGTGGTGCCCATCTGGCACTGACCAAGCCGGATCATGTGGATACCCTTGTGGACCGGATACGGGATCATGCCCGGAGGGTGGGAGCCAACTGCATGATTTCCTTCTGCCCGCTCTGTCAGGTAAACATGGAGCTCAGGGGTAAGAATTCCGAACCGCTGCCGGTTTTCTACGTGTCTGAACTCATTGGCATGGCCTGCCGTCTGCCCAGAACGGAGAAATGGATACGCAAGCATCTTGTGGATCCAAGGGAGCTTCTGGCGGAACATAATCTGCTCTGATTCTTACCAATTGGGAACGATTTTGCTATACCGGGGGCTCTTTGAAAACCTGAAGGGGTTTGGAAGGGCCTTTTTTATATGGGTGTTTTTTACATATTGAATGTCCGGTCGTTTCGGTATATCCATATGGGGTTTTTGGGGCTTTTAAATGCACTTCTGTGCAAAAGAGGCTGTTTTCTTAACCGTTAATGATCTTCGGGGGTGACCATGGCAGAAGAAAGGGCGGGGAAAAAGAGGGAGGATCTTTTTCCCAATATAGATTTTACAACCTTTATTCTTTCCCTGAATGCCTCTGCCCTTGTGCATCTGGGGATTGTGGAAGATCCCGGAACCGGCCAGAGACGAAGGAATATGGATCTTGCAAAACAGACCATTGATGTTCTTGGTATGCTGGAAGAAAAAACAAGGGGCAATCTGAGGGAGGATGAGGAGCGTCTTTTTCATCATCTTTTGCAGGATCTGCGGTTGCGCTATGTTGCCAGCGAAAAAACGACTTGATGTTTTTCTGTCGGATATCTGCCATTTTTAAAAACAACGGAGGTCTTTTATGTTAGCCGGTGAAAAAAGGATTGCAGGCAGCCCGTCAGGCCCTTTGGCCGTTTTTTTTCTTGCAGGTTTTTTTGCTTTGTTTTTCAGTGTTTTTGCAATGCACTCCCATGCCCTGCTGAGGCCGGACAGCTTTACCATTCTGGCGGAGAAGGCGGGGGGCGCCGTGGTGAATATCCGCACGGAAAAAACGGCACAGTCCCAGGACCGGGTTTTTCGTCATTTTTTTGAAAGTCCCTTTGGTGAAAACGATCCCTTTGAGGAGTTTTTCAGGCGTTTTCAGGGTGATAACAACCACCAGCGGGAATTCCGCCGCCAGAGCCTCGGGTCCGGTTTTCTGATCAGTGAGGACGGTTATATTGTAACAAACAACCATGTGATTGAAGGTGCCGATAAGATCCGGGTGAGACTGAAGGATGGAGAAGAGTATGATGCCCGGATTGTGGGAAGGGATCCCAAGACGGATCTGGCCCTGATACGCATTGAGGCGGACAGGAAATTTCCCTACATATCCATGGGGGATTCCGGTGCTTTGCGGGTAGGCGAGTGGGTCATGGCCATTGGCAGCCCCTTTGGGCTGGAGCAGACCGTCACCGCAGGTATTGTATCGGCCAAGGGCCGCGTTCTTGGCTCCGGCCCCTATGATGATTTTATACAGACCGATGCTTCCATCAACCCCGGAAACTCCGGCGGCCCCCTTCTCAATCTGGATGGCGAGGTGGTGGGTATCAATACGGCCATTGCCGCTTCGGGGCAGGGTATCGGTTTTGCCATTCCCGTGAATCTTGCAAAGGGGATTATCGCACAGCTGAAGGCCAGCGGTTCCGTCACCCGTGGATGGATGGGGGTGGAAATCCAGCCTCTGGATCCGACCATGGCTTCCTACCATGGCATGAAGGAGGCAAAGGGGGTCTTTGTGGTGCGTGCCATTGAGGGCGACCCTGCCCATCGTGCGGGAATACGGGGGGGAGATATTATTACCCACATCAACGGGCAGCAGGTGGAGGATACCAAGGATCTCATTCTCAAGGTGGCAGCGGCAAGGGTGGGGGAAACCATCGAGGTGACCGTGGTGCGCTCAGGAAAGGAAAAAAAGCTGGGTGTAACTGTGGCCCGCAGGGATGATGCGGGAGAGCTGAAGAAGGAGAGTGCTCCTGAGCCCGCCGTCACAGAGGACGCTCTGGGATTGTCCCTGCGTGTGCTGGATGAGAATATGGCAGAACGTATGGGTGTGGACAGGGATGCCGGTCTTCTGGTTGCGGGTGTTGCCGAAGGCAGTGCGGCCGACAGGGCGGGGCTGCGCCGGGGAGACCTGATCATGGAGATCAATCATAAAAAAATGGATTCTCTGAAAAGCTATGAAGCGGTTCTGAAAAGGTTGAAAAAAAAGGAGCGGCTTCAGTTTCTGATTCAGAGGCGGGGACAGTTCCTTGTCATTTCCATGGACCGTGAGGGCTAGTCTGTGGATTTTATGCCCCGACACATCAAGGCCCCGGCCAAGGTGAATCTGATCCTCCGGATAAGGGGAAAAAGGGCCGATGGCTACCATGAGCTGCAGTCGCTGATGTGTCCCATAGAGCTCTTTGACGGACTCTGGCTTTCTCCGGGCAGGCCGGGCATTCGAATCCGTGTGAAAAACGGAAAGGGCCTGGTACCGGAAAATGGGGAAAACCTTGCTGTCCGGGCTGCTGCGCTTTTCTATGGGGCTGCTGAGATACCTGCGGCACTGGACGTGGAGATGGAAAAAAACATTCCCGTGGCAGCGGGTCTGGGGGGAGGTTCCAGTGATGCAGCCGCAGTTCTGATGGGGCTGAACGCAGTGTATGGTCATCCCCTTTCCCCTCCTGAACTTTTCAGGCTGGCTTCGGGGCTGGGTGCCGATGTCCCGTTTTTTTTAATGCAGGGCGCTGCCTGGGCCGAAGGCATTGGTGATCAGCTTGAATCCTTCAGGAAGATACAGCCACTACCCATGGTTCTTGTGAATCCCAATGTGGCGCTTTCAACGGCGGCAGTCTACAAAAACCTGAAATGGGGATTGACAAAAGAAGGAATAAAAACTAAAAAACCTCATTTTGAAGAGACCCTCATGGATCCTGTGCCATGGCTTTTCAATGATCTTGAGCCTGTGGCCGTTTCCATGTGTCAGGAAGTGGCCCGTATCAGGGAAGCAGTTCTTGAAACCGGCGCATCCGGGGTTCTCATGTCCGGTAGTGGGCCTACGGTCTTTGGTCTTTTTAAGGATCAAAGGGCAGCAGGGGAAGCCCGGTCTTTTCTGTCGGAAAATTTTAGGCACTGGCGGGTTGTGGGGACGCAGCTCATGCCCTGATTTATACAGGTTTGTGCTTTCTGGGGCGTCGTCAAGCGGTAAGACACAGGATTTTGATTCCTGCATTCGGAGGTTCGAATCCTCCCGCCCCAGCCTTTTTTTAGTTTGCCCCTCTGGGTAATGGCTAAAGAATGCGTATCCCGCCACAAAACTGTTCAAATATATCAGATCGGATTGCAGGAAGATGGACGAACTTGTTTTATTTGCGGGGAACTCAAACCCGCTTCTGGCATCCCGGATAGCAGATTATGTAGGGAAACCTCTGGGCTGCGCAAAGGTGACCAATTTCAGTGACGGAGAAATCCAGATTGAAATTCAGGAAAACGTGCGTGGTCGGGATGTCTATATTATTCAGTCCACCTGCAAGCCCGTGAATGATAACCTTGTAGAGCTTCTGCTGATGCTGGATGCGGTGAAGAGGTCCGCAGCCAGACGTATTGCTGCAGTGATTCCTTATTTTGGCTATGCCCGGCAGGATAAGAAGGTTGCGCCCAGAGTTCCCATCAGTGCCAAGCTGGCAGCAGACATGCTGATGGCAGCAGGTGCCAACCGGGTCATCACCATGGATCTCCACGCAGGTCAGATTCAGGGTTTTTTTGACTGCCCCGTAGATAATCTTTATGCAGCTCCCGTACTCAGGGATTATGCAAAGAGGGTTTTTGGTGCCACCCCTGAAGATATAGCGGATCTGGTCATCGTGTCACCCGATGCCGGGGGTGTGGAGCGGGCAAGGGCCTTTGCCAAAAGGCTGAATGCGGACTGGGCCATTGTGGATAAAAGACGGGACATGCCCAACAAGGCCCAGGCCATGGCAGTCATAGGCAATGTCAGTGATAAGAATGTGATCATTCTGGATGATATGGCAGATACGGCAGGAACTCTGACGGAGGCCGCAAGGGCTTTGGATGAAAAGGGTGCAAGGTCCATCCATGCCTTCTGCACCCATCCGGTTCTGTCTGGCCCTGCCGTGGATCGTATAGAAAATTCGCCCATTCAGACACTGGTGGCAACGGATAGTATTCCTTTGAGTAAAGAAGCGCTGGAATCGGATAAAATTCATATTCTTTCCATTGCAGATCTGGTGGGGGAAGCCATTATCCGCAGTCACCGCGGAGATTCGGTAACCTCGCTTTTTGTGTGACAGACGATTTTATGTGGGTGTAGACCTGAAGGAGAAAAACTTTGGAATTTGTGACTTTGAACGCGGCTAACCGCGAGGCAACAAAAAAAGGTGTCTGCAGAAAACTGCGGATGAATGGTAAGATTCCTGCGGTTCTGTATGGTCGCAAAGTGGAAAGTCGGGATCTTGTGGTTTCCGTTAAAGATCTGGAAGATGCGATAAAAAAAAGCAAAACCCGTGAGCTGTTTTTTGATCTTCAGCTCAGCGATGGTACCTGTAAGGCCATGATGAAGGATTTCCAGAAAGACCCCATGAACGGAGATTTTGTCCATGCGGACTTCTATGCCCTTGAGCTGGACCGTAAAATTACAGCAAAGGTGAATCTGAGTGTTTCGGGAACACCCAAGGGTGTGGATATGGGCGGTAACCTGAAGGTTTTTGAAAGAATGGTAACGGTTCGCTGTCTTCCCGAAGCAACCCCTGAGAATATCACGGTGGATGTCAGGGGTATTGGCCTTGGAAAAACCTTTTACCTGAAAAATGTTGAGGTTCCCGAGGGCGTTGAGCTGGTGGTTGAGGGCAATGCTCCCCTTGCCATGGTTGCTGTTCCCAGGGGTGCTGCAGCAGCAGCAAATGCAGATGAGGAAGCATAGGCAGCGGTTTATCTGTTTTTTTGTGACTAAAAAGGGATTTCCCTATGAATACGAAAGGGCCAATGATGGTGGCTGGCCTGGGAAACCCCGGCCTTCGCTATGCAGAAACCCGTCATAATGCAGGCTTTCAGGTTGTGGAATCCCTCGGGGAATGGGGTTCCATATCTCTGGATAAAAAGAAGTTTGATGCTGAATTCGGACGGGGGCGGATGGGAGGATGCGATGTCCTTCTGGTCAGGCCCCAGTCCTACATGAACCGAAGCGGCATACCGGTTCAGAAGCTTTGTCATTTTTTTGATGTTGCAGTATCTGACCTTGTTGTCGTATACGATGACATTGATCTTCCCCTTGGACGGATACGTATCCGTGAAAAAGGGGGACATGGTGGGCACAACGGAATCAGATCCCTGATCGAACAGCTTGGAACCCGGGATTTTTCCAGGGTACGGATTGGTGTCGGACGACCGGAAGGGGAACAGGACGTTGCCGATTACGTACTCAGTGGTTTTTCAAGGCAGGAAAAGGAAATCTGGCTCCGCGTGGTTGAAAGGGCGAGGGAGGCTGTCTCCTGTATTCTTCAGGAGGGGCTTTCGGCCGCTATGCAAAAGTATCAATCGTAGTTTTCTGTTCAACCTAACTCTTTGATGGAGGAAAGCATGGAATTTGTAATGGGGAACATCCCGCTGGTGTGTGCACTGGTGGGGGGACTCGGCATTCTGTTTGCGCTGATCCTTGCAGGGCTTGTAAAGGCAGCTCCTGCAGGCGATGAAAAAATGGGTGCCATTGCCAAGGCCATTCAGGAAGGCTCCATTGCCTATCTGAATCGTCAGATGAAAAGTATTGCTGTAGTTGGTGGCGTAATTGCTGTTGTTATTTTTGTTGCCCTGGGTGCCATGAGTGCTCTGGGCTTCATCATTGGTGCCGTAGCTTCCTATGTGGCCGGTTACATTGGCATGCGCGTTTCCGTTATTGCCAACGTACGTACCGCAGAAGCTTCCAAGCACGGCCTTAACGCCGGTCTTTCCATGGCTTTCCGTGGTGGCACAGTAACAGGTATGATGGTTGCAGGTCTTGGTCTTGCTGCTACAGCTGGTCTGTATGCTGCTACCGCCAACATTCCTGCCCTGGTTGCCCTTGGTTTCGGTGGCTCCCTGATCTCCATCTTCGCCCGTCTGGGTGGTGGTATCTTCACAAAGGGTGCTGACGTAGGTGCTGACCTTGTGGGTAAGGTTGAATCCAATATCCCCGAGGATGATCCCCGTAACCCCGCAACCATCGCTGACAACGTAGGTGACAACGTAGGTGACTGCGCCGGTATGGCTGCTGACCTCTTTGAAACCTATGCCGTTACCCTTGTTGCCGCCATGTTCCTTGGCGACATTCTTTTCAACGGTAATGAAGCCATTATCATGCTGCCCCTGATTCTGGGAGCCATTTCCATTATTGCTTCCATTATCGCCAGCTTCTTTGTACGCCTTGGTGCCAAGAGCGAATACATCATGGGCGCCCTGTACAAAGGTATGTTCGGTTCTGCCATCATTGCAGCCATTGCCTTCTACTATGCCATCATGCACTTCATGGGCGGTGTTGAAGGTGTTTCCGCCATCAACCTGTACTACTCTGCGCTGATCGGTCTTGCACTGACCGTACTCATCGTTATCATTACTGAGTACTACACCGGTATCTTCAAGCCTGTAAAAGACATTGCCCTTGCCTCCACCACGGGTCATGGCACCAACATCATTGCAGGTCTTGCCGTATCCATGCAGTCCACGGCTGCTCCTGTTCTTACCATCTGTCTTGGTATTTTCATGGCCCACAGCTTTGCCGGTCTTTACGGTATTGCCATTGCCGCCGTGTCCATGCTTTCCATGACCGGTATGGTTATTGCCATTGACGCCTACGGCCCCATCACCGACAACGCCGGTGGTATTGCTGAAATGGCTGAAATGGACGACTCCGTACGTGCCGTTACCGATCCTCTGGATGCTGTTGGTAACACCACCAAGGCCGTAACCAAAGGGTACGCCATTGGTTCCGCTGGTCTTGCCGCTCTGGTACTTTTTGCCTGCTATGTACAGGAATTTGCCGTACATGGTGGTGCAGATGCAGCACAGCTTCGTTTCGACCTTGCAGACGTGAATGTTATCATTGGTCTCTTCATCGGTGGCCTGCTCCCCTACCTCTTCGCTTCCATTGCCATGAGTGCTGTTGGTCGTGCAGGTGGTGCCGTTGTTGAAGAAGTACGTCGTCAGTTCCGTGAAATTCCCGGCATCATGGAAGGTACCGCCAAGCCCGATTATGCGGCCTGCGTGGATATCGTTACCAAGTTTGCCCTGAAGGAAATGATTGTTCCTGCACTTCTGCCCGTAATTGCCCCCATCGTTGTGGGTCTCCTGCTGGGCAAAATTGCTCTGGGTGGTATGCTCATCGGTTCCATTGTTACAGGTCTTTTCGTGGCCATCTCCATGACCACTGGTGGTGCTGCATGGGATAACGCCAAGAAGTACATCGAAGACAACCACTATGGTGGTAAAGGTTCCGACGCCCACAAGGCTGCTGTAACCGGTGACACCGTAGGTGACCCCTACAAAGATACCGCTGGTCCTGCTGTTAACCCCATGATCAAGATCCTCAACGTTGTGGCTCTTCTCATGGTGCCTTTCCTGATGTAGTAACTTTTGCCCTTCACCTGTGTGGAGGGTTTCAGGAATGAGATGAAATAAAAATCGGGGCAGATCCTTATGGGTCTGCCCCGATTTTTTTTGTATGGAAAAGCCTTGTTGTACGGGTGTTTCATTGTCATTGGGGAAAGGTTTTATTTAAAATGGTTGAACCCATTGTCAAGTTTGTGATATAAAAAACTTTTAAAGCGTAAACCCCTAACAATGGTGGTGAGAAAATGGCAGAAAAGGCAATGACACTGGAGGAAGGTACACGGCAGTTTCATGTCGGTGACCTTGCGGTTTATCCTGCCCATGGCGTGGGTCGTATTGAAGCCATAGAGTCCCGTGAGATCAATGGGAAAAAACAGGATTTTTATATTATGAAAATTCTGGAAAACGGCATGGTTATCATGATTCCCACGGACAATGTGGCGAATGTTGGTTTGAGGGATGTTATCGAAAAAAACGATATCCCCAAAGTATATGCGGTAATGACCCACAAGGGGGACGGCCAGCAGGATAACCAGACCTGGAACCGGCGCTACCGTGAGTATATGGAAAAGATAAAAAGTGGCAGCCTCTACGATGTGGCAGCGGTTTTCCGGGATCTTTTTGTCCTGAAACTGACCAAGGATCTTTCCTTTGGTGAGCGCAAGCTTCTGGATACGGCCCAGGGCCTTCTCCTTAAGGAGCTGAGCCTTGCCAAGGAAACCGATGAAAAGAGCATGCTGACGGAAATTGAGAATCTGTTTGCCAGCTGACTTCTCAGAGAAGCTTATGGACACTGAAAATGCAGGCGTTTTCTGTTGTGAGGTATCCAGTACCCATGATGGAAAACGCCTGGATGTTTTTCTGGCAGAAGCGATAGATTCCTTAAGCAGAAGCCTTGCTGTGAGACAGGTGAAGGATGGTTTTTTTCTGGTGGACGGGAAAAGGGTCCGCCCTTCGGTGAAGCTTAGGGCAGGGCAGCAGGTGACGGGCCGTATTCCGGATATGCGGCCCTCTCCCCTCTGTGCCCAGAATCTGGTTCTGGATATTCTCCATGAGGACGCCCATCTTCTGGTGCTGAACAAGGCCGCAGGCATGGTGGTGCATCCGGCTCCGGGGCATCCCGACGGGACCCTTGTCAATGCCTTGCTCCACCATTGCCCGGATCTTGGCGGTATCGGCGGGGAGGTGCGGCCGGGCATTGTCCATCGCCTGGACAAGGACACCTCCGGTGTGATGGTGGTGGCCAAACATCAGCTTTCCCATGAGCGCCTTGTCTCCATGTTCCATGACAGGAAAACAGAAAAATACTACGAGGCCCTTGTATGGGGAGAGCTGGCTGGAGATGAGGGGTGCATGGATGCCGCCATCGGTCGGCATCCTGTGGACAGAAAAAAAATGGCGGCTCTGGTGAGCGGCGGCAGACAGGCCCTTTCCCTCTGGTCTGTCACAGGGCGTTATCAGGGGCTGACACGGCTTCTGCTTAACATTAAAACGGGCAGAACCCATCAGATCCGGGTGCATTGTTCCCATGCTGGTCACCCCATTGTCGGGGATACCCTTTATGGTTCCCGGAGACCGGGTGAGCGCATGAAGGATACCCGCATGAGGGCAGCCCTTCTGAAGGTGGAACGCCAGATGCTCCATGCCCGCTTTCTTCGCTTTACCCATCCTGTCACAGGTGCAGCCATGGCATTTGAGGCACCCCTGCCCGAAGACATGGAAAACCTTCTGGCATACCTCAGGCCATGGTGCACGGAAGAAAGGGGAGATTATGGAGGCTCTTTTTGAAAGCATGGATCAGATCTACCGGGATCTTGATCAGCGTCTGGTCCCTCTGATGTCAGAGGCACTCTGTGGCCCCGGCTGCTCTTTATGCTGTACGGGTACGGGCAGCATTGACATCAACACCCTCGAAGGCCTGAGAATTCTGCGCTACATGGAGTCCCTTCCCCAGAATATCCATGCCAGAATGCGCAGCTCGCTTGCAAAGGACAGGAAAAACCGAAAGCAGGAAAGAAAGGCTTCCTGTCCTTTTTTAAGAAAAAACAGAACCTGTGCCATCTATGCCATCCGTCCCCTTGTATGCAGGCGCCTTTACTCTCTGGAACCCTGCAGTGAAAGGGGGCCGGTACTTCACAAGGAGGCCGTTTCTCTGGGAGCCGGGGCCAGGGATGCGCTTCAGCGGCTGGACTGGAACGGATATTCCGGTCATATCTCCTATGTGCTGCACCTTTTTGATGAGCCGGGTTTCAGAACATTTTATGCGTCCGGCGGCTTTGATCCCTCCCGTGTGATGGATTACGGCAAGGCCCATAAACTCGTCATTCACCGCTCGCTGCATGGAAAAAAATAAGATGTTTCCCCTGGTGGACACCCACTGCCATCTGCAGGATGGCAGGATCTATGAAAATCTTTCCTCCCTCATGGATGAGGCCTGTGCCGCAGGTGTGGGTTTTTTTGTCTGCTGCGGATCTGCAGAGGATGACTGGGAAGCTGTGCTGGATATTTCCCTGCACTGGAAGGGGGTGATTCCCTTTTTGGGTCTTCATCCCTTTTATGTGGAATGGGCCAGACCCGGATGGGAGAAGGTTCTTGGGGATCTGCTGGTTTCTTTGCCCGGTGCAGGAATCGGAGAGGCAGGGCTTGACGGCATGGCCTTTCCCCATACCCTTGAAAAGCAGGAAAGGGTGCTGGTCACCCAGCTTCGTCTGGCCCGTGATCTGAAGAGGCCGGTTTCCCTGCACTGCCGCAGGGCCTGGGGCCGTATGCTGGATATATTAAAAAAAGAAGGTGGTCTCCCCCATGGGGGGGCCTTCCATGCTTGGTCCGGTTCCGCAGACATGGTCCGGGAGGTGGAGAGGCTGGGAGCCCATGTGGGTTTTTCCGCCTCTCTTCTCAGAACGGCCAATAAAAAGGTGCTGCGCAGTGTGCAGGCGGTTTCTGCTGACAGAATGCTGATAGAAACGGATGCACCGGATATTCCTCCGCCCTTTGCTCAGAAGGGTATCAATCAGCCAGCCTTTCTCAGGCATACCTTCCGCGCCCTTGCCGGGCTGCGGAATCTGTCCGAAGATGTGCTGGCAGAGCAGCTTTTTATGAACAGCCGCTGTTTTCTTTCCCATCTTTCCGAACGGGATTTTCATCCATGAGTTCATCCTTTTCCAGAGTGCAGCTTTTAACGGGTGAAGAAGCCTTTGGGCGTCTGCAGGAAGCCCGTGTGACCGTATGCGGGCTTGGGGCTGTGGGTTCCTTTGCCGTGGAAGCCCTTGCCAGAAGTGGTGTGGGACATCTCAGGCTTGTGGATTTTGATGTGGTGGAGGCTTCCAATATCAACCGCCAGCTTTTTGCCCTGCACTCCACCCTTGGCCAGTCCAAGGTGTCTCTGGCCCAAAAGCGTATAAAAGATATTGCACCGGACTGTCACGTGGAAGTTCTGGATCTTTTCATTGATGGGGCATCCCTTGACCGTGTGCTGGACAATGAGCCGGATGTGGTTCTCGATGCCATTGACGGCCTTAACTCCAAGGTGATGCTCATCCGGGAAGCCCTGCACCGGAGGCTTTATATCGCCAGCAGCATGGGGGCTGCCACCCGCTATGATGCGGGAGCCATACGGGTCTGTGATATTTCCGAAACCCATCATTGCCCCCTGGCCCGGCTGGTGCGCCGTCGCCTGCATCGTTTTGGCATAGAAAAAGGCGTTGACTGTGTTTTTTCCCCGGAGCCTCCCACCAGAGGCCCGGTCCCTGAAGAGACGGAGGAGACAGCGACACAGGCCCGTGGACGGATTCGGCAGCCCATGGGCTCCATCGCCCATGTGACGGGAAGCTTTGGTCTGCGTCTGGCAGGTCTTGCTCTGGACAGAATTCTTCAACGAATGAAATGATTCAGTATATTTTATTCTGAAAATTATTCTTTAATTTCAAGGTCTTGTTGGCAGCAAAAGGTAATCGGGCTGTTTGTGAGTGACGTTGCAATCGTTTTCGTCACGAACAAATGGCTCGATTGTCTATGCAATTAATTGAAATTTTTCGATTTGTCAAAGAAGAATTGTGCTGAATACCAACGAATCTGAAAAAGGAGGTTGCCTGTGATTCAGTGGGTGTATATGACCGCCGGCAGTAATGAAGAAGCAGAAAAACTGGCAAAAAATCTGGTTCTGGAAGGTCTTGCGGCCTGTGTGAATGTTTTTCCCGGTGTCCGCTCATTTTATGTATGGGAGGGCCGTGCGGAGGAAGGGGCCGAGGTGGTTCTGGTGGCAAAAACCACAAAGGAGATGTTCGAGAAACTGAAAGCCAGAGTGCTTGAGCTGCACAGCTATGATTGCCCCTGTATTCTTGCCCTGGACGTTTCCCATGGACACGGACCTTTCATGGAGTGGATTGCTTCACAGGCGCGAAGCTAGGCTGTTCTTCTTTTATATTCTAAATGTTTTTTTCATTGAAAAAAAATATTTGACCCTGAGGAAGTCTGGCACTATTTTGCAGAATCAGGAGAAGCCGTTTCTCCTCTTATTCTTTTTTTAGGGTATGATGTCCTGCGGGTGCAGGGAAAGGACTTTTTTTATGTTTACGGTAACACCGGAAGCCCAGAAGGAAGTGGCATCTTTTTTTGAGGGTAAGGAACTCCAGCCCATTCGTATTTTTATCCATGGGGGTGGCTGCGGTGGTCCCATGGTGGCCATGGCTCTGGATGAGAAAAAGGATAATGATACCAGTTTTGAGATTGCAGGTATCACCTATGTGGTGGAGAATGACCTGTTTGAAGCGGGAAAGCCCTTTGAAGTGGCCTTCAATGGTATGGGTTTTGCCGTGAATTCCAGCCTGAAGCTGGAAGCAGCCGGTGGCGGATGCTCCGGATGCAGCTCTGCCGGCTCCTCCGGTTCCTGCGGCTGCTGATTGTAATTCCATTCATGCGTTTTTATAAATCCCCCCTGTTTCCATGAGAGATGAAAACAGGGGGGATTCTTTTTGCCTGAGGATCCGGTCCTTATTCCGGATAGCCCCCCTCACACCCGGTTCCCGGACGATAGGGAACCGGTGAGATGTCATAGCGCTTCATGATCTGCTGAAGGGCCTGACGCTCAAGGCCGCAGGCTCTGGCGGCAAGGCTGATGTTGCCCTTGCTTCGTTTGAGAAGGCGACCGATATAAATATGATTGAAGCCCTTGAGGGCCTCTTCCTTGGCATCCCGGTAGTTATTCTGGTGCAGGGCCGCAGAGCAGGGCCCTAAAGGTTTGGGGCCGGACAGCAGGACATCATCGGGACCTATCTCCTGGGAACTGGAGAAGAGCAGGCCATGGATAATGGTATTTTCCAGCTCACGGATATTGCCTTCCCAAGGGTGTGCCATGAGGCGTTTCATCAGTTCCGGAGAAATATATCTGCCGTATCTTTTCAGTTTGTATGCCTGTTTCTCAAGGATAAAGTGGGCAAGGGGCGGGATGTCTTCCGGCCTTTTCCTCAAGGGCGGAAGATGGATATGCCGGGTGCGCAGGACATCAAAGAGTTCTTTATTGAAACCATGGCCTTCGGTTTTTTTTTCAAGATCCCGGTTGGTGGCAATGAGCAGCCGGACTTCCGGAGATGCGCATGATGGGGCTTGGGAACCCTTGAGATATTCGAGAAGTTTCTGCTGGGCTTCGGGGGTGAGGTCTCCGATTTCATCGAGAAAAAGGGTGCCGCCTCTGGCTCTGTTCAGGAAGGCAGGGCTGTCTGTGGCGGGTGCCGGGTCTGCGGGCCTGCCGAAAATTTCATGCTCCAGACTTTCTTTGGGCAGGCTGGGGCAGTGAACCCGGATGAAGGGGCCTTCGCTGCGGGAACTCAGGCGGTGGAGTGTGCGGGCGGCCAGCTCTTTTCCTGTCCCCGATTCCCCCGTAATGAATACGGTCTCATTTCCATGGGCCAGGGTGCTGATCCTGTCGAGGATTTGCTGCATGGTTTTGGACTGGCCTGCAATCTTTGCAAAAATCCTGTGGCAGCGGCAGTCGAGCTGCAGCTGTTTTTTTTCCCGGATCAGCATACAGCGTTCAAGGGCCCTGTCTATACAGGGAGCAAGAAGTTCGCCGGAGGAAGGCCATGGCAGAATCTCATAGACTGCAGGTGCTTCATTTGCCATCTCAGGGATGAGCCTCCTGTCATGGCTCAGCAGGACAATGGTATGATTTTTAAAGGGAGACTGGATGCCGGACAGTCTGGCCATGAGTTCTGGCTCAGCAGTCCGGGTGTCAATGAAAACAAGTTCATGGCTCTGGGGGGCAAAGCAGTGGAGGGCTGCCGTTTCTCCTGAAGCAGTGCTTGTGGGGCAGCTGCATCTTGAGGCTATGGCCTGCTGCAGGATGGACTGGGTTTCTGGATCACTGCTGATGATAAGAATACTGGCTGGAATCACGGTTTCCGGAACCTTATTTATTCAGTTTGCATTGTGGGTTTTTATGGGCTGTTCTGGTTTTTAAGCCGGATCAAAGCGGAACAGGGGGCATCCCTGGCAGGCGTCCAGACCGGGCCAGTCTGAATCGCCTTTGCCCACAAGGGATACGCCGCCATTTTTTTCTTTTCTTTTCTGCAGATGCGCCATGGAGGCAAGGAAATGGCTTCCGGGCATGGTAAGGTTCATGTAAGCCATTTCCGTTTTTCCTGACGATTTGGAGCCCGCACACATGGTATTCATATTGGCCGTCTGGTTTATATGACTCCACACGGATCCGCCGCAGACCGCAGAATTGGGGGCGTGACGGAAATGGAGATGGGTTTTATTCATGGCAGCCATGTAATCATTGAGGATGTGGTATCCCTGAAAAGGGAGAACCATGAAATAGACAAGATCAGGGGCCTGTCCGAAACTGTCAAAGGTGTCTATGGGCGCTGCATAGACGCCCTGAAATTTTCCGGATGGCAGACGGGGTTTGTCACGGGCGGCCTGCAGGGACAGTTCCGGGTCCATGAGGTATTTGAGGTGAACCTTTTCATCGGTTTTCTCATCGATTTCCCTGAATCCGAAAACAAGCCGGGCATTTTTGCATAGGAGCTGCTCTTTGGGCAGGTAAAGGGAATAGCGGGCCTGACGTACGGCGCTTGTGTACTGGCAGAAGGTGAGTTTGTTTTTTGTTTTATGGGTGACGGGAAGTGTGGTCGGGTCTTTTTCTCCGGAAACAAAAAAAATCCCCGCAGGATCAAAATCCAGTCTGTATGAATAAATCAGAAGTTCAAGGGCTTCTTTGTAGGTCATGGTGTGTCTCCTTGTTTGTACCCGTTGCATTGTGTCGGCATCAGCCAGTCTGTTTTTTCTTAATATAGATAGGGCATGACCTGGGATGTCAAGGGCTAACCTTATTTAAATTTGAGTAAGGCGGAAAAGTCTTAACTTTTATTTGACAAAGTCCGGGTTTCTGTCTAATAAGACTGCGTGAAAATCCCTTGACAGGGGGGCTTTGTTCCTGCAATAGGATGAAACTTCTTTATGAAGTTTTATAAGGGAGACAGATTTTTAAGAAGGCAGATTTTTGATTCCGGTTTAAAAATTGACTCTGCAGGTGTCCCCGGTTATTTTGTAGCCGTCCTGATGTCTGATTATAGGCCTGAAGCTCAGGGAGTGTTTGGAATGCTGATAGAAGAAGAGTCTCTCATTGAGTATATGTACATCATGCTTTTTCTGGGTGTGGGCTTTGCCGTGGCCTTTGCACCTTTTGTTGCCGCATGGATGCTGGCACCGAGGAGAAAAAACACCGGGAGCCATGAATCCAATTATGAGTGTGGCATAGAACCCTATGGCAAGGCCTGGGATTTCCGCTATGGTGTGGCCTACTACCTGTATGCACTCATATTTCTGGCCTTTGATGTGGATATTCTTTTCCTTTTTCCCGTAGCCACGGCTTTCCATGAAGCAGAGCCTCTGCGGGCCATTGTGGAATTCGTTATTTTCGTGGGAATTCTGTCCCTTGCCATCGTTTATGCCTGGGTCAAAGGAGTCTTCAATTGGCAGAGAAAGAACAATTCATAAGTCTTGATGCCCATGTGGCGGAACTGGCAGGCCGTGTCCATGGGGATGGGGGAGCAGGCACAGGCATGGGAGCCCCTGGCCCCCTCATGCGTCTGGAGCTTGCGGATCAGATTATGCGCCTGTGTCAGGCCAACTCCCTCTGGCCCATGACCTTTGGGCTTGCCTGCTGTGCCATTGAGATGATGGCCGTGGGTATGGCCCGGTTCGACGTATCCCGGTACGGAGCGGAGGTTTTCCGGCCATCACCGCGGCAGAGTGATCTCATGATTGTGGCGGGTACGGTGAACAAGAAAATGGCCGAAGCCGTTGTTACCCTTTACGAGCAGATGGCCTATCCCAAATGGGTGATTGCCATGGGCAACTGCGCCATTTCCGGAGGTCCCTTTGCCGTAGAGGAAAATTATGCCGTGGTGGAGGGTGTGGATAAGCTGATTCCTGTGGATGTTTATGTGCCCGGATGCCCACCCCGTCCCGAAGGCCTGATTGAAGGGATTCTCAAGCTGCAGGAAAAAATTGCCGGATCCCGTCATCCCTTCCCCCAGAACCGTCATCCGAAAAGAGGGGGGCTGGCATGACCTTTCAGGAACTGGCGGATCAGCTTGGCGCCTTCTCCCTTTCCCTTACGGCTTCAGATTATGCCGCAAGCGGTGTGTACGCTGATCTTCTTCTGGAACAAAGGCAGCTTCGTCAGGTGGTGCAGCATCTGCTTGAACAGGAGTTCTATCTGGTGTTTGCAACGGCGGTGTCTTTAAAACCGGCTGCCTGCCTTGTCTATCAGTTTGCCCGCCATGATGTGCTTTTTCGGGTTAACCTGAGGCTTTTTGCCCACGAAAATGAATCTCCCACCATTTCTGACATTTTCCATGCAGCCATGTGGTATGAGCGTGAAATCCACGATTTTTTCGGTATTGCTTTCACCGGAAACGGGGATATGCGTCCTTTGATTCTTTCGGAGATGGATGCGGGTTTCCATCCGCTGCTTAAGGCGGAAAATGTCTGTATGGATGCAGAAAAGCTGGGCTTTTTGCCCCTTGCGGATGAACCGGAAGCCGGGGACGAACAAGCCCGGGGGAGTCTTGAGGACGCATGAAAACCGAAGCCTTCAAAGATGAGAGCAGACATCGCTTTTTACTGAACATGGGGCCCCAGCACCCGGCAACCCATGGGGTTTTGCGGCTGGTGCTGGAGATGGACGGGGAATATGTGGTCCATCTGGATCCTGTGCTTGGTTACGGGCACAGAATGCATGAAAAAATGGCTGAAGCCCGGCCATGGCCCTCCTTTCTGCCCAACACGGCACGCATGGATTATCTGGCTGCGCTGCCCTATAATCACGGTTATGTATGTCTGATTGAAAAGCTTGCCGGTGTCGAGGTGCCCAGAAGGGCAGAATGCATAAGGGTGGCAACTTCTGAGCTGAACCGTGTTGCCAGTCATCTTCTCTGGCTGGGGGCCTTTCTCCTGGACCTTGGTGCCTTTACCCCCATCCTGTATGGTTTTGATGACAGGGAGCAGATTCTTGATATCCTTGAAGATATCACGGGAAGTCGTCTGACCTATTCCTATTTCAGGGTGGGAGGCGTTTACCGTGACGTGGATGACCGTTTTGTTGAAAATACCCGTGTCTTTATTAAAAGAATGCGGAAACGTCTGGATATCTACAATAAGCTGGTAACGGATAACATCATTTTCATAAAAAGAACCGAGGGCATTGGCGTAATTTCGCCGGAAATGGCCCGCAGATACGGGGTTACGGGTGCCAATTTAAGGGGATCGGGCATTGCCTATGATATCCGGAAGACGGAGCCCTATTCCATTTATCCGGAGCTGGATTTCGAGATTCCCGTGGGAAGCCGGGGGGATTGCTTTGACCGTTACCTTGTGCGCATCAAAGAAATTGAGCAGAGTCTGCGCATCATTGAACAGGCCCTTGACATGCTTCCCGAAGGGGAATTCAGGGGGAAGGCACCGAAAAAAATCAAACTGCCGCCCAGGGCGGCCAGTTTTGCAGTGGAAGCGGCAAGGGGAGAGCTTGTTTATTTTATGGTGGGGCAGGATTCCGATGTACCCTATCGCCTGAAGGTCCGTGTTCCCTCCTATGCCAATCTCAGCCTCATTGCGGAACTCTGCCAGGGTATGCTGATTGCGGATCTGGTGTCCGTGATGGGCAGCCTTGACCTTGTAATCCCGGAAATCGACAGGTAGACATCACATGGATACTGCTTTTTTACCACCAGAACTGCTGCGCATGCTGATTGCCGCCCTTTTTGTGGTGACCGTGGTTTTTGTGAATGCCCTTTTCATGGTGTATGCGGAGAGAAAAATCGCTGGCCATATCCAGCGCCGACCCGGTCCCTATGAGGTCGGTTGGCATGGCATTCTCCAGACACTTGTGGATGGCATCAAGCTCATGACCAAGGAGCTTGTCATCCCAAGGGATGCCAACCGCATGCTTTTCCGTGTGGCCCCCCTCCTGGCCTTCACGCCCGTGGTGATGCCCTTTCTGGTGCTGCCCTTTTCAGAGAATCTGACTATCATTGACATGAATATTGGCCTGATCTTCATTCTGGCTATGGCCAGCCTCAATGTCATGGCCATTCTTGTGGCCGGGTGGAGTTCTAACAATAAATACGGCCTTTTCGGTGCCATGCGTTCCGTGGCCCAGAATATTGCCTATGAAATACCCATTCTCCTCTCCCTTTTGTCTGTGGTGCTGATCACCAATTCCTTCAGTATGCGGACCATTGTGGAAGCCCAGATTTCAGGCCTCTGGTTCTGCCTGCTCCAGCCCCTTGCCTTCATCATCTATTTGATAGCGGCACTGGCGGAAACCAACAGGGCACCCTTTGACATGCCCGAGGCGGAAAGTGAGCTGACCGCAGGTTTCCATACGGAATACTCAGGCATGGGTTTCGGGCTTTTTTTCCTTGGTGAATACACCAACATGTTTATCGTGAGCAGTGTCGCCGTGGCCGTCTTCCTTGGCGGATGGAGCGGCCTGCCCCTGCCCATGGACGCATGGACCGGAGCCTTCTGGTTCCTGTTGAAGGTATACATCCTGATGTTCATTATGATCTGGGTGCGCTGGACCTATCCCAGGGTCCGCTTTGATCAGCTGATGAACCTCTCCTGGAAATACCTGATTCCCTTTGCGCTCCTTAACCTTATTGTAACGGCGGTGATCGTAAAGCTATGAGCGGCTATTTTTCCGACCTCTACCACGGTACAAAAAGTTTGCTGGTGGGCCTTGGCGTGACCTTTAAAGAAATGCTCAAGCCAACGGTAACGGTTCACTATCCCCGTGAAACCCTGACCATTACGCCCAATTACCGGGGGCATATAGAACTTGTTTCCGATGAAAAAACCGGAGGCTCCCTCTGTATCACCTGCGGCATGTGCGCCAGAGCCTGTCCTTCGGCCTGCATTAGCATCCACAGTGAAAAACCCGAGGGTTCCAAGAAAAAAATACTTACAGGTTTTGAGCTGGATTTTACCCGGTGCAGTCTCTGCGGGATCTGCGTGGAAAGCTGTCCTACGGATGCCATTGCCTATTCTCAGGAATACAATCTTGCAGGATACTCCCGTGAGGAGTTCCATATGGATCTCCTTGGTCGCCTTGGGAAGGGAGGAGGCTCTTTAACATGAGTACCTATGTTTTTATTGCAGAAGCCCTGTTTTTTGCCTTTGTCATACTCACCTTCATGGGAGCCATCCTTGCCGTCCGTGCCCGCCTTCTCATGCATGCGGTTTTAGGACTTGCGGTCTGCCTTCTCGGAGTTGCGGGGCTTTATTTTTATCTGGGCAGCATCTTTCTGACCATGATGCAGATCCTGATCTATGTGGGAGCCATCTGTATCCTCATGGTTTTCGGTGTGATGGTGGGCTACACGCCCCAGGAAATTGCAGAAAGCAATTTTAAAGGAAAAAACAGGTTTCTGGCCGTTGCCGCTTCCTTTACCGGTTTTTTTCTTCTGCTGATTCCCCTGCTCAGGGCCACGTTTACACCTGCCCTTGAAAAGACAGGAGATTTTTCTCTGCCATGGCTGGGGGAAACCCTTCTTTACCGTTATTGTATGGCCTTTGAACTCATTTCCGTGGTGCTTCTGGCGGCGATTATCGGAGCCATTATTCTGGCTACCGGTGGAAGGGAGTCCTGAAATATGCTGAGTGTGAGCAGCCACCTGACAACCTACCTGATTATTGGTCTGGTGCTTTTTGTCATGGGCATTTACGGCATGGTGCGACACCGCTCCTTTATGGGGATGCTGATTTCAACGGAGCTGATCCTCTGCGGTGCATCCATTAACTTTATGGCCTTTAACCGCTTTGTGCTGCCGGACCCTGCCATTGGTCAGGTTTTTACCCTGTTCATCATGGGGCTGGCTGCGGCTGAGGCTGCCATTGTGGTCAGCTTTATTCTGGCCGTTTATCGTAAGTACCACACCGATGATCCCAGTGCGGTCCATGATCTTCGTCATTAACCCGAAGCCATTTGAGGCGAACCCGGTATGGAAACCATGATTACCAGCAAAATACTCTTACCTGTGCTGCTGCCCATGCTCACCGCTTTTGCTGTGATGGCTTCGGGCTCAAGGCCCAATCTCAGGGAGGCCTGGTCTCTCACAGGTGCGGTTCTTACCTTTATATCCGTTGCTCTTCTTGTTCCTCACATCCTGGCCGGCGGGAGTTTCTCCTACACACTTTTTGAGCTCTGGCCGGGAATTGCCATAAAATTTCAGGTGGATGCCTTAGGTCTTCTCTTTGCTGGAACGGCATCTTTCCTCTGGATTCTGGCATCCATCTATTGTGTGGGCTACATGCGGGGATTAAACGAGCATGCCCAGACCCGTTTTTATGTCTGTTATGCCGTTTCCGTAGGTGCTGCTTTGGGCGGAGCCTTTTCCGGCAGCCTGTTCACCCTCTATCTCTTTTATGAAATTGTATCCATTTTCACCTATCCTCTGGTCATGCACCATCAGGATGAAGAGGGTTATGAAGGGGCACAGAAGTATATTGTTTACCTGATGTTCACCTCCAAGGCTTTCCTGCTTCCGGCCATGGCCATCATTTACGTGCAGTGCGGCACCCTTGATTTTGCCATGGGTGACATTGCTTCGGGTATTTTCCCTGCGGATGCTTCCCGGTGGATGGTGGTGGTCAGTTACATTCTGCTCTTTTTCGGTTTTGCCAAAGCGGGTGTCATGCCGCTGCACTCCTGGCTTCCTTCGGCTATGGTGGCGCCGACCCCCGTTTCAGCCCTTCTGCATGCGGTGGTGGTTGTTAAAATCGGTGTTTTTTCCATCTGCCGCATCATGCTTTCCGTCTTCGGTGTGGATCTGCTGGCAGACACGGGGCTGGGGCTGATAACAGCCTATTTTGTCAGTTTCACCATTATCACGGCTTCCATTATCGCACTCACCAAAACCAACCTCAAGGCGAGGCTTGCCTATTCCACGGTCAGCCAGCTCTCCTATATCATTCTGGGTGTGGCCATGCTGACGCCCAACAGCATTACCGGTGGCCTGATCCATATCGCCAACCATGGTTTTGCCAAGATTACCCTCTTTTTTGCGGCTGGCTGCATCTTTGTTGCTACACAAAAAAAGGATATCCGTGAAATGGCAGGTCTGGGTTTTGCCATGCCCCTGACCATGCTGGCCTTTGCCCTGGCATCCCTTTCCATGATCGGTGTGCCTCCGGTATCGGGCTTTGTTACCAAATGGTATCTTGCTCTGGGAACCATGGACCTGAACAACCTGATTCTTCTGTCTGTGCTGATGGTCAGTTCCCTGCTCAACGCCGGTTATTTTGTACCTGTTATTCTGACGGCTTATTTTGGTAAGCCTGCGGAGGGCGCTGCTGCGGCTCCGGCTTTACTGGAAACCCGTCCGCTGATTCTGCTGATGGTGGTTCCGCTTTTAATCACAGGCGCCATTTCCGTGGCCATCGGGATCCGGCCGGATCTTCTTCTGGCCATTATTCATCTTCTGATGTGAGGTTTTTACGTATGGGACAACTGATGACCTGGCTCCGGAAACGGACGGAATGGTTCAAGTGGGCTTTTTTTGCCTTCCTTGGCGGGGCCCTTGTCTATGATTTTATGGCAGAACGGCATGACCCTCATTTTTTCGGGGATACCCTCATCGGATTCTGGAGTGTATTTGCCCTGTTCGGCTGTCTGGGCATGATTGTGATCTGCAAAGGTATTTCCCATGCCTGGCTTATGAAGCAAGAGGACTATTACGATGACAAGTAGCATGCTATCGCCTCTGGCCCTGCTGCACCCCTGGCTGATGCATCCGGCCACCCTTTTCATACTGGGTGCGGTCCTGATGCCCTTTTTCTGCCGGATGAAACTGAAAAATGCCGTACTGGTGATTATTCCCCTTGTGGCTTTTTTCCAGATCAACATGCTGCCGGAAAGCTTCGGTCATGTGAGCTGGATGGGTTTTGATATGGTATTCGGACGGGTGGACAAGCTCACCTATGTCTTTCTCCATGTCTTTACCCTGATGGCTGTGATCGGCTCCCTTTTTGCCTTGAAAGTGGAGGACTGGGGCCAGCACACGGCGGCATGGCTCTATGTGGCAGGATCCCTTGGTGTCACCCTGGCGGGTGATTATCTGACGCTCTTCATTTTCTGGGAGCTGATGGCCGTGGCATCCACCTTCCTCATCTGGTACAGAAAAAAGAAGAAATCCATAGAGGCCGGATTCCGTTACCTTCTGGTACATATGCTTGGCGGTCTGATTCTTCTGGCAGGCATCTTCCTGAAATACCGGGCAACGGGCGGGGATCTCACCTTTGTGCAGATTCTGCCTACGGATGCAGGCCTTGCGGACTATCTCATCATGATAGGTTTCATGCTGAATGCGGCTGTTCCGCCCATCCATGCCTGGCTGCCCGATGCCTATCCTGAGGCTACGGTTACGGGGGCGGTGTTCATGTGCGCCTTCACAACAAAAACAGCGGTTTATGTTCTGGCAAGGGGCTTTCCCGGTTTTGAGGCCCTGGCCATCCTTGGTGCCATCATGGCCCTCTATGGTGTGGCTTACGCCGTCATAGAAAACGATGCCCGAAGGATTCTTGCCTATCATATAGTCAGTCAGGTCGGTTACATGGTCTGCGGTATCGGCATAGGGACGGCCATGGCCGTTAATGGGGCCGTGGCCCATGCCTATGCCCATATTCTCTATAAGGCTCTGCTCTTCATGGGAGCGGGGGCTGTTCTGGAGATGACAGGGCGATCGAAACTCAATGAGCTGGGCGGGCTGTATGCCAAAATGCCCCTTGCCCTTATTTTTACCGTAATCGGCGGGATTGCCATTTCGGGCTTCCCCCTGACATCGGGCTTTGTTTCAAAATCCATGATCATAGCCGCCGCAGGCGAGGCCCACCGGACAGGGCTGCTGCTCATGCTGACCCTTGCCGCCGTGGGGACTTTCCTTTCCGTGGGCATCAAGCTTCCCTACTATATCTGGTATGGTGGAAAGTCCGAGCCTTCGGTTCCCGAAGCCAAGGATCCTCCGGCCTGCATGCTCTGGGCCATGGGTATCGCTGCCTTTATGTGTTTTTTCCTCGGGCTTTACCCTGAGTACCTTTACCGCATGCTGCCCTATGCGGTGGATTATCAGCCCTATACGGCCTATCATCTCTCGGAAACCCTGCAGCTTCTGGGCTTTACGGGCTTAGGCTTCTATCTCATGGTCAAAAAGCTGGGGCCTGAGCCGAAAATGAATCTGGATCTGGACTGGTTTTACCGGAAAGGGAGTCTTGTTTTCATGGCCTTTGCTTCCGGCCCCCTTTCAAGGGTGAATGACTGGGTGGGTGAGGTTTACCGCAGTATCGGCCTGGCCTGGACCATGCTGACGGCAAAGGCGCTTTCCTGGTTTGACAGGGAAGGCATTGACTATGTTGTGGACGGAACAGCCAGGGGCGTTGTGGATACAGGAGATAAGCTCCGTCAGGCCCAGACGGGCAAGATTCAGCACTATATTGGTGCTGCTGCCGTTCTTTTGTTCGGTATCATGATCGTGGTGATTCTCCTTTAATATGAAACCAAGACCCGGATACGGTATTTACGATGACAAATGCTCTGCTTTATAACAGCCTTGGGTATCCCATTCTTTCGGTGATTCTGCTGACACCCCTTGCCGGTGCTGCCTGCTGTTTTTTCATCCGGAATCAGACCGTCCTGAAACTTTGGGGCCTGCTGGTGACCCTTATGACAGCCGCCCTGAGCCTTCCCCTCTGGACGGCCTTTGACAGAAGTACGGCTGCCTATCAGTTTGTAGAAGAGCTGGAGTGGTTTCCCAGCATCGGGCTTTCCTATCAGCTCGGCGTGGATGGTATTTCCGTTCTTCTGGTGCTGCTTACAACCCTGATCATGCCCCTTTGCATTCTCTGCTCTTGGAAATACATTGAGCATCGTCTTGCGGAGTTTATTTTTGTCATTCTGGCCATGGAAACCGCCATGATCGGGGTTTTTGTCAGCATGAATACGGTGCTTTTCTATATTTTCTGGGAAGCCATGCTGATTCCCATGTACCTGCTCATTGCCGTATGGGGTGGTCCCCGCAAGGATTATGCGGCCATCAAGTTTTTCCTTTATACCTTTATCGGCTCCATTTTCTTCCTTGTGGCCATTGTTGCCCTGCGGGTGAAAACCGGTACCTTTTTTATCCCCGACCTCATGGCTTCGGAGTACAGCTTTGCCTGGCAGGCCTGGATTTTTGCCGCATGTGCCCTGGCCTTTGCCGTAAAAATTCCCATGTTTCCCTTCCATACCTGGCTTCCGGCCGCCCACGTGGAAGCGCCGACGGCAGGTTCGGTGATTCTGGCCTCCATTCTTCTGAAGATGGGCGGCTATGGTTTTCTCCGCTTCTGCCTTCCCATGGCGCCCCAGGCCACGGAGATGTTTGCGCCTTTTCTCATTGCCCTCTCCCTTGTGGGTATTCTCTATGGCGGATATCTGGCACTTGGCCAGAACGATATCAAAAAACTCATTGCCTACTCCTCCGTCGGACACATGGGCTTTGTCACCCTGGGCATTTTTCTGCTCAATGACGAAGGGGTCAAGGGTGCCATGCTGCAGATGATCAATCACGGGATTACAACGGGTGCCCTCTTTATCTGCATTGGTATTATTTACGAGCGTACCCATTCAAGGGAAATTGGAGATAATTCGGCCTTAGGCATGTTCATGCCCGTATATGTCACTTTCCTTGGTATCTTTTCCCTTTCTTCTCTGGCTTTTCCGGGGACCAACAGTTTTGTCGGTGAATTTCTGGTTCTGATGGGTGCCTTCCGGAGCCAGCCTCTGGTGGGAGCCATTGCCATTCCCGGAGCCATCCTGGCTGCTGCCTACATGCTGAGACTTCTGCAGAAGATGGTATGGGATACCAGTGACGGTCATATGCATCACCATGGAGAGGCTGCCCTCGAAGGCGGACATGGCGAAGATCATGGAGAAGACCATGGCCATGGAAGAAGGCTCTGGGATCTGGATCTTCGTGAAACCGCCTGTCTGGCTTTTCTTGTGGTTTTTGTATTCTGGATCGGACTGAATCCCCAGCCTGTGCTGTCCGTAATGGATGCCAGTGTGACGCACCTGCTGGATCAGGTTGCTGCAGGGCAGGCAGCGGCTGTCAGCGGGCATTGATCAGAAGGAATCTTCCATGTCTGGCCTGAATGATGATAAGGGGCTTTTGTGCCCAACCCATATGTTGCCAACCTCAAGGTTTAGGATCTATACGCCATGTCTATGATGGAATTTCTCCCCGAACTGGTCCTTATCGGGATGACCCTGATTTTTTTCGGGCTTTCCCTCTTTAATGCGGGCTCTGCCCTTGTGGGAAGGGTGGCCCTTGGGGGTGCAGGGGTGCTGGTTCTTGCTTCCCTTGCAGCCCTGAATGCAGAAGGCATGCTTTTTTTTGATGCCTATCGTGTGGATCTTTTTTCACAGACATTTAAACTGCTCATTGCCTTGGGCTTTCTTGGTGTGCTTTGTCTTTCCTCCGGTTTTCCCGGAGTCCGGCGGGAAGTTTCATCGGAATATGCCATGTTCCTGTCCATTTCCACCATGGGCCTGACCTTCCTTGTGAGCAGTGTGGAGCTTCTTACTATTCTCCTATGCCTTGAGATATCCTCCTTTGCCCTTTACGTGGCCATTCCCATGCGCAAAGGGGCCCACCGGGTTCAGTATGAAGCGGGTATCAAGTATGTGCTGTTCGGTGCCCTTGCCACCGGTATTACCGTTTTTGGTATGAGTTATGTGGTGGGGCTTACGGGAACCACATATCTTTCGGAGCTGGGCCCCGTACTTCCGGAGCTGGTTCGTAGCGAACCTTTGGCCCTCATTGGTCTTCTGATGATTCTTGCGGGTTTTTTCTACAAACTTGCCATGTTTCCCATGCATTTCTGGACCCCGGATGTCTATGAAGGTGCGGCCAATGAAACCACGGCCTTTGTGGCAACACTGCCGAAGATTGCAGCCGTTGCCCTGCTGATCCGCTTTGTTGCTTCCAGTGGTGCGGATACGGGTCATCTTATATGGATACTCTCTGTCTTTGCCGTACTCTCCATGACCTACGGTAATCTTGCGGCCCTTGTGCAAAATGACATCAAGCGTCTTCTGGCCTTTTCATCCATCGCCCATGCGGGCTATGTGATGGTGGGTATTCTTTCCGTGGGGCCCGAAGGCTTTGCCTCGGCCATCTATTATGTTTTCGGTTATATGGTAATGACCCTTGGGTGCTTTTATGTGATCTGTCAGGTGGCACCGGCCGGTGAGAATTTGAGTTTTGAGGGTTTAAAGGGACTGCACAGGCGTTCTCCCCTCCTTGCCCTGACTCTGGCTGTAGCTGCCTGTGGCATGGCAGGTATTCCACCCGCCGTAGGCTTTCCTACGAAGTTTCTCGTATTTACCGCAGCCATCGGTAAGGGGTACTACGGCCTTGTCATTCTTGCGGTAATCAATGCGGCCATATCTGCATTTTACTATCTGAAACTGGTGAGGGCCGCCTATGCCCTGCCGGAAAACGAAGGGAGCGCTGAGCAGGGAAAGGGCCTTTCCCTTGGTTTGCCTGCGGCTGCCTTTGGTGTTTTTATCACTGCGGTGATTCTGGCTTCGGGTCTTTTCCCTGAACCCATTGTGGCTATGGCAAAGGAAGTCGTTGGTGTTTTGCTTTAGCTGAATCGTGACAGTATTGAAAGACTGTAACTATTCACCGGGACTCTTCTGACTTTGTCAGCCCTTTAAAAATTTAAGAAAAAACCAGTGGGATAAAGAAGCTTTTACAACATACTTCTCTCATCTCCGGCCCCTTTCCCGGAGGGCGGGAAAATTTGCTGTAGTTACGAAAAACGTACATGCTATGTGGCCTGTAAGGGATTGAAATATCAATCTTATTGATTTTTCAATCCCTTTTTTTGATAACTAAACTGCGGTTGAGGGATTTTGCTTGCTGATTCCCGTTGCCAGCAGCAGGATAACGATTCTCTTTCCGGTTCGTTTTGGATGGAATGATGGCTCTATTCCTTGTCTTTCCGCTTGGGCAATAATGTCGGTCGGCCAAAAAGCACTGGGCGGCAAATTTTTTGAACAAAGCAACTGCCCGCGTGAAATCTGCTGTTGTACCTTATTGTAATAATAGCCTTGACTGGCATGCCATGCGCATCCACGGGCAGACGCAATTTTGCGTTGAGCACCCTTTTGTGTGCCCCATGTTTTGATCCCCGCCTCTCGCTCCTGACGAATGAGGGAGAGTGAGGAAAGGCGAAGGTGCTTTTTTCACGCAGCCAGAGCGGCGGAAAGCAGTTCTTTTGTGTAGGGATGCTCAGGCCTTGTAAAGAGCTGTTCCGCAGGTCCTGTTTCCACAATATCCCCGTCCTTCATCACGGCGATTCTGTGGCTGATGCCTCGTACAACGGCAAGATCATGGCTGATGAAAAGATAGCTCAGCCCCCTCTCTTCCTGAAGACGTCGCAGAAGCTCCAGCACCTGAAACTGCACGGAGCGGTCCAGCGATGAGGTGGGTTCATCCAGCACGAGGAGATCGGGATTGAGGATCAGGGCCCTTGCTATGGCAATGCGCTGGCGCTGTCCGCCGGAAAACTCGTGGGGGTAGCGGTCTGTCATAGAAGGATCCATGCCCACGGCCTCAAGGCTTTGGGCAATTCGAATGTTCCTTTCTTTCGTTTTCATTTGGGAGTGAACCTCAAGGCCTTCTCCCACAATTTCGCCCACGGTCATTCGGGGGCTTAAGCTGTCAAAGGGGTCCTGAAACACCATCTGCATTCTGGGCCGCAATTTGCGGAATTCACCGGTAGAGAGACCGTCTATGCGATGATTCTCCAGAAGAATTTCCCCCTCGGTGTGAATCAGGCGCAAAAGGGCATGGGCAAGACTGGTTTTGCCCGAGCCGGATTCTCCCACCACACCCAGGGTTTCTCCCTTGCGGATTACAAGATCCGCCCCCCGCACCGCATGGACATGGCCTTTGACCCTCTGAAGGATGCCCTCTTTGATGGGAAAACGCACGGCAAGTTCCCGTGTCTGCAGGAGGGGTGGGGTGTCCGGAAGGGCCCGCAGGGGTGTGGCCCGGGTCGTTTTGATGAGTTCCCGGGTCCAGGGGTGGACGGGTTTTGTGAAGAGGGTTTCTCTGTCTGCGGTTTCGAGGATGCGGCCATCCTTCATGACGGCAATGCGGTCTGCCATGCGACGTACCACGCCGAGGTCGTGGGTGATGAAGAGCATGGCCATGTTCCGTTCCCTGCGAAGGTCTTCCAGCAGGCGCAGTATCTTGTCCTGCACGGTGACATCCAGCGCGGTGGTGGGTTCGTCTGCAATGAGAAGATCCGGGTTATTGGCAATGGCCATGGCAATCATCACCCGCTGACGCTGACCTCCGGAAAGTTCATGGGGATAGGATTTTCTGCGGCGGCTGGCATCGGGAATGCCCACACGGTCCAGAAGGGCTGTTACTTCCTTTTCCGAACGGTGCAGGGGAAGACCCTGATGCAGATACAGGGTTTCTGCAATTTGTTTGCCCACGGGATGCAGGGGGTTCAGGGCGGAAAGGGGTTCCTGAAAAATCATGGCAATGCGTCCGCCCCGCAGTTTCCTCAGTCTGCTTTCCTCCATGGTGGCGATGTCCATGCCCTTGAAGGCCATGCTGCCGTCAATGCGGCAGCCCGCAGGAAGGAGTCGCAGGAGGCTTTTGGCGGTCACGGATTTACCGGATCCGGATTCTCCCACAAGGGCAAGGCATTCTCCGGGATGAATTTGAAAATCAATGCCATGGACTACGGGCGAAAGGGCTCCGCCGGTTTTGGAAAAGGCAATGGACAGATTGGAAACGGTGACAAGGGGTGTATGCATGTCAAACATCCTTTACAGACTTTCCAGTCTGGGATCAAAGGCATCCCGCACAGCCTCTCCCACAAAGATGAGGAGGGTGAGCATGATGGAAAGAACACAGAAAGCGGTAATCCCCAGCCATGGGGCGTGGAGGTTGGTTTTTCCCTGGGAGAGCAGTTCTCCGAGGGAGGGAGAACCCGGAGGGAGGCCGAATCCCAGAAAATCAAGGGCCGTCAGGGTTGTGATGGCACCATTGAGAATGAAGGGAAAGAAGGTGAGGGCCGCTACCATGGCATTGGGCAGAATATGCCGAAACATGATGCGCCTGTCTGTCATGCCCATGACTCTTGCGGCCTTGACATAGCCGAGGTTACGTCCCCTCAGAAATTCAGCCCTGACAACGCCCACAAGGGACATCCATCCGAAAAGGAGCATGAGCCCGAGAAGCCAGAAAAAACTGGGTGTCACCACACTGGAGAGGATCATGATGAGGTAGAGCACTGGCAATCCGGACCAGATTTCCATGAATCGCTGGCCGATAAGATCCACCTTGCCCCCGTAATAGCCCTGCAGGGCTCCGGCAAAGGTGCCGATGACAGCACCTCCGAAGGCAAGGCAAAGCCCGAAGAGAACGGAAATCCGGTAGCCGTAGATTACCCGTGCCAGTACATCCCTGCCCTGATCGTCCGTGCCGAGCAGGTTGGTTCTGTCCGGACGGGAAGGGGCCGGTTCGGGGAGATCCATACGAATGGTGTTGTAGGAAAAACGGATGGGTGGCCAGATCATGAACCCATGGGCATCCACATTTTCCCGAATATAGGGGTCTCTGTAGTCGCAGAGCGTTGCAAAGTCGCCTCCAAAAACCGTTTCATTATAATCTTTGAGTACGGGAAAATAGGTTTCTCCCTGGTACCGGATCATAAGGGGCCTGTCATTGGCAATGAATTCCGCAAAAAGGCTTACGAAAAAAAGTATGATGAAGAGGATAAGGGAGATGAGGCCCTTGCGGTTGGCAAGGAATCGTTCCCATCTGCGTCGGGTGGCAGCTTTCATGATCCCTCCCTTGTACCGAAATGAATGCGGGGATCCACAAATGTATAGGTGAGATCACTGATAATGCTGAGCAGAAGTCCCATGAGGGTGAAAATGTAAAGGGTTGCGAACATTACCGGATAGTCCCGGCCCATGGTGGCTTCAAAACCCAGAAGCCCCAGACCATCAAGGGAGAAGATCACTTCAATGAGCAGGGATCCTGTGAAGAACATGGAAACAAAGGCGGAAGGGAATCCGGCAATGACAATGAGCATGGCATTGCGGAACACATGGCCGAAAAGAACCCGTTTTTCATCCGCTCCTTTGGCTCTGGCGGTTTCCACATACTGTTTGTGAATTTCATCCAGAAAGCTGTTGCGGGTGAGCATGGTGAGGGAGGCAAAACCGCCAATGACCATGGCTGTGATGGGAAGAGCCAGATGGTGAAAGTAGTCCAGAATTTTTCCAACTGCGGAAAGCTGGTCAAACCCCGGCGAAGTAAGTCCCCGCAGCGGGAACCACTGAAAATAGGAGCCTCCCGCAAAGAGAATGACAAGGGCAATGGCAAACAGGAAGACCGGTATGGCGTGGGCCACACTGATGACGGTGGTGGTCCATCCGTCAAAGCGGGTTCCATGGTGTACCGCTTTGCGTATGCCAAGGGGAATGCAGACCATATAGATGATAAGGGTAGACCAGAGGCCCAGAGAAATGGATACGGGCATTTTCTGGGCAATAAGGGAAAGAACGGTTTCATTTTTATAGAAGCTTTCGCCAAAATCCCAGAAAAAATAATCTTTGAGAAGTTTGAAGTAGCGTTCGTGCATGGGGCGGTCAAAACCGAACATTTTTTCCAGTTCTTCTATGAATTCCGGATCCAGTCCTTCCGCACCCCTGTAGCGGATACCGGCTTCCGTCTCCAGGGCGTTGTCGTTTTCAAAAAAGTCGTCAGCACCGGAGCCGGAAATTCGTTCTGTCAGATCTCCGCTGGTTCCGGAAATTCGGGCTATCATCTGCTCAACGGGGCCGCCGGGAGCGGCCTGGATGACAAAAAAGTTTACCGTGAGAATTCCCAGCAGGGTGGGAACAATCAAAAGAAGGCGGCGCAGCAGGTAGGCACTCATTTTCTGTTTTCTCCCGGCTCTGTGTGCATGACGGCTCCGGGTGTGAGGCGGGCTTCGGCTTTGGTATCAATCCACCAGGTATAAATGCCAAGGCCATGCTCAGGTGATTTTTCCGGATGGCGGAGCTTGTCCCAGTAGGCGATGCGGTAGCTGGCATTGAACCATTGAGGAATCACGTAGTGGTTGGCCCGCAGTACCCTGTCCAGGGCCCTGCATGCCGTAATGAGTTCTTCTCTGTTTTCTGCATTGAGAATGTGTTCCACAAGGGCGTCCACCACAGGATCGGCAATGCCGATGGTGTTGCGGCCTCCGGGTACGGATGCCGCTGCCGATCCCCAGAAATCCCTTTGTTCTGAGCCGGGGGAGTGGCTCTGGCGGAAGTTTCCCACGATCATGTCATAGTTGAAATCCTGCAGCTGACGCACATAGCGGGTGCGGTCCACCACACGGACCGAGGCATCCACGCCCAGCCGGGCGAGATTCTGCCGAAAGGGCATGGCAATACGCTGAAAGGAAGGCGATGCGAGAAGAATCTCAAAGGAAAGGGGGCGGCCCGTTTCTTTGTGAATGCGTTTTCCGTCCTTGAGAATCCACCCGGCCTCATTGAGAATGCGGTCCGCCTCCCTGAGCAGGGGGCGTATATTCCCCGATCCGTCAGTGACAGGTGGTACTATGGCAGGACCGAAGGCAGATTCTGGCAGGAGATGGCGAAAGGGTTCCAGCAGAACAAGTTCCTCTTCCGAAGGAAGCCCTTCCGCTGCCATGGGGGAGTTTTGAAAAAAACTGTGACTGCGATTATACTGGCCATAAAAGAGATGGGTGTTGGCCCATTCAAAATCAAAGATCAGGGACAGGGCTTTACGTACCGCCCTGTCTCTGAAAACGGGTTTGCGGATATTGAAAACAAAGCCCTGCATGCCCTGGGGTCGTTCGTGGGGGATGGTTTCCTTGCGGATGCGTCCGTCCCGGAATGCTGGCCCGTCGTAGAGGGTAGCCCAGGTTTTGGCAGTATTTTCCAGCCTGTAATCAAAAACACCGGCTTTGAAGGCTTCAAGACTGACTGTGTTATCCCGGAAGTATTCCCACGAGATAAAATCAAAGTTAAAATGTCCCTGATTCACAGGAAGATGCCAACCCCAGTAATCCGGATCTCGTACATAGGTGATGCGTCTGCCTGTATCAAAGGAATGGATACGGTAGGGGCCCGAACCCACGGGCGTTTCCAGAGAAGATCGGGAAAATTCCCTTTCCTTCCAGACATGGGCGGGAAGAACGGGGAGCTGTCCTGTTATATAGGGTGTTTCCATGGCAGAACCGGGGCGGATATCAAAGCGCACGGTATGGTCATCCAGGGCATGCGCTCCGGTTATATCTTCGTAGTATTTACGATAGTGGGGAGAGCCTTCCCTGACAAGAATCTGAAAGGAAAAAACCACATCCTCGGCCCGTACGGGCTGGCCGTCATGGAAGCGCGCTTCCGGTCTCAGCCGAAAGGTTACGGAAGTACGGTCTTCCGACACCATAATGGATTGGGCAATGAGTCCGTAGCTGGATGAGGGTTCGTCAAGGGAGGCTGTCATGAGGGTTTCATAAAGAAGCCCCACCCCTGCCGCTGCCGTTCCCCGGATGGTGAAGGGGTGAAAGCTGTCAAAGCTTCCTGTGGCGGCCATTCGCAGATGCCCGCCTTTGGGGGCGTCCGGTCTGGCATAGGCAAAATGTGTGAAATCAGGGCCATACTGGGGCTCTCCCCACAGGGCTATGCCGTGGGTGGGAGCCGCCAGTGCCGGTGTCATGAAGTAGAGCCCCTGTATCAGCAGCATACATATCAGATTCAGGCGCATTACAGTCCTTCTTCTCCAACGGGTAATACGGTGATCGAAGAGGCTCTGTCGGGCTGGAGCCATTTCTCCGCCAGCCGAGTCAGGTCCTTTGTGGTAATTTCCAGATAACCGCTTTCAAGGGTACGCACCCGATCCAGCTGGCGGGGATCTTCCACAGATCCTGCCATTACGCCGGCAAGCCAGAAGTTATTGTTCCGGAACCTTTCTTTCAGGCCGGTCATGAGCGGGTCTCTGGCTCTGCGGAGTTCTTCCTCAGAAACCCCTTCTTTTTTAAGTTTTTCGGCAACATCCATCAAAGCCTTACGCACCATGGCGGCCTGATCCGGCCTTGCACCGGTATGCATGTAAAGCCCGCCGTAATCTTTGTATACGGAGCTGGCCTGATGGAAACTCCGGGGCGAATAGGCAAGGCCTTGTTTTTCACGGATTTCCCTGCGGATACGGTCCGAAAGAACCCGGGCCAGAAGGCTCAGCCCCCTGGATTCTTCCATCGGTTCAAGACCCGTTGTGGGAAAGCCGATACGGATCTGGGCAGAGGGAATTTGTGTGGCCACCCAGTAGGTGGCTCTGGCTCCCTGATTAAAGCTGAGGGGACGTATGATTTTTTCCTTGCGGGGGCTGCGGGAAAG
The DNA here is from genome assembly GCF_007830435.1 of Desulfobotulus alkaliphilus. Classification (GTDB taxonomy): domain Bacteria; phylum Desulfobacterota; class Desulfobacteria; order Desulfobacterales; family ASO4-4; genus Desulfobotulus; species Desulfobotulus alkaliphilus. The sequence goes on along the minus strand of NZ_VLLC01000008.1, from coordinate 67,060 downwards.
ATCACCAAAATAACGTCCCACTTCTTCAATGACAAGGTCAGGATTCACATTGCCCACGACGCTGATTTCAAGGGCCGCATCCCTGAAGGCAGGTGCCAGCCAGTTTTCTGCGGCAAGCCGCATGGCCTCATCCATTTCAGAGGCTTTGGGTCTGGAGAATCTCGGGTCAAAGGAAGCAAAGAAAGAAGGGGCCATATGTTGCATGGTGGCCGCAATATCGGAGTCCATGCGTCGGTCCTGCTGCTCTGCCCATCTGCGGGAAAGTTCCCAGGCTTCCGTCCGGAAGGAAGGGTCCAGCAAACGATGACGCAGGAGATTCATCAGTTCGGAAAAATCTTCCGGCCTGGCGGATGCGGTGAAACGGAAATTTTCCTGTGCCACGGAGAATTCCACGCTCATTCCTTTACCCGCAAGGGCCCGTGCCAGAGCTGGTCGGTCAAGGGTAGCGGTTCCAGACAGATTGACAAGGGCGGGGGCAGCAAGGGAAAGACCGGGCCACTCTTCCGGCTCATGGGCCCTGCCGGGACCAAAGGAGAGGAGAACCCGGACGGTGTCAGCCTCAAAATCCGTCTGTTTTACATGGAGGGTGGTGTGATTGGCAAAGCGGGCGGTGGCAAACTCCAGATCTTCAATGGAGATAAGCTCAAGGGGCTGGACAGTTTTTTCCGGTTCCGGGAGATAGGGGAAGATGGCAGCTTCTGCCATGTCCGGTGCCGCAACGGGTATGGCGGTACTTTCTTTCCACACGGACCGCATACGGGAAAGGGCGGTGTGATCGTCAATGCCCGTATTGCCCGTGATGGCAATCAGTCTGTGATCATCACCCCAGGCCTCTTTCATGGCTTCCAGCACATCTTCTGCCGTCATATTTTCAATGAAATCTGCAAAAAGGGCTTTGTCGTCCTCCGGGGAGGTAAAAACCCGGGGGGTATTCATGGCCCGGATGATCTCATCGGCCACTTTACGGCTGGGTGTGGTGGAGAAGCCCGCAATACGTCGGTCAATGCGGGAGAGGGCTTCCCTTCGAACCCTCTCCATTTCCTCTTCGCTGAAGCCATGGGTCAGGGCCTTTCGCAGCTCCTGTTCCATGAGAGAAAGGGAGGCTTCCCATTTATCCTGGGGAGAGATGGCCACAAGGCGGGTGGATAAAATGGTTTCATGCTGGATGTCTGCCATGGCCACAGCACGGGTATAGGGTGTTGCCGGATCACTGAGTCTGTCGGACAGGCGGTGGCGGAGGAGCATGCTGCCCAGCTGCAGGGTGAGGCTTTCCTTCCGGGACCGGATGCTGTCTTTTCTGGGAGAAAGCATGCGGGATGTGGCTATGATAACGGATACATCGCCGGATTCGGGTTCTGCATGATGGAAAAAAGCATCCCCTTTATGCTGAAACTTTCCCATTTCCGGAATCTGCCGTTCTGGGGCTCTGGCTTTGATGGGGGCAAAGTGTTTGGTTATCAGGGATTCTGCTTCAACCGGTTCTACGTCTCCTACGAGAATGACCATCATGTACTCGGGGCGGTACCAGGTATTGTAATAGTCCAGAAGCTCGGCCCTGTCTCCCTTTTCGATGATGGCCTTTTTTCCGATGGGGGCGCGTTCGTTGCTGCGTATGCCGGGGAGAAGAAAGCGGCGCAGGGCCTGCCCCGTGCGGTAGCGGGCAGAATCTCTGGCTCTTTTTTCCGCAAGGATAACGCCTTTTTCCCTTTCTATTTCATTCTCATCGAAGAGAAGGCCATGGGCATAGTCCGAAAGAACCAGAAGTCCTTTTTCAAGGCCATCGGCATCGGCCTGCGGAAGGAGAATGTGGTAAACCGTTTCACCAAGTCCGGTATGGGCGTTGGTGTCTCCGCCAAAACTCATGCCAATGCTCTGGAAATAATGGATCAGGGTGCCCGGAGGAAAGTGGGTGGAACCGTTGAAGGCCATGTGTTCCACAAAATGGGCGAGACCTTGTTGGGAATCGGTTTCATGGAAGGAGCCTGCCTGTACATTGAGGTGAAGACTGGCCCGGTTTCTTGGGGTATGGTGGGGCAGAATCACATAACGAAGTCCGTTATCAAGGGTTCCCGTGATCAGATCCGGATGCAGGGGCAGGTCGCTTTTTTCATGAATCCAGCCCCTTGTGTCCGGAAGGGCGAAAAGGCTACCTGTAAAGAGAAAGAAGCAGGCCACTGCGATGGCAGGAATGCGGCTTAGCCGGAATCCGGGGTGAATACCATGGAAAAACATGCTGATTCCTTTCACTACATGCTCACCGGTCCTTTGGAGGATGGGGTGGGAGCAGCTTGTAATTATTCTTTGGATGCTGATTTGGATTACATGAATCCAAAATCCCTTGTGGATTGCCTTGTAGTCGGCAATAATTTAAGAGTCAATAGAATTTTTGTTGAGTACAAAACGTGTTTGCCAAGCTTATTTTTTATGTTTTAAATTATTGACAGTCCACCATCTTGTTGATAGGTGGTCTTAATTTTTTTAGCCAGACCAAACAAGCAAAGAAGGAGAGATTATGAAAAAAATAAGAGCCATCAGCCTTGCTGCTGCAGGATTGGCCTCTTTCATGCTGCTTGCCGGATGCTGGGATTCTTCATCCAGCTCTTCGGCGCCTCCACCTTCGGATCGACCGAAAACAAGCCATTTTTCTGGGATCGTGGAAGATCCTCCCGTTAAAGGTGCCACGGTAGAACTCTGGGAGATGGGTGGAAAAGAAAGGCTTGAGATCTGCGGTGCTTCTGGTGATGTATTCTGTACAACCGTAAGCGGAGAAGATGGTTTTTTCAGTCTTCTCATCAGAAACGACAGGATGTCAGAGGGGCCTTTTAAAATTGTTGCCAGGGGAGGGGAGGATACTGTTACCGGTAAGAGGATTGGCAGCAATGCCTTTGAAAGTCCCCTTGATCTTTTTTCAGATAAAGGATTGCTGGCTGTAACACCCCTGACCACCCTTGTGACAAAGGGTATGGAGGATGGAAAGAATGCTGATGAAGCCAAAAATAGCGTACGCAGATTTTTAGGTCTTCAGGATGATACCGATGTCATGGCCCTGCCTTCCACCAGTGGAATCGTACAGGTACGGGCATCACTTATTTCGGATATCATCACAAAATCAGATAAGCCTGCTCCCTTTTCTGATTTTGATATAGACAGTACCCCCCTTACAGGTGAAGATGGCAAGGTGGATCCGGTGGTTTTAGAGGCACTGATTGCTGATCCGAAAAAAAGAGATGAGATCACAAGTTCTAATAAGGCAATGGTCGAAGCAGATGCCAATGACCCTGCGGCTGTTGTTCTTGCTTTGAAGCGGCAGACACTCCAGGGTTCATTGATGGCAAGCATGGAAAGTCTGTTTGGAAATGCCGATGAAAATTTTGATGGCCACCGGCAATCCTACGGACACAGTGCCGCAATTCTTGCCACATCACTCCTTGAGCATACTGCCATGCCAGCCCATGGTCTTGCTGTGGAGAGGGTTTTTCGCTATGTGATTGATGCCTATGATCTTGTTTCTATGGAGCTGAGTCAGGATCAAACCACCTATGATGTCCATGGTCCCCTGGTTGATGGCACTCTGCATGCGGATCATCTGATAAAAGATGGTGTGTCCCTTGGCAAAGACCCAAGAATTCCTCAACTTGCCGCATCGCCTTATCTCTATGACATTGCCCTTCCCCTGCTCCCCCACGAACTTTTGGGGAACGATAATGCTAAGCGGATAAATTATTATTATAATTCCAATGCATCCCGATTATACAAGGCTGAAACCATGCTGGGTACGGTGCTGGACGACAATGTGAACGACAGGATCCGTGTCCAGATCGTCAGTGGTATGGCAAAGGTCGGGTATTTTGACCGGGCCAAAGAATATATCGATTTCCAGATGTATCTTCCGGCTTTCAAGGTAGATGCCTGGATGGGAGTGGCCAGGGGATATCTGCCCTTTGACAGAAACTCTGATGCCATAGCAAACCTGGATAAAGCCTTTGCCCTGCAAAAGAAGATCATCAGCAGTACCGGGGCCATTAATACATCCAATGCGGATACAGCACGTCTTCAGCAGATGGCAGCACTGTACAGAAGGGCCGGAAACAATGACAAAGCTGAAGAGGTCATGGATTATATTGGCATTGAGCTGCTGCCAGTTCTTACCGGGACGAGCCATCACGGTCGCCTGATTGTAGCCTTCAGAAACTATGCCGATGAGCTTCTTGCATACAGGCAGGAAGATACCAGTTCGAAGGATTTCGCTGCCGCCCGCATTGTTCTGGAAAATATGCATCTCTTTTCAAGCGTTCAGCCCCCCAATGATACAAATGGAGAAAAAAGCTACAGGGCGCGGGTGTATTCCCTTGCGGAAACAGCCCTTCGTTTTGCAGCCCTCGGTGACAGAGAGCGGGTGGAGGCAATTATTGACGAGATTGAAGCATTGCGGGAGAATGACGATCTTGTCTCTTTCCCCGATACCAACCCCCAGCGTTTAAATCTCACCAAAGAAAGATCATGGAGCTTTGTCGATTCCATGGTTGAGGCCCTTGCCGAAGCAGGTTCTGAAGAAAAGGCCTGGGCATTGATTGATACCATCCCGGATAACGAGGTTCGTGCCAAAAGCAGCTCCTATGAAGCCATTATCAATTTTCTTGCCCGTGATAACAGGCCCGATGAATTGCTGGAAGTGCTTGAAACGCATGTTGTCGGGTACAGGGGAAACAATGTTGATACTGACCAGACAGCCATTAACCGTATAGGGGCGCTGACCTACGTAAATTTGGTGGTTCCCCGTGCCGGAGTTATATTCGCGGAAGCAGGAAACCATGCTGCTGCTGAGCGCATGGGGGATACGGCCCTTGGGGAGGTCCGGCGGATGTACCCCAATGGAAGTACTCCTTTAAACATGAGCCGTTTTAAGGTTGAGCGGGGGTATGTGAAGATTGCAAGGGTCTATCACCTTGCCGGTGCCCATACCAGGGCTGTTGAAAGCCTTGAAGAGGCGGAGGAAGTCCTTGCCCGTATTGCGGATCCTGCATGGCGGATCAATGCCCTGAGCGCCACCGGTCGTATGTGGGAAATGATCGGAGAAAGAGAGCGCAGCCGCGCCCTTTTTGAAGAGGGAAGGGAATATCTGGCCTTGGTTGCCAAAGATCATGCGCCTGCTGTTCTGGCTTTACAGTACAATGATCTTGCCCGTGCAGCCATTGGGAGTGGTTCAGCTGATCTGGCCCCAGGGCTGATTTTGGCGGGAGAGGATTTTGCTGATAAGATTTTTAGCGATGCCACACCGGAAGCCCAGAGGGAGAATACGCTGGTTACCGCTGCACAGCGCTATCGTGTCCTTGGATCGAGGGCCTGGGAAGTCCGGGATATGGTGACGGCCCAACGAATTTTTAGTAAAGGCCAGAATAGCGCTGAAAAACTGGCGAGTCTGAGCAATAAAACAAGAGAAATGGGCAATTTGGCAAGGGCAGCCGGAGAGGCCGGATTGATTGAATTTGCCATGGAAGCGGCTCTGGCAGTCCCCTTGATCCATGGCCCCAGTGCTGCCATCCCCGGTCGTTATGACACCATAGGGGATGTTGCTGCACTTGTTGTAAAGCAGGATGATTTTCCTGATACGGACATTGCATGGGTGGATACGGACAAGGATGGCAGGCCGGACTTTTTCCACCCTCTGGCAACGGATGAGATGATAGCAGAATCCGGGCTTGAGCTGGATCCGGATTCCAACGGGAACGGTATCCCGGATACGGAAGATATGCGGCCAATTTTTCTGCCTTAGTATCATCAGGGCATGCTCCCTGATTGATTTTTAGAAAAAACGGCGACACCCTGATGGGTGTCGTCGGTTTTCATTTTTATCAACAGATTCTATATTCAGGGAAAAAGCCATGTGTAAAAAATTATTGGCTATGCTGCTCCTGGGAGGTTCGGGATTTATCTGCCCTGCTTTATCCGTGGCAGAAAAGCATGATTTTGATAACTCCGTTTATCTTATGCAGGAAATACTGGTGAAGGACACGGCGGATATCCGGGCGACGGGCCAGTCCGTCATTTCCGGTACGGTGCTGGAAAATCTGCCCGCAGGCAATGCCACCCTCACGGATATGCTGAAGGTGCTGCCGGGTGTTCAGTTTGATGAAGCCTATGGCTCGGCTGCCACAGGCGGCGAGATTCTCCCGCCTGAAGTATCCATCTCCGGAGGTCGCTTTTACGATAACTATTTTTCCGTGGATGGAACAGGAAATAACAGCTTTCTGGATCCTACCCAAAAGTCGGTTAACAGCCTGCATGAGGTGCCGGGTCATTCCATGGAACTGAGTCCTTCTCCGGATGTCCTGGAGTCCCTGACGGTGTATGACAGCAATGTGCCAGCAAGCTATGGTGGATTTACAGGGGGTGTCGTGGATGCCAGAACACGGACACCGGGTACGGAGTTTTCAGGAGCTTTCTTCTATCGAACTACCAGGGATTCCTGGACCCGGTTTCATCTGAATGATCAGGAAAAGCATCAGATGCACCATTCTGCCAATGCCAGTTGGCAGCCGAAGTTCCGAAAAGAACATTATGGGATAAGACTGGATATCCCAGTTACCGAAAATATGGGGTTTCTTGTTTCATTCAGAGAAGACCGGTCAACCATACCCTTGAAAAATCTTGGAGGAACGCTGGACCAGACCCGTACAGGGCAACATTTTTTTGTTAAAGGCAGTGCCTTCGTATCCGACTGGGATTCTCTGGATATTTCCTTGACCCATGCGCCTTATGAGGGCGAGTATTTTCACCGGGATGCTGTCAATAACGGATATAAAATAGAAGGTGGAGGGACAGCCATCAGGGCCAGGCACCTCCGGGAAAAGGGCTGGGGAAGTCTTGATACCAGCCTTTCCTGGCGCTACAGTGAAAATAAACGGATTTCCCAGAGTTCATCCTGGTATAGATGGGCCATAACCCCCTCAAAAAACTGGGGCATGAGTACATCTGCCAAGTCTTCAAGCATGGAAGGGGGATACGGGAATCTTGAAAGGGAGCAGGATACTTTGGAGGCCAACACGGCCCTGAAGCTGGCATCCTTTTCTTTTGCCGGTACGGCTCACAGTGTTGAGACAGGTCTTTCCCTTTCCAGGGTTAAGGGGCGGGAAAAAAGACCCGAAGATGCCTTTATTTATACATCGCCCGTTACGGATAATTCAAATTTCAGAGCAGATCCCAATGATGTCTCCCTCGTGTTGGGCGAGCAGTATTTTTCCAGGAGGCAGGTTCTTCCAGCTTATGAAGCGGAAGCAGAAATCCAGTCTCTGGCTTTTTATCTTTCCGACACCATGAGCTGGAAGCGTCTTACCCTGCGCCCGGGGCTGCGGATCAGCCGGGATGATTATCTTGAAAATACCGATCTTGCTCCCAGATTTTCAGCGGATCTCGATGTTTTGGGGACAGGCGATACGGTAGTGACCGGTGGCCTGAACCGATATTACGGTCAGGCCTTCCTCAGCCATAAGCTGAAGGAAGGCAGGGGGAGGGGTTCCCGTAATGAATGGCGGACGACGTATCAGAATCAGGTGACCCCATGGGAGCATGCAGGCGGTAGCGAAACCGCCTGGCGCTTTTCTGATCTGGACACCCCCTATAGCGATGAATGGACCGTGGGGCTGGATCAGCGTCTTATGGGAGGGCGGCTGACCCTGCGTTATGTGGAAAGGGAAAACAAAAATGAGTTTGCCCGGGAAAGGGGCAGCTATGAACTGGACGGCCTGCGTTACGACACCTTCAGTAACAAGGGCAGGAGCGATTACAGATCCGTGCGTGTAAGCTGGGGAAGACGCTGGGAGGAGAGGGAGATACTGGCCAACCTCAGTTGGCAGGAAAGCCACACCCATGCGATTGACTTCAATGAACTGCTGGTGGAGGAAGACAAAAACAGCAGGCGTGTCTGGTATGAGGACAGGCTTTATTATCTGGATGAGCTACCCAAGGGCAATTATGCCAGACCCTGGGTGGGCAACCTGACCCTGATTCAGAAATTGCCTTGGAACCTTTCTGCTACGGCCTTTCTCTCCTGGAAGTCGGATTTCGATGAAATCCGGGACAGCAGGGAAGTAGGGGAACTTCCCGAAAGTGAGAAGGAAAGGGATCCCGTTACAGGAGAAGTGCTGCGGGAAAATGCTCCCATCTATGAAAAGGTGGTTCGTAAGGCCTTCTGGCAGATGGATCTGCGTCTCAAAGGAAAGCTTCCTTTCGGAAGCCGTTTTGCCGCAACCTGGGATCTTGAGGTCATGAACCTTTTTGATACGGAGATCCGCACATCCGATAACACCCCTCTGATGGGCCGACAGTTCTGGGCAGGAATCTCTCTGGAGTTCTGAGTTCATATTCCCTTTCCCTGATCGAATCATGCCTTGCCATGTTTTTTTGAAAGGAAGCACCATGTCTTTTGTGATTGAATGCCGGAACCTCTGCCACAGCTACGGCAGAAAGGAAGTTCTCCGGAACCTGAATTTTACGGTGGAACCGGGGCGGATTTTCGGTCTTCTGGGTAAAAACGGGGTCGGCAAGAGTACCACCATCAATATCCTCATGGGCTTTCTTCAGCCTTCTTCAGGAGAATGCAGGATTTTCGGAGAGCCTTCCCATGCCATACAACCGGCCACCCGCAGAAGGATCGGTCTTCTCCACGAAGGCCATCTGCAATATGGCTACATGAGCATAGAAGAGGTGGAAAAGTTTTATTCCGCCTTTTACCCGAAATGGAAACGGGAGCTTTATTATAATCTGATGGATAAGCTGGGGCTTCCCTATACCCACAGAATTTTCCGCATGAGCTGCGGCCAGCGCTCCCAGGTGACCCTTGGGCTGATTCTGGCTCAGGATGCGGACCTTATGATCCTTGACGATTATTCTCTGGGGCTGGATGCCAACTACCGCAGGCTTTTCATTGATTTTTTGAAAGATTATGTGGAGGGCAGGGACAAGACCATCCTTGTGACCTCCCACATTGTTCAGGATCTGGAACGCTTTGTGGATGATATTATCATTCTCGACCGCTGTGGTGTGATCTGCCAGTCCACCCTGAAGGATTTCATGGATGGGGTGAAATGTTTCCGGTTCAGGGGAGCTGAGGCGGCTTCCAGGCTGCGCAGGGGAGGTGCCATTGTCCACTTTGATATTGTGGGGGAAAGGGTGGATGTTTTCACCTTCGAAGACAGGGAGGCGGTTATGGCAAGCCTTGCTGCACTGGGAGTGGAGGGGGTGGAACCCGAAGAGGTGATCATGGGCCTTGAGGATGCCTTCATTGGGGTGACGGGGAAGTACTGACTGCCTCAGGTTTGTAAGTATTCAGCACATTTTGTCTGGAAATATTATGGATTAATTTAAATGTTTTGGTAGCGGCAAAAGACAATCGGGCAGTTTGTGAGTGACATTGCAATCGTTTCGGATCAGAGCTTCGTCCGGCACTCAAGCCATAAACCCAAAGCCTGTCATGCAAATAGCATAGCCTTTTCAGGCTTGAGTGCCGGAGTGCTAATAAGAAGCGGCAAACTGTCTGAGCCGCCACAAAGGCAGCGTGCTTAAGTTTGCCATGGTAATCAAAAAGCTTATTCTGCCTGTGGCGGGGAGTTTTTGCCGCTTCCGCACAGGGCAAGAAGCTTCCGAATAAGATTGCGTCACGAACAAATGGTCCGGTTGTCTATGCATCTGCTTAAAGGTTTTCTATTTACCAAAGGAAAAATGTGCTGAAGAAGTTAGTCAGAATTTTATAAAGGAGAAAAAATGCTGCGCGCATTGTTTTATAAAGAATGGATCAAGCTCCGCTGGCCCATTGGCATACTGGCACTGCTGGGCCTTGCATCGCTGGTGCAGGCGGGGCTGGGTCTCCGTTACCTTGCTGCCATCAGGGAAAGTACGGAGCTGTGGGAAGGCCTTATCCTGAAACAGCAGATGCCCTATGGGGGCCAGCTTGTTTTTCCTGCGGTCTGTGGTCTGGTACTGGGTGTTTCCCAGTGGTTTCCGGAAACACGGCAGCGGAGCCTCAGGCTTCTTCTTCATCTGCCCTTATCGGAAAAAATTCTGATTCCCGTGGTGGTGGGAACGGGACTTCTCTTTGTCTGTCTTCTTGCCGGATTGCATGGTCTGGGGCTGGTTTTCATCTATGCCCTGCGTTTTCCCCATGAAATTGTAACGGGCCTTGTGTGGGCCTGGCTCCCCCATATGCTGGCAGGCATGACCCTTTACTGCGGGGCCGCCATGGTGCTTATGGAAACGGCATGGTGGCGGAGAGTCATGGGGGCATGCCTTGTTTACGGCTTTTTTAAGATGCTGACCTCAGGCGGCCAGCCTGCTGCCTATGCCCAGTCCCTCTGGATGTACGGGCTGGTGACCCTGAGCCTTGTGATCATGCTCTTTCTTCCTGTTATGAGGGCAAAACGGGGAGGTGACCAGTGACGTTTTTTTCGAGGTATGCGGCTGTTTTTTTTGCCCTTGTGGTTCTTGCCACCTTCCTGCCACGCTTTTTCTGGCAGGCAGCAGAGGGTCAGCGGAACAGGCTTGCTATATTTTACAGTTCCGTGAGTGAAGGGTTTCTGATTCATGAACTGGACGCTTATGGTCAGAATTTTTACCGTACGGAAGAAGGCAGGGAGCTGGATCAGAAGGATTTTGTAAGCCTGCTTCCTTTCCGTTATGCAAGGGACCTTGTCCGGTGGGGAGAAATGCCGGAAACCATCCAGGGTGTGGCCGTGGAACCGGAAAAACTGCCTTTGAGCGTTCAAAATGTTTTTTTCCGGCCAAGGAGTCTGGATGGTCCTGAAATCCCCCTCTGTTTTGTCATGGAGGCGGCCTCCGGATTTGTTGATCTGGAAATGCCCGGAGAGGTGATGAGAATTTCCGGCAGGCAGGCGGAATTTATCCGGACTTCGGATAATAGGGTTCTTAAAGAAAAATCCCTGCTTTTTACCGCAGCCTTTGAGAGGGCGGGTTTTCATTTTCCGGCACAAAAAGCCTGGGCCAGGACTTCAACCCGCAAGCCCTTTGACTGGGGCTGGTTTATTCTGGATGCGGAAGGCAGCCTTTTTCACCTCATACAGGCGAAGGGACAGCCCCAGGTCCGGCCTGTCCTCAAGGATTTTGCTCCCGGTATCCGTTATGTTCAGGTGGAAGAACATCCGGGACGGCATGCCTATGGTCTTCTGGTGGACTGGAAAGGGGGTGTCCATCGTATGAACTATCCGGATTACAGCCTTACACCCCTTCCCCTGAAAGAGTTTAATCCATCAGAAATGCGGCTTACATGGAGAAGGGACCCTCTGGTACACCACTATACCGTAGAAGGGGGGGATGCCCTTTCCGTGACTGTCACAGATCATCGGGATGCGGTCATCCGGGAAATTCGCATGGACTTACCTCCCCTGCGAAGTGAGTCTGCACGCAAAGCCGAGGCTTTTTTCTTTCCCTTCAGGATTATGCAGGGGGTTCCGGATTCGGGTTATCTGACCCTGCGCCTTTCATGGAATCATGATTTTCTTCTGGCAAGGGCGCTGGGGATTCTTGCGGCCCTTGGTTCTTTTGTTCTGTGGCGGCACTGGCAGGGAAGATCCCTGAAGGAGAGCCCCGCAGACTGGCTGGTGCTGGGGGTTTGTGGTTTTTTCGGTCTTTTTGCCCTTTTATGGGCAGGCCATGTGCCGGGCCAGAAACCTGTGGAAAGGAGGGCTGTATGATCCGGGCCTTCATCTTTAAGGAATGGCTGAAGCTGCGCTGGGCCTTTCTGGGGCTTTCTCTTCTGGGATTTTCTTTTCTTTTGTTTACGGGACATGGACTGTACAGGGAGTTTGCTGCAGGGCCCGCTGTGCCCATTTGGCAGAATCTTGTGGAACGGCAGGTGATGTTTTTTTCCGGTCTTAAGTATTTTGGTGTGCTGGCCGGCCTGGTAACGGCACTGGTGCAATGGTTGCCGGATACTCCGAACAGGGGGCTGAGGCTGCAGCTTCACCTTCCTTTCCCCCAGATGCAGGGTGTGGGCATCCTTGTTCTCTGTGGTGCCCTTACGGTGATTGTTGTCTGCGGTCTCATGATTGCTGCGCTGCTGCTGATCACGCAGTACTTTTTCCCATGGCCTGTGGTGCGCTCTGTGGGACTGACGGTTTTTCCATGGATGCTGGCGGGCCTTCCCGTCTATGCCATGGCGGGGGCCGCACTGCTGGATATCTCTCTTCTGCGAAGGGTGATTTACGGAATTATTGGCTGGCAGATGGCGTCCCTTTACCTTGCAGGGTGCGGTTATGCGGGGTTTGAGGGTGTGCTGGGGCTTTATGGTCTGATGGCCCTGCTGATGCTCTTTGCCCCCTTTATTTCTGCGGAGCGCTTTAAAAGGGGAACCCTATGATCATTGAAAGTTTCTTTAAAAAAATATCCGGATGGGTGCTTTGTCTGTCCGCCGTGCTGGTGATGGCCGTTGTCCTGCCCCGCATGTTTGACCTTGCCTTCAGGCAGGGAGCACCGACTCCCTTTATTTTGTACAGCCCGGTAAAGGATCTTTTTTTCTTGTCCGGCAGTACGCCGGATGGGCAGAGGGTTTACAGGGATGAAACCGGCAGGCAGTATGACAGAATGGAATTTATGATGGCAACGCCCCTGTTCTGGTACAGAAATGTTTTTGCCTGGAACAGCATGCCTGAAACGATTCAGGGCGTTTTGATTACAAGGGAAGCCGTGGAAGAAGGCTATCAGGTATTCAGGTATCGTCCGCAGGATCTGAAGGAACCCCCTGTTCCCCTGTGGCCTTTGCTGGAATCGGCCTCGGAATTTTCCGATCTCAGGCTGCCCGAGACCATGTTCTGGAAGGATGGTGGCCTTGTTTTTGAAAATGGTCTGACCCGAAAAAAAGATCTTGAAATGACAGAGAAGGTGAACAATGCCCTTTCGGAAGCGGGGTTTTCCTTTCCCGTAAAAGCCCTGTGGGGCAATTCTACCACAAGAAAACCCCATGACGACGGCTATTTTATCAGGGATGCAGAAGGAAGCCTTTTTCACCTCAGGCAGGTGAGGGGAGAACCTGTCTGCATGGATACAGGCATTAGGGGTATCGGAGAGATACGGCATCTGGCTGTGACCGAAGACCGCCGCCGGGAGTTCTATGGTTATCTTGTAACGGATGACGGAAGGTTTCATCTTCTCATGCAGGAAAACTACCGGGTGGAAAGCCTTGATCTGAAAGATTTTGATCCTGAAACCATGGGGCTTATTTTCATGGCAGATCTCCTTGGCCGCACAGTGGTATACGGGGATGAGGAAAAAATATATGCCCTGCGTCTGGGGCTGGACTATCATCCTGTTCATTCTTACGAAGAAGAAAGAATTCAAGGGCTTTCGTCAGGGGCATCAAGGGTCAGATCCATGCTTTTCCCCTTTGTTGTTCAGACCAGAGCTGAATATGGCAGGGGCGCGGATCTGCGCCTTGATTTCTCTGACCATACTTCATTTGCGGGGATTCTTTTCTTTTTGGTGCTGTTTATGGTGATAAGGAAGTGGTGGAAGGGGACTTTTTTTTTCAGGCTCCATGAGGCGGCATTGCTTTTTCTTTTTGGTATATATGGCTTTTTTGTGCTGCTGGTGCAGATCTATCCATGTTTTGAAAAAAAGGGGCAGAAATCGTTATTCGGACTGCGTTAGGAATGCCGGGTTCTTTTTTGTTTGAGAGTAATCTTCCCACAGAGGCTTTTTTATTCTATTATTATATTTAACCTCTTTATTTTCGGGTGCGGAAAAAAATGCAGATTGTTTATCTGATCCTGCAGGAATCCGGATGAAGGAAACCTTGTTTTTGCCGTGGAGGATTATCGTGACTTTTCGTGAGTCCCTTTTGAAAAAAATTGCTCTTGACAAACTGGTCCTCAGGATAAAAAAATCTCTGTCTCCTGATGCTGAAAAACTTGACAAAGAGAGCCTGCGTCTCCTCATGGCAGAAAGCAGCTATCTGCCCCGAACGGTTCGGGATATGGATGTTTATATATGGGAAGAGGCGGGAGCGCTTCCTGATATTGTGGTGGCCGACAGGGGGCTGGGCCGTTACAGGAGCAGCCTTGAGGATGTTGCCATGAGGAAAAGCCCTACCATCAAGGAAATGATCAGTTTTACCAATGCCAGAAAGATACTTTCGGATGCGGACGTTCTGGTTAGCAGCAAAGCAGATACTCTTGACCATCTTCATTCCCACTGCCTTGAAAGACTGGATCTTTCCTTTACGCTTAAAGATATTGAGGCCATTGCCGATGAAGGGGCACTGGCACTGGAGATCCGGGATGAAGAAGGTGTGAAAACCGCCCTGATGCTTTTTGCCGAACTGCTGGGCCTGTCTTCTGGTCCTGCGGCATGGAGAGAACCGGGATGGCTGCTCTATGGATTGCAGGAAAAAGAAGGAGACAAAAAGACTGTCCGCGGGCTGACGGCATTCTGTGGGCAGGACTTCCGGATTTTCCGCATTTCTGGTCCTCTGATCCCAGGCGTTGAGGAAACGGAAACTATTGTGAAAAAACTGTTTACCGGAAAGAAAAAAGGAGATCAGGAAGGCAAGGCTGTTTTTACGGCACTTTTTGAGACCTTTTCCGCTTATCAACCAAAAACATCTGATTAACTAAAAAACTCTGGAGGAATTTTTTGATGAAACGCATGCACTTCATTGCTGTTCTGGCTTTTTTTCTGGCACTGCCTTCATATTCTTCGGCCCTGCCCCTCATCAATGCAGAAGTGGCCGCTGGCGGATGGATGCAGATGCCTTCCGGTGACATGGGGGTCAGTCGTGGGGGGGTGAACGGAACAAGGCTGGATGTGGACAGGGATCTTGGCTATGACAGTGAGTGGCGACTGACGGGCCGTTTCAGGATCAACCTGCCCCTTGTTCTTCCCAATGTGTATGTCATGGGAACGGCCATGGATTTCAGTGGGACAGGTACCTTTCAGAATGCCTTTGATTTTGCCGGTCAGAGGTTTATCGCCAATACGCCCTATGACTCAAGCCTGACCGCAGACCAGCTGGATGTGACCCTTTTTTACGGAGTGCCCTTTCTGGGTATTTTTACCCTGGGCACCACAGCCATTGATTTTGGTATCAACGTCCGGCTGTATCAGTTGGATGCCAGCATGACTCAGGGGGTGAACTCTTTCAGTGAAAGTACAAATGTGGCCATTCCCATGGCTTATCTTGCCGCCCGTTTTGAGCCCATTGATTCTCTGGGGCTTGAGGCGGAGTTCCGGGGGCTTGCCATCGGAGACAGTCAGGTTCTGTCCGGTATTGGTCGCATCCGTTATAATTTCATGAATCTTCCTTTTATTGTTACAAGTTTCATAGCCGGAGGCTGGCGGCATGAAATTATTGATCTGGATGAATCTGGTATTCATGTGGATGCCACATTCTCAGGGCCTTTTGTGGAGGCAGGTCTGAGATTTTAGGCGGATACCGGAATGGTGAGCGGAGATTGCCAGTGCCGGTATTTTCATCGGGTATGTGCAGTTGTTAGTGATCATGGTAAATGGCCCACTAGCGGGCAATAATTTTGACCCACCATAAATTGAAAGGGATAGTGCAGAGATGCTCACTCTGCACTATCCTACTCGATTATTTTTTAATAATGCGTAACTGTTCAGAACCGTTTTTTAAATACCATACCTGTAAGACAGATGCACAGGCCCCAAGCTTTTTGCCCTGTGCCGAAACGATTGCAATGTCACTTGCAATTAGCCACGGAGCCTTGCAACAGTACAAAGCTGCTGTAACTACAGCATTGGCAGTTCGGAATAAACTGTGCTGAATAATTACAATAACCTTGCCTATTGATTGATTTCCACTTTTTCCCTATCGACTTTTCCACATTTGTACGCAATAGCGCTAACGCTGGCATCATTGAATGCGTTCACATGGACCCTTTTAATCACAACGTAATCTGCCCCGATTTCTGCTGCTTTTTCCCTAGCCTGCTGAACAGCGATGTTTTGATTCCATAGAAGAGGTGTTCCGATAAATGCCAACTCCTCATATTCGCAAGATGGTTTTTCTTCAAATAAGACCTTCACGTGTAAGGGATTAACAGCAGGATAAGCTCTTCCTGTCATTGTTGCAGTAGTTGCACATCCGGTAATGAGCATGAAGAGAAAGACGAGAAGCATAGTTCGATTCATTTTTTTTCCTTTTAACGCACAACTGACAAGCAAACGCAGTAATACGGTTTTATTTTTTTTTTAGAATCCTATCGATATACCAGCCGAGATTGATTTATTTTCAAATTCAAAGCTATATTGTCCAGCGATAGTCAGTAGCAGCTGAGGTGTTGCCCATAAGTTAAACCCGCCACCCAGAATGAAGTCTTCTTTATCATACATTTCTGTTTGATACAAAATACCAAAATTTAATGAGATAGTGTCGTCAAGGCTGATCTCTGCCCCAGCTCCTAGCAGAGCCCCTGCATCGTTATCTGTTTCTGAATAAGTATATCCTCCAAACGATGTCTCAGTCTCCACTTTCGACCAAGCAAGGCCAAGACCAATGAAGGGGTTAACTTTTTCTTCAGGTAAAAAATGATATTGAAAACTACCAGAAATTATTGTTCCTGTTGTTTTCATAGATACCGAGTAGTATCCACCCCATTGATTATATAAATACATGTCTCCACTAATCTTACTTTGAGTGACTGAGCCCATCAAGTCAAGATTAGGGCTGACAGGGAAACGTCCGCCTAATCCGTATGACAAAATAGGGTCATCAATGTTTTGTAGTTCTTCATCTCCTACAATAGTATGCCCTACGCTAAATCCAATATATCGTTTACCAAAAATTCCGGCTTCTGCTGGCAAGATGGTAATGAACGCAAAAAATATTAGAAATTTAAATGTTTTATTCATTTGTTCTTTTCTTTACTGATGGTTTTAAAGTTCATGGTTATTGTTTTAAGGATTACAGGTTTAAGAGCTTGCCCAAAATCTCTTCCGAACAGCTCGTTATACAGTATATAGTATTATTATTAGTCAATAGCGGCCATTTATTGCCTGTTTTGGCTTAAATCTATTAAT
Source organism: Desulfobotulus alkaliphilus (assembly GCF_007830435.1). Lineage (GTDB taxonomy): Bacteria > Desulfobacterota > Desulfobacteria > Desulfobacterales > ASO4-4 > Desulfobotulus > Desulfobotulus alkaliphilus. Next base: position 50,017 of record NZ_VLLC01000008.1, on the reverse strand, counting down.
TTTGGATAAGCTCTTAAACAGTCGTATTGTTATAGCATTTTCCTTCCAGCCATGCTTTCCAGCATAAAAAAGGATCTTTTTTGCCGAAGATTTCACAATAATAACCTGTCAACTCTTTTGGTCTTCTCAAGGAGCATGCCTGAACCATTTTTTTCTAATTGCCAGATTTTGCCTGTTCATTCCATATCCAACAGCTACGCAACAATCTTCATTTTCATAAGTTCCTTCAACTATTAAGCTCATTGATGCCTCATCGTCTAAACCCAAATCATAAACTTTAATATTTCCAGAAAAACCTGCCTTTAAAATTTGCTCAGTAATTCTATTCAAAATTTTAGGATTGGATGTTTTACTCATCCTATAAAACTCTACACGGTTTTCCACGATACCCCTCCTCACTTTTTTTAAAAAAATAAAATCTTCAGCTTAAAAAATTCAAAAATCCCTCGATATGGTTTTGGTTCCTTGCTCCCTGATCACAAAAATCAGGCCGTTTTATCTGTGTCGAGTGGGAAATGACCTCTTTAGTAAAATTATGAAGAAAAAATAATCTGATAAGGATCGCACAATTACTCGCAGATATCCCTTTCTGTAAAACAAAGCACTCCCCATAGCCCAGTTATGTCCCTTCTGACAAGCCCCTACTTACATTTTTCGTAATTTTCTCGATTTTCTCACAGGAGCTGTGTACGAGGCCCGTAAGCACGGTTCTGTGAGAGAGATTTTGCGGAGAGGATCACTCTGCACTACAACTACTCGATTGGAAATACTGGAGGATTGTTTTTTTGGTGAGATCTGTGTTCCCGTAAGGAATTGTTTCAGGTATGGGTAAAACATGTAACTATGGGTGGTTTTGTTGTGCTTGTGTTAAGGTTTTGTAATTTATATATGTTTATTTGATTTTTGAGGGAAAGGGCATAAATGTCCCACCGTTAAGGTTTTTGTTCTGTATCGTCGTACTCTTTTTTGCGGGTAGAAAGCGTACGTTTTTTTCTTTGGGTTGTTTGGTTTAAGTGTTTGTTTTTTTGTATTTATTTTTAAATTTATTGTTGCTGCTGCCCTGCTTCAGATCCTGCCGTATCCGGCATGGGATGAAAACAGGGTATTTTTTTTGGTTGATTTTTTCACTTTTTTTCAGGCCGTTAAAAAAGATGAGGCTGCGTTCGCATCCTTGATCCTGTGACGGATGCCATGGTGACATGTGTCCGGGAACAGGACTTGCAATGACATTGTAAGAGAACAGGATTTACCTGAGGTAATTCCAGTTCTGGGATTGGCTGTGATTACGCACTGAATACGGATGTTGTCTGTATTTACGCACAGTGCAGGACGGGGCTTCTGATGCGGAGCCAATCCTGATCCGCTGTCGGGATATGCAGGCCGCCATGGAAGACCATGGTTGCTGACTGTGAAGGGTCTGCGGATGCAAAAGCTGTTTTTGGTATGCTGTCGCAGGGGCAGGTACTTATTTATTATTTAATGTTGTCAGGGGAGAAGTTTGATGAAAAGGAATGGTTTGGTTTTTGGTTTGACAGTGAGTTTAATTTTTTTAGCATCCTCGGCGTATGCAACCTATATCAATTATGCAACAAACTTAAGTGCCAACTGGATTTCCAACCCGGCAGGCAGGCATGCCGCAACGGACAGTGCCGATGGTGTGGTGATGAACCCTGCCGGGCTTGTACGGATGGACGATGGGGTACACCTTCATTTTTCCAGTCAGTCCCTTTACAACCCATACAAAATTGAGGTGGGCGGAGACTATCCGGGACAGAGATCCTACTCGCAGGAAAGGGCGACCAAATTTGTTCCTTCCATTTACGCCAATTACAAGAGGGATGACTGGGCCTTCTTTGGCGGCTTATATTTCTATGGCGGGGGAGGCAGCATCTTTTTTGCCGATGGTACACCCATGGTGAATACGGCCTTGTGGGGTATTGAGGCAAAAGCTGGAAGCCAATCTCCCTGGACAAATGGGAAAAATTATTTTGATATTGATTATGTACCTGTATCTGGACCAGATGGTAATCCTGTTATAGGAAAAGATGGCAATCCTGTTATGAGGCCTATTGCTGGACCAGGAGCAGGAGCCAGCGTGGAAATCCTTTCCATGATGCCGGCCTTTACCTTTGGTGCGGCCCGTGCGGTGAATGAGAGGCTGTCTGTGGCGGCAGGGGCAAGGATTATTTACGGCTTCCAGTCCACACAGATTGACGTGCAGAGCGCAGGTCCTTTGGGGGTGAAGGATACCCTTTATGAGGGGGAATGGTCGGCTCTGGGGGGACTTGTTTTTTTAAGTGTGAACTATAAGCCCGTTGAAAGGCTGAACCTTGCCTTTATGATCGAGTCCCTTGCTCCCATGGACTGGGAGGTGGATGTGAAAAAGGACCTTTCCCAAGACAATGTCCTCTCCCATGCTTCCGGTTATACGGATAAGAGAACCTTCCGTTTTGATGAGCCCACCAAAATATTTCTGGGGGCGGATTATGCCCTGACTGAAAGGCTGAACATGAATGGTATGTTCATCCTTTATCTGCCCATGTGGGGGGAATATAAGAAGCCAGCAACATCTACCCGCACGGCTCAGGGTATGGTCGAGAATGAAATCAAGTATGATCTGGATCCGGGATTTGAAATCGGTGTGGGCGGAAATTATAAAATTTCTCAAAATACCACCTTCAGCGCCGGTATTGCCTATGCATTCCTCAACTATGATGACAAGTATCAGTCGGAAGGTCTTTACAAGAATAACTATTTCAATCTGGGTACGGGCGTAAAAACAAAAGTGAACAATCATTTCTCCATTGGTGTCGGTTACATGCGGAACATTTATTTTGATGTGAAAAACAATGCCACTGAGTTTCCTGAGGGTAAAGGTTATCCAACCACATACAAAAGGCCCGATGCCCATGTTCTGGCATTCAGCCTGGAATATACCTTCAAATAAGTAATCGGATTCTCTCAAAAAAAATCCCATGGCCAACACAGGCCATGGGATGCACTCTTACCTGCTGACACCTTGCCTGATTATTTCTGATCCATCACCCAGATGCCCTGCCATTCTTCGGGAGGATTTTCCATGAGTTCCCTGCATTTTTTTGCATAGGATCGTGATGGCCCATCCTTTTCTGCCAGAGCCAGAAATTTTTCTGAGGCTTTCCTGAATTCTCCCCTGTAAAAGGCTTCCCTTGCCCCGTTAAATAAGGGGAGGAGCCCATCGTCAGCTCCGGCCCATCCGGGTTCATAGATCCGGATGGGTGTTTCCTTACCCACAACCTTCACCCTTGCAATTTCCCTCAGAAGGATTTCCGGTCCCATGGCAGATGCCGTGCTTTCTGAAATAAGGGTGTAGGTACGAAATATTTTGTTTACTCCTTCCAGCCGGGCCGCAAGGTTCACCGCATCCCCCAACATGGTGTAGTCAAAGCGTTTGCTGGACCCAAGGTTACCCACCACCGCATCCCCTGTATTGATGCCGATTCGCATGCGCACTTTTTTTTGTGTCCATTTTTTCAGCGCATCAGCCATTTCCCTTAGGGTATCCTGACAGCGCAGGGCAGCCTGAACTGCCCTGTCTGCATGGTTTTCCAGGGACAGGGGGGCATTCCAGAAGGCAATGATGGCATCCCCCTCATATTTATCCACGGTGCCACCGCTTTCCAGAATGATGTCTGTCATGGCGGAGAGATAATGGTTGAGAAAGGAGGTGAGATCTTCGGGGTCCATGCCTTCGGATATGCTTGTAAAGCCTTCAAGGTCGGAAAAAAAGATGGTGATTTCCCTTTTTTCTCCCCCCAGTTTCAGTTTTTCCGGATGGACAAGCAGCTCATCAATGACCGCAGGACTGAGATATTGTGAAAAGGCATTTTTGATGAAACGCTTCTGCTTACCCTCCGTGGTGTAATTGATGAAAATGACGGTGACGGATGCCATGATTGTGCCGCTCATCAGGGGAAGAAGGGGAAGCACCATACCCGCACCATAGAGGCTGAAACTGAGGGTTGCTGGCAGAAGCAGGGCCAGTGCAAGGGCTGTAAGGGCAGCAGCCATGGCGGGAAAAGCCGCAGGTATCAGGGCGCAGAATGCCGTCAGCAGAAGGGCCAGACCGTAAAAGGCCTTGTTTGAAATATCCCTTAAAAAATCCCCTTCCAGAAAATTGTCCAGCAGGGTGGCATGAACTTCCACGCCGGGATAGGCACCGCCAACGGGGACGGGCGTGAGGTCATGGAGTCCGGGAGCGGAATAGCCCACAAGGACATAGGCATCCTTTAAAAAATCTGCTTCGGCTAGCTCCGCATCCTTGCCCTGCATTTCCAGAATGGCAGCCCTGAGGATGGCTGCTGCGGGGATGGAAGGGTGGGTGCGTGATGGCCCCCGGAAGCGGAGTCTTGCTTCATGGTGACTGTTTAAAAAAATACTCCGGTGGTCAAGATAGAGGGTCTTGCCGTCCTGCAGCGGGCGGACATGGGGGTGGGCCGCCATCCATGTGGCCAGCCCTAAGCTTGGGAAGGCCTTACCGTCAAAGGAGGTGAAAAGCCGTACATTTCTGTAAATTCCGTCGGGATCAGGGTTCAGGCCCACATTGCCGGGTATCCCCCAGCTGGCTGCAATATCTCCATGGGCCAGACTGGCCCTTTTGCGCTCCGGTGGCTGTGTACCAAGAAAGGGAGGGGGTTGGGGATACCTGTCAGGATAGTCTGTCGCCGCACCTGTGCTGTCTCCCAGAAAGAGGGCACCTGCAACGGAGCCAAAGCGCCGGGAAGCCGCAGCAAGGGCCGCATCATCGTATTCTCCGTAAATGGAGGGTTCCGTAAACAGAATATCCAGTCCTATGGCCTTTGCTCCTCTGGACTGGCAGAAATCAAGGATGTAGGCCCAGATTTCCCTGGGCCAGGGCCAGGAAAGGTGGTTGGTTTCCCTGGCCCAGTCCAGGCTGTTCTGGTCCACAAGAATGAGGACCACATTTTCTGTACTGGCGGAAGGTTTGGCCATCATCCTTGCACGGACATCAAAGGTTTTCCATTCCATCCTGTCCAGCAGTCCGGTGAAAGACACCATAAGCACAAGGGCCATGGCAAGGCTCGTTGCAAGGCCCGTGCGGTACAGGATGCGAATCAGGGAGCTGCCGGATTGCATGATTTTCTCCTATACACTGCCCAGTGCATTTTTAAACCGGGCGTCCCGGACATGGTGCGCCTGTATGGTTCTGGCCTGAACTCCCATCTGGCGGAGTTCTGCTATCCTGTTCCGGGGTGCGGGATGGGTGTTGGCAAAGTCAGGAGCTCCGGGCTTCAGGTGTATTTCCATGGCAGACAGCATGTTGGGAAGCCCTGCAGGATCATAGCCCGCAGCCCTGAGTATGGCCACGGCTCCGGCATCGGCTTCCCGTTCAAAGGCTCTGGAATAGCCATTGGTCATGAGGGTGCCTGTGATATCCGCAACGGAACCCCCAAAGGCTTCGGTGAGTTCTGCCAGATGGCCTCCGGCAAAGGCTCCCGCCCCTTCCACGGCAATGGTGGTGAGGGCTGTGGTCAGGCGGGATCTTCTGATGGCTTTCAGGCCGTGTTTTTCCGAAACATGGGCGATTTCATGGGCCAGCACCGCAGCCAGCTCCGTTTCATTGTTGCAGAGGCGCAGCATGCCCCTTGTGATGAAAATAAAGCCGCTGGGTGCGGCAAAGGCGTTGATTTCATCGGAATCAAGGATCAGAAAGGCATAACCCCGGTAGGTTTCAGGGGTCCTGGAGTAGAGGGCAAGGGTCTGACCCAGAACATTCACGTAATCCGTTGCTTTTTCATTGTTCCATACTTTGTAGGAAGACAGGATGACGGCGCCCACACTGCGCCCGATATAATATTCCTGTTCCGGTGTGATATCTTCAAAACTTTTGGCCAGTGCCGCACTGCTTCTTTTGATGGCTTCCGCCTGGGACTCACTGATGGTTCCGGAAGCAACGCCCACGGTGGTTCCCACCTCAGAAACCACGCCCATGGTTTTGCACCCTGCAAAAAAAGTCATGGACAGGCAGAGAAGGAGAAAGGCTGCTTTTTTCATTGAAGACCTCCTTCGGGCCGCAGGCCCCCTTCCCGGAGAAAGCGTAAGGATGTTTCAGGCGAGATGCGGAAGGTTTCCATGCGGTTGATATCCGCATAATTCAGCTTGCTGTTTTCCGCACGGAAGGCAGCTTCCACTTCCGGGCTGAAACCTTTTCCCGCCAGAGCCAGCTCATCGGAACTCACGCTGCCGGAGAGGGCATCACCGGCAGCCAGCTCAATTTTCCGGTCCGTCAGGGCCGAGGCGTGAACCCATCCCATGGTTTTTGATCCTGCCACCTTTACCCTGCGCCAGTCACCCTGCCGGGAAAGGATTTCCACGGTTTGACCGTAGGAAAGGTTTGTAATGGTACCCGCAAGGAAAGAAGGCATTTCCCGCAGCGGAGTGCTGCCGGTCTGCACCTGCAGGGTGCCTGCCATGACCGCTGTTCCGGCCAGCAGCAGGCAGATGAAAAGAACAGGAATGTGAATGCGCATTATTTTCTCCCTGTAAGCTGTTTTGTGTTTCTGAAATTGGTTTTCATTTTATTGTAATTATTCAGCACAGTTTATTCCGAACTGCCAATGCTGCAGTTGCAGCAGCTTCGTACTGTTGCAAGGCTCCGTGGCTATTTGCAAGTGACATTGCAATCGTTTCGGATCAGAGCTTTGCAGGCCTGTGCGAAAGAAGCGGCAAATTGTTTGAGCCGCCACAAAGGCAGCGTACCAAGGCCTGCCATGGTAATAAAAAGCTTATCCTGCCTGTGGCGGCGAGTTTTTGCCGCTTCCGCACAGGGCAAGAAGCTCCCGAATAAGATTGCGTCACGGGCAAATAGCTTGGGGCCTGTGCATCTGTCTGGCAGCTATGGTACCTGGAAAGCTGTGCTGAACAGTTACATTTTATTTAAGGTCTTGAGCTTTGCCACCTCCTCAGGGGTGAGATGCCGCCATTCACCCGATGGCAGGCTGCCAAGGTTCAGGACGGCCATCCGGATACGGTGCAGCCGGAGAACCTCTGCGCCACAGGCCGCAACCATTTTACGGATCTGCCGGTTACGTCCCTCCAGCAGCACAATGCGGAAGGCATTCCGGTTCTGTGGAAATACCTTTGCCGGCCGGGTCTTTCTGCCTTCAATGACAATGCCCTCAGCCATCTGTTTCAGGGCTTTGGCGTCAAGGGCCGGGGCCGTTTCCACCAGATACTCCTTTTCATGGTCAAAGGAGGGATGGGAAAGCCTGTGGTGCAGGGGGCCGTCGTTGGTTAAAAGCACAAGGCCCGTGGAATCCTTGTCCAGTCTTCCCACGGGAAAAATCCGGAAAGGAAGGTCCACAAGGTCGGTGACCACCCTTTCTCCCCTGTGCCTGCAGGAGGTGACCACCTCTGCGGGTTTGTGCAGCATCACATAGATGAAAGGATCATTGGCCTCGGCTTTTTTACCGTCCATTTCAACAAGGTCTCCGGGCTTTACCCGGAGGCCCATTTCCCGGACGGTTTTTCCATTGATGCGCACCCGGCCCTTTTCGATGCGGCGTTCTGCTTCCCTGCGGGAGCACAGGCCTGCGTCCGCCAGATATTTCTGCAGGCGGATGCCTTCCGATGGCGGAGTTTGTTGTTTATGATCTGTAGTCGGCATTGATGCGCACATAGTCATAGGAAAAGTCACAGGTCAGCATGAAATCCCTGCCGTCCCCCATCCCCAGATCAATGAGAATGGTGAAGGCTTTCTGTTTCATGACGGCAGAAGCACGGCTTTCCGCATCCTGCCCTAACCATACGCCGTCTTTCACGAGCAGGGTGTTGTCAAAGGACAGGGTGATGCGGTCCGGGTCAAGGTCCGCACCGGATCGGCCCACAGCCATGGCAAGGCGGCCCCAGTTGGCATCCTCTCCGAAGATGGCGGTTTTTACCAGGGGTGAGCAGGCCACCGTATCTGCGGCTTTCAGGGCATCTTCCCTGCTTTTTGCCCCTTCCACCACAATTTTTACAAGCTTGGTGGCACCTTCACCGTCCTGAACCACCTGGGTGGCGAGGTCCAGACAGATGTCGTTCAGTGCCGAGGCAAAGGTCTTTTCTTCCTCTCCTGCGGGCTGTATGCCGGAAGCACCGGAGGCCATGAGCAGTACGGTATCGTTGGTGCTGGTATCGCCGTCCACGGAAATGCGGTTGAAGCTTTTATTTACGGCTTCTTTTAAAAGGGCAGACAGCTTTTCCGGAAGAATATCCGCATCCGTGACAAGGAAGGCCAGCATGGTGGCCATGTCCGGCCGGATCATTCCGGAGCCCTTGGCAACACCGCAGAGGGTGATTTCCTTTCCCCGGATCTGCAGGGTGCGGGAAGCTGTTTTCTTCACAAGATCCGTGGTCATGATGGCAGAGGCGAGATCATCAAGCCCTTGCGGGTGAAGGGCTGCGGCCAGTTCCGGTATTTTGGGAAGAATACGGTCCATGGGAAGCTGCTGGCCAATGACTCCCGTGGAGGCCACCTGCACCAGCTCCGGTGCCATCTGCAGGGCATGGGCTGTGGCCTCTGCCATGGCCTTTGCATTCTCCATTCCCTTTTCTCCGGTGGCGCAGTTGGCATTTCCGGAATTGACAATAAGGGCCTGGCAGCGGCCGGAGGCGATGTGATCCCGGCTGAGCCTCACCGGCGCAGCCGTGACCCTGTTCCGGGTGAAAACGGCGGCTGCGGCTGCGGGGTGGTCGCAGACCAGCATGGCCAGATCCGGTCTGTCCTTGTATTTGATTCCGGCACAAAGGGCACCGGCGGAAAAACCTCTGCATTGCATGGCTGTCATGGTGTGTTCCTGAAAAATAAGGTTGTGGAGAATAAGGGAACATTTCTTTCCCTGAGACATTTTTCCATTGTACTTTATCTTTTCAGGGGATCAAGGCATAATACACAGATTTTTATTCACCTTGACAGGGAAGGGATGGATGGTGGAAACAGCTTTGGTTTGTCCCGTATGCGGGAAGGGCAGAATTCTGGTAAGACGCAGCTGACGGAGGGTGACTTTCCGCTGCACGGTGTGCGGCCATAACTGTCCGGAATCCAGGGTACAGGAGCTCATGGATGAGGCCATGGAAGAGCGCCTTGCCTGGATTCCCGTGGATCGTCTTTGAAAGGGATTGGAAAAAAGGTGCGTCGATTCAGAATTGTCATGGAATATGACGGCTCATGTTTCCATGGCTGGCAGTGCCAGCCCAAAATTAAAACCGTTCAGGGAGAGCTGGAAAAGGCCCTTTCCCTGATTGCCAATATGCCCGTCATCGTGCATGGCTCCGGCAGGACCGATGCTGGTGTCCATGCCCTTGCCCAGGTGGCCCACTTTGATATGCATACCCGCATGAATGGCTCTGCCATAAAAAAGGCCCTGAACTGTCTTCTGCCCGAAGGTCTTGCCATCCATCACTGTATGGAGGCAGGCCCTGCCTTCCATGCCCGCTTTGCTGCAAGGGCAAAAACCTATAGATACCGCATTCTGAACCGGCCACTGCGCCCGGTCCTTGGCAGAAATTATCTCTGGCATGTCTGGCAGCCTCTGGACAGGAAAGCCATGGATGCCGCTGCGGCATATCTGGTGGGAACCCATGATTTTAAAAGCTTTGAGGCGGCTGGCAGCCCGAGAAGCCATACGGTACGGACCCTGTACAGTGTTTTTTTTAGCGATGAGCCGGGTATTCCCGATGTTTTTGCCTTTGAGGTGACAGGCAATGGTTTTCTGCGTTATATGGTAAGAAATCTGGCAGGTACCCTTATTCAGGTGGGACGGGGTAAAATAAAGCCTGAGTCATTACCAGAAATCCTTGAAGGGAAAAAGCGTGAGCTGGCAGGTGTTACCGCACCGCCTCAGGGTCTTTTTCTGAAAGCCGTCCATTATGATTTAAACAATGACTTCAGACAGCCTGCCATGGAAATCAAACCGCCTCCCGGTATCGGCATGGGAGGAGAGGGTGCAGGCTGAAGGGAAGGGAATTGAAAAGCATTTTGTATGACTGGATTCTGAACCATGATGAGCGCTGGTCCTTTATCCTTCTCTATCTTGGGCTTGCCGTGGTGTTAAGCATCTGGATCAGTCTTTTCTGGCTGGTTGCCGTGGTGGCTGTCCATGGTCTTTTCGAAGGAATCCGGCAGAAGGCCGAAGATGAAGGCGCCCCCTTTCCACTTATATTGGCAAGGGTCTGCTGGTCCATCAAGCTGGACATCAGTCTTGTGATTTTTGCACTGGTCCTTGGGGTTTATATGGAGATCATCATGGGGATTGCTGGCCTTGGCTCTGCGGCACGGGCAGGGGTGCAGGGTGTGAAAACCGGTGCCCGGTTTGTGGTATGGGAAAAGGCACTCAGGGCTGTTCTTCTTTCTATGGATGATCTGGCTCAGGTGCTGCGTGTCTTGCTGCGCAGGCGGCGGAGGTCAGACGGAGTGGCAGAAAATCCCCCTTGCGTTGCTGCGGAGGCGGGGAATGGTTTTTCCGGAAGAAATGCAGACAGATCTGCGTGGACCGCTGGGGACCGGGTCTGTCTTGTTTTTGGGGGTATCTGTATCTTTTTGCTTTTCATCAGCCCATGGGCAACGGACCATGGCTTCCGGGGAATTTTACAGATTCTGATGCAGGAGCTGCATCCATGGCCCTGACATCAAAAAAAAATTGTAAGAGGACTGGTTTTTGGGGATGGGGTGTTTTTTTCCTTGTCAGATCTGTTGACAGAGCAGCCGTTTCACTGTACCCGAAAGAACGGTCAGGTTGAAAGGCCGCAAGGGAGTCGCCTGAAACGTAAACTGGCCTTTGGGAGTGAATGTGGGGATTTCCCCGTTTTGTTTAAAAAAATAATTTTTTAAGGAGAAGCAGAATGTCTTACGAACCCATTGTAGATCAGGACAAATGTATTGGTTGTGAAGAATGCGTTGATGTATGCCCTGTGGACGTGTTTGAAATGAAAGACGGCAAGTCTGAAGTTGTCAATGTAGACGAATGCCTTGGCTGCGAGTCCTGTCTTGAAGTGTGTGAGCCCACTGCCATTGTTATCAACGGTCTTTAATTGTAAGTGTTTAAATAGCTTTTCTGAAAAATCAGCACCGAAGGGGCGGATGCCGGAAAAGTCCGGTTTTCGCCCTTTTCATATGAAAAAAGAAAGCGTTTTATGCTGGGAACCCTTGTCAATGTTGCGGCAATATGCGTCGGTGCCTTTGTGGGACTCCTTTTTGGAAAAGGCATCCCCGAGCGGTATAAGCAGACCATCATGCAGGCTTTGGCACTGGCTGTGATGCTCATTGGTCTTAAAACAGCCCTGGCCTGTGATGCCATTCTGATCATGATCGGGAGTCTTGTGCTGGGAACCCTTGTGGGCGAATGGCTGGGCATAGAAGAAAAGCTGGCAGGACTGGGCAGGATGCTGGAGAAGAGGTTTGCCGGAAAAGACGGTGAGGGCAGTATGGCCCAGGCCTTTGTTACCTCCAGTCTTATTTTCTGTGTAGGCTCCATGGCCATAGTGGGTTCTTTAGAAAGTGGCCTGACAGGCAATCATCAGACCCTTTTTGCCAAATCGGCTCTGGATGGTGTGGCTTCGGTTATTTTTGCCGCTTCCATGGGGGCGGGTGTACTGTTTTCGGCGCTGGCGGTTCTTTTGTATCAGGGAAGTATCACCATCGCCGCTGTTGCCGTCAAACCCTTTCTCGTTCCGGAGGTGGTTGCCCAGATGTCCGGTACGGGGGGACTCCTTATCCTTGCCATCGGCATGAACCTGATGGAAATCACCCGCATCCGCCTGGGCAATATGCTGCCCGCCATCTTTGTGCCGGTTCTTTTCTATGGGCTTACCCTCCTTGCGAAACAGTCCGGTCCCTGACCTGACCTGTCCTGTAAGGGGCATGGATGGGTGTGAAAGGCCTGCAGAGGGTCTGCCATGTTCTGCAACGATTGTCCGAAAAATTGTCAGTCGCCTGATTATGGGCCGGGGGTCTTTTTCCCAAATAACTCCATGGCCTGACTGACCCGGTCATGAATGTCTGTTTTCTGCTGTTTCAGCCCCTCAATTTTTTTCAGACGGCCCAGAAGGCCTTCTCCATTGGTCATCTGTATGGCAAGTCCGGGTCTTGCATTGAGTTCCAGCATTAAAGGGCCGCGGTTTCTGTCCAGTACAATATCTGCTCCTATGTAGCCTAATCCTGTCATTTCATAGCATCGGCTGGCAAGAACCAGCAGGTTTTTCCAGTCGGGTATTGTGATGGATGTCAGTTCTTTGCCCGTGTCCGGGTGGCGGGATACGGATTTTCCAAACTGAAGCGCCCTCAGGCCTTTACCTGTGGCCATATCCAGCCCTACTCCCACAGCCCCCTGATGCAGGTTGGCCTTGCCATCGGAAGCTTCGGTAGCCAGCCGGAGCATGGCCATAACGGGATAGCCCTGAAAAACAATCACGCGGATATCGGGAATCCCCTGATGGGAGTATCCTTCAAACAGGGGATCCATCTGAATGATGTCTTCGATCAGGGCCGTGTCCGGGGTACCGCCCAGAGAGTACAGACCCGCAAGGATATTGGAAATATGTCTTTCCATATCCCGCTCGTTGAGATGTTTGCCCGAAGATTTGATAAAATGATTCCCCCGTTTTCCTGAGATGACAAGAATACCTTTCCCACCGGAGCCTTTGGCTGGTTTGATGGCAAAGCCTTCGCAGTCCTGCATCTTATTTTTCACATATTTTACTTCATGCTGGGCATTGACGACGAGGCGAAGGGTCGGGGTGGGGACACCGCAGGCCGCAGCAAGCTGTTTGGTTTTGAGCTTGTTGTCCACAAGGGGGTAGAAACGGCGTGGGTTGTAACGGGCCACAAAGGCATGGTTGCGGCGGTTCATGCCTAATATTCCCATATCTTTCAGCGCAAAGGGTGAAATCCAGCTCATGGTGTCCGGTCTTTCATGGCTGCAAAGCGGTGGAGCTCAAAGAGTCTGTAGCCCGTGTACTGTCCAAGCAAGAGAATCAGGGCGGCGATGATCAGGTTGAGTTCGGGAAAATTGAAGCTTAAATGGGCCACGAGGGGATGACGCATGAAGGCATAGGCACAGAGTGCCACCGCAAGGCTTCCCGTACCCTGTACCATGACTTCCCGCATACCTTCCTCTTCCCAGAGAATGGACATGCGTTCAATGGTCCATGCAATGATGATGAGGGGAAAGGCCGTGACGGGCATGCCCGTGTGAAAGCCAAGGCGGATGGCCATGAGGCTGGCCAGGGTAATCAGGGTGATCACAATGATGACAATGGTGGCTATGCGTGCCACCAGAAGAAGGTTGAGATAGGAAAGATAGCTTCTGATAAGAAGGCCAGTCCCCACGATGGCCAGAAAATAGACCAGACCGGGGATCAGGGAGGTCTGGAGAAAGGCCATGCCGATGAGTACGGGCATGAAGGTGCCGGATGTCCGGATACCGATGAGAATCCGCATGAAAGTGACCACCAGAGCTCCCATGGGAATGAGAAGCAGCAGTTTGAAGACACCCTGCTGATCCAGGGGCAGATGGTGCATGCTTAAAAAGGAAAAGCCATTGCTGTCCGACTGGATTTTAGCCATTTCAAGGGCAGGGATACTCTGGTAAATCATGGAAAAACTGACCCTTGCCGAACTGCCACCGGAGAGATCCAGCAGTGATGGGCCACTTCTGTGCCACAGAAGAAAATGATCCGGAATGCCCTGCTCACCCGTTGCAGGATTGAAAAGTATCCATTTTTCCCCTGCATAGACTTCGACCATGGGGACAAGGCTCTGGTTTCTTCTGCCGTCTTCCAGAAATATTCCCTGCACCACACGGCTTGGGATGCCTGCTTCCGCAAGGAGGCGGGTAAGGAGGATTTCCTGCCTGTACTCTGCAAGCAGGAGGGCGGCATTCTGTTCCTTTTCTTTCGTATTCAGAATTTTTATGATTTCCCGGGTAAGGCTTTCCGGTGTGCTGGATGTGGCACCTGCCGCTTCAATCAGAGCGAGGGCTGCGGTTGCTTCGGATGGCTGCCAGTAAACCATATCCGGAGGGGGCGGCGGGATTTCCGTTTTTTGCCTTTGCAATGGATCTGGGCTCAGCTGGATTTTATAATACAGGGTCTGGGCACCTTCGGCCGTGCGCCGGGACCATTCTGCCCTGCGGTTTTCTCCCTGACCCACAATGGAAAAGCCATAGCCCGGAGATGCGGCCTGCTCATTGAAGATCCGGAATCCGGGAGGGTTTTTGGGAATGCTCAGGCTGGCAAGTACGGGGCGCTGGGAGGCGGTGAAGCTTAAGCGGGCCTCAATGAGCCAGACACCGGTATCGCAGCCGGGCTTGAAGGGGATCTGCATCTGGGTGTGGCGGAGCCAGGCAAGGCTGATGCCCGCTGTGATCAGAAGTACGACAATCCAGTACAGGCTGAGTCGCTGCATCAGGGCATATCCGTTCTGTCTGGCCTCTGTGCAGCCGGACTTTCTGTCAGAGGAATGGTATTGGACAGGCCGACATCCACCACCATGACATCCTTTAAAACATTTCTGCCAATGAGGACAGGAAAGCTTAGGTGACTGCGGTCCGTGAGAGTGAATTCCGCAAGCTGGGTGGTTTCACCTATGGTAATGGAAAGCTCAATTACTGCGCGGCGTTCACTTTCATCGCTGCTGGACTGGAGAATGCGGGCCTTACGGAGAAGTTTATGCTCCATGGGAATCATGTCTCCGGTTTTCGGATGGGGCATGTCAAAGCGTACCCAGCGTTCTCCGTCCCGTTCGAAGCGCTCAATGTTTCTGGCATCCAGAGAGGCCGTTTCCGCACCTGTGTCCATGCGGGCCGGGAAAACCAGCCCCGGCGGAGTGATACGGATTTTTTCTTCGGCACCAACGAGCATTTTTTGGGTTGGCAGGGTTTCCGTTGTGTGGGGTGGCGGAAGTCGGGGGGGATCGTTTTTTATCGGAGCTTCAGAGCTTTTTATTGTGCTCAGTCTCTCGGGTAATTTTTCCAGCAGGCAGGTGTTTTTTTTGTTGAGTTCAATGATTTCAGAAATATATGGTATGAGTTCGCCACAGTCCTGACCTGACTGGACCCTGTGAAAAAGGCTGATCAGGACATCATTGTTACGGCTCTGGAGTTCCAGTATATGACTGGTCATCAGTGCCTGATCCGAAAGATGGCGGTCCATCCGGGCGAGATCTGCTTCCCGGATAAGCACGCTGCCTGAGGAACAGCCCGAAAAAAGAAAAAACAATAGGGATGTTTTTAAAATAGATAGTATTTTAAAATGCTTAAAGAGTTTGTTTTTCTGTCTGCCCCTTGCGTTCTCACATGATTGCTCCGGGGAAGATTCCGGAGATACGGGCAGATGCGCGCAGCATCTAAGAGAGGATTCCGGCGGGAAACAGGCCATAAACCAACCTTTGGTGTCGGTGTTTCTGTAAAAATCTTTGATTGCAAGGCGCAAGCCTTAAGGTATTTCCAGGGTCAGTCCCACGGGGCAGTGATCTGAGCCCATAATATCATTGTCGATGAAGGCACTTTTCAGCCAGCCCTTTTCTACGATATTCTGCGAGACAAGGCAAAGGTCAATGCGCCAGCCTGCATTGGTTTTTCGTGCATTGGACCGGTAGGACCACCACGAGTATTTCACGGTGTCCGGGTAGAGATGGCGGAAGGTATCGGTCCATCCACCGGCCATGAGGCGGTCCAGCCAGTCACGTTCGATGCGCAGGAACCCGGAGCGGTCCGCATTGGCCTTAGGGTGTTTCAGGTCAATATCATTGTGGGCTGTGTTGTAGTCTCCGCAGACGATGACAGGTCGTCCTTTCCTGCGCAGCCCATCCGCATGGCTGAAGAAGGCCTCATAAAAACGCAGCTTGTAGTCAAGGCGCTCTTCGCTCATCTGACCATTGGGAAAATACACATTGAAAAGGGTAAAATCTTCAAAATCAAGCTGGTTGACACGTCCCTCATCATCAAATTCCTGGACGCCGATATCCGATGACGTGCTTGCGGGTGCCGTGCGGGAGTAGCTCATCACGCCGGAATAGCCCTTTTTGCTCCGGGCATAACTCCATGCCTGGAAAGGGTATCCGGCCAGATGAAGCATCTCCTCACTTCTCTGGTCTTCCTGCAGCTTGGTTTCCTGCAGCATGAGAATGTCCGCATCAAGGGCCTTGACAGAAGCTTCAAAGTCCTTTTTCCAGATGGCCCGAAGACCGTTTACGTTCCAGGATACAATACGGAATGTGTCTGTCACGCTTTCTCCTTCAACCGGCTGTAAATTATTCTGATTCAGATCCCAGTGGATAAAAGAAGCTGGTTATCAGACTGTAAAACGGGATGTACAGATTTCTGAAGGGCAGTCAAAACCGGGGAAGGCAGTCCAACTTCCCCGGTTTCCGGTATCAGTACAGGATGGATTCATCCACGTCTGCAATGCTGGCGCAGCCGGTCATCACCATGGCCTGTTTCAGTTCGGTACGCAACTGGCGGATATAGGTGCATACACCTTCGCTTTCTCCCCCGCAGGCGGCAATGGAAAAGGGCCTTCCAATGAGGACGGCATCCGCTCCCAGAGCCAGCATTTTCAGTATGTCCACCCCACTCCGGATGCCACCGTCCACCAGTACACGGATTTTTCCGCCTACGGTTTCAACGATTTCCGGAAGCACATCCGCCGTTCCCGGAGTCATATCCAGAACACGGCCGCCGTGGTTGGAAACCACAATGGCATCGGCCCCGGCATCCATGGCCAGTTCCGCCTGATCCGGTGTCATGATGCCTTTGAGGATAAAGGGCCTCTGGATATGCTTTCTGACTTCCCTGAGTTTTGAGATGGATTTTGGAGAAACGGGGCGGCCCTGCAGTCTCAGGGTAATGAGACCTGCGGCATCAATGTCCATGCCGATGGCCATGGGGTTGCATGCCAGAGCCTTATCGAGTTTTTCAAAAAGCTCCTTGTCTTCCCATGGCTTGATGAAGGGGATGGCCAGACCCTCTGCGGCTTTGACGGCTTCAAACCCGCACTGGGAGATTTCCGGAGGAACGCCGTCGCCCGTGCATCCAATGAGGCCTTCCTTGCGACATCCGTCCACAATGGCATGGATATAGGCTGCCTCGGGAATGGCACCGCCCATATTATAGGAAACACCGCCAATGGGTGCGGCCAGCAGGGGAAAATCAAGGCTTGTTCCAAAGAGTTCTGTCCGGGTATCCGGTTCCGTAATATCATGGATCAGACGCATGTTGAGCCGGATGTCAGCAAGGGCTTCGCCATTGGCCCGGAAGGCTTCACCCGTTCCCAGTCCGCCCATTCCGGGAACACCGGAAGCGCAGTTTTTACCGTTACAGATGGGGCAGACCCGGCAGTAGCCGGTCATTTTTTCCCTTGCCGTATCCCGAATGCTTTTCATGGAGAGCCTCCCTGCTGATGATATGGATGGTGAACATGGTGGACAAAAAGACCTGATTTTTGTCCAATCATGATCTTTCTGGAAGGTATCTGCTATCATTGCTGTGAATAAAAATCAAATTTGAAAAAATATGATTTTTTATAAGGGCTCACTCCTTGAGGCCCGGTGTTTTTTCGGCTAGAAAGAAAAGCTGTAAGAATTGTTCTTTTCATTTTTAAGTTCTGCGGGCGTGTTTCAGGAAACATATGACTTTTTAAATATATGGGGCAAAGACGTGTTCTTTTTTACAAAAAAACAGTTTTATAAAAGTATGGACAGGGCCTTTGATCAGATCAAGCATGGGGTATACAGAAGACTGCTGGAGGAATACCTTGAAAGTATGGAGCAGGAAAGGGCAGGGCTGCTGGCTGCGGCTGTGACCAACAGGCTTTTTTCTGTACCACCGGCCAGTGAGGATGGTCGCCGCTTCCTTTCCGAGCACGAGGGAAGGGTACGCAAGGCCACCGAGGCATTGAAGGGCAAGGAGGAAATTCTTCACGCAGTGACCGTTTCGCTGCGTCACAGGCAGAAGCTTTTGTTTACACTGGTGGATCAGGGCAAGGCTTCGGGAACGGCCATTAACAGGCCCCTCGATAACCTGATGAAGATGGGGCTGATGGCAGAAGTGAAGGAGCTTTCTGAGCCTAAAGCCTTTATCAAATTTGCCAGAAAGTTTTTACAAAAAAGCCCTCAGTAGAAACAGGGGGAATTCACCGTAAGTCAGGATGTGGGACAAAAAAAATCTTTAGCCGACTTATCTCTAAGGAATATGCCATGGCCGCTTCGGAGTCCGTCTATCACTACACAACGGGAAAAGCCCTTGCAGGGATTCTTGCTGCCGGCGTCATCCGCACCTCGCCGTCCTTTTCACCAAGGGAAAGGGCTGTGGTCTGGTGCTCCGCTTTGGAAGACTGGGAGCCCAGTGCGGGCTGTGTGCATACCCTTCCCGATGGCAGGGTCATCCGCAGAACAAAAGAGGAAATCCGGAGGGCCGAAGGGGGGCTGGGCCGTATCCGGATAGCAGGTGAGGCAAAGCTTTTTACCTTTGAGCAGTATAAGCGCATCAGTAAAATATCCAACCGCCATCTGAGGGTTCTGCAGCAGTTTGCCGAAGCCTGTGGCGCGGATATCCGTTTCTGGCGGGTTTCCCTTGTTCCTCTGAACAGGGTCTTTTGGGAAAGTGTTGAGATGCAGCATCCCGTGGATGGAAGCTGGATGCCCCATCCTGTTCAGAAAAAAGAGGCCCTGAGGGAGGTTTTGGCGGATATCCAGACCCATCTGCCCTTTATGGATACTGCCCGTCAGCAGCGGCTGTACGGGCAGCTTGCAAGGCTTGAAAAAAAGTACTGAAGAAAATTATTTCCCGTAGCTTGTGGCAAGGTAATGGATGAGAAGGCTTCGTTCGGCATCCGTTAACTGAACCCCTTTCTGTTCCATTCGCCTTACGGTGCGTTCCCATCCGTTTCTGTCTTTTTTTGCTCGGGTAATTTTTCCTGCCCCATGGCAGGAAGTGCACCGGTTCTGGAGCAGATTTTCCCCTTCGGCCAGAGCGTCGGAAGATGCGACGGGAGAAAAGAGGGCAAGGGAAAGGCCCAGAGCAGCAATCAGAACAAAGGCAGGAAACAGCGTTTTTTTCTTTTTCATAATGGCGTCCCTTTCAGATAGCGTTCAAGTTGGTTAAGGCCTTCTTTTCTGGAAACCAGAGGGGCATACCCCGTATCCCGGCAGAGATCTTCTATGTCAAACCAGTGGGCCGTACTCAGTTCTTTAACGGTGAAGCCCGTCAGCATGGGCTCGCCGGGAAGTTTGAAAAGAGTATAAAGGCCTTCAAGGAAAGAGGCCAGTCCGCGGGCAAGTTTCAGGGGAACCCGCCTGGAAACGGGAGGCTTGCAACCCGCTGCCAGAATGGCATCCACCATATCCCATAGGGGTACAGGATCGTTGTCTGAAACAAAATAGATGTTTCCGGAAAGCTCCGGTCTGGCGGCAAGGGCCTTGTCCGCAAGGATATGGGCGTGGGCGGCATTGTCAATATATACGGTATCAATGGGCGGGTTTCCCTTTCCGATGCGGGCCAGTCTTTTTGAGCGGGCAAGGATTCTCGGAACAAGGTGGTTGTCGCCCGGCCCCCAGATCAGGTGGGGCCTCAGGATGATGCAGGGAAGTCCTTCTGCGGCGGCTTTTTTTACTTTTTTTTCTGCTTCCGCCTTGGTTTTCGGGTAGGCGGCACTGTAGGTGTCCGGGTAGGGATGGCTTGTGTCTACCCCTTCCATGTCACTGCCGTCAAAGATCACCGAAGGCGAGCTGCTGTGGATCAGGCGGCAGCCTGCTGCTTTGCAGGCTTCAAGGATATTTTCCGTTCCTTCCACATTGATGCTGCGGTAATTTTCTTCAGGCCCCCAGACGCCGGCCAGGGCTGCCGTGTGAAAGACGGTCTCAACCCCTTCTGCGGCCTGCATGACCTGTCCCCTGTCCCGTATATCTGCCCGAATCCAGGAAAGATGTTCTTTTTTTTCCGGTATCCCTGTCTGTCCTCTGGCCAGAATCCGGACTTCCCATCCCGTATCAAGAAGGCTGCGGGTAATGGCTGAACCAAGAAAGCCGTTGCCGCCCGTTACCAGTGCTTTTTTCTTTTCCATGTTTTCTCCATGACAGGTATTTATGTTTTATGCATTTATTATTATCCACACATCGGGTGGAAACATCAAGGACGTGCAGCCCATTGATACAGGCTTTAAGGATTTTTTTTAATGCTGATTTCAGTCTTTGGAATCCAGACAGCGTGGTGCTTGCAATCCCGGCGGCCGTGGCTTAAGCTTTGATGGTTTTACACAGGCCTTCGAATCTCTGATCCGAAACGATTGCAATGTCACTCACAAACAGCCCGATTGTCTTTTGCAGGAACCAGTACTTTGAAAATAATACACAATCTTGCATATAAAAATGTGCTGAATAATTACTCAAGGTTTACCATACTTTTTGTCAATTTGTCCCAGGGCAAATTGAATAATAATGGGCAGTGCATCAAAACAGGGGGGAGCAAATGACAGAGTGGGAAGACAATAAAAATGAAGATTTTTACCGGAAGCTTCGGGTAAAAATTAAAGACTGGGCCGTATCCGAAGCAGGCAGAAACAACAGATGGTCGGAGTATATTCTGCTGGCACCGGATCTTTTCTATCTTTTATGTAAACTGGTTGTGGATCCGGAAGTTCCAGCCAGAGAAAAGGCCAAGCTTGCCTTTGCCATTGCTTATTTTATTTCACCCATTGATCTTCTGCCCGAAGCCATTCTGGGACCTGCGGGTTATCTGGATGATATTGTTCTGGCCACCTATGCCCTGAACAGTGTCATGACCCGGACCCCGGCCCATGTCCTTGAAAAACACTGGGTCGGTGAGGAGGATCTTTTTGAGACGGTGCGCCGTGTGCTGGATGTGGCCGATGAGATGATCGGAGCCGGCCTGATAAGGAAAATCCGGGCCATGCTTGGCGGGAAATAGCGTGTGAAAATCTATAGCGTAGGTGGGGCTGTCCGTGACAGGCTTATGGGAAGAGCCTTTAAAGACAGGGATTTTCTGGTTTTAGGGGCCAACGAAGCGGATTTTATGAAGGCTTTTCCCTCTGCCCGGAAGCAGGGAAAAGAGACACCAGTGTACAGGGTGGGAGGGGATGAATATATTCTTTCCCATACAGATAATATTCAGGAGGATCTGCTGGGGCGGGATCTGACCATCAACGCCATGGCAGAAGATGAAGGGGGCAGACTTTATTATCATCCCATGGCCCTCAGGGATCTGAAGGAAAAAATACTGCGGCCGGTGCGCAGGGAAAATTTTTTGGAAGATCCCCTCCGGGTCTTCCGTGCCGCAAGGTTTGCAAGTCTTTTTCCGGATTTTACCCCAGCCCCAGAACTTCTTGAAACCATGAAGGAAACGTCTCATGTGCTGGAAAACCTTTCACCGGAACGGGTAGGGAATGAGCTTCTTTCTGCCCTTTCCGGTGAAAAACCATCCCGTTTTTTCCGTATTCTTGCAGAAACCGGCTGTCTTTCTCCCTGGTTCAGTGAGATGAAAAAAGCCATGGATGTTCCGGCTGGTCCTGCTCCATGGCACAGGGGGTCACTGTTTGAACATATGATGGATGTGACGGATGCTTTGCATGGGAGCCAGCTTCTGGCATGGATGGGATTGTGCCATGATCTTGGAAAGCTTGCCACCCCGAAGGAAGCGTGGCCTTCCCACCATGGCCATGATAGGGCGGGTGAAACCATGGCCAGGAGTTTTGCCCTGAAGCTGCGGCTTTCAAGGCGGCTTACGGAAGCCGGTCGCATGGCTGCACGTTATCATATGAAGGCAGGGCTCTATGGCAGCCTCCGCCCGGGTACCCGTGTGGATCTTCTGGTCACACTGCACAGGGCAGATCTTGTGGAAGCTTTGTTCCGTCTGGTCAGGGCAGATCACGGAGAGGATTTCCTTGAAAGGGTAAAAAAGGACCTTGAACGGATTCTTTCCATCCATCTTCCTCCGGATCACGGACTGGAAGGCGTGGAGGCCGGTTATCGCCTGCGGGATCTGCGCTGTCAGTCACTGGCGGGTCGGTGCAGTGCAAGCCGGGGAAAGGGAATGCACCAGCCATAATGGCTGGAAGCCTCCATGCAGAGTTTTCTGATTTTTCTTTGCAGGTTCAGGTACTCTTCCGCAGCTTCGGGAGAAAATACGGCAAAAACCCTGAGGTTGAGGGCATATGGTCCCGTTTCAAGGAAGATGACATCAAGGTACTGCAAATACCTGTTATGATTTTCCCGATCAAGGTGTTTTCTGACATACTGCTCCAGGAGTCCGGGTATTTTGTTTGTAATTTCTGCCTGATATCCGTAGTCAAGCCCCATGGTCACGCTGATGCCGAATTTTTTTCTGCTGAGATTGCAAAGGGACAAGCCCAGAAAATCCACGGCGGCCCAGGTTCTTCTGGCCCCACCCTCCAGCTCTGCCACAACCTGCTCCGGTGTCTGCATGAGGATCTTTGCAATGCTGCCATCTTCCAGAAGAAGGACATCATTTTTTTCGGAAGGAAACCAGGGTTCATCTTCTTCATAGGGTCTGGACTGCATACCCACAAGGTGCTTCAGTGGAATGCGAAGCATTCCCCCTTCCAGGCTGGGGTTGATGAGGATGCCGTGCAGACCCAGTTTCTGAACCTTCCACGGCAGGCCTGTGTAAATGACCCTTTCCCCCTCCCTGAGGGTTCCCATGTTCAGGATCAGTTTACCCTGTTCCCAGAACTGGGCCATACCATTTCTGGCGGACCAGATCAGGGTAATCAGCAGGAGCAGGGCGATACTGAGGAGCATCCAGTCTCCGAAGGCATAAAGCAGGAGCAGGGCAGCACTGACGGAGACAAAGGCCGTTGTACTGTGAAAAATTACCTGAAGCAGGCGGTGATAAAAGGGCGGTGGGGATTTTTTCTGGTTCTGACTCCACTTCCAGTAGGCCAGTCTCAGGAGCAGAAAGGTTGTGATAAAAGCGGAAAAGGCCAGAAAAAGATTGCGCCCTCTTGTTTTGACAAAATTGGTGACCCCTTTTTGCATGGTGACCAGCATGGACTCATCCGGGCCGGTTTTCTGTTCCAGCTGGAAGCGGAGGCGACGTATCTGGCGGATCACTTCCTGCTCTTTTTCCTGCCAGTTCATGAGAAGCTCTTCAAGGTGCAGGGAGAGTTGCTCATCCTCTGTTTTTGCCATGAAGCCTTCTACCTTGGAGATGGCATAGCGGATTTCAGGGAGATGATTCTCGTAAAATGTAATGTCTTTTCTCAGCCTTTCCAGTTCCCTCGGCCTTGATGTCATCTGCTTTAAGCCTTCCACAAGGGGCCGCAGTACCTCCATGAGTTCTTCTTCAATGCGGAAGGCTTTCAGAGGGGCCTGTGCAGTTTCTTCAATCTCTATGCCCGAGGCAATGGATTCAAATTCCCGCTGATAGGCA
The DNA here is from genome assembly GCF_007830435.1 of Desulfobotulus alkaliphilus. Lineage (GTDB taxonomy): Bacteria > Desulfobacterota > Desulfobacteria > Desulfobacterales > ASO4-4 > Desulfobotulus > Desulfobotulus alkaliphilus. Next base: position 26,576 of record NZ_VLLC01000008.1, on the reverse strand, counting down.
TCCTTGAGCCTCAGCAGGTGGCTGACTTCCATGCGGATGGCTTTTTTGCGTTCTTCCATGAGGGCTTTTGCGTAGCTCTCTTCCTTTTCAAGGATATCCTTATCAATGGCTTCGATGGACAGGCGAAGGTCTTTGAGTGTCTGAAGGGCCGAAGGTGGACCGGCGGACTGCAGCGTATCTTTTTCTTCGGAAACGGCCTGCGCCGATGGGAGGCTGGCAAAGAGAAGGCATAAAAAAAAGATCTGTACGATGAAGCTTTTTGGGGTCATATCTTTTTTCCATGGCAGGAGATTTTTGTTTGGTTTTATGGATGCCAAAGGGCTAAAAACCCGGGTAGCCGGGTTTTTAACCCATGATTTTAGTTTATGCGCAGAGGTCCGGGTTTTTCTGGCAGGCTTTCTCCTTTTGTTTTTCTGCTATACGTACCCTGTGCCTGTCCTTTGCTTCCCTGTTACGGCGTTCCTCGTCTTTATTTTCAAGTATCAGGGGAGGCATGGGGCTGGGTTTCATTTTATCATCCAGCGCCACAAAGGTGAGGTAAGCAGAAACCACGTGCCTTATTTCACCGGTAAGGACATCCTCTGCTTCTACCCGTACGCCGATTTCTGCCGATGTGCTGCCAACCATGTTCATACTGGCTTTGATGATGAGAAGATTGCCGATGAAAACGGGGTTAAAAAAATCAAGCCGGTCAACAGACGCTGTGACGCAGAGTTTTCTGGCATGGCGTACGGCCACAACCCCTGCTGCATTATCAATGTATTTCATGATAACACCACCATGGACATTGCCAGCGGGGTTGGTGTCTTCCGGCAGCATAAGATGGGACAGAATAACCCGGCTTTCCCTGACAGTTTTTCCTTGCATGGTTTCTTCTCCGTATGAATGGGTATTTCCGACTGATATTTTTTACCTGAATAAAAAATCTGATGGTGAAACTCCGCCACTATAGAAGGGCTTTCTTTTTTTTGTCAATTGTTCTGTAGCCTGTGTCAGGTGTCCTGTCCTTATCAGGGAAGGGCATCTCCTGATATGTCAGATATCAGAAAGATTCCATTGCAATGTGCCGTTTATGCTTGATTTATTTAAAAACATCCGTAAGATTTGTTCCAAATTGTTACGATAGCCCGGGATGAATTCACGCTAAAGGGGATGAGGATATGACGTTGACGAAAAATAATATTGCTGATGCCATTCAGGAAGGTCTTGGTATTCACCGCAGGCACAGTATAGAGATCGTGGAGATACTGCTGGAAATAATCAAACGCAATCTGGAGTCCGGAGAAGACGTGCTGGTCAGCGGGTTTGGAAAATTCTGTGTCAGGGATAAAAAGCCGAGGCTTGGACGCAATCCTGCTACTGGAGACAGCATGATGCTGGATGGCAGGAAGGTGGTCACCTTTAAATGTTCTTCTGTTCTGAGGGACAGAGTTAACCAGATGGCGGAATAATTACCCTGTGTCAGGCGACAGAAAGGCTCCGGCTGGAGTCGCCGGTTATGCAGCTTCCATTTTTATCTGATCTGGATCTCTCCATATCTCCTGCTGCATTTCCATCAGGCGTTTTTCCTTTTCCAGCCAGAGACCGTTGAGGGTCTGCTGGAAGGTTTCCCTGAAATCCGTATCATTAAAATAGTCTCCCCGCAGTTTTGCATGGATGGGTAATGTACGGATGTGCATACGGATAAGGGGGGTTTTGCCGCATATGAACTGCCAGAAGGTGGGAATGCCTTTGGGGTAGGCAATGGTGACATCAACGATCTGATCCATCTGATCTCCCATGGCAGAGAGAACAAAGGCCGTGCCTGCAGCCTTTGGCCTTAGAAGCCCTGTAAAGGGGCTTTTCTGCCAGAGATGTTTTTTGGGGGTAAAGCGGGTGCCTTCCACAAAGTTCATGACGGAAACAGGGCTGGTCCGGAATTTTTCACAGGCTTTGCGTGTGGCCTCAAGGTCTTTGCCTTTTTTGTGGGGATATTTAAGGATGTATTCTTTTTTGTAGCGCTTCATAAAGGGGAAATCCAGCGCCCACCATGCGATACCCATGACGGGGACCCATATGAGCTGCTGCTTTAAAAAAAACTTTAAAAAGGGTACTTTTCCCCTCAGCTCCTTTTGCAGGGCCAGAATGTCTACCCAGCTCTGGTGATTGCACAGCACAAGATACCATCCTTTGGGAGACAGCCTCTCCCCGCCCCGCACTTCCCACCTCGTAGGGAGTAGAAGGGAAAAGGTCTGGCTGTTGATGTAAACCCAGAGGGTGCTGATGTGGATGAGTATCCGGGTGCATACGCTTCGGCTGGCTTTCCATGGGATGGCAATTTTTAGTATGGCGAGACAGATGAGGGGAATGAACAGGACAGCCGTGGAAAGTCCGATGATGCTGATGACAAGCGTCCCCCGCAGGGGGGCAGGAATAATGGTGTTCATGGGGGGTATCCTTGTTATGAAAATGGGCAGATACAGCCTCTTTGATTATTTTCTAAAGGATAGCACGGGGAAAAGGGCTTTGAAAAGCCTGTTACATTCCTTTGACATTTCTTACCTGAATATACGTATGATATATTCCTTTTCCCCCGTATCCTGGACTTCAACCTGACGTACCATGCACTTGGATAAGGGCTCCTGAAGGGTGGCCTGGGCTTTGGAGCCGACAATCCGTGTCCCCGGATAGGCCTTGCTGTTGATTTTCAAAAGGGCAATGGGCGTACGCTGGGCAGCCCAGTCTTCCATGGCCTTTTTTTCCTGCTCGTCTTCTTTCAGATTTTTTTCTGCCGCATCTATGGCTTCCCGGGCCTTTTTTTTGTCATCATCAATGGTGTCCTGACGGTTAAAGAGTTCTCCCAGTCTTTTTTCGGCCTCCTGCATGTCTTCATGGAGTTTTTTTACCAGAGAAGGGGCTTCGGCGGCGGTGGTTTCTGCTTCGTCAAATTTTTTTTCCTGAATGAGTTTCAGTTTCAGGCCGGAACGGTCCTGGACCTGGGCAAAATGGGTGATGTCGGCGAGAAGTTTCTTCTCCTCATTTTCCAGCTCCTGGGGCAGGAGAAGCACTTTGGATAGGATATCCTTTTTTTTCTGAATTTTACGGTCGATCTCCATGAAGGTTTCCTGAAGGGGGAGATCAATACCGATATGCAGGGTGGAAGAAGAGGATATTTCCGTTCCGATGGTACCCGCTTCAATACCCTGACGGGCAGCTATTTCCGAAGCAATGATTTTTCCGCTACGGATGTTGAAACCACCGGAGCAGGCAATGTCGGAATCAATCACTTCACTGTGAATGGTGACATTGGAAAGGGTTCGTATTTTGGACTTATTGACAAATTTGGCCCGCACTTCCCCTTCCGTATAAACTTCCCCCTCGGTGATTCCATTGGTGATCACCACATCTCCCTTGGCACTGATCTGGCCGCCGTCTACGGCTTCTGCGGTTACTTCATTGGCCTCTACCCGGAATCCCGCCGGAATTTTACCCGTAATGCGGACTTTGCCCTCATACTGAATATGGCCGGTCTCATAGCCCACATCCCCTTTGATGAGAATTTCGTCAATCACAGAGACTTCGCCCGAGGCCCGGAGGGAAGGCTGACCGTCGATTTTGGCAAATATTTTGAGACGGTCCTCGCTGGTGTAGACGCCGGTTCCCGCTTTTAAGGGGGGATCCTTCACTTCGGGAACCACCTGTATATTGCCAAAGACATCCACTCCGTTTACTCCATGGATGGTAGCTGTTTTTTCAGCAAGAAGACTGCCCTTTGTCACATGGGGAATGGCACCCCGCTCCCGGAAGTCAATGCGTCCGTCATCGGTGAGCATGGCACCGCTGGAGAGGAAATCCGTTGGAAAATGAAACTGAATCCTTCCTTCCTTCCCTGGCCTTGGAGGCTTGCCTGAGGCTGTTTTGAAGCTGGACTGGCGCACGGATTCAAAACGGATGAAACCATCCAGCAGGTTTTGGTCCACAAGGCCATAAATGATGCCCTTTGCCTGAATCCAGTCCAGCAGCTCATCGGTTGTAAGGTGTGGGGGAAGGGGTTCTTTTTCCCTGATGAATGCGGCCATATTGTCTTTGGAAACGGTCAGGCTGAGATAGCTGTCCAGTTCAGACGGGGATGTTTCATCCTGCTCCATTGTATAACAGGGAATTCCATCGGGGGCGGATGCATGGCAGACAGGATCCCCTTCAGGGTCTTTGGGTGGTGTTTTTTTTGTTTCAGGCGGGGCTTTTGCAGCGGGTTCATCACATTTATTCATGGCCTTGAGAATGGCATCCAGCTGGGCCTTTTTCAAATGGCCCTGCTGGATTAAAACATCTCCGAGGCCGGGGTGAACGCCTTTTTTGCGGAAAATGAGCTGCTGAATGTCCGTGGCCTGCTTTATTTTTTCTTCGGAAACCCACCCAAGGCGCAGAATGGCCGCTGCAAGGCGTTTTTCCCGGCTGCGCAGCAGCCAAACCTTATGGGTTTTTTTCAGTTTATTGATTTTTTCTTCAGTTATGCCCGGTTGATCCTTAAGAACTTCCAGAATTTCCGTATGGGGGTTTTCGGCCCTTTTTTCCTCCCACAGCCGCATGATTTCAGAAAGCCCTTCCTTTGTAATATCCCCTGCGTGCAGGGCCAGCTGCAGAATCACCGGAGGTGCAGAGGCGGGTATGGCCATGGGGGCGCTGCAATGGGTGCAGGGCACGACACTGCCCGCTGCAGCGCCTGAAAGCTGCTGCTCTGCATGGCATTTTTTGCATTGGTAGGAAAGGGTTTTTTCCGGCATGGGCTCTCCAGACGTTCAGGTCATGGGAAAAAGGAGGCAGTAACATTCCGACGGCTCTTTCACCCGTTTGCTTTGCTCTGTCGTAATTATTCAGCACAGTTTTCCAATTACCATATCTGCAAGACATATACACAGGCCCCAGGCTATTTGCCCATGACGCACTCCGGCACTCAAGCCTGAAAAAGCTTATTGCTATTTATAGTAGGCATTGAGTTTATGGCTTGAGTGCCGGAATCCGAAACGATTGCAATGTCACTTGCAAATAGCCACGGAGCCTTGCAACAGTACGAAGCTGCTACAATTGCAGCATTGGCAGTTCATAATAAACTGTGCTGAACAGTTACGTTCTGTCTTATTCAGATGAGTGCCGGAAATCGACACTGAAAATTGGGAGTAAAGGTTGAATACCCCCTGTCTGTCGGATGCTGTTTGATCCTTCGCAGCTTCTTTTATGTGATCGGCAAAAAGTCTTTCTTACTTAAAGCCTGTTTAAGGATATCCCCATCAGGATAAATGCGTCCTCTTTTTCTGGTGCAGGCCTTATGGATTTCTTATCCGCTATTGACCCTTTGTTTCATTTTCATTGTGGATGGGGCCTGTAACGAGAAAGGGAGAAGCGTCTATGCTTCTGGCCTGCATCATATGGACGATGTGATGCAGGCTGGACAGGATCATGAGCTGTTCCCACTGGGGCAGGTCCGCAAAGCGGCGCACAAAGGTTTCCTGCAGCAGGGGAGGGGCCTCGTCCAGTATGGCTTTTCCTTTTTCCGTAACGGAGACAAGGGTATTGCGTTTGTCCCTGATCCCGCGCAGTCTTGAAATCAGGCCCTGACGTTCAAGGCGCAGCAGAATACCCGTCACCGTTGCCTGGCTGAGGCTGATGGCCCGTGCCAGCTCCGTGACGGCCATTTCCCCGTTTCTGGCAATTTCTTCGAGAATAATCAGCTGGGGTCCTGTGAGACCGTGGCTCCTCACCAGTTGTCTGGAGTGCAGCTCAATGGCCTGGGTGATACGGCGCAGGGCCACGAGAACCTCTCTGGAGAGATCCCTTGCATTATCGTTATGGAAAACCATGGAAAGGCTCCTTGTTGCACAGCAGTCTGCTGTTTCGGTGCGGCAGCAGGTCTTTACCAAATATTTTGCAGCGTGGGAATTTTAATCATGGTTGCCAGAATACCGGTCAGGATGAGCAGGCTTTCAATGTGAAAAGCCAGATGTGTATCCGCAGGAATGCGACCGCTGATTTCACCACACAGCATCCATATCAGAAGAAAGGGGGCAAGGGCCAGAAAAAAGGCCGGATCAGGGAAAATGGAAAGATGGATGCAGAAAAAAATTCCTGTAAACACAAGGGTGCTCAGGAGAATGAGCAGCCTGCGGCTCCTTTCTTCTCCAAGGAGAATGGGAAGGGTTTCTTTCCCGACAATGCGGTCTCCCTGAAGGGCCATGACATCAAAAAAAGCGGTGCGGACAAAAACAAGCGCAGCCACAAAGAGAAAGGCCGAAAGGGTGGCGGTGTCAAGACTCCCCCTGATGCCTGCCGAAGGAAGAATAACGCAGAGAACTCCCCAGGCAATGGCAATCAGGATGGTTTTGGATCCCGGAATATCCTTTAAGCTGCGGATGTGGGTGCGGGAAAAGGAGGCTGGTAAAAGGGGGGCTGTGTAAAGAAGGCCCGCAAGGGTCATGAAAAAAAGCATGGTAAAGGGAAAGATGCCAGCCTGGAATGCCGTTGCAAGGCCTGTAATTCCGGCAGCACCCGCAAGAAAAAAGAAAAATGGCCGGTGGGTTTCGTAGAGTTTTGCCCTCTCCGGATTGTTGTAGCGGTCCGAAGGAATCCCCGTGAGGGTATTGAAGATCTGCATGGAAAGAATATAGCTTGCGGCAATGAGGGAGTAGCGAAGTTCATGGTCGAATCCCTGCAGCGTGCTGGCGGCATAGCTGAGGGCAGCAGCCCCCATGGCAAGGTAGATATTGCTGCTTAAAAGCAAACGCTGGGTTCTTTTTATCCATGCCTGCATGGGGCTGTCCGTCATGGCCTGACCTTCAAGGGTACTGACGACCTGACGCAGAATCCAGTTGGGTGTGGAAGCACCTGCGGTGATACCGATGCGTTTTTTACCGCTCAGTATATCCCTTGGGATTTCTTCGGCGGATTCAATGTGAAGGCTGGGGGTTCCGGCTTCCATGGCTACTTCCGCAAGCCTCTGGGTGTTGCCGGACTCTTTGCCGCCTACAACAATGACAAGATCAACCTCCTTTGCCAGAGCCATGGTTTCATTCTGGCGTTTTTCCGTAGAGTCACAGATGGTGTTAAATACTTTGTAGTGGGATCTTTCCCTTGCAACCCATGTGCGCATATCCTCATAAAAGCGGGTGTTCTGGGTTGTCTGGGCCACGATAATGGCCTTTTCAAAGACAGGAAGGGCAGCCAGTTCTTCCATGCTGCTTATGACATGGCCAGTACTGCCGGCGTAGCCCAGAAGTCCCACAACCTCGGGGTGATCGGCATCCCCTGCAATAATGACATGGTGCCCCGATTCCGTATGCTTCCGGATGATGGTCTGCACACGGATGACGCGGGGGCAGGTGGCGTCCATGACCGTGTATCCGGCATCCTGAAGTTTCTTCTGCTGACAGGGAGGGATTCCGTGGGCACGGATGATGATGGTACCCTCTCCCTTTTCCGGAATGCCGTTGAGGATGGGGATGCCTTTTTCTTCAAGAATGTCAAGGACCTGTGGGTTATGAATCAGAGGCCCATAGGTGCATATGGGGCCTTCACTTTTGTTTGCCGCATCAATGGCCATGTCAACGGCCCTGCGGACACCCATGCAGAAGCCTGCTGTTTTTGCTATCTGGATATGCATAAATAAGCTCTCGGTCGGATGAAAAAAGTTAAAGATTTTCGTAACTTCTGAGTAACTTCAAAAGTTACTTTATGACAAAGCGCCGTAACACGGCGTGGGTTGCTTCTGAGTAACTTCAAAAGTTACTTTATGACAAA
>NZ_VLLC01000008.1:0-18576 GCF_007830435.1 Desulfobotulus alkaliphilus | reverse complement strand
CAAAGCTCTGATCCGAAACGATTGCAATGTCACTTGCAAATAGCCACGGAGCCTTGCAACAGTACGAAGCTGCTGCAACTACAGTATTGGCAGTTCGGAATAAACTGTGCTGAATAATTACAGATTTTCCAGCTTTTTTACAATGGCATCAAACTCTTCGGGACTGGTATAGGGAATTTCCATTTTCCCCGCATTGCGGGTTCCCCGGATACGGATGGCTGTCCCCAGAGAGCTTGAAAGACGTTCGGCCCTGATCTGGTATTCTTCCGGAACGTGGGATGGGGATGTGGTCGTTTTATCGCCAGGGGAAAGCCGCTTTTTTACGAGAGCCTCACATTCCCGGACGGAAAGCGTTTTTTCCACCACTTCGCGGAAGGTCTGGAGGAGAAGGTCTTCATCTTCGAGGGCCAGCAGGGCACGGCCGTGGCCCATGGAAATTTTTCCCGTATCCATGGCATCCTGCACCATGGCGGGAAGCTGCAGCAGGCGGATGAAGTTGGTGATGCTGGATCTGCTTTTTCCTACGGACGAGGCAACGGCTTCCTGGGTCATGGAAAATTCCTGCACCAGTCTCTGATAGGCCCGGGCTTCTTCCATGGGGCTTAGGTCATTGCGCTGGATATTTTCCACAATGGAAATCTGAAGCATGCGCAGGTCATCAAGATCTCTGATGATAACGGGAACGGAAGAAAGCCCTGCCATTTTTGCTGCCCGGACCCGGCGTTCTCCGGCGACAATCTGGTAGTCCTGACCGGATCTGCGGACTAAAACAGGCTGGAGTATGCCTTCCCTGCCGATGGAATCGGCCAGTTCCTGCAGGGCGTCGGCATCAAAGTTGTGCCGGGGCTGAAAGGGGTTGGGCGTCAGTGAGTGGATGGAAAGGGTTTCCGGATTGTGGGATACCTCCCTGTCCGCAGCCTCAATGTCAGGGATCAGGGAGGAAAGGCCGCGTCCCAGTCCTGTTTTTTTACGGTTTTTTCCGGATGGCGAAGAGTCTGTCATGAAGGGATATTCCCACGGTATTTTTGATGATTGCGGTGATACCACAATGCTGGATTCTGTTTAAATATGCAGTCGCTGTATGAAGTTATTTTAAATACCGGAGCGGGAAGACGGTGCCGTTGTCATCAGCTCTTCCGCAAGCTCCATGTAACTCTGGGCACCCTTGGATGCCGGCGAGTAGGTGAAAATCGGCTGACCGAAACTGGGGGCTTCTCCCAGACGCACATTCCTTGGAATGCGGGTTTTAAAAATAAGATCTTTAAAATACTGTTCCGCATCTTCGGCCACCTGTGTGGAAAGATTGGTACGGCCGTCGAACATGGTGAGAAGAATACCTGCAATGCGGAGATGGGTATTCAGGCTTTTTTTAATTCTCTTGACGGTCTGAAGCAGCTGGCCAAGGCCTTCGAGGGCATAAAATTCACTCTGCAGGGGGATCAGGACAGAATCGGCTGCGGTGAAGGCATTGAGGGTGAGCAGGCTTAAGGAAGGCGGACAGTCCAGCAGGATATAATCATAACGGTTTTTTAAGGGTGCGAGCAGCTGGGAGAGGAATGTTTCCCTTTCAGGATCTCCCATCATTTCCACCTCAAAACCGATGAGTTCTACCCGTGAAGGAAGGATGTGCAGATTTTCAATGTCACATGCCTTAAGAATATCCTCCACCCTGGCATCACCAATGAGCCCATGGTAGAGGGTCTGGTCAAGACCTGACTTGTCAATGCCGATACCCGTTGTGGCATTGGCCTGAGGATCACAGTCCACAAGAAGAACTTTTTGGGCGGAAAGGGCCAGGGCCGCAGCCAGATTGATGGCTGTGGTGGTTTTACCCACTCCCCCTTTCTGGTTGGCGATGCAGATGATCTGTGTCATAACGAGTATGCCTCTACCATAGTTCCGGTGAATTGCAAAGCATAAGGATTCGGGACAGCCCGGTAGATTGGAATCAGCAGTTTTAAAGATGCGGGCAGATTTTTTTAAAGTATTCGTGATCTGTCTGCATGCTTACCACCGAGGGACCCCATGCCATGAAAGAAAGACGATTCATGTCGCTTTTACAGCAGGCTGTCAACCGTGTTTTTCTCCTTAGTTCCTTAGTCATTTTTTCTATGATACCTCCCCCGCCTGCCTTTTCCCTTACCCTTCAGCAGGAAGAGGTGCTGGCAGAAGAGTTTGTGCGCTACATCCATGCCACCCACCGTCTTGTAAGGGATCCGCTTATTACAGGATATGTACGGGAAGTGGGGGGGCGCATTGTGGATGTTCTGGAAGATCCACCCTTTCCCATTACCTTTAATGTGGTTTTGAATCCTTCCTATAATGCCTTTGCCGGACCCGGTGGGCATATTTACATCCACTCCGGGCTTATACTGGCCATGGAAAGTGAGGAAGAGCTGGCCGGTATTCTGGGGCATGAAATTGCCCATGTGACCTGCAGGCATATTTCAGAGATTGTGGCCCGCTCAAAAAAAGTGGGGATAGGCACCCTTGCAGGTCTTGCCGCAGGTATTCTTGCTGCCGTTGGCGGTGCCAGCCCCGATGCGGCCTTCGGTCTGATCATGGGAAGTCAGGCAGCAGGACAGTCTGCCCTTTTGTCCTACAGCCGTGAAAATGAGCGGGAGGCCGATGAAAGGGGCCTCGGCTACCTTAGCGCAGCCGGCTACGGAGGTGAAGGCCTTTTGACCATGCTCAGAAAAATCAGGGGTAAGGAATGGTATACCACAGATGATGTTCCCACCTACCTGAGAACCCATCCCGGAACCGAAGAGCGCATCACCTTTGTCTCCGCATGGCTGAAGTCCCGCCAGAAAGATTCACCGATTGAGAGCAGGAAAAATCCTTCGGACGATGAGGCCTTTGCCCGTGTGCGGGATCGTCTTCAGGCCCGTTATACGGATTCCGGCGCTGCTGTTTCCCATCTTGGGAACAGACTGAAAGAAGACCCGGACAATCTTTCCGTCCGCCATGCCCTGGCACTGGCGCAGATCCGGAACGGTGACAGGGATGATGCCCTGAAAAACATGGAAATTGTGACCAGAGCCAATCCCATGGATAAGGTCGTTATCAGTGATCTTGGCAGAATCCGCTTCCATGCCGGTCAGCCCGAAGCTGCCATTCTGCTTTTGAAAAATGTGGCACCGGAAACCGGTGACCCTGAGGTTTTTTTTGATCTGGGCCGGGCCTATGCTGCCCTTGGTCATTATGAAGAAGCCGTAAAAACCTACGAAGAAGTGCTTCGCATGGCGCCGGACCTTATTGGTGCCCGCTATGCCCTTGGAGAGGTTCTGGGGCGCATGGGCCGGGATGGGCTGGCCCATTATCATCTGGGCCGGTATCATCATGGAACCCGGAATTTCAGCAACGCCGATTTCCATTATGCAAGGAGTATTTCCCTGCTTGCCGAAGATTCACCGGAAAGCAGGGATGCCCGCGAGCGGCGGGAAGCCATTGCAAGGCAGTTGCGGAAAGCTTCCCCGGAAAGGCGCTGAAATCCGGAAAGGCGTTGAAAAAGGTCTGGCTTTCCATGGGAAGCCAGTCCTTCTTCAGGGGGCGTCAAAGTGGGAGAAGACCATCAGGTAATTTCCCCGCCCCTGGGTTGCGGATCGCAGGTCCGTTGCATATCCGAACATTTTTTTGAGGGGTACCGTGGCCCGGATTTCCTGGATTCCGGATCTGGGTGCAATACCTTCTATCTTTCCGCCTCTGCTGTTGATGTCTCCGATCACCTCACCCATATGATCATCGGGTACTAAGATTTCCACATTCATGATGGGCTCCAGGAGAAGGGCCTGCCCCTGCATCATGGCCTGCCTGCATGCCATGGATGCGGCAACGGTGAAGGCCAGTTCCGTATCACTGCCTTCCCGGATTTCCGCTTCCAGCAGAACCGCTTCAAGGTCCGTGGCAGGATAGCCCATCAGGGGGCCGGCACCCAGAGCCTCCAGGATTCCTTTTTCCACCGCACTCTTCAGTACCGGACGGAGAAGATCTTCGGGCAGTTTTGATGAGACACGGACACCGGCTCCCCGTTCCAGGGGCTGAAGGTTAAGAACGATTCTGGCATAATGTTTCGTCCCGGTAATCTCCCGTTCAAAAACAGCCTCGCCTCTGGATGCTGCAGCAAGGGTTTCCCTGTGTACCACCTGGGGTCGGCCCACATTCACCTGGGTATTGAATTCCCGTGACATGCGGCTGACAATGACCTCCAGATGAAGCTCGCCCATGCCCGAGAGAATGGTCTGCCCCGTATCCGGGTCCTGCTTCATCCGGAGGGTCGGGTCTTCATCCAGCAGTTTGGCCGTCACCTGCTCCAGTTTTTCCTGATCCGCATGGGTTTTGGGTTCAATGGCAAGGGAGATGACAGGTTCATAGATGTCAATGCGTTCCAGCATGACAGGGTGACCGGGGTGGCACAGGGTGTCTCCAGTGGCGGAATCCTTGAGTCCCACCAGTCCCACAAGGCTTCCGGGTCCTGCATCGGGGATACGCTGTTTTTTGTTGGCATGCATGAGGAGGATGCGTGAGACCCGTTCTTTCCGGTTCAGGGTGGGGTTGAAGACCTCGTCTCCTTCCTTTAGTTTTCCTGAATAAATGCGGGCATAAACGAGTTTACGGCCCTCGGGCATGGCCACCTTGAAAATCAGGGCGGAAAGGGGTTCTGCGGATTTGGGCGGAAAATGGATTTTATCCTCTGTGCCGGGGATGACACCCTCCACAGGAGGGACATCCGCAGGGCTGGGCAGATAGGCGGTGATGGCATCCAGCAGGGACTGAATGCCTTTGTTTTTCAATGCAGATCCGCAGAGGACGGGAATCATTTTCATATTGATGGTGGCTTTGCGCAGGGCGGAAACAATTTCCTCTTCGGAAATATTTTCTTCGGAAAGGTATTTTTCCATGAGAAGATCATCGGTTTCAGCCACTGCTTCCAGCAGTTTTTCCCGGGCTTTGATGGCTTCTTCCTGCATTTCTTCAGGGATTTCCGCCTCATTAAAGGTGGCTCCAAGGCCTTCTTCATCCCAGATCAGGGCCTTCATTTTCAAAAGGTCAATCATACCGGAAAAGCGGTCTTCGGCCCCAAGGGGCAGGGCAACGGGGACGGGATTGGCTCCCAGTTTATCCCGGATCTGCTCAACCACACCATAAAAATCCGCACCAATGCGGTCCATTTTATTGACAAAGGCAATTTTGGGGACCTGGTATTTATCCGCCTGCCGCCAGACGGTTTCGCTCTGGGGCTGCACACCGCCCACGGCACAGAAAACACCGATGGCACCATCCAGAACCCTTAAGGATCTTTCCACTTCAATGGTAAAATCCACATGGCCCGGTGTGTCGATCACCTGAATGCGGCTTTCTTTCCAGTCGCAGGTGGTCACGGCACTGGTGATGGTGATGCCCCGTTCCTGCTCATCGGGCATCCAGTCCATGACAGCCTCGCCGTCGTGGACCTCACCGATTTTGTGGGAGCGGCCCGTATAAAAGAGAATGCGCTCGGTTACGGTTGTCTTGCCCGCATCAATGTGGGCCATGATACCGATATTCCGGATCTGGGAGAGTTTTATCTGAGTCATCGTACAATCATCATATTAGCGGTAAGTGGATGCCGGATATCGATATGTCCTGCCAGGGTGTCCTGCTCCTGACCGGCAATGAGTATCTTGACCTTTCGAATTTCCGGTACGTTGATTACAAGGGAGTTAACCAGAGCATAAATGGTCATGAGCTCTCCCAGGCTGCCACCGGGATGGTTGTTGCGTATATCCGGGTGGAAGTCCAGAACTGCCATGTTGTTTTCAATGTAGACGGCCAGAATCCGCGTGCCTTCGGGCAGGGGGGAGTTTCCTTCCCCTGAAGGGCCGGTAATAAGGGCATCCAGAATGCTCCGGGCTTTATCCTGAGGGGTTCCCGTAAGGGAAATATTCCGGGTTTCCGCAGACAGCGTGTCCGATGCGGGATGGGCGAAATAAAGGTAAACCTTTTCCCTTGTATGGGGCCTTTTGTCTTCGGGCAGCATGGTATGGATGTCCGGCGGATACAGCATGCCGTTCCCACTCAGCCGCATCCCGGCCCAGAAGGCAAGGGCAATCAGCAGTGCGCCGATGATAAAGACGGGGATGGGAGGAAGTTTCATGACGGCTCCGTATCAGCTGGACATTGTGAAGGGAGGCCTTTATCCAAAAAATAAGGAACCCCTTCTCTAAAACAACCAAAGATACGGTGAAGTGGGGCGGGTGTCAACTCTCAGGGGTTTTCCCTGAGACCTGCCAGATCTTTCGGGGCTAAAAAAAAGAAACGGTCGTTGTTTTTTTTTTTCAAACATGTTTACATGCGCAAACCTTAAAGAACAAATAATTTACAGATAACAAAACGGATGAAAAAAAGATCGTGAAATTTCCATCAGTCTGCTAAGGGAAGCAACAGACAGAAAAAAAGAGATTCAGATCAGCTTTAAGGGAAAAAAGATTGTGCTGCTGGGGAGGCAGTACTTTTTTTAAGGCGCATAAGCCGGAAACCAGAAGACCATGGGGCGGGGACCATGCGACAGGGATTGAGTTTTGAAGCACCTTCTGTGGGGGATGGTGACTGGGAGCAGATGCTCAGGCTTTTTATTCAGCCGGACACCGAGGCTGACCGGGCCAAGCTGGTTGGTTACATGGAGCAGATTCTTTTCGGGTTGCAGGAGTTTTTGCATAACCATGTGGGGGTTACGGAGGAAATCGGTCTCAAGGAGCTGGCGCTGGGCTACATGGACAGCAGTCTCTGCTTTGAGCCGGAAAAAAAACTTCCTGAAGTGATTTCTGATATTATTGACCGCATTGCGCCCCAGGCCGTGAATGTCTCTTCCCCCTACTTTGTGGGTCATATGACCTCTGCCATTCCTTTTTTCATGGTTCTCTTCAAGGCCATTGTTGCGGCTTTGAATCAGAATGTCGTGAAGCTTGAAACTTCCAAGGTTGTATCCATTGTGGAACGGCAGGTGACAGCAAGGCTGCATCGTCTGGTCTATGGTATGGAACCCGGCTTTTATGAAAAATATGTTCAGAGTACGGATGCAACCCTTGGGGTTTTTACGGAAGGGGGGACCGCTGCCAATCTCACGGCCCTGTGGGTGGCCAGAAACAGGCTTCTGGGGCCCAGGGGAGATTTTGGCGGGGTGGAGGCCGAAGGGCTTGCCGAGGCCTATCGTGCCTATGATATTGACCGTTGTGTCATTCTGGTTTCACGGCGGGGGCATTATTCCATGCGCAAGGCCGTGGGGGTTCTGGGTTTAGGGAACCGCAATCTTGTCACCATTGATGTGGATGGGGAAAACCGTATTTGCCTTCCGGCACTTCGCCGGAAAATTGCAGAATACAAGGCAGATCCCAGAACAAGGATTCTCGCCGTGGTGGGGATTGCCGGTGCCACGGAAACAGGCACCGTTGATCCTCTGCGGAGGATGGGAGAAATCTGCAGGGATGCGGGAATCTATTTCCATGTGGATGCGGCCTGGGGCGGGCCTACCCTGATGAGTGACCGTTACCGCCATCTGCTGGACGGCATCGAGCTGGCGGATTCCGTCACCATCGACGGTCATAAGCAGTTTTATATGCCCATGACCTGCGGCATGGTCTATTTCCGGGATCCTTTCCATCTGGATGCCATCAGTTACCATGCCAATTATATTATCCGCAGGGGGTCTGTGGATCTGGGGATAAAAACGCTGGCAGGAACCCGTGAAGCCAATTCCCTGATTCTTGATTCGGCCATCAAGGTAATGGGCAGAAAGGGCTATGGTATGCTCATTGACCATGGCATTGATCTGGCCCGTAAGTTTGCCGAAGAAATCCGTAAAAGGGATAACCTGCAGCTGGTAACAGCTCCGGAGCTGAACATCCTGACCTATCGCTTCTGTCCTACACCCCTGAAGGAAGCCCTGCTGCGGTCCTGTGGCAGTGAACGGACAAGACTCAATGAAAGAATCAATGACATCAATATCAATATTCAAAGGATACAGAGGGAGTCCGGAAAAAGCTTTGTATCCAGAACAGCCATTGATAAAGGCGTTCCCGGTGGTGGGGAGACCGTTGTGCTGCGTGTGGTACTGATGAATCCCTTAACCAGCCTTTCCATTTTAAAGGAAATTCTGGATGAACAGGAAGCCATCTACCGTGAGCATTACAGTGCTGTGGATCTTTACGGGGGCAGTCGTGTGAATTGACAGCCGCTCCTGTATTGGGTACAAGGTCTGCATGAAAAAAAAGCGGATTGCCGGTTTTCGGCCACCCGTTTTTTTATGGGGTAAATTTTTTTTACCTGATGCGTCAGGATGTATGCGACTGCTATTTTAGAAGGTAGCCGGAGAATTAATGAAGAATATCAGAAATTTCAGCATAATTGCCCATATCGACCATGGAAAATCCACCCTTTCCGACCGTCTGATTCAATCCACAGGGATTATTGCGGACAGGGATTTCCATGATCAGATTCTCGACTCCATGGACATAGAAAGGGAGCGGGGTATCACCATTAAAAGCCAGACCGTATGTCTGCCCTACAAGGCTGCCGATGGTCAGCTTTTCTCCCTGAATCTCATTGACACGCCGGGTCATGTGGATTTTACCTATGAAGTTTCCAGGGCTTTGGCTTCCTGTGAGGGGGCGCTTTTGCTGGTGGATGCCACCCAGGGGGTGGAAGCCCAGACCCTTGCCAACCTTTACCTTGCCATGGAACACAACCTCACCATTATTCCAGTGATCAATAAAATCGATCTTCCCAGTGCCAATGTGGAATGGGTGAAAGAACAGATTGCCGATGATCTGGGGCTGGACCCCTTTGATGCCGTGCTGACTTCGGCCAAGGAGGGTACGGGGATTCCTGAGCTTTTGGAAGCCATTGTGAATCAGCTTCCGCCTCCGGAAGGGGATGCGGATGCTCCCCTGAAAGCCATGATCTTTGATTCCCATTATGATCCCTACAGGGGAACCGTTGTGCACATGCGCATTGTGGATGGTTCCGTGAAGGCGGGGGATGAAATCCGTTTCATGAGCAATGATGCGGTATATAAAGTAGAGGAAGTAGGGCTTTTTCAGATTGTCAGAAATCCCCAGAAAACGCTTTCGGCTGGTCAGGTGGGATATATGATTGCCGGTATTAAAACCGTGAGTGATACCCGCTGCGGGGATACGGTTACCCATCATAAAAAACCCTGTGCCAAAGCCTTTGGCGGTTTCCATGAAGCCAAACCCGTTGTTTTTTCTTCCATTTATCCTGTGGCATCCGATGACTATGAGGAGCTGGCAACGGCCATAGAAAAGCTCAAGCTCAACGATGCTGCCCTCATGTATGAAAAGGACAGTTCGGCTGCTTTGGGTTTTGGTTTCCGCTGTGGTTTTTTAGGTATGCTTCACCTTGAGGTGGTGCAGGAGCGCCTTGAAAGGGAGTTTGATCTTTCCCTGATTATTACAGCCCCTTCCGTAAGCTATCATCTGGAGCTGATGGACGGTGAAAATATTGTGGTGGACAATCCTGCCCTGTATCCGGACCCCACCCTGATCAAAAGCGTGAAGGAACCCTTTATCAAGGCCAATATCATTGTTCCGGAGCGTTATATGGGAGCTGTGATGAAGCTCTGCATGGAGCGGCGGGGGATTAACCGGAATTACCAGTATCTGACATCCAGCCGCCTTGAAATGATTTTTGAGCTGCCCCTGGGTGAGGTGGTTTATGATTTTTATGATAAGCTGAAAAGTATTACCCAGGGTTACGGTTCCTTTGACTATGATATGCTGGAGCACAGGGAAACCAATCTGGTGAAGCTCGATATCCTTGTGAACGGAGAAAAGGTGGATGCGCTGGCCCAGCTCGTGCATAAGGACAAGGCCGAGGCCAGGGGTCGCATGGCCTGTGAACGTCTGAAGGAAGAGATCCCAAGGCAGCAGTTCAAGATTCCCATACAGGCGGCCATTGGTGGCAAGATCGTGGCAAGGGAAACCATTTCTGCCTTCCGTAAGGACGTGACGGCCAAATGCTATGGCGGTGACATCAGTCGTAAGCGTAAGCTCCTTGAGAAACAGAAAAAGGGGAAAAAACGCATGAAGATGGTAGGTCAGGTGGAGATTCCACAGGCGGCCTTCCTCTCGGTGCTGAAAACCGGAGACTGATCAGTGCGAAGGAAAGAAGGGGGGATAGTTACTGAAACCTCTCCGTAACTTCAAAAGTTACTTTATGAAAAAACGCCGCAACACGGCGTGGGTTGCTGTTCAGCACAGTTTTCTAAGTACCATAGCTGCAAGGCAGATGCACAGGCCCCAGGCTATTTGCCCGTGACGCACTCCGGCACTCAAGCTCAATAAAGTTGTATTGTTCTAAATTATTGGTTTTGGATTTATGGCTTGAGTGCCGGAATCCGAAACGATTACAATGTCACTTGTAAATAGCCACGGAGCCTTGCAACAGTACGAAGCTGCTGAATAATTACCCATCTCCCTTCCGAGAAGGGGTGGATTTTATAACTCTTCCTGTATTTTAAATCTGACACGGATAAATAAAAAAAGCACCGAATCATGAAGATCCGGTGCTTGCTTTTTTTAATGGTGCCCAAGGGCGGAATCGAACCACCGACACGAGGATTTTCAGTCCTCTGCTCTACCGACTGAGCTACTTGGGCGCTCAAGACGAAGCCGTTGTAAGGAAAATGGGCCAAAGAGTCAAGATGTTTTTATTTTAAAAGTAAAAAAAATGGTTTTTATCCATCAATGGGGCAGCTTTTTTGTCTGGTTTCCATGGGTAAGTCTTTAGTTTTATGGCTTAAAGAGTCTTTTGGGGCTGCAATGTGGCAGGGGGTCTTTTTTATGCGCATAAGCTTAAGGATGCCCTTGTCCCTCCCACCTTCCGGGGAAGGGAGGAAGGGACAGGTCGCCATAAAGATACTGGAGAAGGGCAGTGCCTGCCAGAACGGCAGTGGGTGCCCTGAGAATACGGGGACCAAGCCCCAGCACCTTGTAGCCAGCCCTGAAAAAGGCCTGAACTTCTTCAGGGTCAAATCCCCCTTCAGGACCAAAAACGGCACGGATATGCAGGGGCGCTGTCTTTTTCCCTTCGGACCACTGACTGCTGTCTGTGCCTTCCCAGAAAAGAAATCGTTTTTCTCCGGGTGCAGGGTCCAGTAAAAGGGGGGAGCTGTCTTTATGGAAAAGGATTTCCGGCATATGACTGCCGCAGCACTGTTTGAGGGATTCCATGGCCAGTTTCTGCCATCTTTCCATCCTTGCCTCTGCTTTTTCTTTTTTCAGGACGGGTACGCTGCGCGCAGCAGGAAAAATTCTGATGGTTCCTGCCCCAAGTTCCGTAAGGGGGCGGATGAGTTCATCGATTTTTTTTTCTTTGAGAAGGGCGATGGCAATGTCCAGATGCACGGGGGGGGCTGGAATACTGCGTTGAATGCCCGTCAGTGCGAGGTGAACACCCTTTGTATCTATGCTGTCAATCAGGGCTTCGTATTCATTGCCCCTGCCATCAAAGAGGCAGAGGAGGTCCCCCTGCTGCATGCGGAGAACTTTTCGTATGTGTGTGGCATCCTGACCTGTAATGCAGATATTTTCCGTTGGCACAGGCGGGAGTTGAAAAGGAATGCGTCGCATAATGATCCTTGTTTTATATTGGGTTTAATTTGGGTAAGGTGTTTTTGTTTGTACAGCATGGGTGTATTCTGTACGGATATTTTATCGGGAGTAATCGGATCCCGATGGAGAAAATGCTTTTTTACACCATCAAAAATAAAAATAAGCCTTTTTAAAAGAAAAGGACAGATCCGTTTTCTTGACAGATTTTTTATGGTATGAAATATTTAAAATTATTATCCGCAGGGTCTTCTGTAAAAATGCTGAAATACTGTATTCGGTAAGGCTTATAAAATGTATGGTAAATGCCATGGAAATCCGGTAAAAATGTCTTTGAAGGATCCGAGAGTTAATGGGTTCTATCGGGAAGAAGTAAAAAGTAGATGCTTGTTTACTGTTGTCTGATCTTCGGATGTCGCCATCATTTCCTACCAGTTGCGGTGTCCACAATACCAGGCTGTCCAGTCATGTAATCGGAGAATATATGAAAGATACGACTGAACGGAGCATAGCGCCGTCTCGTGATGATGGATTAACGGATGATCTGGATCTTTCAGATCTTGCCATGACCCTTCAGGCAGAAGGGGGTGGGAAAGGTTCTGTTTCTGTTCCGGTACTGGAAGTTGCATCTGAGGTGGAATCAGGGCAGCCATTCCATGGGGTTCCGCAGACTTCTGAAGGCTATGCTGAAGATGAGGATTTCATTGATCTTGACGAGATTCTGGTTGGCTCTTCCCCTAAAACCAGCAGCACTAAAACCCCGGATCTGCCTGTAAAAAATGCCCCTGACCCGCAACCCGAAGAGGATCTTATCCTGGATCCTGATGACTGGGTCGAAGAACAGGATCTGAATGCGGCGGATGTTCCTGATTTTTCATCTGGATCTGCTTCTTCTCCGGAAGGCGAGATTCGTGTTCCTTCGGAGACAGAGCTGATGTTCAGGGAAGAGGCCATGGATCTTGGCGATGTGGATGCCTTTCTTGAGGGAGATGATTTTTCTCTGGAGCTGGATGACAAGCCTGCGTCGGATACGGGTTCATGGGATGTCAGTGATACGGATGATTTGGCGGATCTGTCTGCAGCAGGGGAGCTCATTGAAGAAGACCGGCTTTCTGCATCCGGAGAAAAGGGTACTTCAGATGAAGATGTTCTTGATTTAGAAGCAGCGGGTATACTTCTGGAAGAGAATAAGTCTGAGGATGCTTCCGGTGCAGGGGCTTTTTCAGAAGAAGATGTCCTTGACCTTGATGCGGCGGGCATTCTTCTGGAAGAAGATGCGCCTGAGGATACTTCCGGTGCAGGGGCTTTTTCAGAAGAAGATGTCCTTGACCTTGATGCGGCGGGCATTCTTCTGGAAGAAGATGCGCCTGAGGATACTTCCGGTGAAGGGGCTTTTTCAGAAGAAGATGTCCTTGACCTTGATGCGGCGGGCATGCTTCCGGAAGAGGATAGGCCTGAGGGTGTTTCCGATGAAGGTGCTTTTTCAGAAGAAGATGCCCTTGACCTTGATGCGGCGGGCATGCTTCCGGAAGAGGATAGGCCTGAGGGTGTTTCCGATGAAGGTGCTTTTTCAGAAGAAGATGCCCTTGACCTTGATGCGGCGGGCATTCTTCCGGAAGAGGATGCGCCTGAGGATACTTCCGGTGCAGGGGCTTTTTCAGAAGAAGACGCCCTTGACCTTGATGCAGAGGGCATTCTTCTGGAAGAGGATGAAGCTGCTGATGATCAGGAAGTCCTTTCAGAAGAACAGGCCTTTTCCGGAGAGGATGAAGCACTCTTTGATCTGGAAGAAAAGGCAGCCATTTCATCTGACGGAAAGTACTTTTTTGTTTCCGATACCATTGATGAAGGAGGCTCAGAATCAGCATTTTCCTTTGCTGAAGAGTCTGAGAATGATGACGGTTCTGATTTTGACAAAAGTTCAAATCAGGATCTTGCAGCAGAATCCCTGATGCCGGATGCAGGCTTTGTACCTTTAGAGAATAAAGAATTTTCAGGGGATATGGAGCAGGACAGTGCCGTGCAGGCCGTAGAAGACAGGCTGGCGGATGTGGATTTTGAAGCCATGCTTGAGCGGGTAGTGCGCAAGGTCTTTGCTGAAAAACTGGATATGGCGCTGGTTTCCGTTGTGGAAAGGGCTGTGGAAAAAGAAATCCGGAGCCTGAAGGATGCACTTTATAAAGATCCATCCTGATTTTCGCTAAGCCAGCGGATCAAAAACTTGCACAAACAAGGGGATTATTCCATAATCCCTTTTTTTGTGGTCCGTATTTCTGTCTTTTTGTGTATATGACCGGGGCTAAAAATCCGGTTTTTGTGAAGATATAATAAGAAGCATAGGGGAGTGCGCATGAGTGAGGCTCTGTTGGACAAGGGGTATGAACCCCGGGAAGTGGAAGCACGCTGGTACCGCTACTGGCTGGATCATCAGCTCTTTGCCGCTGCGGATAAAGATCAGGAAAAAGAAGCCTTTTCCATCGTGATTCCGCCGCCCAACGTCACGGGTAAGCTGCACATGGGGCATGCCCTGAACAATACCCTGCAGGATATTCTCTGTCGTTACCACAGGCTTTGTGGAAAAAATGTATTGTGGATGCCGGGAACGGACCATGCGGGTATTGCCACCCAGAATGTGGTGGAAAAGCAGCTGGCCCTTGAGGGAAAATCCCGGGATGATCTGGGCAGGGATGCTTTCATCGACAGAGTCTGGGAATGGCGTAAGGAATACGGTGGTGCCATCATCAACCAGCTGCAGCGCCTTGGTGCTTCCTGTGACTGGAGCCGTGAGCGTTTCACCATGGATGAGGGTCTCTCAAAGGCCGTACGCAGGGTTTTTGTAAAGCTGTACGAAGAGGGCCTGATTTATAAAGGGCAGTATCTGATCAACTGGTGTCCCCGCTGCCATACGGCTCTGGCGGACCTTGAGGTGGAGCATGAGGATAAGGATTCCTTTCTCTATCATATTGCCTATCCCCTGACCGATGGTTCCGCTTCCCTTGTGGTGGCCACTACCCGCCCGGAAACCCTTTTCGGGGATACGGCCGTGGCTCTCCATCCCGAAGATGATCGTTACGCAGACCTTTCCTGTGCTTTTGTGAAGCTTCCCCTGACAGAGAGGGAGATTCCCGTCATCCGTGATGGCTATGTGGACAGGGAGTTTGGCACGGGTTGCCTGAAGGTGACCCCAGCCCATGATCCCAATGACTTTGAGCTGGGCATCCGGCATGGCCTTGAGCAGATCAAGGCCATTGATGATGATGGCCGGATGAATGCCCATGCCGGGGCCTTTGAAGGCATGGATCGCTTTGAAGCACGAAGTGCCGCCGTGGCCGCGCTGGAAAAGCAGGGACTGCTGATAAAAAAAGAAGAACTGACCCACAGTGTGGGCCATTGTTATCGCTGTAAGACCGTAGTGGAACCCAATCTTTCCCTGCAGTGGTTTGTAAAGGTAGCCCCGCTGGCGGAAAAAGCCCTGAAGGCGGTGGAAGAGGGGCATACCCGCATCTATCCTGAAAACTGGACCAAAACCTATTACGAATGGATGAACAATATCCGGGACTGGTGTATTTCACGTCAGATTTGGTGGGGCCACCGTATTCCGGCATGGACCTGCCAAGACTGCGGATCTCTCATGGTTCTGGAGACGGATCCCGAGGCCTGCCCGGACTGTGGTTCTAGCTCCCTGATTCAGGAAAATGATGTGCTGGATACCTGGTTCAGTTCTGCCCTCTGGCCCTTTTCCACCATGGGATGGCCGGAAAAAACCGATCTTCTGAAAACCTTTTATCCGACCTCTGTGCTGGTGACAGGATTTGACATCCTCTTTTTCTGGGTGGCCCGTATGATGATGATGGGTACCCATTTCATGGACGAGGTGCCCTTTAAGGAAGTGTATATCCATGCTCTGGTCCGGGATGCAGAAGGCAAGAAGATGAGCAAATCCCTTGGCAATGTGATTGATCCTTTGGAAGTGATGGATCAGTACGGCACCGATGCCTTCCGTTTTACCCTGACAAGTTTTGCCGCCATGGGCAGGGATATCAAGCTTTCCGAAGAAAGGGTGGAAGGCTACCGCCATTTTATCAATAAACTCTGGAATGCGGCCCGTTTTTCCCTCATGCATCTGGACCGGGCCTATGAAAGTTTTGATGAAAAAGCCCTGTCCCTGCCGGATCAGTGGATTCTTTCCCGCCTGAACACGGTGGCAGCCCAGGTGCAGCAGGCTTTGGAAAGCTACCGTTTCAACGATGCGGCTTCCATTCTCTACCGTTTTGTGTGGAATGAATTCTGTGACTGGTACCTTGAGGCCATCAAACCCGTTCTTTTCGGCAAATCCGGAGAAGCGGCCATGGAAGCCACCAAGGGGGTTCTGTACCGGGTGATCAGTGATACCCTGATTCTTCTGCATCCCATCATTCCCTTTGTTACGGAGGAAATCTGGGCAAAGCTCCCCGGAGAGAGGGGTTCCATCATGCAGGCGGTTTATCCCACAGGCAACTGGGATCAGCAGCGTCTGGCCTATTCTCCGGAGGCGGAAGTGGCCATGGAGTTTCTCATTGAGCTGGTGACGGGGGTCCGCAATATTAGAGGAGAGATGAATCTTCCTCCGGCCCAGGCTCTGGATGCGGTTTTCCACACGGATAACCCCTTTCAGAAGGAAATGATTCACAACCATGGAGACCTGATGAAGCTTCTGGCACGGCTCAGTACCCTTGAAGCAGCCAGTGTGGGGGAGCGGCCCCGGGTCTCTGCCACCAGTATTGTTTCCGGTTCTCCCCTCTATGTGCTTTTGGAAGGTATTCTTGATTTTTCCAAAGAAGTGGAACGTCTGGACAAAAGCATTGCCAAGGTGGACAAGGAGCTGAACGGCATATCCGCCAAGCTTGATAACCCGGGTTTTGTTGACAAGGCACCTGAGGCGGTTGTGAAAAAGGTGAAAGAGCAGCATGGGGAGCTTTCGGAAAAACGCAGACAGCTTGTTGCCAACCGGGATCGTATGGCTGCCATGGTGTAGAACTTTATCCCATGAAGGGGAAAAATCCTTATGTTTGCTGTGGAACGCCTCATTGATCTGGCTTTAGAAGAGGATATCGGTACGGGAGATATTACCACCGAAGCCATTGTTTCCGAAGATGCCATGGGCGAAGGTATTGTGATTACCCGTGAAGAGGGCATCGTGCCGGCGGGTTTTTCCGTGGCCCGCCGGGTTTTTGAAAAGCTTGATAAAGATGTGGTCTTTTCTCCTCTGGTGCAGGAGGGAGAGGCCGTTGCCGTCAATACCCGCATCCTGCACATTCAGGGACGCATGCGGGCTTTGCTTACAGGCGAGCGGACGGCGCTTAATTTTATGCAGCGGCTCTGTGGCATTGCCACCCATGTGCGGGCCTTTGGCCGGGGCGTGGAAGGCAGCGGCATCACCCTTGTGGATACAAGAAAGACCACGCCGGGCTGGCGGGTTCTGGAAAAATACGCCGTACGTGTGGGAGGGGCTGCCAATCACCGGATGGGACTTTACGACGGCGTTCTCATCAAAGACAATCACATTGCCGCAGCCGGAGGCGTGGCTGCGGCCGTGGAAGCCGTGCGCAGACGGGTGTCCCATCTGGTGAAAATAGAGGTGGAGGCGGAAACCCTTGGGGAGGTTTCTCAGGCCGTGGAGGCGGGTGCGGATGTCATCCTTCTGGATAATATGGATGCGGGTATGATCAGAGAGGCTGTAGACCGCATTGACGGTCGCAGTCTCGTGGAGGTTTCCGGTATGGTGACACCTGAAAAAATAAAGGCCTTAGGTCTTGCGGGCGTTCATATTATTTCCGCCGGAGCCCTGACCCATCAGGCAAGGGCCGTGGATCTGAGTATGCGCATTGCCCCGCCGGGAAAGCTCCGTCCGGAATGGGCCGCCTGATCCGGGAGGTAAGATGATTCCCATCCGAGACACCCAGCCATCCCGTAACCGACCGGTGGTGACCCAGCTTCTGATTCTTGTCAATGCCCTGATTTTTTTCCTGCAGCTGGGGCAGGGACCGGAAATGGCCCGTTTTCTGTGGGAATGGGGGCTGGTTCCTGCCCGGTACACGGACCCTGCCCTTGCTGCCTATACAGGCCTGTTCCAGAAGGTTTTCACCTTTTTTTCCTTTATGTTTCTCCATGGGGGCTGGCTCCATATTATTTTCAATATGTGGACCCTCTGGATTTTTGGGGATAATGTGGAAGACCGCCTCGGTCCCCTCCGGTACTTAGGGTTTTATCTGGCCTGCGGGCTGGCATCCGGCCTTGCCCATTCCCTGGTCTACCCCGGCTCAACCATTCCCGTTGTGGGAGCCAGTGGTGCCATTGCCGGTGTCATGGGTGCGTATTTTCTTCTCTATCCGGCATCCCGCATTCTGACCCTCATTCCCATACTTGTCTTCCCTCTGTTTATTGAAATCCCTGCTTTCATTTATATGGGGATCTGGTTTCTGTTTCAGGTATTCAATGCCATGGGCGGAGGTGGCGGGGTGGCCTGGTGGGCCCATATTGGTGGCTTTGTCATGGGGGCTTTCCTGCTTAGGTTTCTTGTCAGGCTTCCGGAAGGTCATTTTGCGGCAAAGGTGCGCAAGGCCATGGCCAGAAGGAAAACACCGGGACTCCAGACCATCCGTGTCATTGCCCCCCAGGATACGCCCCATTTTTACGGCACCCTGATTCTTTCTCCGCCGGAAGCCCTTGCAGGATGCACCAAACGGGTCAACATCCCATGGGGTTTTTATTCCCGCCTTTATAAGATCACCGTTCCGCCCCAGAGTCGTGAAGGCCAGAAACTGCGGCTGAAGGGGTTGGGAAGGCGGATGGATACCGGCGGCAGTGGCGATCTCTACCTCACCATCCGTATCCGGCAACTGGATGGAAAGACGGATTTCTGACCTATGGGTAACTGTTCAGCACAATTTTCCAAGTACCATACCTGCAAGACAGATGCACAGGCCCCAGG
>NZ_VLLC01000007.1 GCF_007830435.1 Desulfobotulus alkaliphilus | reverse complement strand
GAGACAGTTTGGTCCCTATCTTCCGTGGGCGTTGGATATTTGAGGAGATCTGTTCCTAGTACGAGAGGACCGGAATGGACGAACCACTGGTGTTCCTGTTGTCGCGCCAGCGGCATAGCAGGGTAGCTAAGTTCGGTACGGATAACCGCTGAAAGCATCTAAGCGGGAAGCCAACTTCAAGATGAGATATCCCCTGACGTTAAGTCAGCTAAAGACCCCTTGGAGACTACAAGGTTGATAGGCCGGGTGTGTAAGTGCAGTAATGCATGGAGCTTACCGGTACTAATCGGTCGTGAGGCTTAGCCACAATATTGGTGATCTTTGATTGCAGACCAGCGCTTTGGTTTTGTTTTGCTTGCATATAAATAAAATAAAAAAATAACTCGACGCATGAATGAGTAAGGTGTAAAAGCCTTCAGTTCTTTTTTTATATTTATACATCGAAATACAATTTTCGGTGGCGATGGCGTCAAGGTCACACCCGTTCCCATCCCGAACACGGAAGTTAAGCTTGACTGCGCCGATGGTACTGCATGGGTGACTGTGTGGGAGAGTAGGACGCCGCCGGATTCTTTTAACGCCCTGTCTTTAAGGTGATTTCACCTCGAAGACAGGGCGTTTTTTATTTGGAAAATAAAATCAGGGTTTTTTATGCCTCATGTCTTCTCTGTCTTTTTCATAGGTTTTTGAAAGGGGACCTCTGTCCAGGCGGTCAAAGCATCTGTCCTGCTCAGATTCATGGAGTTGATAGCAGTCTATCCGCTGATCATCGAACTTTGTTTCAAAGGTAAATTTTTCACCGCATCCGCTGAAAACCATGGCAGTAACCAGCAAAGATCCCAAAAAAGTTCTTTTTTTATTCATGATCCAGTCTCCTTTCTGTAAAGCTTTCAGGTATTTACGTTTTTCATTTTTTACTGGCAATATTGAAAATCCTGTGGATTTCTTCCAGAGTCGGGCGCAGTTTCTGCTGGAATGCAGGGGGGATCATGAGCATGGGGATTTTCCGGTTTTGCGGCATGGACGAATTCATGCTTCCCGGAAAAGACGTTTCCATAAGAAGATCCAGAAGGTTCCCACTTCTGCCTTCCGCATCCAGATGCTCTGTGGCCTGCAGAAAAAGGGTATGAAGAACTACCTGAACTTCTTCCATTTCTGCGGCGTCGGAGGTGTCACAGCGTGTTTTTGAAATCATACAGCGACATGCCATGGGCCGGTGGGTGTAAACCGTGCATTTTTTGTTTGAGGTGTCCAGAAGAGGACAGGGCCACCAGGAGGGATCAGCTTCATCTTCCGGGGGATTTTTTCCATCCATGTAGAGGGCTGCCATGCTATTCAGGCTAAGGCTGGGGTGCAGGCGAGGAAGTGCAGGATCTGTTTTTGCTGCTGCACTGATTTTTTCTGCTGTTTCAGTATTTATATGCGAAAGAATATATTCTGCCTCAAGGCTTGTGATTATGACATTGCGTGTGCAGCACAATGCGCAGCCCGGTGCGCAGGCTGAATGGAAATCATGAAAGGTTTTCTCCTGCAGGGCGTAAAGTTCGGCTAGGGCAGGCAGTGCTGGATGGGAGGTCATGGAAGCTCCTTGTTATGAATGAAGTAAAATAAGATGAAGCTTTGATGCTTTTATGGTAAAAAGTCAAGGCGGTTGCGGATACGGTTTTCTTTTTCCTTGACCTCAAGGGTTAAAGGAGGTAAAGAAAAAACCTGTTTCAGGCGCATAGCTCAGTTGGTAGAGCGCTACCCCGACACGGTAGAAGTCTCCGGTTCAAGTCCGGATGCGCCTACCATAAAATAATGAAAGCCCGGTATGGTGAAAACCTGCCGGGTTTTTTTGTCTGTGTGACTTGTATACATTATTTTATCTGAAATTATTTTGATTCCGTACAGCATGATCTTAATTAACTTTTTCACCACTTTGATGTCTTATGCAGTATTTGTATTCCACAAGTACAGTTTTTTCTTTTTGGGGACGGTTATTTGTTTTTTTCATCCTGTTCATCCGGCAGGGCCTTTATATTGAAAAGAGCCTTTTTAAATGGACTTTTCCAGTATGTTTGGATAAGATTTCAAAACTTAATGAAATGTTTTTTGCTTGTCATGATTATTATTCTGCTCGGAGGATTGTATACTGCATAAGTTTAAAATAGACAGCAGCCTTATACAGGGTAGTCTAAACCCGGTTCAAAGGAGATACCAATGCATTTTTTAAACAATCTTAAAGTTGGAAGGCGCATGGCTCTGGCCTTTGGCTTATTGACGCTCATTATCTTTTTTCTGGGTGGGCTTGGCTATGTGTCCTCCATAAGAACCGATAGTTCCGCAGATGAAATTGTGATGGTGCGCCTGCCCAGTCTGGATTCTGTGCTTGTCATGGAATATCAGCTGGAAAAGCTTATTTCTGCTCAGCGTATGCTATTAAATCCCAGAAATACTATGGAAGTTAGAACAATTGCCTATTCTAACATTGATGCAGCACGAAAAAGCTATGGAGAGGCTGCTGATCTCTATGCTCCTTTGCCTCAGACACCCGAAGAAAGTCGGGAGTGGCAGTCTTTTCTCGATGTTCTTTCTAAATGGCGAAGTGTCAATGATGTGTTTTTGTCCCAGTCCCAGGAGATCGATGCTACGGGCATTTTGAATGCTGATGAACTCCTTGGATATATACAGATGTTTCGTTCGGATCATTATGCTTTGATGAACCGGGTGGCAAATTATATTTTGCTTGGAGAATCCTTTGACGGCGGAGAAGATCACAGGGAATGCAATTTTGGTCGCTGGCTGGTCTCCTTTTCCACATCCAACAGAAACCTGCAGTCAGCCCTAAAATCGATGAATGAGCCCCACAGGAATTTCCATGAAAGTATCGTAAAAATCCGCAAATCCATGGAAGAGGGAGACAGGGACGGGGCTTTGAGGATTTTTAATGGGGAGATGCAGCCTGCTGCTGAAAGTGTTTTTGAAATTTTTTTTGTTTTTCTGGATGAAGCTTTTCAGGTTCAGGAGATGCAGGATGGCATGACCCGAATGCTGGTGGAAGAGATTTTGCCTTTACAGGAAAGGGCCATGGCTCATCTGGACAGGGTTGTGGAAATTAACAGAGAGATTGCCACACGGGAGGGGGCGGCACTGCAGGCCCTTTCGGAAAGAAACAAAAGACTGACCCTTGTGGCCCTATTTGTTGCCCTTGGTCTGTCGTTAAGCTTTGGTGTGATTATCACCCGCAGCATTGTGCTGCCTCTGGGGCAGAGTGGACGGATGTTTAAGTCCATTTCCGATGGAGACATGACCCGAACCGTACCCCCGGATCTTTTGAATAGAAAAGATGAGCTTGGGGATATGGGGCGGCAGATGGGAGAAATGGCAAACTCTCTTCGGGAAGTTTTTAGTCGCTTGAATGGCGGCGTAGAAACTCTGGCATCTTCTTCCACGGAGCTTTCCAGTATTTCCGAGCAGACAGCCCAGAGTGCCCAGGAATCCAGCACGCTTTCAGAAAGCGTGGCTGCAGCAGCAGAGGAAATGACCACTTCTGCTAAGGCCATGGCCCATAAAATGGAAGTTTCTTCGGGAAATCTCAACTCCGTGGCTTCGGCAATGGAGGAAATGACTTCTACCATAGGAGAGATTGCCACCAATACGGCAAAGGCCAACACCAGTACGGAAGAGTCCGTTAAGAGTATTGAAGGCTTTGCCCGGATGATGCAGGAGCTGGGAGGCGCTGCCCAGGAAATCGGTAAGGTGACGGAAACCATCAATGGGATTTCGGATCAGACCAACCTTCTGGCTTTAAATGCCACCATTGAAGCGGCCCGTGCCGGAGAGGCTGGTAAAGGTTTTGCCGTGGTTGCCGGAGAAATCAAGGAGCTTGCCGGTCAAACGGCCAGAGCTACCGGTGATATCCGGGAAAAAATTACGGGTATTCAGAGTGCTTCGGAAAGGGCTACGGCAGACATAGAAGGAATCGTCAGCGGCATTCAGAATGTCAATCATATTGTGGGAACCATTGCTGCGGCCATTGAAGAACAGTCCTCTGCCATCCGTGAAGTGGCGTCAAACATTGCGTCCGCATCTTCCATGGTGGAGGAGGCCAATGGTCAGAGTGGTGAAATGAATCAGGTGTCAGGAGAAATTGCCAGAGACATGGCTTCGGTGAGTGCGGCGGCCAGTCAGGTGGAAAGTGCCAGCAATCAGGTACAGGAAACGGTGCGGGAGCTTTCTGCGCTTTCCGAGGAAATCCGTGAAATGATGCGGCGTTTTAAGGTTTAAACAACAAGGGTCCGGCAATGCTTTGGGTCTGTTTACGCCTTTGACTGCCGGAAGTAAAATAAAGCGAAAAAGGCTGTTCCTTTAAAGGGGCAGCCTTTTTCTATTCTTGCATCGCTATTGTTTTTTTCTATCGCTTTTCTCTTTTTCATAGAAATACAGAATTTGCCCTGCCCTATTCCCCATGTTATCCCCGACCTGTCATTCATTATTTATTCAAAAATAAGGAGTTTCAATGCGTTACATTCAAAAAATCTTTATGTTGTCTTTTGTTATGATTTTTTCCTTTGTGGTTCAGGTGTATGCGGGAGAGTCCGTATCTTTTAAAGGAAAAAGTGGCACCCTGCAGATAGCCGGAGGAACGGCCCACATACCCGTTATGCGGGATCTTGCCCGTCTGGTCATGACAGAGGCACCCTCGGTTCGCATTGCCATTGCGGGTGGCGGGTCCGGCGTGGGCATCCAGAAGGTGGGAGAGGGCCTTGTGGATATCGGCAATTCAGGGCGAAGACCCACGGAGCGGGAAATTGAAAGCTATGGGCTTGTCCTCTACCGCTGGGCGCTGGATGGCGTGGCTCTGGCCGTCCACCCTTCCAATCCCGTAGATGGTCTGGATGCGGCCAGCCTTGCTGCCATTTACAAAGGGGAAATCAGGAACTGGAAAGAAGTGGGGGGGGCTGACAGAGCCATCACCCTCTATACCAGAGATGCTGCATCGGGCACCCGGGAAGTTTTCTGGACCCAGGCCCTTAAAAAGGGGGAGATCGTGGACACTGCCCATGTGGTGCCTTCCAATGGTGCCATGAAAACGGCCATAGCACAGGATCCCGGTGCCATTGGCTATGTATCCGTAGGTCATCTGGAACCGGGTATCAAGGGGCTTCGCTTTGACGGTGTTATGCCCGGAGTGGATACGGTGCTTTCCGGAGCCTACACCGTTTCCCGTGGTCTTTACAGCAGCACAAAGGGAGAGGCCACAGGACTGGCAGCAGATTTTCTGAATTATCTCTATACGCCTGAAGGACAGGCGATTATCCGGGAAAAGGGCTTTATCCCCGCAGGCAGGGACTGATTCCGGGCTGTTTAATAAAGGAACGCTCTTCTGGCATCCTGTGTACCGGATGCCCGCTGGACAGTCCTCTTATTTTTTTCGGATTCCGGTATAAATGGAAAAAATGCCCGGAAGGCGAAGCCGCCTTTCCGGGTAGAATTTTAAGCAGGGACAGTTTTTCTTAAAAATTGCGGTTTGAGAATCCTGTCCGGGGAGAAGGCATCAGGCAATGGCTAACCATTTTTTTCCAGCAAGGGAAAAGGGAGAAAAAATTTTTCTGCATTTCTGCGGATTTTCAGCATATTTCACCTTCTGTCTTGTGCTGCTGCTTTTTGGTTTTTTTCTTTTTTTTGCCTTTCCGCTTCTGAAGAGCGGTGGGTATTTCCTTTTGCTGGTGACACCCTGGCAGCCTCTGGCCGGTAATTACGGCATTGCCCCCATGATTGCTGGAACGGGTGTAATCAGTCTGCTGGCGGTATGCATTGCCTTTCCCGTATCACTGGGAGCGGCAGCTTTCTGTGAGGCGGATCTTGCCCATAAAAATCTTGTCCGCTGGATACGGCCTGTTTTTCAGCTCATGACGGGTATTCCCACGGTTGTTTATGGTTTTCTGGCGGTCTTTCTTCTGGTGCCTTTTCTCCGCAAGGCCATGGGAGGGTCCGGTTTTTCCATTCTTGCCGCATCCCTCATGCTGGCCCTTCTCATCGCCCCTACCATGATCCTCTTTTTTTCCGATGCCTTTCGTGCTGTCCCCAAAGAAGATCTGCGGGCCATGACAGCCATGGGAGCCCGTCCGGAAGAAAAGCTGGTTTTTTTGCTTCTGCCCCGGGCCAGAAGCGGTATTGTGGCGGGGCTGCTCCTTGCCGCAGGCCGGGCCGTGGGGGATACCCTCATCGCCCTGATGCTGGCAGGCAACAGTCTGGCCTTTCCTTCTTCCCTTACGGAACCGGCCCGCACCCTGACAGGCCACATTGCCCTTGTGATGGCTTCGGATACCCAAAGCCCTGAGTTCAGGTCCATTTTTGCCTGCGGCCTGACCCTTTATCTGATTACCACCCTGCTGATTTTTTTCTGCAGAAGGCTGATGGTTGCTGAAAGGGAAAATGGATGAAGGCTCCCCTGCGCATGGCCATAAGAAGTGCTGCCTTTGCTGCGGCACTGGGACTTTTTTTTATTGTTATTTTTCTGCTGGCAGCCCTTTTTGTGAAAGCACTGCCTGTGCTGGATATGCGCCTTCTCTTCGGGGATACGCCGCCCATGGAAGCCATCATGGGAGTACGGCCCGTATTTGACGGTCTTTTTCCTGCCATCTGCGGCACCCTGCTTCTGGTAATCTGTGCTGTGGTTCTGGCCCTTCCCATGGGCATGGGAGCCGGTATTCATCTGGCCCTGTCCGCCAGCCCCGGAACCCGCCGTCGCATCGGTTTCTGTGTGGATCTTCTTGCGGGGATGCCTTCCATTCTCATCGGGCTTCTGGGATTTTCCATCATCCTCTTTCTGTACCGTTACTTTCCCTTTATCACGCCGGGACTGCTGCCTGCAGCGGCTTCTCTGGCCTGCCTCATTCTTCCCTATCTCATCAGGGGAACCTGGCAGGCCATTCACACCCTGCCACCGGAACTGATGCGTACAGCCCTTTCTCTGGGTGCCAGCCCTGTGCAGGCGCTTCGTCATGTACTGCTTCCCGCTGCAAAACCCGGCCTTACGGGCTGCATCCTTCTTTCTGTTGGGCGTGCTGCCGAGGATACGGCCGTCATCCTTCTTACGGGCACCGTTGCTGCCTATGGTCTGCCATCGGGCTTCTGGGATCCCTTTGAGGCCCTGCCCTTTTTCATCTATACCACCGCTGCTGAATACTCCTCCCAGAGGGAGCTTGCCATGGGCTTTGCCGCATCCCTGATACTGGTGGGGCTTTGTGGCGGACTCTTCGGCCTTGCAGCATTGATCCGCAGAACCGTGCAGCTGAAAATTTTTACCGGAAAGTTGTCATGATGAACCAGAATATCAAAATCCGTATCCGGGACCTCCGTGTGGCCTATGGAAAAAGCCATGTTTTTTCAGGTGTCAGCCTTGATATACCGGAAGGCGCCATCACAGCGGTTACGGGACCGTCCGGAGTGGGTAAGTCCACCTTTCTTTTCAGCCTTAACCGTCTCCTTGAGGCAGAAAGTCAGGTGAGGGTTTCCGGAAGTATTCTTCTGGCCGGGGAAAGGGGCTGGCAGGATATCCATGCAGCATCCACGGATGTGTATGAACTGAGGCGGAAGGTGGCTGTGGTGTTTCAGAATCCCAATCCCCTTCCCATGGGCATTTTTGCCAATGTGGCCCTGCCCCTCAGGCTGAAGGGCATAGGGAGAAAGGCGGATCTGGAGGAAAGGGTTGTCAGGGCGCTGAAACAGGCCCATCTCTGGGAGGAGGTGGGACACAGACTTGGTTCCGATGCCCGCACCCTTTCGGGGGGGCAGCAGCAGCGGCTGTGCATTGCCCGAAGCCTTGTGATGCAGCCGGAAGTGCTGCTGCTGGATGAGCCGACATCTTCTCTGGATGCGGCGGCAGAGGCTGCCATTGAAAGCCTGCTTCTGGATCTGAAAAGAACCTGTACGCTGGTGCTGGTTTCCCATTCAAGAAGGCAGGTGGAAAGCCTTGCGGATCTGGAATTTTCCATGGGGCAAAGGGAAAAAAAGCCTGTTTTTCCTGAATGCTGACGGGAGCTCCAGGATCCTTTTGCCCTCACCCCGGCACTCGGGCCAGCAAGCTGCAGCACATTTATCAGACCCGGCTTACAGCCTGTGTTCCGGGTAAGGCCCCGGCCCTTCTGGCTTCGGGAGCCTCAGCCACCGCCCGGAGGAAGAGGGGAAGAAAAACAGCCATCCCCAAGGCACACAGACGGCGTACGGAATTTGCTTTAAGCTGACAGGTTCTTCCCGTCTGAGTGCCGGAGGGTGAGGGTCCATAAAGAATTTTCTTACAGGATGACACCTTCAAGACCCGCCTTATACCGTTCATTCACGGCAGGCCAGTGAATGATTTCAAAGAAGGCTTTGATGTAATCCGGTCGCCGGTTCTGGTATTTCAGGTAATAGGCGTGTTCCCAGACATCAAGGCCCAGCAGGGGGATTTTTTTGTACATGATGGGGCTGTCCTGATTGGGCAGGGGCAGGAGAGCGGGTTTGCCTTTTTCATCCAGAACCAGCCACATCCAGCCGGACCCGAAGAGACCGGCTGCACCTGTGCTAAAGTCCCTTTCAAAGTTTTCGTAGCTGCCGAAGGTGTCCTCAATGGCCTTGAGGATTTCTCCGCCGGGTTTTTCCCCGGTTTTCAGAATCTGCCAGAAAAGAGTATGATTGGCATGGCCGCCGCCATGGTTGCGGACGGCAGTTTTTATGGTTTCCGGAACGGTATCTATTCCTTTAAGGAGCTGGTGCAGGGTTTTTTGCTGAAGCTCCTTGTGGTTTTCAAGGGCAGCGTTGAGTTTGTCCACGTAGGTCTGGTGATGTTTTGTGTGGTGAATTTCCATGGTCCGTGCGTCAATATATGGTTCAAGCGCATCATATGCGTAGGGTATTTCAGGAAGTGTATGTAGCATGGTGTACCTCCTTGCCTTTGATGTTGACGTTCTGCATACTTTGTAACGCAAGAACAAGATAGGTTTATTTTTAGGCTTGTCAAAAAAAATTCAAACAAGAAAAGGATGGGGTATGGGAAGGGAGAATGATACAGGTCATCTGATCCGCAGCCGTTATGGTGCTGTGGCGCAGGGCAGGGAAAAAGGGTGCTGCGGGGAAGGCAGTGCCTGCGGAGGAGGTCTGGCGGCCATTGAGGCTTCCCGTCTTGGATACAGCAGAGAAGATGCCGCATCGGTTCCCCATGGAGCCGATCTGGGCCTTGGATGCGGCAATCCTCTGGCTCTGGCCGCTCTCAGGCCGGGGGAAGTGGTGCTGGATCTGGGGAGTGGCGCAGGGTTTGATGCCTTTCTGGCGGCAGAACGCGTGGGTAAAACGGGTTTTGTCATTGGGGTGGACATGACCCCGGAGATGGTGGAAAAGGCCAGATCCAATGCAAAAAAAGCCGGAAAGGTGCAGGTTTCTTTTCGTCTGGGTGAAATTGAATATCTGCCCGTGGCCGATGCTTCGGTGGATGTGATCATATCCAACTGCGTGCTTAATCTTTCTTCACATAAGGGGCAGGTTCTGAAGGAGGCTTTCCGGGTGCTGCGTTCGGGAGGAAGACTTGCCATTTCCGATGTGGTGCAGGTGAAAGCCTTTACTTCGGCCATGGAAGAGCATCCCGATGCCCTCTGCGCCTGAGTAACGGGCGCCATAGCGCCGGAGCTTCTGGAGAAGCTCCTTGAAGATGCTGGATTTACGGATATAGAGATTGTGGTACAGGAAGAAAGCCGGGAATTTATCCGGGACTGGGTGCCCGGCATGGATGCCGCAGCCTTTGTGCGTAGCGCAGGGATTCAGGCGAAAAAGCCCTGATCCGTAAGGAGTGCCGTGTCACCAGCAGACAGCCATGGTGCCTTGCACCTTGTGTTTTCATGTAAAATTTTTGGCATCCAGAAGGCTGTCGAATTTCACATGGATGGAATATTCGTAATCCATGTGGCAGAGTACACCCGTGACCTCTCCCTTGCAGACGACGGGCTGGGGATTGCCGGTATGGGGCAGCAGGAATTTCATGCCCAGACGGTTTCCGAGGAGCTGGCGGACGGCCTGACCATTGGCGGTTTTTACATAAAAGGACAGACCTCCCTGGGAAATGTCCGCCATGCGGCCCTGGGCAGGGGCCGTATCTTTCTGGCCAAGGGGCTGAAAAACGATGCTTCCCTGAACGGGAATGCGTTTATGGCTTCTCCGGTTGATGCCCTTGGCCTGTACCGTCTGGCCTTCCGATGGGGCAGAAATGGTGAAATCCCGCAGCTTGGGGCCAAGGCCCGGCAGGGTTTCGCTTAAAGAAAGCAGGGCATTTCTTGTGAATATTCTGCCTTCACCCGGCATCAGGGCCACAAGGGAGCTGGTGCAGACGCTGCTTTTGTAAAAGGTTTCTTCACCGGCAAAACTTCCCGGCCCGACCCGGCGCAGCACGACTTCCTGACCCGTATCGGATACGGAAACCAGATTCAGTGCCCCCTCATCCACAAAAAACAGGGTATCATTCATCTCTCCTTTCCGGAAAAGGACATCTCCCGGTGAAAAGGAGAAGGGGCTTGTGGCGAAGAAAAATGCGCTGCGTTCTTCCTGTTTGAGCTGGTTATACCAGTTTTTCCAGAGGTGAAGGTGTTTTCTGTCTATGGCCCTGTTCTTCTCTTCTTCTATAAGTTCTGCAGCCCGGACCACCAGATCAATGGCAAGGGCATCCACGTCCATCATCTGCTGGTACAGTCTTTCCGCATGATCAAACTTATGGGCCGCAGCACAGGCCTTGACCAGGGCGAAGAGAAGGTTCATGGCATCTTCCCTGCGGTCTGCGGCAAGCAGGGCTTTGACCTGATCTTCCTTTGTTTTCAGGCTTGCTTTCATGATTCGTCCTTGAGGGGCTTTCAGTCAGTTGCAAGCTTCAGTTTATAGCATATTTTCAGCCCTGAAAACATATTATTCCTCAGTAAATTTTGAGCCATCCCTGCTTAAAAAGGTGACGGCAAAACAGAAAAGGCTGACACCGAGGCTGACCCATATAATGGTGTGAAAACCCTGCTGGGAAGCGGCCTGCTCCATGATGCCCCCGGCACTTTCTCCCGTACTGTAGAGGGTGGCGTAAATGCCCACGCTGATCATGCCAAAAATAGATGGCAGCACGGATTTCACCGAGGAAAGAACGCCGGAGGTTTCCGGTCTGGCGTGGGACATGGTGAGGGTAAGTGGCCAGCCTCACCGCAGCCACCAGCTTCCCCTCACATCCAGATTGACAAGGCCTGCTTTTTCCGCAGCCCTGACCACGTCCCTGTATTCTTCCGTGGAAATGCGCCGTGCAATTTCAGGATGATCAAAGGCCCGGTAGGCAGGATTGTACTGGGCCATGATATTGACATAGGTGTTTTCCGGAAGATTCCTTGCAATCCACTCTATAATTTTCACAGAATCCTTTGTGTGCCCCGGCATTACAAGGTGCCTTATCATCAGGCCTTTTTTCATAATACCATCGGATTCAGGAAGGGCCGTTCCCACCTGCCTGTGCATTTCCAGTATGGCGCTGGCCGTTATTTCCCCGTAGCTGCCGGCACCCGCAGCATACTCCGAAGAGACGGAACTGTCCTTGAATTTAAAATCCGGAAGATAAATATCAACGGCTCCGTCCAGCAGAGAAAGCACTTCCATCCTTTCCCACCCGGACGTATTGTAAACCAGAGGCAGGCGAAGCCCCTTTTCTGCTGCCAGATCCAGCGCCCTCAGGATGGCGGCCGAGTAATGGGTTGGTGTAACAAGATTGATGTTATGGCAGCCTGCCCTTTGCATGGCAAGCATTCTGTCCGCCAGATTTTCATAGCTCTGACCCCTCCCCCGCCCGGCATGGCTGATTTCCCAGTTCTGACAGAATACACAGCGCAGATTGCAATGGGAGAAGAAAATGGTTCCGGACCCTCCCCTTCCCACAAGGGGCCTTTCTTCTCCGAAATGGGGACTGGCCGATGCAATGACCGGCAGCATACCCGGAGCCTGACAAAAGCCCTTCCCGCCACCGATGCGGTCTGCCCCGCACTGCCTCGGACAAAGGCGGCATTCTTTCATCAGGGACTCAAGGGCAGCGGCCCTTTCAGAAAGCTCTCCGCTCCTGTGCAGCCTGAGGTATCCCGGCTCTGCAACGGAAAATTTTTTTTCGTTACTCCCGGAAGCAGGAATTTCATCTGCCTCCGAAGCCATGGCAAAGGAACCCTTAAGGAAAAAAAGTGAAAGCCCCGTTTTCATACAGGCCTTTGCCGTTTTTTCCATAAAGGCCCTTCGGGTAAGCCGGGTGAGGAAAAAATTTTCCATGTTTCACCTCCAGGAAATATGGAAGAATTTTAAAAACACAGCCGTCAGAAAAAGCCCCAGTTTCACTGCAAACATGACCATGCAGGTGGCATACAGCCCGAGAACGGGAAGAAGCAGCACGCCTCCGACCATCCCCCCCAGCCAGCCGCCCATAAGATCGGCACCGTAAAAGAGTGCTGCCGTTCGGCTCTCGTCATTTTTTTCTTCCAGATAGAGCCGGTTTGCCAGTGGAAACTGAATTCCAGTAGTAAAACCGCAGAGCAGGGCAAGCAGAAGAAAAAGCCAGCTTGCCAGATGAGCGATTCCTCCCTGATTCACCAGAAACTGCACCCCTTCAATAAAAAAAGGAAGAAGACAGAGAAGCCCTGCCACTGCCACTTCCGTTTTAAAAAACAGGGAAAAGGTCTGTGAAGCGGATGTCATCCATTTTTCTGCAAGGGGTACGGCAAGTGCCGATCCGGCCATGAAAAAGGCCACCATGAGGCCGATCCATGAAAAAATATAGCCATAAATTGACTGAAAGGCAAAAATAAGAATAAGGGTGAACAGCATGGCGCATGTGCCGGTGGAAAAAACCGCAAGGGGGATGAAGGCATACATTTTTCTGCGGGACAGGGCCATGTAAAGACCGGAGGCCAGCAGCAGGGGAAAAAGAAGGAGAATGAGGCCACCCATGCGGATATGCTCCAGTTTACCATAAAATACGCCAAAGGCGGGGGCATAAAGGGAGTTCCAGTAGCCAATGCTGTAAAACATGCCAAGGGGCCTGAAATCTTCATTGATTGCCGTGCTGGCATCTTTGATGAAATGCTCAAACCAGTTTTTCCAGCCTTCATGCAGCGGCTGCTCCATGTGCCATGGCAGGGCCTGCATGGCTCCCATGCCCCTTTTATCCAGTACTTCAAGGGCCTTTTCTGCATCAAGTTTCAGAATGTCCGGGGATGCCGATGCCAGAAAAATCTTCTTCCCATCTCCGGGAAAGACCCGGATAAAGGGAAAGGCCTCACCAAGGGTATGGAAAATGCTGCTGCCAAGATCCCTGAGCTCCCGGTTCTGGTAGCCCATGGAACCGGGCAGGGTCAGCACCAGTATGCCGCCGGGTTCCAGCCTGTTTCGGGCAAGGGTAAAGAATTCTTTTGTGAAATAGCGGTTGGTCTGAAGGGTACCGGGTTCTGGAACACCAGAAAAAATAAGATCATAAAGGGTTGTGGATGAGGCCAGAAAGAGGCGGCCGTCGGATGCGTGAACCCTGACTTCAGGACGCTGAAGCTCTGCCCTTGTAAGGGGGGTGGTGAATATTTCCAGAAGCTCAAAAAGCATGGGATCAAGCTCTGTATAATCAATGGCTGTAACAACAGGATGCTTGAGAATTTCCGTAATCAGGCCTCCTGCACCGCCCCCCAGTATCATGACACGGGATGGAGAAGGATGGGCAAGAAGGGGCAGGTGGGCAAGTTTTTCCACAAAGGGGATATCCGGAATGGGCGTAATCAGAATTGGAGCACCGTCTTGAAAAAAAAGATACTGGCCCCTGTTCTCCAGCACGCAGAGGCTGCCGTAGGGAGAATTCCGGCAGATTTCAAGCCTGTGGGGCTGCCACTGGGCCTGAAGGCTTACATCATGGATGCGCTGGATCTGGCCGCCGGATATCAGCCAGATCAGACAAAAGAAGACGGGAGTGACCCAGAATGCTGTTCTTCTGCACAAAGGATCTTTTTTATACCACAGGAACACAAGGGCAAGGCAGAGAACCATATTGAAAAGAAAGATAAGGGAAACAGCCCTAAGGGTATGCCCCCAGGGGATCAGAAGCCAGGTGCAGACCAGGCCTCCAGCGATGGTTCCAAGGATTTCAAGCCCATAGACCCGTCCTCCCAGATTTTTCCTTTCATCATGGAAATGGGAAAGCAGTCGGCAGCTCTGGGTGAAAAGTGCGCCGTGCAGCATTCCGGCGGGCATGAGAAGGAAAAAAGAGGCCATGAACATGGCATAGAGGCCCATGCTTTCACCAATGGCAATGCCCATGATGCTTTTCAGCATCCCTGTCAGAGGTATGGTTACCAGAAGTGCGCTGCAGAATAAAAAGGTCAGAAGCACAAAGGTCTGTATGGTCTTTCCCGCCTCCGCCCCTTTTCTTCCGGCCAGAAGACACCCGGCAGCCTCAAAAAGCAGCCAGTTTGCCAGCACCATGGCAATGGAAAGCTCATTTCCTGAAAAAACACTGAGAAGTTCGCGGATAAGGAGTATTTCTGCCGTTATTCCGCTGAACCCCATGAGCAGGACTGCGCAGTAAATAAGGTGTTTCATGGAAAAGGCCTTGCTCCCTACTTAATTTTCTATGGATTCTCAAGCAATAGCTCCTGTATTATTGGCTTTTTTCCTGTGGCGTTCTCATAAGATCACCTCACCGTTTTTGATGTAGCCAGTCCGTGTACTCAAATAACTTTTTTGTCTAAAATAGCTTGTACAGCAGTAAGAAACATATTGAAACTGCCAGATCTGTTCTGATGAATATTCATATGCAGGGCAATCTCCCGGGCACATTCTGCCTTGCGTAAACCAGTTGAAAAATACCCTGCCTGTTTCAGCACACGTTCCAGGGCCTCCCAGGTACCACCGCTTATCG
Organism: Desulfobotulus alkaliphilus; assembly: GCF_007830435.1. Taxonomy (GTDB): domain Bacteria; phylum Desulfobacterota; class Desulfobacteria; order Desulfobacterales; family ASO4-4; genus Desulfobotulus; species Desulfobotulus alkaliphilus. Next base: position 128,476 of record NZ_VLLC01000007.1, on the reverse strand, counting down.
CATCAGGATTGCGATAGGGAGCTTTTTGGGGAATCGTAACCGGAACCTTTGGATAAGCGGCTTTGACTGCGTTCCAGTCTCCAAAATACCATGCTTCCAGTTCTTCTATGACAATACGGTTGGTAACATTAAAACGCTGTCCCTTGGCTGCGCTTGTTTTGGTAACAAAACCAGAACTGATGGCTGCTTGTTCCAGTTTGTGCTTAAGAACCGAACAGTCATCATCATCTCTGTCTACCAGCACTAGGACAGACCAATTTTCCGGCATCCATGAGCTATAGCCTTTCAGCCGTACAGGCAGTTGTTTCAGGAGATCGTCTTTGCATTGAAAACGAATGATCTGATAATCTGTTGCGTCAAGCATTTTGGGAAGCAGAAGCTCCAATGCTGCTTCCATGGAATATTCTTCCACAAAAACAAGCAGTTTTTCCAGCATTACTTGCCCCCCTTCCGCTTCTTTTTTCTGGGGGCACCGAAGTTGATAAGGGGATCACCAAAGCCAAAATGACCTTCCATCCAGAGGTGGCCAAGGCTTGTACCGGCTTGAAGCATTTCAGGAATTCCCTGTATCTCCGATGCTTTAACAGCATGGGTGAAGCCTTGCTCATCCCGGTAAAGAACCCGCACCTCTTCAGCTCTCATTGCATTAAGGAAGAAGGGAGAATGGCTGGTTACGAGAAGCTGCGTTTTTTCAGAAGCAGCCCTGCACTCCTCCGCCAGTTCAGGCAGCAGTCGGGGATGAAGGAAATTTTCCGGTTCTTCGATCCCTACAAATTGAGGGGGCTCAGGGTCATAAAGTACCGTTAAATAGGCCAGCATTTTCATTGTGCCATCAGATGCAAACTTTGAAAGTACCGGTTTTTCGAACGGGGCATCCTTGATCTGAAGGAGCAATCGTCCATCCGGCATCAGATCGGCATCCACCCGTTCCAGGCGAGGAATTCGCTTCCTGAGTATGGCAAATATCTGCTCCAGCCTTTCCGTATGGTTTTCCTTCAGATACTGGATGACATTGGGCAGGTTGTCACCATTCTTATTCAAACGATCCTGGGGCCCGGCTTCCGGCTGATTTCGGGTTTGATCAATGGATAAATAAGAGACATACCAATCCGTAATAAACTCACGCAATGCGGCCACACGGGGATGGTCTGAAAGCTGTCCCAGTGTATTCACTGCAATGAGATCCGGTGAACGCAAATTACTTTCTGCTCTTACATCATCGGCATCGGGTACTTCACCACTGACGGCACGTCCAATGCCTTTTTTAAACTCCAGAAAGCGAAACGGCTGGCCTTTGCTCCCCCGTCGCCATTGAAGCCACTCCTCCACCACCTCCGGCCCTTTGATTCCTTCATCTATAGCCAGGTGATAAGTAATAACAGGAGTCTTTGGAGCTTCACGATATTTCAGTTCAAAAACGATGGGGCCGCTTGCGCCACGGCTTTTCAGTTCCTTGCTCCTGCCCCTGCGATCCCATGCATGGCGCAGTCCATACTGGAAGCATTCAGACAGAAAATTAAATACATCAAAAATTGTTGATTTACCGCTTCCATTTGGCCCAAGAAGAACTGTCACGGGTGTCAGTCTGTCCAGGGTAATTTCTTTTAAAGCCCTGTAGTTCAGAACCTTTAAAGATTCTATTCTGGGAATGCCTTTTTCTTGATCCGCCATATCACTCCCGCTTTTTTTGGGTTTGTAAGTTGCAATTTCTGTATCCCTTTAGATTCTGAGCCATCCTATCGTATTCCATGCCCGGCAGGCCTTCAGGCCATTCCCGACAATTACCCGAAAATGATTCTCACCATGGATAAAACCATACCCAATGACTATGAAGGCATCAGGATTGTTTATCTTCTTGATTTTCTTATTGAATAGCTTTGGAATCCGGCAAAGGAAACAGATTGTCCCAAGTTTTCAGCTCCTTTGTCATCCTGCTGCCAACTTTGCGGCATCACTCCATAGGTATGGCGGGAGGGGTTCTTGCAAACGCCAAGTGATGCTGATTGGTTGACTTCCATAATGAGATTCCAGATTAACCGGGCCAAGATTTACAAATCCCATTGCCCGTTTATACTCATCTGTACTGTCTTCTCGAACAAATAAGATGATCTTTTTATTGCTTTTTTTGTGTTGCAGATAGGATAAGCCTTTTCCCCTATCTGGACGTGCCGAGTTCTGAGATTGCCAATGGAATAAAATTTCATTGATTGCATAATCATGGTAAAAAGTGGTTGGTGAAAATTTTTTATCTGTTTTTTGAAGGGTTACAAAAAGAAGTTCACAGTTTAGATGTTTGATTTCTACAACGCCTTCCCGACTCCCTGATTTTTTATCAAATCGGTTTATGCCAAAAGCTGCTAGAATTTGATCACGCGTGTATCTGGAGTGAATGTTTAAGGCGGATGGGAACCCTATATCCATTGGAAGTTCAATAGTTTCAATGTTTTTTAAAAGGTGATTTATGACATCTAGGCATTCTAAGCGTAGCTTATTGTCACGGATTAGTGCAGAAAGTGATTTTTCAAGAGTATCAAATCCAAAATCTTTGCCAGGTTTTTGCCAGAAATCATAATGGGCCATAAGCGCCATCTGATTTTCTATTTCATTAGAAGTATCCCATGTTCCACTTTTCATAAGTTGTTGAATAAAAAGTAAGTAAGAATGAGAACTGCATTGTAAAAGTCTATTCGATATACTACGAAACATTGCTTGTTCAATTTTTTTATTCAGGGTGTCATCCGCAAATCCTGCTTGTACACAAAGGCGTGACCAACCACCTCCACCATTTATTTTGATTTTATAGATATCTTCTAGGGAAACCTGTGGGTAGAGGGTCATGAAATTGGATAGAGTTAATTTGAGGTTTGTTTGACTAGGGTATCCACGTATCCACTTGATAAGTTTTTGTTTGTTTACAATAGCATTGCGAATGTTTTTAAGGATAACCTCTTTTGCTTGTTTCTGAAGAACAATGGAACAACCCAGAGGAAGATGGGGGAAATCATCTTGAACTTCATCAATGATCGAAATATGTTTTTTTCCAATAAGAGCTCTGAATTTATGGCTAAAATCATATTCTGCATGTGCGTTTCCTACAAAATCTAAAACTGTCAGGCAATCTTTTCCTTCAGAAAGTCGAAGCCCACGACCTAATTGTTGAAGAAAAATAGTAAGACTTTCTGTTGGTCGAAGAAAGAGAACTGTATCAATTTCAGGTATATCTACGCCTTCATTAAAAATATCGACGACACAGAGAATGTTTATTTCTCCTTTAACCAATTTTTCCCTTAGGCAGACGCGATCCTGAGAATTTAAACTGGTAAGCACTCCAGCCTTGAGCCCTTTCAGGCAAAATTTTTCTGCCATAAATTGAGCATGGTCTTGGGAAACACAGAAGGCAAGGGCTTTTATTTTGTGAATATTCCCGAGAATGTCCTCCATAGTACGGAGAATATGCCCAACTCGCTGGTCATTTGCCATGTAGATTCTCGTCAGCTCCGAGGGGAGATATTTTCCTTTTACCCACTTGACGTTGGACAGATCAACTGTATCGTCAACGCCAAAATATTGGAATGGGCAGAGGTGGCGTAGGTTTATTGCTTCGGGCAGGCGGAGTTCTGCAGCAATCGTGTTGCAAAAATCTTCACTAATGTCGGTTCCATCATGTCGCTCAGGTGTAGCCGTAAGGCCAAGAAGAATTTTTGGGGTAAAACGATTCAGTATAGGACGGTAACTATTTGCTGCAATATGGTGAACTTCATCCACAACAATATAGTCAAAATAGTCATGAGCTATATTCAGAGAATCAATACGGTTATTTAGCGTTTGCACCGATGCGAAGAGTTCTTTGTAATGGTCTGGCTCTACACCACCAACCCAGAGCTCACCAAAAGATCTTGTGCGTAAAACAGCTCGGAAGGTGGCCAGCGCCTGTCTAAGAATTTCTTCACGATGGGCAACAAATAGGAGTTTTGCAGAAGGATTTTTTTTATAAAAAGAGCGAAAGTCAAAGGCTGAAATAACAGTTTTTCCCGTGCCTGTTGCAGCTACGATTAAATTTTTATGACGGTGATGTATGGTTCGTTCAACAAAGAGGCGTTCAAGAATTTCTTTCTGGTAGGGATGGGGTTCAATATCAAAGAAAAATTGCGTTTCTTCAGAGTATGATCCGCTACCACGCTCGCTTTGAAGGGCTTTTTTGAGACGGGTACGGTGGGTTTCATTTCCTGCATGGTAAGTTTCAAAATCGTGAGATTGCCAATAAGTTTCAAAGGTGGATTTAAATTTTTTTATAATATGGGGAATTTCTTGTGTTGTTACTTTGAGATTCCATTCTAGGCCGTTTGTTAATGCGGAACGAGAAAGATTGGATGAACCAATATAGCCTGTATCAAAACCGCTTTTTCTATGAAAAAGGTAGGCTTTGGCATGAAGGCGTTCACGATCCGTGTTGTAACTGAGACGAACTTCTGTATTTGGTAGGCTGGCAAGAAAGTCTACGGCTTTTTGATCCGTTGCCCCCATATATGAGGTTGTAATGATTCTTATTTTTGTTCCGTTTGAAACAGCTTCTTTAAGAGTATCGGAAAAAATTCTAATGCCAGTCCACTTGATAAATGAAACCAACCAGCAGATTTCATCAGAAGATAGAATTTCACGCTTTAACTCAGATTCAAGAGAAATTCCTGTATTACTTCCCGTAAAAAGTTCACTTTGAGTAAGTCCCGTTTTTGGAGTAATTTTTAATACATGGGATTTTAAATTTGCTGAAATTGGATTAGACGTTTCAAAAAGAGCTGTGAGTATTTCTCCTTGTGATGCAAGGAGATTTTCTGAAATTTCAGCATTATTCAAATACTCAGCAAGCCATTTGACCAGTGCATTAGAAAGATCAATTTGTTTTAATACTTTATCTTCATTGCTGGGCAAATAATCAAAAGCAATCACCAGTACACGGGATAAAAAACGAGATAAGTATTCTGCCGCCTCAGCAGGGTCAAGTTTCTGTTTTTCGATGAAATAGGAGCCTTCAAGCTCTGCTAATCGTTTTTGAATTAGGCGTGTGACAAGAGATTCATAAATTCCAGATACTGTCATTCCTAGAGGCCTCGTGTTTCTAGTCTGATTTGTGCATAAATATGTGTTTTCAATTAAAATGGAATACCATCCTCATCTTCCTCCACACAGAGAACCGGAGTATATGAATCGGAAAGGGACTCTTCCTCTTTGATAAGCTCCCATAATTGATTTCTGTGCAACCACAGGGGATCGGCATTGTTCGCTATGAATTCATCCACAGGGATTCCGTCTATGGTTTCAGGTCTTTTGATTCTGACCTGTTTTCCATTGATGAAAATCCACTGGTATTTTTTCTGGCGCTCTTTTTTGGCTGCATTCCTTGCCTGTTTCTGTGCCTTTGTCAGTTTTTTCTTTATTTTTTTCACAGCAGAATGGACCATTATTTGATTGATAACAGAGCTTTTTAAAATAAATCATGGGGTCTTTTTGAAATCCCATCCCCCCTTCAAGCGGGTTCCTCAGCCAGTTTTCTTCCGGGCTATGATTCTTGCGTCTGGATTCTGTCATAGGATGCTCAGAAAATTTTTTCAAGGCTCTGCCCATGAAAAGCTTATTTCCGGCAGGACATGGCATTTTGGGAGGGGCAACCTTTGGTTTTTGTTTCCACGGAATAGCGGGGCACTGTGCATGGCGGCGTCTTGTCATAGAGTCACTTATCAGGTTGCTCAGAAGAGAGCCGCTTGGTTCAGAACTAAAATGAATACATATTCAGAATAATGGAAGCTCTGGTGATTTCACCCGCAAGTTTTCCCTTGAGAATCACGGGTAGAAGGCCGGTTTCGGAGCGGGACATGAGAAGCAGGGCATGGCGCAGGGTGTCATCAGGAGCAACCGAAGGCACATCCCTGTTCAGCATGGCGGTAACGCGCTGCTCCCATTGCCGGTCCTGGCGGATGGATGCAATGGTTTTTTCGGAGAAGGTGCCGAGAAAGCTGTTTTCATCATCCACCACAGGGAGTGCGGTTTTTCCGGTTTTTTTAAGGATATCTGCCGCCTGCCGGACGGAATTTCCGGCAGAAAGCAGGACAGGAACAGGAGTCATGAGGTGACGCACGGAGGCTTCATCCACCTTTGTACTGTGGATACATTCCAGAACCTGCTGATGGACGATTTCAAGACTGCCCTTCAGGATGGCCGATCCTGCTCCGGGGTGTCCGCCGCCGCCCAGTCTGCGCATCATGGCACCCAGATCCAGCTCCCTTGCGCTGCTGCGTGCAATGATGGCCATTTTTTCAGGCCCCATGGGAAAGATGCCGAAGGCCGCATCCAGCCCCTGAATGTCTTTGAACTGATGCACTACCGAGGGCAGCATGGTCAGTCCCTTTTCCACTTCAAGGGAAGAGATTCCGATTTTCAGGCTTCCGAGAGAAATGGTTTGGGCTTCGCCCAGCATACGCTGGAAAAGAGCCATGTGCCGGTCATCCAGCGCACTGTCCTGATAGGCGGCCACCACATGGAGGTCTGCCCCGTTTTCCAGCATGAAGCCCGCCATATGCACATCTCTGGCTGTTGTGGAAGGAAAGGAGAGGGAGCCTGTGTCATCATAGATGCCCAGAAGAAAAAGGGTAGCGTGAACGGGTGAAAATGCGCAGTCTCTGGCTTTCATTTCTTCAAGAAGAAGGGTAACAGCAGCCCCCGTTTCTTCCTGATGCAGCTCCGAAGCTTCGATGCTGCCCCGTCCGGGGTGATGATCCCATACGATGGTGCGGAGATCTTTTTGTCCGGCAAGGGTCTTCATGTTGTCAAGGCGCTCCCAGTTGGCAGTGTCCGTGACGGTGAGCTGACGGACATGGGAAAGATCAAGGCCTTTACGGGATTGCAGCCGGAGTATGTCCCAGTGTACGGAAACAAATTCCTGCACACCGGGCTGGAGCTGGGTTGGCAGAATCCGCAGGGCTTCCGGGTAGATAAAGGAGGCCGCCACCATGGAGGCCAGGGCATCAAAATCCGTATTGTTATGGCAGCTGATGATGTGCATGGGTCTCCGGTCTCCGGATATCTGAAAAAATGTTTGCAGCTGTTAATCAAGCCATGGTTGGCTTTGCAGCATGTTTAAATATTTAGAAATAAAAACTGCCTGGTTGTATCAGATTTTTTATCCTTGGCTGATGGCCCAATTGTATCTCAGTGCCGCTGATTGAGAAGCATTGCCAGCTCGTCTTCTCCCACACCGGCCACTTCCCTGGCCATGTTTTTGGCATGATCCGTAGTTTCATTGATTTTTTCATCCGCCTCCTTGATGCCTTCGGAAACATTTCCTAAATTGGCAGCCACATTCTCTGTGACAGTGGCCTGTTCTTCAATGGCGGAAGCAATGCTCAGAACCGTTTCACTGATGCTGTGGACGATGGCTGTAATTTTTTCCATGTCATCAATGGCATTGCCCGAAGACGTCTGCACGCTGCTGATCCTTGCCTTGATATCTTCTGTGGCCGTGGCGGTCTGTCTGGCAAGGCCTTTGATTTCATCGGCAACAACGGCAAATCCCTTTCCTGCCTCACCGGCCCTTGCCGCCTCTATGGTGGCATTGAGGGCCAGCAGATTGATCTGTGCGGATATATCCGTAATGATTTCCGTAAACTTTCCGATTTCCTGCGATGATGCACCCAACTGCTGCATCATCTTTCCTGTGGAGACAAGCTGATTTTCCGCATCCTGGGCGGTGCTGCGGGCCTTTTCCGAACTGCGGGCAATCTCTGAGATGGTGGCACTCATTTCTTCCGTTGCACCGGCTACGGATGAAAGATTTTCCGATGCCCTGTCCATGAGACCCGCCACATGGCCTGTGTCCTGAACCATGGTGATGGCGATTTCCTTTGCCCTTTTCTCCAGTTCTGCCTTCAGATGGTAATGGCAGTTTTCCGGTTTGTTCAGGCCGTTTTGGAGGGCAACGGCCATGGCATGGCAGGTTTTGTAGCCGCAGGAGTTGCAGTTGTACATGTCTTTGGTGCTGTGCTTGCCCATGCTGGCGTAGGCATCCTGTAGTTTTGCATCGGGAATATCCAGTTGAAAGGCGTGGCTGTTGCTTCTGTCTTCATATTTTCTGTCATAGAGTCCCTTTTTCCAGTAGCGGTTCAAAAGGGTTTCCAGATTTTTTCTGGTGCGCTCATCCCCACGAAAACCCTGCTTTTTGTATTTCTCCTTCATTTTCCGGCTGCGGGCTTCCACAAGGGATTCAATTTCATCGGGATGCAGGGTTTTACCCCGTGTTGCCGTGCCGCCATTGCAGCCCGTGTCGCAGTTCAGGCAGTCGATGAGCAGGGGAGCCTTGCCCGAAGCAATCATGGGAGCAAGGCCTTCAAGGTAGTGATAAACAACATGGGGGCCTTCGATTTTACGGGCTGCGGAAGCAATGTCCGGATTCCAGCGTTCCGCCGTGCGGAGAAGGCCACCGGGTGTGGAGAAAAGAACGGCCCGTTCTGCGGGCGGATTGTCGTATTCAAGGGCAGGGAAGGAGGAAAGGGAAATGCTGTTCTTCCGGAGATAATCCGCAATGGAGGAGAAGGTAACATTGTAATCCCCAAGGCCCGTTGCATGGAATTCCCGTTTTTTGGCCCAGCATGGAGAAATAACAGCAAATTTTGCGCCCCTGTATTCGGGATAGAATTCCTGCACCATCTTTATGGTATGGAGCATGGGGCTGTGGGCCGGAGCGAGATACGGGAGCAGTTCCGGATGGTAAATTTCAATGAAGGAAACAATGGCGGGGCAGGGCTGGGAAATGACGGCCTTTGGTTTTTTTGCTTCCATGTGTTCAAGGTAGCTGCGTATGGTGAGTTCCGCCCCGAAACTGACATCGAAAAAGGCCTGAACCCCAAGGGATTTCAGCCAGCCGTTGAGATTCAGATATTGTTCAGGAAAATTGGCGGCCACACCGGGGGCTACAATGGCAACGGTTTTTTCTTTTCGGGAAAGGGCTTCCATAAAAGGCGTGAAATCATCTACGCCATGGCGGGCATCGTGGGTGCAGGCAGTAAGGCACTGTCCGCATCCGATGCACAGATCCGGGATGCATGCCACATGGTCGCCGCTGGCATCATTGCAGTAATATACGGGGCAGACATAGACACAGGCATGACAGTTCACGCATTTTTCACTGTCCACCTCAATGATAGCAGGCAGTTTTTTCATAAAAGTATCCCTTTCCGTCTGTTTTTTTGTCAGGAGATGAAACCGCCTGTGGATCGGGCAGTTATCCATGATCTGCAGGGACAATATCCTGTGTCTGATGAAAAAAGGCAAAGGGTTTCTGGCAGGGGCCTGACTGGCAGTGAACGCTGTTTTGTAATCTGCCTGTCATGCCAGTGGTTTTCAGGGTAGATCCTCTGGCGTATGAAGCGGTTCTCTTGGTTTTTTATCTGAAAACGGATGTTTTTATTCAAAGACACCCGAAAAACGTCTTGATGCTTAAACGCTATGGCCTTATATTTTTGTTAAACGAATGGAGGTAATCAGATTGCCTTTTAAGTCAGGGCTTTGTGGATATCTTCGGCGGTCAGACCCTCCTGGGGCCATCGAAGGTTCTCTGTCTTTTCAAGATAAATGCCTGCCAGTTCATCCCCCAGCCATTGCCTTGCATCCATGGGATTGTGATGTTTGCTCTGGGAGCCGTCATAGGCTGTAGTGAGGTTTTTTTCAAGGAGGGCCTTGTAAAGGGAAAGGGCAGGCCGAAGCGGGGGAAGGTTGTTTTTTTCCCTCGTGGCATTGATACCCACGGGAATGGCGATGCCTGTGGGATCAAGGTCGCCAAAATAGAGAATTTCTGAGGCTTTAAGATCTGCTCTGATCTGCTCCAGCCCGTCATTGGCGGATTCGTTTACAGCTATCCTGAAGCCTTTACCGTACACCACGGCGGCAAAGGTGCTGAGGGTGCCATTGGCCTGACAGCAGCTCCAGTAGGTGTTGGCGTTCTCCACAACGAGAAGGGGTTTGCCAGAAAGAAGGGCCTTGTCCGGTGAAGGGCTCTGGAAGGGAAGGGGCTCCGGGCAGTAAAAGCAGTCCAGATCTTCAAGGGTGATTCTGCCACCAAAAAGTCCTTTGCGGGTGTGGCCATCCAAGGCCTTTTCATCTCCAAAAATCTGCAAAGCCCGCTCCCTGTGGGGGATTTTTTTTGCATCGGATTTTCGGTTCAACAGATAATGGTTGATCTTTTTTGCCAGCTCCAGTTCTGTTTCTTTTTTCAGACGAGGGGCAAAGGCGATCATGTGTCTGGGTTCCCAGGCGGTCAGGTTACGTAAATTGTAAAGATTGCTCTTTTTTTGTTCCATGGCCGCATCCTCTTCCGGCTTTAAGGCGGTGATATAGTCGGGGAGTTTGCTTATCTTATCAAAGGCTTTCTTCCCTTTGGGCATTTGCAGCCGTTTTTCTTTTTCAAGGGCCTGCAGAATTTCTAAAAGGCGCTTGGGAAGATCAAAATCTCCTATGGGGCTAAGGGACTCTTTTTTGATGACGTCAAGGAGAGGACGGGTCTTTATGCGTTTAACCTTGCTGGATTGTATCTCTTTCAGAACAGCTTCCTGCAGGATGTCTCCCATGGATAGCCTCCTTTATATTTTCTGATTACCACGAACTTTTGGCCGAAAAATTCAAGATTTTGCCACAGATATTGCGCTATGCTGCCCGCCAGAGTTTCATTTTATGAAAACAGGAAACCCTGGAGGAAGATATGGAAATTCAATCCGTCAGCACAACCCTTGTCACGCAGAAGCTTAAAGAAACAAAGGCATTTTATCTCTCGCACTTTGATGCCCGTCCGGCCTTTGACTGCGGCTGGTACGTGGTACTTCGCCTTGGAGCTTCCCCATCGGGGCCGGAAATCTGTCTTATGGAGCCCCAGGAAGGCATGGTGCCTTTTACCGGAGGAATTTTTCTCAATATCCTTGTGAGGGATGCGGATGCCATGTACGAGCGTCTTCATGATCAGGCGGGGCTGCCTGTCATCATGCCTCTGGAAGATCATCCATGGGGAGACAGGGGCTTTGGGCTTCTGGATCCCTCCGGTGCCCTTGTTTACTGCTACCACCCCATTCCCCCGGCAGCGGAGTTTCAGCAGTATATTCTTGACTGAGGATGGGGGAATGCATCGGGAGCTGTCAGCCGGGCTGCGGACAGCTCCCCGTTCACACGAAGCATGTTGGGAGTGCAGCCGAACCAGCGTCTGATTTCCCTGTTCAGATGGGCCTGATCTGAAAAACCGTGGTCAGCGGCAATATGGGCCAGGGGGATATCGGAGGAAGCGATGGCATATCCCGCCTTCCGGGCCCGGGCCAGACCCTTCCAGTAGCTGGGCGATGCCCCCGTGAACTGAACCATCTGCCTCCTGATGCTTCGCGGACTGAATGCCGTGGCCCTTTTTTTTCCCTCTGTCCCCAGTTCCGTCAGGTAGTCTGCAATCCAGCGGGGGGCAGGGTTTGCCAGCGAAACCATCTGCAGAAGCACACGCCCTATGGCATCGGGATCGGCTTCAAAACCGCAGCTGTGCGGATCTGGCAGGTATGGGGAGATGGACTGATCCCTGCACTTTGAGCCGGGGGCATCCTTTTCCCATGGAAAGGTGAGGCCCGGTGCAAGGCGGATGCCCACAAAACAGGTTTCTTCCGGGCAGGTCACAATTCTCGGAGAGGCATCCAGTCCGCTGCAGATAAGCTCTGGAGCCTTATTTTTCGGAATAATGGCAATCAGATCCCTGCAGCCATCGGGCCAGACAAGGGATCTGCCTTGGGGAAGGCACACCTTCCACGAACAGAGAACATCATCCATGGCTCACCTGTCTTTTCATTTTTTCCACATGCAGCTCCGTGATTTCAAGGCAGTTTCAGGAAGAGTCGTTGATCTTAAGGTTTTTTGTCTCCAGTGCGCCGTTTAAAAGCCATGCCTGATGAGGGTTCAGCTTTTAGGTTCATTTGATGCCGGAAGGGGGGCCGTATCAAACACCCTGAATCCCCCATTGCCGAAACAGTAAATCACATGCTGGCTGACCCTTGCCTCCGGGTATTCCTTTTGAAGCCCTTCCACATAGCCTGCCATCTGTTCCGTATCTTCAGGAATCAGGGTGAAGTTTTCAATGCTGGTATTGAATTTTTTAAAGGCGGCATTGGAAAAGTATTTGAACTCGATGACCATGCGAATGCCCGCAAAACATTCATTGAATTTGCCCACAAACTCCAGATCCGTCCTGCCTTTGGGGTAGGAGCGTTCCACATTCCAGGTGAACCAGCGGGAAAGATAGCGGGAACACAGCTCATAAAAGGTGGTGCGGTAGAAGTTCTCATTTACCTTGGTGAAAACGGCTTCGGGAAGCTGGGAAACGTATTCCTGCCAGTAGCCCGCAAACAGGGCTTTCAGGTCAAGGGTTTTAACAAAATGCTGCATCATGTCCCCGTAGCCGGTGGAAACGTCAATGCGGTGCAGCTCATTGAAGTATTCCACAAAGATTCTTCTCATGTTGAGGTTGGGGAGAGTGAGGGAAAAATCGTTTTTCCGGGTGAGCATGCCCAGATAAAAAAAGGAGATGGGGAAAAAACCCTTTTCAAAAAATTGGGACATGTTGAATTTCTGGGTGAGCAGGGTGTCGTCATAGTCAATGCTGTTTTCGGTTGTCAGCCGGGTGACAAAATCTTCTGTAAGCTCAGGGTTGGAGCCGGTGATTCTTTTGATCCACAGGATATCCGTTTTGAGGTTCATGTCCGTCAAGTGTTTGGGCATGGTTTTAAATTCACAGAGCCAGCTCAGAAAATACTGGAGAATGGTGGAATTATAAACGGCCTCACCTTCCGGGTTGATAAAATGATAGCCATTGTACTGATTTTTAATGACATCCTGGACCTCATTGCGGGTATCCGGGCGGATGTCATAGTCTTTGTAAATGTCATCGAGAAGTAAATCCACTTCAGACTGGGTGAAGCCGATCATGTTTTCAAACTTGGGGTTCAGGGTGATGAAGGTGGCAATGTTGAAGCCCGAAGCCAGTTCATCCATGGTAACGGGCAGAACGCCAGTGATGAAAACATTGTGGATGGCTCCGGTTTTTCTGCCCTCTTTTAAAAGCTTGAAAAAGGTTTTTAAAAAACCGTCATCGGCCATGAGCTGCTTATAAAGAAGGTCTTTATGACCTGTGATGAGCTGGTTGGCAAAATTGTCGTACTCATCAATGATGACATAGAGGGGATGGGGCCAGTCGGGTGAAAAATGATCCAACAGGCTTTGAAGATTGGCTGTGGCACTTGCCTCTGGGTCAAATGGCGGGCTGTTTTTAAGCCATGCATGGCAGTTTCGTATGAGGCTTTTAAGTTTTAAGTTAACAGTATGGTTGAAACTTTTTTCCATCACTTCCAGCTCACCCGTCTCAATGGTGGAAAAATCCAGATGCAGCACAAGCAGGGTATTGTGCAGGGGCGTTGGGTTTTTGCCTATCCATGTGTGGCCGAAAAGCTCTTCAAAGTTATCTTTGTATAAAACCGAATAGTAGGACTCCAGCATGGTGCAGAGCAGGGATTTTCCAAAACGCCTTGGACGCAGAAATACGGTATTTTTGACGGATTCCAGTTTTTCGATGTAGGCGGTTTTATCCACAAAGTATCCGTTTTCACGAACAATGGCCGCATAATTGGCTTCGCCGTAGAGGATTCTTTTTTTCATATTTTGCACCTTTTGGGGGTGAGGCAAAAGCTGTTTTTTGATTTGGTACGCATGGGATTAACGTTCGTCTGGTTCGGTATTCCGAGGGGAGGTGTTACGTACTAAAAAGATCATTTGCCATTCGACGTAGATAAAAATACCTGATCATTTTCATTAAGCCTGAAAGAGAAGATATTCTGTCGAGTGCGTTTCGATTTTATTAGTAGCTGTGGCCTTCCCGGAACTGAGACCAAAGGCCTGCCCCCGCAACAGGCTTTACAGTCCTGTGTTGCAGGGGCAGGTAATCTGTACTGTCCTTCAGATTTTTATTTTGCCTAAACTATAAGTCTTTGAAAAGTAAATAAATTAAGGTTGTGGCATAACTGTTGCCAAGCAAAAGGCTGAAATCAAAATCCCATTACTCGCTGGATTCAATATAGCCCGGATATGGAGAGGGGACCACCCATGGGCAGCTACCCTCGTGCCGGGTAAAGTTATTATCAACATAGTCTGTTATTGCGCACCATGGTTGATTTGATTCAAGGTCCCTTTGATCAAGCACGTATAGGTGTTTGTTTTCTCTATAGAGAATTTCCGCGGTTTGAGTTCCGTCACTTAACCAGATTCTGGATACGCCATGCTTGAGCGAACCATAATAATTGCCATGATCCACATTGGCATTTTCAATATCTGGATGTACGTGCCAGCAAGTCTGTACAATTTCAAACGGCGAAGACTGGTAGTCTCTCAGTCGAATATGTACTCCATGCTGTACAGTATAAAGATATGGAACTCTATACCAAAAACCCCCCTCTCCACGATCATCGCCAGCATATTCCAGTATCGAGTAATCCACATCCCAGCCGCAGTCTATACTCTGCAAGAGTTCAATTCTTTCCATATCATGGTCTGATTCCTTTTTTTGCTCTACATGTATGGAGACAGTATCTTCTGCGAGTTTTTTACCCGTCAAATCCCAAAGCTCTATGCGAGGGTACAATTTGTCGCCTGCACTAAGATTTGCATAAGTATGACTGACACTTGAGCGTTCTCCTGGCAGGGGTTTGTCTATTTGAGTATTACCGTCTCCAAAAATCCATCTGTATTCATAATAAGCTTCAGGAACGGCCATCGCTTCAAAATTCTGGGTAACTTCGCTGGCTCCACCGGTAAGTTCCCATACGAGTATGCGGGGGCCGGTTATGGTTACTTTAAAAGGAAACATTATGGGGACGGTTACCCGGGCGAGTTCGCTGGCTGTCTCTTTATCCTGTACTGTTACAAGCAAACTTAACCCTTCTTCAGCTACTTCTTTGAAAGTGTGCCTGATGGTGTATGTAGCCGTGCCGTTTTCACTGACAGGAACACTCGCCTGATCTTGGCTGATCTCGCCGTCAGCGCCGGTAAAACTCCATAATATTTCGATTTTATTTGTGTTTTTTGGTATGTCTTCAATGTTTAGGTAAAATGCGTACTCTTCATCCGGTAAGGCTTCATTTAAAGTATCCGGGTCAATACTGAGTGTTGCCTGACCAATTTGAACGGCCCAGAGTTTAGCTGAATATTTGCCGGGAAGATAAAACTGATGACTGACCAGGGTTTCGCTACCCTCTTCAGTGCTTTTCTGATGATCCACCATTATACTGGCGTTAACATAGTGCTCTTCACCATAGAATCCATCATTGGTTGCCAGTATATAAATGGTGTCTCCGGGGTTTAGGCTGTTGATTTGCCACGTCTGTAATTGCCACTGTTGGGGGGGACGGCCAGAAAGAAATGTGGTAAAGTCGGCTTCAGCAAACTCTTTTCCATCAGGAATCACAACAATATCGACTATAGACGGATCACCATCGACTGCTATTTCCATAAAAGCTTCTTCTGGAAGGTGCAGGATGTCATTGGCCTCTGCAACCTGAAAATTATAAAGGTACTCAGCACTCGCTGATGGTGGCAAATTAAAGTTAGCTGGTGGAAAAGAGCTGAGGTACATATTGGTAAGGGCAGTATCACGGGCAAACTGATGATACCACCAACCGAGGCTGCCACCAGTTTGGCTGGATGCGGCAAACTGGTTAAGCTGTGCTTTAGGTTCTCCCCGGGCTACAAACTCAATCAGTTCTCCAAAGTCCACACCCTGTTTACGCACAAGATGGTCAACAAAAGTTGCGCTCACATATTCATAGTCCCTCCCCCAGTCTGCTTTGATGCCGGTGGAATCAATGGGATAGCTGAGTAAATTGCCCTGTACGAGGGCGTCAAGGCCATCAAGGGTGAGATTGCCCCATGCTACATTATGTCCGGCGTATTCGGCGGTTGCTTCGATCCACCAGTAATCTCCGGTATTTTCCCAGCTCAGAAAACGGCGAATAGTGTAGTATTCGGCCTGGAAACGGTGAAAGAGTTCATGTCCGATGATAATGAGATCATTATTATTAATCGACCCATCAGTGAAAATTGATAGAGGAAGATGTACAGCACGGAATATTTTACCATATTGTGGTTGGTCACCATCGCCGATGCCACGCCAATCCTTAAGCAAATCTCCAGTAGCTGTCTGCCACACGCCACTTATTTTGACAGTGGTAGCCTGTGGAATGTCGAGAATTCTTGAGCCTGGTCGTTTTAATCCAGCATGGATATAATTTTGGTAAGCAACTTCAAGCAGCTCACCTGCATCCTGTACATATTTAGGATACTTGCTGTTGTAACCGGTCAGTCCAGCAGCAAGCGCAGGCTTTTGCCAGTTGTCTATATCACTACTGTCAGGTGTAGCATAGTTGCGGTACACGATACGGAAATTACCTTGAGGGGTCGTATAGGTACTGTAGGCAATCTTCTCTGCTATCCAGCCACTGGCTGCGACTGCACCAGTAACACCTACTCCGGTGGCGACTGCTGCTGGGCTGTATGCAGTCATTAACCCCGCTGCAGTGCCGACAAGGGCAATGTAACTAAGATGATCGGTATAAATATAAGCTGTTTGGGTTTCTTCATCTACCTGAAGCGGCAGGTCAACCCATAGGCCAGTATCGCTATCAAAGCGCTGGGCAAAAAGTTGCTCACCTGGACCATAGTCCGGATTGAGTCCATTTGTATTATACGCCATTGCTATTTCAATGGTTTTGTCAAGCTGAGTGAGCCCGTCTATGGTAATGTCTACTGCTACCCGGTTAAAGGGGTTAAGGCTGCTTGGTGGAGCATTATCAATAACATCAATGGTCAGATTGCGTGGTTGGTCAATAAGTCCTGCGGGTATGGTGAGCTTCAGAGTGTCCTCATACCCTATTACCTGCTCTGTACCGGATGGCTCAATGGTTTGGCTGGTTATGCGAATGGCTTTGGGTTTAGTTACATTGAAAGTAATGCGTGGTGCTTTGGAGTCTGTCGTTTGGATTTGAATAATGCCAGTGCTGCCTGGCACGGCGTTGGGTGGGATGAATATTTCTGCAATATCTTCTGTATATCCTTTTATAACAACAGGTTCTTCGTTAAATGTAGCCTCCAGGTTTGAAGATATTTGAATGAGCGACTCGCTGAATTGAAGGTAAACGGCACTTCCAGCCGGCCCACTGTCTGGAAAATACTGAACCAATGAAGGCAGAATTACTTTTTCTGGTTTGGATTCACTGTCTTTTGAAGTTGGTGAAGATGATCCACCATCACAAGCAATCATGACCAAAGCAAGGATAACTAATAAGCCTGTCCGTATGACTTGATCAGAAAAACTTCTGTGCGAATTAGAATCACTCATGGTTTTTCCTCCTTTTTGGACATTTTTTCTCATTTTCAAAAAAAATGAATTAAGCATACCTTATAGGAAGCTTTCAAAGCAACCCTCAGATCCGATCTGGAGGCTGATTTTTCGGAATAATGGCAGTCAGATCCCTGCAGCCATCGGGCCAGACAAGGGATTTGCCTTGGGGCAGGCATGTCTGCCATGAACAGATGACATCACCCATTGTTCACCTGTTTCTTTGTTTTTTCCACATTCAGCTCCGTGATTTCAAGGCAGTTGTAGGAAACGCCGTCGATCTCAAGTTTTTTATCCCCTTTGCGGATGGCGGTACGCAGTTCAAAAAGCTCTAAGGATTCCCGGTCATGGATGCCGGTGAAATAGACGCACTGAAGCCCCATGTTTCCCGCCACCTTGAGCTGGGCATCCACAAAGTCCGAGCGGTTGCAGACCCCTAAGGGATTGTCCAGAACGAGAAAGGCGGGAATTCTGCCCTCGGAAGCGCTGCTGCGTTTTTTTCGCATGGAGATGAGAAGTGTATAGAGCATGACGGCGATGGTAAGGGCCTCGCCGCCGGAACCGAGATCCTTTCCCACGGGCTCGTAGGTGCTGCCGGAGTCATCGCATTTCAGCATGCGGATGCCGAAATTCTCTTTGCCGGATGCGGCCCCCAGAAGCTGGTAGAGCAGTTCAGCGCCAAGGCCGTTGCCTGCTTTTGCATTGACTTCCGGCAGACGGTTCTGCTGCATGAGCTGGTGGAGCCAGTTTTCCACAGACTGGCGGAAGGCATCCTGATAACGGGCAAAATCCAGGCGGACACCGGCACGCAGAATGGGTTTTCCGCCGTAAATAAAAACGGTTTCCGGCAGAAGCTCTCTGGTTGCGGCCTGCAGTTTCTGGTGATAATCCCGGCTGTACTGAAGCAGCATATCCACAAGGTTGTCCATGAAGCGCTGGGTAATTTCCAGATCCGTTTCAATGTTACGGCCGATATCTTCGCAGCGCCGGATCAGGTCGTCGGCCTGATGGCCTAAGGATTCAGCATCGTGGCTTCTCAGGGCATCCACCACAGCGGGCAGTTCATGGCGACAGGCGTCATCCTGAAGGTGGGTCTGGAGACGGTCAAAGGCGCTCCGCATCCGCCTGCGGGCGCTTTCTCCGGCCTCACGATCCTTTCTTTCGGCTGCGGCCATTTCCCTTATCTCTTCCAGCAGCTTTCCGATGGAAGCCATCCTGTCTCCGGCCGGTTCCAAAAGGTCCGGCCATGGATGGCGGGGAGAATTTCCATCCCAGAGGGGCTCAAAGGACTGGTTTTCCGCCATGCCAATGCGAAGTTCCTGATGCCATTTTTCAAGATAGCGGAGTTTCTCTTTGAGGCGATGACTGCGGGAAGAAAGGGCTTCGCAGTCCGACTGCCGCTTTCTTTTTTCACTTTCCAGCTGGTACAAAAGGGCATCTGTATCCTGATCCTTGAGCTCTTCTTCCCCAAGATCCGGAGAAAAGCCTTTGGCTTTGCGTTCTGAAAGAAGGGCCTCGCTGCGGGCCTGATCCTTTTTTTTGTGTTCCAGTTCCGTTTCCATGCGGATGCGACGCTCTTTCAGTGCTTCCAGCTTTCCGGAAAGGATTTCAAGGTCTTCCTTCCGTTCCCTGAAGCTGCGCGCTGCCCAGTCTTTTGCTGTTTTTTCATCATAGGTATGGCTGCGGCCAAAAGCTCCGAATTCGGACTGAAGCCTTGCTATGCGTCCCTGAAGATCCTCAAATTCTTTCGTCAGAAGATCAATGCCAAGGCTATGGCCCATCTGCCTCAGGGTTTCCCTTGCCGCATGATGAAGATGATGCAGGGTCTGAAGGTCCATGGACAGGGCTTCTTCCTGCTCGGCAGCCGTAAGTTTTTTGTCCTCGGGCTGACTTATTTCTGAGGCCTTTTCGTCCAGCCTTTTGAGATCACTTTTGCATATGTGGATATCCATAAGAATTTGGCGGGTTTTTTCTTTCAGCTCCTCCAGAAGATTGCCTTCTGCTTTTATGGTTTTTTCCAAAGTTCTTTTTTCAAGAATCTTTTTTTCCCTTTCCTCCTGCCATGCTGCGAGATCCGCAAAGGATGTGAGCCAGGTGTTTACCTGCTGGTGTATCCGGGAAAGGTCTGCAAGCTGGTCTTTCAGATGGCGGTATCGGGATTCCAGATCGGCCTTTGAGACATTGAGGGCTTCCATGCCCGCCTCCGTTTCAGCGATGGCATTTCTGATGGCGGAAAGATTTTTTTCCTCCCTGCCCACCCGTTCACGCAGGGCCGCCACAGCTCCGACATCGGGAAAACGTTCCTGATAGGCGTGGAGATTTCGGCTTACGCCTTCCATGGCTTTCAGGGTGCTCCGGGTTTCTTCCCTTTCCCCTACCATCTTTTCCAGCGTTGTTTGGTAGTCATCCCTCACTTTTTCCATGTGCTGCCTGGAATAGACCTCGGGTGTCAGGGGGCGGATCAGGGTCTGTTCCACGGCATGGACCGCCTCGGGAGGGCATGGGGTGGAGATCACCACGGGCCGGTGCAGCCAGAAAGGCACCGGCATCTCAAGGATGCGTTCAATGATATCCGGACTGGACGCCATCATGCCCGTGAACCGGGCCGGATCGCCTTCGATGAAGCTGGCAAGGGTTTCCGGCGAAGGGTAGAGATCCGCAAGGTATTCGGGATAGGATTTAAGCTCTCCTGGTGAAATGCCCTTTTCATGGTAATGGGAAAGAAGGCGGCGGGTAAGGTCATCGGCGGCAAGGCCCCCTCCCTGCCCTAAGGCTTCCAGTTTTTCTTCCAGCTGAAGGGTTTGCCTTTCTTTTGTTCTGAGACGCTCCTCGCTGCGTGTCAGGGCAGCATCCAGCCTTGAAAGAAGCTCTGCGGAGCTGACTTCCATATCAAGGGTTCCGGAAATGCGCACAAGATGGGGATCTTCCAGAAGACGCCGCCGCAGATCCGCTTCTTCCTCCATGGCCCTGAGGGCTTCGGTCCGCTTGCTTTCTGCTTTGGAAGAGGCTTCCAGCAGGCTGCGCCATTTGCCGTCCATGGCCTTCAGGGCTTCTTCCCCGGCCCTCATTTCCTTTTCAACCATGGAGATGCGGTCTTCAAGGGCTGCTTTTTCCCCATGAAGACGGCTCAGGGCATCGGAAGGTCCTTCTCCGGGCTGAAGGGGCAGCAGGATAAGGCCTGCTTCGGCCCCCCGAATTCTGTGGTTCAGATCCTCAAGCGCCCTTTCAAGGGCTTTCTGAAGGCTTTCTTCTGTCTGCAGCTTATTTTCCAGAGACTTCTGATGCTGCCTTCTTTCTTCCTCTTCCCTGCACAGATTGTCCATGATTGTTTTCAGCCCGTGGCGGTCTGCACCGAGACGCAGATGGTACTGGGCCGCAAGGGTTTTCACCTTTTCCTGCAAGGGAGTGATTTCTTCGCCTGCTTCGGCGAGGGCTTTTTCCTTTGTGGCTGCTTCGGCCTGATTCTTTCGGATATCGGCCATGAAATCCGCAGCAAGAAGGGCGCTTTTTTCAGCCTTAAGCTCCTCGCTTTCCTTCATGGTATGCTGAAGGCTTTTTTCTCCCTCTTCCATTTCACAGGAGAGGTTGAAATGTTCCAGATAAAGGATATTGCTTCGGGTGGTTTCCAGATCGGTCTGAAGGGTTTTCAAAGAGCCTTCGGTTTCCCCCTGCTCCCTTTCAAGGGCTTCCATCTCTGTCCGGGAAGAAGCCTCTGCGCCATGGAGAAGGTGGCTGGCTTCTCCCAGCTGCATCCGCCATGCTTCAATGGCTTTTCCTGCGCTGCGCCAGAGGGCGGCGAAGGTGTCAAAATCGGCGATGCGTTCCTTTAAGCTCCGTACGGCCTGAAGCTGGGCCCGTTTTCTCGGCCGGTCCTTCATCTTGCTTAAGTCCTGATCCATGCGCTCACGCAGGTCTTTGGCCGCATCCATATCCGTCACGCAGCCAAGGAAGAAGCTTAAAAAATCCCCTTCGGATTTAAAACGGAAGGCATCCTTGATGCCCCCTTCCGTGCGGGCAAAATCCACCTGACGGTCAATGAGCCAGGGATCAAGCCCAAGCCCTTCCAGGGTTTCCTCCCATTCCTTCTGGCTTGTGGTCTGCTGGACAAGGGGGGCCATGAAATCCTTTAAGGCCTGATAGGGCTTTTCCTGATCTAAAAGTCCATCCCACTGGCTGCGGAGGGTGTCAAAAAAATCAGCGGACTGGGCCAGAAAAAAGCTGCGGTCCATGCGGTCCGGCGTGCTGCGGTGCCGGTAGAGAAGCTGGCCCAGAACCAGATGATCCACGGGTTTTGCCTCAAAGAGGGTGGGTTGCAGCACCATGGCCAGATCCAGCATGACAATGGCAGGACGGCCGGGAATCAGATACTGGTCCAGGCTTTTATCCCCGCCGGATTGCAGATGCTGTACAAAGCGTTGCTTTGAGGGGCTGAATACGCTGAGGATAAAGGATAAGAGGGTGGTTTTGCAGGTGCCGTTGGCGGCAAAAAGCACCCCATGGTCCGCATCGCCATCCTCCCGGAACACGGGCACAAAGCCATTGCGCAGAATGTTATCCCCTGCCTTGATATCGCTTACAAAAAACCTTTTGAGTCTAAACATGGGATTCTCCTTCCCCGGCCGCACTTCCGGCGGTGTTTTTTTCCTCCAGGGAAGCGGCCTTCACAATATCCCGGAAGGCATGGAAGGCATAGACAATACCTTCCCGAAGGGCGGTCTGATAGGCAGGGGTTGGTCTGTATTCCACCTCCCCCGGTGTTTCTTCAAAGGCCAGCAGATAGCCCGTTTCCACCATGTGATCCAGTACGATGGTGATCAGTTCCACCCAGCTCGTACCGCTGCCTGCCCTTTGCCTGTCCGGATTGTCTTCGGGCAGAAGCCGGAGGCGTTCGGCAACGCTTTTCACCTGGGGATGCAGCCTTGTTTCTCCATCGGGCAGGGCCAATTCCGCAAGGGCAAAACGCTTGAGGATATCCATGACATCCACAATGACAATGGCACCCAGATCCTCCACAGGAGCATCCAGATCCGCCTCCGTCGGAAAAAAGGCCGTGGCAATGGCGCAGTGAACGGGAAGGATTTCTGCGGCTTTGAGGTCACTTCTGGCAAGGAGCTTTCCGTAGTCCGTGAGGGTGGCGGCAAAAAAACTGTCCGAACGCCGGGCGGAAAGGCGAAGGCCTTTGTCTTCCAGGGCAAGGAGCCGCAGTTCCATGGCCTTCAGGCCCGTTTCCACCATCTGGCGGAAGCTTTCCTGGGACTGAAAACGCTGGAGGAGTTCGGCCATTTCGCTGGCAAAGGGGGCCATGGCCCTGCGGCTGCCGCTGCTGTGGATGAGGCTTAAATAAATCAGGCGGCTGGCCGCATGGAGGGATTCCGTATGGTTTTCCATAATGCAATGGATCCTGACTTGACTGGGCTGGTGATGAGGGTAAATCCGTTACAGCTTTATCGGCCAAGGGCAAGGGCTGTTTTCTGAACGGATTCATTGGAAGCATGTTCTTTAATGATTTTTTTAGCGATACTGGTTCTGGCAAGGGCGAGACATGCTTTTCTTAACTGGCTGACGGTTTGTAGGCGCTCGGTAATGGCTTTGGAACTCATATCAATTTTCATCAATCAACTCCTTCAGATAAAGGATATCATCCAGTGAGATTGGAAACCCGCTGCCTCAGCCGCAGTTCATGGCCCCGGTAGCGTCTTCCGCTTCCGAGATCCATGGTGATGCGGCTTTGCGGGTCGGGCATGTCCACATGGATGCCATACCTGTCTGCAATGCGTTTTTCCACAAGGCACTGAAATACGGCCATGGCCGCAGCCACGGGGAAAAGACCTTCTTTGGATTCTGTCAGGGCCTGTTCCAGAATCTGACTCAGTTTCATTTCTTTTTTGCGGTAAACATGATCGTGGATCAGATGAAAGGCCTCAAGCATCAGCTTTTCATTCAGTTCCGGCTGAAAACGCAGCATGGGTTCGCCGTCCACCTCGAAAATGACCTGATTCTGATCGCCCGGCGGGTTTTTCCGTTCCAGGGCGCGGTCGCAGGCCTCAATCACCGATGCCGGATCAAAAAGGGGTCTTCTTGCCGGAGGGTTCATGCGGGCGATGAACTCGCTTCCCATGCGGGCGGCGTTTTCCTCATCTAAAGAGAAAATCCTCTCCATGACCTCATCCATGCCGGGAAATACCCCTGGGGCCTCTTTTCTGAAAAGTTTGTGGCTGTGCTTCTGGTAGTCTTCGGGCAGGCTCTGTAACTGGCCGGAAAGCTTCATCAGCTGGTGGCTTAAGGCCTCAAGCTTATCGGCCAGCCTGTACAGGGTGCTGCTGTGGCCCCTGTATCCGCTGCCATGCAGGTTTTCGATGACAAGGTTGTGCAGCCGGTTGCCTTCCTTCTGGATATCCATGACCTGGTTGACCCCCTCTTCGGCCAGAGCCTGAATTCGGTCAAAGGCAAGGGCCTTGATGTTCCGGCTGATCTGACGGCGTACCGTTCGCACTTCTCCGGCTTTTCTGGCGCACTGCCTGCGGTTGCTTTCAGCCACGGCTATGGCGTCATCCAGATTGCCCCTTTCAATGAGCAGCTTGATGCGCAGGTTGCCGATGGCAGCGGCATCCAGGGCACTGGTTTCGTGCAGGCCGAAATAGGCGGTGTAGCCTTCTTCCGTGAGGGCAAAGAGGGCTTCGCTGCCTTCGCCCGTATAAACATTTTTGATGAGCCAGAAACGGCGGGTGCGGTAGCGTCCGGCATCTGCGTCAAAAAAGGGGCAGGAAAAGGGCAGGTAGCGGTGGGTCCGGTTGGTGAGATGATCAAATATTTTTGCGGTGACTTCCCCAAGGGCCTCATCGGAAAAAGATTTTTTCCCAGGGGTCATCTGCTGGCGGAGAAGGGGAAGGATTTTCTGCACCACCTCGCTGCGGGTGGCGCCGATCTGGTATTCGGTAAGCTCAGAGATGACATCCAGAATGGCGAATGCCGTCCACAGCAGATCCACCTGCCCCCAGATCTCCCCGCTGAAGGCCTCCTCCCCCTGGGCAAAACGCCGGGTTTCCAGCTCAAAAACGGGCCTGAGGATCAGGGCGGAATGCACAGCCCGGCTGACATCCGGCCCGAAACCCGGAGAGGAGGGGCCTTTCGATGCCTCAAAAGCCGCCGGGTCATCGGGTGTATCCGGAAGATTTTTTTTAACAAAGTCGATGAGTTCAAGCTGAATGGACATGGTTGTCTGCTTGCTTCCTTTCTCCTCAGGCAGGCATGGAAGATCACAGGCCTGTCCCTGCAGGCCAGGGGGCAGTCAGGGGCCTGATCTCGCAGGAGGCATGATATCATCGCAGCAGTCGAAAAAACATAGCCATCAGGCAACTTTTTTTACGTCATCCTCTGCTTCCAGCCAGACAGGTTCCATCATTCGGGCAAGGAGTATATCCTTTTCTTCCCATATGGCATTCAGCTCCTTCTGAAAGGATTCCCTGAAATCCCTGTCATTGAAATAGTCCCCCCGCAGTTCTTCATGGATGGCAAGGGTGCGGATGTGCATGCGGATCAGGGGAACATTACCGCAGATGAACTGCCAGAAAGAAGGCACGCCATGGGGATAGGCAAGGGTAACATCCACGATGGTGTTCATCTCCCTGCCCATGGCGGAAAGAACAAAGGCCGTTCCTGCGGACTTGGGCCTGAGCAGTCTCCGGAAGGGACTTTTCTGGCGGAGATGCTTGGCTTCGGTAATGCGGGTGCCTTCCACAAAATTCATGACAGAGACCGGGGTTGTGCGGAATTTTTCACAGGCTTTCCGGGTGGCTTCCAGATCCTTTCCCTTTTTATGGGGGTTTTTCAGGATATATTCCTTGGAGTAGCGTTTCATGAAGGGATAATCCTGTGCCCACCACACAAGGCCCATGACAGGCACCCAGATCAGTTCCTGTTTTAAAAAGAATTTAAGAAAGGGAATTTTGTCGTTCAAATTTCTCTGGAGTGCAAAGATGTCCACCCAGCTCTGGTGGTTGCAGAGAACCAGATACCAGCCTTCGGGTGAAAGGTTCTCACCGCCACGGATTTCCCAGCGGGTTCTGTGGAAAAGGGAAAAGATGAGGTTGTTCACCTGAATCCAGGAGGTGCTGATGCCGATGATCATGCGGGTGCAGACAAGGCGGCTGAGTTTAAGGGGGATCAGCACCTTGACAAGGGTGACGGCAATCAGGGGAATAAAAAGGATGAGGGTTGAAAGGGCAATGGCCGTAATAACCATACAGCCTTTGAGACGGGCAAGGGGGGTATGCATGGGGTATCCTTCATTTAGACAGTTTTTTTTGTCCCGCAAAATAAAGATTTCAAGGGAGGCTATTGATAGCACTGAAGGGCAGGTTTCTCAAGGTTTTTCAGGTGTTTTTTTATTTTTTTACGACAGGTTACGGGAATGTGGATAAACGCGGCAGTCCTTGCAGACCGTATAAATCACAACAAGGATGCCGGAAATATCAGCATCCTCGGGATGCGGCTCCTGCCATCCATCGCCACGTATCCGGCCACAGATGCTGCATCGTTGTCTGAGGTTTTTTGTGGTTTCTGAACCGTATTGAATATGCACGGATGCCGGGCGTTTTTCCGTTGCCAGAATTTCATGGCCTATGCGCAGCAGGCCCCCCTGTTCCACAGCGATGCGCATACGCATGAATCTTTTTACGTCGGGAGAGTCGCAGCGGTAGGGCCGTTCTATTTCTGTCCGGCGCAATCGGGCAAGCTGGAAGAGGGCCTCCAGCCACATTCTGGTTGCATCACCTGTTACATAATCCCAGACAGATCGGCCGCAGACATCCCCTGAAAAAACCTTTGCGGCCCCGTTTTCTTTTGCAAAACTGTCCCAGGCACCACCAACGGAGACAATACGATCTCCTTTATCCAGCAGATATTCCGTATCCGGTATGCTCATAAGGTCTCCTTTCTGGCCGGTGGTTTGTCGAAGTTTCTGTATACGGGTTCGGGGTCTGGCTCTCAGGCCTGTCTTTTATCGGATTGGGTTTTTCATATCCAGAACCATCCCATAAGAAAGTGTAATGTCACAGGTGAGGGAAATGAGGGGGCGGGTAAAAGGGGCTCCCTTTTGTAGAAAAAACGCCCTGTTTTATTCTCAGGAATCTTTCTTATCTGTCTTTTTGCAGAAAGACAATGCCCGGCCTTTTCGTGAAAGGCAGCTTTTTTAAAAGGGCCGTTTGCAGGGTGGTATTCCAGCGGAAAAGGGTATAAAAAAGATTTTTAAGTGTTCGGCATTCAGGCTGTGGAGGTTGTCTGTTGCCAGGTGAATGGCAGCGGAAACAGCGGCTGCGACGGATCAAACACTGGCGGACCCGCAGGGATTAACGCAGCACAAGCAACCCAGCTTGCATTTTATGAAATGCTGGAAATGGAATAACGAGGCATATCATGAGAATAGAATCGCTTCGCCTGAAAAATTTCAAGCTGTTTCAGGATGTCCGGATGTCTGGCATCTCCCCTTTCTGTGTGGTTGTCGGTGCAAACGGAACCGGTAAATCAACACTGTTTCAGGTGTTCGGCTTTCTGAAGGACTGCGTCTGGTCACCTACTTCCTTGAGTTGCGTAATACGGGGAGAAAGGTGGAAGTAGCGAGGGAAATCCTGCGCTAGGGGGAAGAAAATTTAAAAAAAATGGTAACTGTTCAGCACAGTTTTTCATATCATACCTGCAAGACAGATGCACAGGCTCCAAGCTATTTGCCCGTGACGCAATCTTATTCGGGAGCTTCTTGCCCTGTGCGGAAGCGGCAAAAACTCCCCGCCACAGGCAGGATAAGCTTTTTGATTGCCATAGCAGGCTTAAGCACGCTGCCTTTGTGGCGGCCCAGACAGTTTGCCGCTTCTTTCGCACAGGCCTGCAAAGCTCTGATCCGAAACGATTGCAATGTCACTTTCAAATAGCCCCGGAGCCTTGCAACAATACGAAGCTGCTGCAATTACAGCATTGGCAGTTCGAAATAAATTGTGCTGAATAATTACAAAAAAAATGAACCGATGAAAAAAGAGATAGTGTTCATTCTCAGCGAGGTTTTTTGATGGAAAATAAGGAAGAAAAACGGCCCCAGGGGGAGTTATTGCTGTATCAGGGGCAGGGGGCAGGCGGTCCGGTTCAGGTGCGGCTGGAAGGTGAGACCGTCTGGTTGAGCCAAAAGCTTATTGCGGAGCTTTTTCAAAAAGATGTTCGTACTATAAATGAACATATACAGAATATTTTCGATGATGAAGAATTACTGCCAGAGACAACTGTCCGGAAATTCCGGATAGTTCAAATGGAAGGTACAAGACAGGTAGGGCGCCTGATTGATCATTATAATCTGGAGATGATCCTTGCCGTTGGTTTTCGGGTTCGGTCCAGACGAGGTGCCCAGTTCAGAAAATGGGCAAATGAACGGATCTGTGAATATCTGGTCAAGGGCTTCACCATGGATGATGACCGGCTTAAGGGAACTGCGGGCATTACAGATTATTTTGATGAGCTTCTGGCTCGTATCCGGGAAATCCGTTCCAGCGAAGCAAGGGTTTACCTGATGATCAGAAATATTTTTGCTCTGGCCAGTGACTATCAGGAAGGGGAAAAACAAACACGGCTTTTTTTTGCTACCATGCAGAATAAGATGCACTATGCCGCTACCGGTCTTACAGCAGCGGAAATTGTAAAGAAGCGTGCCAATGCTGAATTGCCTAACATGGGGCTTACCAGCTGGAAAGGCTCACGGGTACTGAAAGCCGATGTGGGAACCGCCAAAAACTATCTGGACAAAGAAGAAATAGATACTCTGAATCGTATTACGGTCATGTTTCTGGATCAGGCTGAATTCCGTGCCCAGCGTCGCCAGACCATTCGAATGGCCGACTGGGAGCTTTTTCTCGATAAGTTCTTGAATGATGTTGAATTACCCGCTCTGGAAAATGCAGGGAACATGAAACATCAGCAGGCTCTGGATTATGCCAGTAGCCAATATGATCACTTTGCTGCAAAACGCCGCCTCGAAGTTCAGCAGCAGGCTGATCAGAACTACATCGAGGATCTGAAACGGTCCGCAGAGTTGCTCGTCAAAAAAAGAAGTAAAGGGGTCTGAAATCATGGGGGATGAAGTGGAGGTTGTTATTGCTGATTTTTCATAAACTTCCCTTACAGTAAGCTATCAGTATTATCCTTAATATCAAACCTCAGATTTGGAATGGTGGGGTATATTTCGATGCCTTATTCCACCACCGTAAGTCCGATTGCACAGATGAATGGATCTGGTGTATGATAAGTCCGTTATTTTTTTGACTTCCTCTCCCTCCCTTTTTCCGGCGGCCACAAAAGGTCTGCATCATTAAAGGTCTGCAATGGACGAAAAATGGCAGAACATTTCAGGGTATCAGATCCGGGAGCTTCTGTTTCAGAGTGCCCGTTCGGTCATTTTTCGTGCCACAAGGGAGGCGGATGCCCTTCCCGTCATCCTTAAATGCCTGAACCGGGACTACCCGTCCCCCGATGAGATCGCCCGCTTCAGACGGGAATATGAGATCGGGCTGAAACTCTCCGACCATGGGGGTATCCGGGTTCTGGGCTTTGAAAGATTCGGGAACTCCCACGCCATGGTGCAGGAGGATATGGGGGGAGAGACCCTGGAAGCCTTCCTTGCCTCCCGCAGCTTAAGCCTTGAAGAGCTTCTCTCCCTTGCCATCCGTATCGCACAAACCCTGGACCGCATCCACGGCCAGCAGGTCATACACAAGGATATCAATCCTTCCAATATTCTCTACAATCCGGAAACAGACAGCCTGCGTTTGATGGATTACGGTGTTTCCACGGAACTTTCCCGTGAGCATCAGGCCATCCTGAATCCCAATGTGCTGGAGGGAACCCTTGTCTGCATGTCGCCGGAGCAGACCGGACGCATGGGCCGGGCAGTGGATTACCGCAGTGATTTCTACGCCCTTGGGGCGACCTTCTATTTCATGTTTACGGGCCGTTTTCCCTTTGACTCCGAAGACCCCTTAGGGCTTGTGCACAGCCACATCGCAAAAATGCCGCTTCCTCCCCATCAGCTGAGACCTGAGATTCCCGAGGCCGTCTCCGCTGTCATCCTGAAACTTCTCGCAAAAATGGCGGAAGACAGGTACCAGTCCGTTTCAGGGATTGTTGCAGACCTTCAGAACTGTCTGGATCAGTGGCAGGCAAAGAAGCGTATCGATACCTTTCTTCCCGGTGGAGAGGATCTTTTTGAAAGGTTTGAAATTTCCCAGAAACTCTACGGACGCAGCGAGGCTCTGGGAAAAGCCCTTGAGATCTTCAGTGACCCTTACCAGAGAACGGGCATCCTGCTTGTGAGCGGGCCTGCCGGTATGGGAAAATCCGCCCTTGTCCGTGAAATCCGGAAACACGGGCTGGAGAAGGGGGGATTTTTTATTGAGGGTAAATTTGATCCTTTAAAACGCAGTGTGCCCTATGCCCCCATACTGGAGGCCCTCCGTGCGCTGATTATGACCCTGCTTGCCGATGGGGAGGATGCGCTTAGTATCTGGCGGGAAAAGATTCTGGAAGCTTTGGGAAACAATGCCGGTGTAATGAGTGATGTCATTCCTGAGCTGGTATGGCTCATTGGTTCCCAGCCCCCTGCTCCGGAGCTGTCTGCCTCTGAAACCAGAAACCGTTTCTGCCATGTGTTTCAGGACTTTCTCCGGGTGCTGGTCCGGGAAGGTCAGCCCCTTTTCATCTTTCTGGATGATATGCAGTGGGCCGATGCCGCATCCTTAAGCCTTTTGGAATACCTGATGACCGGCCCCGGCACCCGCCATCTTTTTTTCATTCTTGCCTACCGGGACAAGGATGTGGATGAAACCCATGCCCTGTCAGCCGTTCTGGAAAAAATCCGGAAGGCGGGTGTGCCTGTTGGGGCTGTGGTCCTCAGTCCCCTGAGTCCTGCCTCCGTGGAACAGCTCCTTGCCGATACCCTCCATTGCGAAAAGAAGGAGGTTCGCCCCCTTGCGGAGCGCTGTCTGGAAAAGACCCGGGGCAATCCCTTTTTTCTTAATCAGTTCCTTGAAACCCTCCACCTTGAAAAGCTGCTGGTCTTTGACAGGGAAAACAGGCGCTGGGTCTGGGATCTTTTTGGGATAGAAGGCCTTGGGATGACGGATAACGTCATTGATCTCATGGTGGCAAGGCTTGGGAAACTGCCCGAAGAAACCCAGGAAATTCTGCAGCTTGCCGCCTGCATCGGCAGTAGCTTTGACCTTGACGTCCTCTCCATTGTCCGGGAAAAACCCCTGACCAAAACCTTTTCGGAGCTGTGGCCTGCACTGAAGGCGGGGCTTGTGATGGCAACAGGGGATATTCCCGGTCCATTTACAGGAAGCGTGCTTCCGGTGGAGGGGCTTTCCCATGAAAGGGAAGGTGTTTCCAACCGCTACTGTTTCCTCCATGACCGGGTGCAGCAGGCCGCAGGCTCCATGATCCCGGAGAATCATAAAAAAACGGTACATGCCCGGGTGGGGCGTCTGCTGCTGGGCTCCCTTTCTTCCGAGGGGCAGGAGGAACACCTTTTTGAGATTGTAAACCATTTTAATCTGGGTCGTGACTGTCCGGAGGTTTTGGAAAAGGAAGGGGAAGGGCTCAGTGCCTTAAACCTTGCCGCCGGACGCAGGGCCAGAGCCTCTGCGGCCTTTGATGCGGCCTCGGACTATTTTCAACATGGAATCTCCTGGCTTCCTGAATCTCCGTGGGAAAAGCACTACGACCTTACCCTTGACCTTTATACGGCAGCCGCAGAGGCCTTTTACCTTACAGGCCAATATGAAGAAATGGAAGCCATGGCCCGGACAGTCACCCGCAATGCCCGCAGTTCGCTGGATCGGACCGGCGTGGTGATTACCCGCATGCATGCCTGTGCAGCAAAGAATCAGCCCCTTAAAACCATAGAAATTGCCCTTTCCTTTCTTAAAGATTCAGGCGTGAAGCTTCCTTCAGATCCGGGAGTCCCCCACCTGCTCGTGGGCCTTATAAAGACCCGCTACCTTCTGGCGGGCAGGTCCATGGAGGATCTTCTGGCCCTTCCTGCCATGGAAGATCCTGTAAAGGAGGCCGTGCTCCGGATCATGACCATGCTGGCTCCCACCGCCTATCTGGTAATGCCCCGGCTTTCTCCCGTTCTTTCCTTCAGAAGAATTGCTCTTCTTCTGAAACATGGCCTCTCACGGGAAGCCCCCTATGTCTTTGCCGGTTACGGGCTTATTCTCTGTGGCGTGATGGGCGATGTGGAGAAGGGCAATGATTTTGGAAAACTTGCCCAAAGGCTTGTGGAAAAGCTCCATGCCACCGAGATTGAGGGTCGGGTTGTTTTTGTCTGCAATGCCTTCATCCGCCACTGGAAGGAGCCTTTGGATGCCACGCTGGATGAATTGGCCAAAGCCTCCCGGCTCTGCCTTGACAGGGGAGATTTCGAATTTGCGGCCCTGTCCGCCATGGTCTATTGCCTGCACCTTTATGCCGCGGGAAAGCCCCTTGAAATGGTGGTGCATCAGATACAGCAGTACCGGGCCATGACTTCGGGCATCCGGCAGACCATTCCCCTCCATGTCATTGATGATTACTACAGAACAGCCCTGCTGCTCATGGGAAGGGATGCGGATACCGACGAGAGCTCCTGCGGAAAAAATCCTGAGCGAGGGCAGCCGGAAGGCAAAGACATCATGCCCCTTTTCCACAGGCATCTGAATCTTACCGTACAGGCCTATTTTTCCGGTGACCTTTGCAGGGCACTGGAGAGTGCGGAAATCGTGGAAAAGAACCTTGCGGGTGCCCGTTCTACCTTTGCCCTGCCTTTTTTTTACTTTTATGAATCCCTGATCCGGCTGGGCAGGCTGCCCTTGCTTTCGGGATCAGAAAAACGGCGTTTTTTAAGGAAGGTGGCTGCCAGTCAGAAAAAAATGAAGAAATGGGCAAAGCATGCTCCCATGAACCACCTTCACCGCTGGCATCTTGTGGAGGCCGAACGCTGCCGTATCCGGGGCAGCGTTCTTAACGCCATGGGCCATTACAGGGAGGCCATCGGGCTGGCCCGTGCCAGTGGTTTTCTTCAGGATGAGGCCCTTGCCAATGAGCTTTATGGGGAATTTCTCATGGGTGAGGGAGATGAGAAGCCTGCGGCCCTGTACATGAAAGAAGCCTATTATGCCTACACCCTCTGGGGAGCCAGAATGCGGACCGGGGCCATGGAACGCCGCCATCCCGGACTTCTGGCAGGTCTTGCGGTATCGGAAAGGCGTTTTGGGCCGATGACTTCCATCTCTTCCAGCTCTCTGGATACGGGAGGGGAAGCTCTGGATCTGATGAGCATCGTGAAAATTTCCCAGGCCCTTTCGGGTGAGGTGGATTATGCGAAGCTTTTGAAAAAAATCATGGGCTATCTCATTGAAAATGCCGGGGCGCAGCAGGGAGCTCTGATCCTGAAAGAAGGGGACAGTCTCATGGTGCAGGCCCTTGCGGCTTCCGATTCCGAACCTCTGGTTTTTCCCGATGGCCTTGCGCTGGATGCCTGCGACGTCCTTGTCCCTTCCATTGTGTATTACACGGCACGGACAGGCAGGGAGCTTGTGCTGGAAAACGCCTCGGGCGAGGGAATTTTTGCCCATGATACCCAGGTGGTTTACAAAAAGATCTTATCCCTTCTCTGTATGCCCATTATCCAGCAGGGAAAGCTGACAGGGCTTCTCTACCTTGAAAACAACGGGGCCAAAGGGGTTTTTACAGGGGATCGTGTGCAGGTTCTGAACATCCTTTGCGCCCAGGTGGGTATTTCCATTGAAAACGCGAAGCTTTACAGAAAACTCCATGAGTCCGAGAAAAAGTACCGGGGAATTTTTGAGCATGTGGCCGTGGGGATTTTTCAGGCATCCATGGGGGGACGTATCCTGACCATCAACCCGGCCATGGCAACAATCTGTGGCTATACATCCATGGAAGAAGCCCTTGAAAAGCATGGGGATGCGAAAAAGCAGTATGTGAATCCTGAAAAACGCAGCGAGTTTGTGGGACTTATTGAAAAACACGGCATTGTGCACAATTTTGAGACGGAAATGTACAGAAAAAACGGGGAGATCATGCAGGTATCCCTGTCTGCGGGCATGATTTATGACGAACATAAAAACCCCCTCTATATTCAGGGGATTCTGGAGGATGTCACCGCAAGGAAGGAGGCCGAGGCCTTCAGAATTGCCAAGGAGTCCGCTGAAGCGGCCAGTCAGGCCAAGACCCGTTTCCTTGCGGACATGAGCCATGAGATCCGAACACCCATGAATGCCATCCTCGGTATGGCCGACCTTCTGTGGGAAACCAGGCTGGATCATGAGCAGAAGCGCTTTGTGGATATTATCCGCAACGCCGGGGAAAGCCTTCTCCATCTTGTCAATGATATCCTTGATATCTCAAAGGTGGAGGCAGGGAAGCTGGAGCTTGAAAGAATTTCATTCCACCTTCCGGACCTGGTTGAAACGGTGTGCGAGGTGCTGGCCCTCAAGGTGCATGAAAAGCAGATCGAGTTTCTCTGTGACATCCACCCGGATCTGCCCTGGCAGCTTGTGGGTGATCCTGCCCGTCTGCGTCAGGTGCTGACCAACCTGATCGGCAATGCCATTAAATTCACCGAAGCGGGTGAGATTCTGGTGGCGGTGCGGGAAGAGAGCCGGGGAGAGAGGCTGGAAATTCTTTTTAGCGTTCAGGATTCAGGCATAGGGATTTCTGAGGAAGCCCAAGGGAGGCTGTTTCAGGATTTTCAGCAGGCCGATGCTGCCACCACCCGCAAATACGGAGGTACTGGCCTTGGGCTTGCCATCTGCAAGAAGCTTGTGGAGGCCATGGGTGGAAGGCTCTGGGTGGAAAGTGAACCCGGAAGGGGCAGTACCTTTGCCTTCACCTGTATTTTTGATCCGGATACAGTCGTTCACAATGTCAGGGATTTCCGGGCAGCAGGTCTTTCGGTTCTCCTTGCGGACGACCATGATGGCAGCAGAAGCATCCTTGGGAGAATGCTTGGGGAGTGGGGGGCAGAGGTGCTTGGCGTTGAAAGCGGAGAAGCGGTGCTGGAAGCCCTTTCCGCGAGATCCTTTGACCGCATTCTTCTGGATGCCCGGATGCCGGGCATGGACGGGTTCAGGACGGCGGAGAAGATTCTGGAGCTTTATGGAGACCTTGGCAATACGGTTATTCTGCTTACTTCCGATGGAATTTCTGAGCAGATATCAAAGGCCAGTCATTTGGGAATTCCCGTAAAACTGGTCAAGCCGGTGAAAGGCTCTGATCTGAAAATCATTTTTTCAGGGGCAGATATCTTAAAGGAAAAAGCTGCTGCCTCCCGGGCAGGGGAGGGTGCTTCCGAAGAAGGCCTGCGCCCCCTTTCCATTCTGCTGGTGGAGGATCATGTGGTCAATCAGACCCTCTTTGCCGTTAATCTGAAGAACATACCCCACAGGCTTGAGGTGGCGGCCAACGGGCGAGAAGGCTTTGAAAAATTTAAGGAAAGCGTCTTTGATCTGGTTTTTATGGATAAGGAAATGCCCGTCATGGACGGACTTGAGGCCGCACGGCATATACGGCAGTGGGAAAGGGAAAATGGAAAGCATGAAACCCCCATCATTGCCCTGACGGCCCATGCCCTGAAGGAGATGGAAGGGGAGCTTCTGGCTGCCGGATGCACCGCATACATGAGCAAACCCTTTAAAAAATCGGAGCTTCTGGGAATTTTGAAAACATATGCCCGATAAGCCCTTGGAAAAGGGGGCAGGGTGGGGGCAGAAAGCTGTAAAAGGTATTTTTTTTGAAACGATTGCAGCAGACGATCCGGGGAGGTGAGGGGATGATCGTGAGACTTTATGCCTATGCCCGCCTTCTTCTTTTTATGGGAGGGGTGCTTTTAGGCGTCCAGATTCCCGGCTTTCTGGACGCCTATGGTAAAAGTCTGGAGTCTCGTCTCCAGGAGTCCATGCGCAGTCTTGCCCTTTTTCAAAGGGATGCGGATCGTTATTTCGAAGGGGATCTTGGCCGCCTTATTGATCACTACGAAAAAACAGGAGATCCGGTTTTCCGGGATGGCGGTGCCAATATTGCTGCCATCAGAGAAAGGAAAAAGCTGCTTGAAAATGCCCTGATTGATTTCAGAAAAAGCGGGTTCAATGCCATTTGTCATCTGATCCTGCGTCCTGTAAAGGATGTCCGGGACAGTGTTTTTGAAACCTACACCCATGTGATCCGGCTGGATAGGGATGCTGTTTTTGCAGGCCTTGCGACGGGTCTTCTCACAGCCCTTTTTCCGGAAATGCTTTTGTCTGTTTTTCTTGTTTTTTTTGGAAAGCTCCGGAAGGGAGCAGGGAAAAAGCACTCGCTAATTTAGAAAGAGAGGTCTTTTCAGGTGTTACATATCTTTGTGGATGCCGATGCCTGCCCGGTAAAGGAAGAAATTTACCGGGTTGCCCGCCGTTACGGTCTTCCGGTGACTCTGGTTGCCAATGCTCCCATGCGGATTCCCCGTGAAAAGGGAATCGCTCTTCAGGTGGTGGGGGGGCGGTTTGATGAAGCGGATGACTGGATCGTTGAGAAAATTGAGGCCTTTGATATCCTCGTGACCGCCGATGTACTCCTTGCCGCCCGTTGCATTGCAAAAAATGCCTCCGTCCTTGGTCCTTCTGGAAAACCCTTTACGGAAAGCAATATCGGGGATGTGGTTGCCAGCCGCAACCTCCTTGCGGAGCTGCGCGGAGCCGGAGAAATCACAGGCGGACCAAAGCCCATGGGACCAAAGGACAGATCCCGCTTTCTCCAGAAACTTGATGAGATGATTCAGGCGATCCGGCGTCAGCCCACCACAAAACGGCCCATCCTGTGACCCAGATCCAGAGAAAGGGTTTCGAGAATACTGACGGAGTTGCCCACGGCATTGCTGTTTTTCTGGAGGTGGGCTGCGGTATGGCTTACCTTTTCCACCTCTTCTGCCATTTTTCCCGTATTTTCAAGGGTGCGGCCAATGCTTTCCTTCACCCTGTCAACCCCCTGACCAATACCTGCCATGGCTGTACTGAGATCCACGGCCTGATGCTGGCGGTTCTGCATATCCGCAGCCATGGCCTGCATCATGGTTTCAAGTTCTTCTGCCACAGCCACAATACCACCGATCTCTTCACCGGCTTCCCCTGCTGTACGGAGGATTTCATTGAGCCTGCCCCGGATTTCTCCGGTGGCTTCGGATGTTTTTCTGGAAAGCTCCTTGATTTCTGAAGCCACCACGGCAAATCCCCTGCCTGCGGCTCCGGCCCTTGCAGACTCTATGGTGGCATTTAAAGCCAGCAACTGGGTTTTATCCGCAATGTCTGTGATCAGATCCACCACACGATGAATACTTGCGGCAGCTCCTCCCAGTTTCTGCATACGCTGGCTGGCGGTTTCCGAACGGGAAAGGGTGGTTTTTGTTGTGTTCAGCACCTTTTCGCTCTGGGCTGCCACAAGGCCTACGGCTTCTTTCAGTTTGTCTGCAATTCCACGAACTTTATGGGTATCCGATTCCACGGAAAGGATGGCCTGCGTTACGGAGGCCATTTCATCGTCCAGATGGCCCATCTGTTTTGCAAGCCCGCATGTGCCCTTTTCAACGGCCTGGGATGTTTCAGCAAGCTCCCGGCCCACATGGCTGAAGGCCACGGCTTCCTTCTGAATGCCCTGTGCAATCAGCCCGATGGCTCCCACCTGTTTACGCAGCATCCCGAGAAAGGCATTGAAGGCCTTTGCCATCCGCCCCACTTCATCATGGGTCCATACCCTTACGCTGGCCGTAAGATCGCCGCCCCCTTCGGCTATTTCACGGAAACGGTAAGCCGTTTCCCGGAGGGGGCCGAAGATGCGGGATGTCATCCAACGGACAAAAAGAAAAAGCGTTATGCCCAGTACAAGACCTGTTCCGGCCATGGATTTTCCTGTCTGGAAAACGGCATCGGCATGTTCCATGCGCCGGGCATCCAGATGTCCTTTGATATCATCCATCCACAAATCGGCGCAGACTATCCAGTCCCACTCTGGAACCAGCCGGTAGGCCAGCAGTTTTTCCGCAGTCTCTCCGTCCTTTTCAAAGGAAAAGGAAAGGAAGCCGGTTTCCGAGGAGGCAGCCGCTTCCAGAATTTCATCCACCATATACCGGCCATGGCTGTCCTGAAAATGCCCCTTCTGCATCTTGCCCGTGAGTTCCGGAAGGCTGGCAGAAACATACATCATGCCCGTCGTATCCATTACCCAGAAACCATCCTGACCCTGTGCGCCAAAACGCATGGGCGAAAGGGCATTCACCGCATCCGTATAAAAATTGGCAGTGGATACAATGTGGGCAGCGGCAGCGGTCAGATCCTTAAGCTGTCGCTGTCTTTCATCCATGAGCTGGGATGCCATGGCATCAAGGGATATGGCTTCAAGGGAATGGAGCCCCCGGAAGGTCAGTCCGGCAGCGATTGCGAGGCAAAGTACCAGTACGCTTCCCACAAGAAGCTGAATTTTTCCTGCTATCCGCATTTCTTCTCCTTACATTCATGAACATATCATCAGAGCATCCATAGGAAAGAGCTCTGCGGACACTTAGGCTATCAAAGAGCAGGAAGGATGAGAAACCTGTTAGAAGTTTGTGAAAAGATCCCGAAGGCTGCTTCCATGGGTGGGCAGGAAAGAATGCAGGAATGACCAGATTTTAATCAGGCCCTTATATTCCCTGAACATGGTTTTTCTATCTTTGCGGCGGCAGAATCGGGAAAATAATTTTAAGGAAAGGAGCATGAAGATGGGTTTATCCATGATTGTTCTCGATGTGTATCAGCCCCACGAAGATGAACCTTATATGAATGCCCGGCAGAAGGCATGGTTCCGTGACCGTTTGCTGGAGCAGCGGGAATCGCTGGTGCAGGAGGCCCGCAGAAGACTCCGGGAGATCCGTGAAGCGGATATGGTAAGGGTTCCTGATATGCTGGACCGCAGCGTATCCGAAACATGGCGGGAGCAGGAGCTTCGGGTACAGGCCCGTTTCCGGGAAGTGCTGGACAGAAACACCGAAGCCCTTCGTCTTCTTGAAGAAGGCGATTACGGGTACTGCTGCCTGACGGGAGAGCCCATAGGTATTCCCCGGATGCTGGCCGTTCCCGATGCCCTTTTCAGCATTGAGGCCCAGCAGTTCAGGGAGAGAAGCGCAGGACAGATGGACCTGCTTTGTGGCTGATTCTTCAGGCCGCCGGATTCCGTAAGGCCCGGATTTCAGTCCCCTTGGTTTCAGCCAGCCCTTTTTCCATGGAAAAGGGCTTTTTGCTCACAAAAAACAAACAGAAATCATATTTTATTCTGACACTCCCTGCGTAAGGTGCCTTCCGATACTGGTGGAAAAAAACGGACAGAATGTCTGTTTTTTCCTGATAAAAAACCTTTACATCGGAGTGTCCGGATGAAGTTCTGGGGAATAAAATCCTTTATGGTATGTCTGTTTGCGGCTGCTGGAATCATGGGTGCCTTTCTGCCTGCCACCGGAGTACATGCGGGTGAAATCACCGTATATACTTCCTACGAGGAAGATGAGGCGGCAGCCTTCCTTGCCGCTGCCCGGCGGGATCTGCCGGATATCAAGGTGAACCTGCTGCGCCTTTCCACAGGAGACCTCCATGCCCGTATGCTGGCGGAATCCGCCAATCCCCGCCATGATGTGATCTGGGGCTGGGCTGTCACCAATATGGTTGATCCCCGGATTCTTAACATGCTGGAACCCTATCGGCCGCAAGGCATTGAAAAGGTGCCCGCACGGTTTCGGGATACAGAGAACCGCTGGTTTGCCACCACAGGATACATGGCTGCCTTCTGCGTGAACAATGAAGTGTTGAAGCGCAGAAATCTTCCCATGCCCACCTCATGGGAGGATCTGCTGAAGCCTGAATTCAAGGGCGAAGTGGTCATGCCCAACCCTGCCAGTTCCGGCACCGGTTATCTGCAGATTGCCTCCATCCTGCAGATGAAGGGAGAGGACAAGGGCTGGCGCTATCTGGAAGATCTGGATAAAAATATTGCCCAGTACATCAAAAGCGGTTCCCGGCCCTGCAATGCGGCCAGTGCCGGTGAATTTGCCGTGGGTGCCTCCTTTGCCCTCCGGGCCATCAAAAATATTGATGAAGGATTTCCCATTACCATGGTGATTCCTTCCGAGGGCGCGGGCAATGAGCTGGAAGCCACAGGTCTCATGAAATCTTCCCGCAATAAGAAGGATGCCAAGCGTTTCATTGACTGGGCACTTTCTGCCAATGCGGTGAACGAATACTACAGGTGGAAGGAAATTGTTACCGTAAGTGGCGGCACCATGCCGAAAAACTTTGTGGCTGCAGGCCTTCCCGAAGACATTGGCTCCGTGATGGTGGATATGGATTTTAACTGGTCTGCAACCAACAGGGACCGGATTCTCAACACCTGGCAGCAGCGTCTGGAACGCTAGAAAAAACAGGGCTGTACGGGCTTATTGCCTGTGCAGCTTTTTTGTTTTGCAATGGAAGGGAGAATGGGAGGGAAAAGCATGTCTCTGGAAATACGGAAAATAAGTAAATCCTTTGGTGGGGTGAAGGCGCTGGATGATGTCTCCCTAAGCGTGGAAACAGGAGAGATGATCTGCTTTCTCGGGCCTTCGGGCTGTGGAAAAACAACCCTGCTGAGAATCATTGCCGGTCTTGAGTATCCCGATGGAGGCAGTATGTATCTGGATGGGAGGGATTTATCCTCCCTTCCGGCAAGAAAACGCAATTTTGGTGTGGTATTTCAGTCCTATTCCCTTTTTCCCAATCTCAGTGCTGCCGCCAATGTGGCCTATGGCCTTGAGTGTCGCAGGTGGCCGGGTGAGAAAATCCGAAAAAGGGTGGAAGAAATGCTTGCCCTTGTGCACCTTGGGGACCATGCCCGTAAACTTCCTCACCAGCTTTCCGGCGGTCAGCAGCAGCGGGTGGCACTGGCAAGGGCACTTGCGCCGGAACCCTCCCTTCTGCTTCTGGATGAACCCCTTTCCGCACTGGACGCCCAGGTAAGGGAAGAGCTGCAGGAAGAAATACGGCGGGTGCAGCAGCATCTGAAAATTACCACGATCATGGTAACCCATGATCAGGAGGAAGCCCTCTCCATGGCCGACAGGGTAATGGTGATGAAAGACGGTACGGTGATGCAGACGGGACCACCCATGGACATTTACAAGAGGCCGGAAAATTCCTTTGTGGCCCGGTTCATCGGTAAAATGAATGTTCTTCCTGCCCAAAAGGAAATACCCTTTCAAAGCCATGTGGCCGCAGAAGGCAGCCGGCCGAGGATCATTGGAATCCGTCCTGAAGATGTGCAGATTGCCTGCTGCGGCAGGGAAGAGGGTACATTCAGCGGTGTTGTGGATCAGGTGGTACGGCTGGGTAACCTGACCCGTGTGAGCCTGCGGGTGGAAAGTACCGGGGGCAGGGAAAAAGATCTTCTGATTCTGTCGGAATTACAGGGCATGGGAGAGGGACTGGAAGTGGGCGCCAGCCTGCCCCTCTGCATTCAGCCGGAAAATGTGAGGGTACTGGAATGGCATTGAGCCGACAGGAAGATGAACCTTCCCCAAGACTGCTTTTCCGCAGGATGCTGACGATGATTTCTCCTGCTGTGTTTGTACGGAAAATGAAAGGGGCAGATGGAGAAGCTCTGCTCAGGGGACTGATGCCTTTGCTGGTGGCACTGCCCCTTGTTCTTTTTGTTCTCTACCCCATGGTGCATATCCTTGGCCGCAGTTTTCAGACTCCCGAAGGGGCAGGCTTTGGCAACTATATTTCCGTTATGGGAACATCCCGCTTTCTTGGGCTTGTGTACAACAGCTTTGCCGTTACCCTGATGACAACGGGAATTACCCTCATTCTGGCCTATGTTTATGCCTACGCCATACAGAGAACCCGCATTCCCTTTAAAAATGCCTTCCGACTCTTTGCCCTGATACCGGTTTTTGCCCCTTCTCTGGTGCAGGCCCAGGGACTGGTGCTGCTGCTGGGCCGCAATGGCCTGATCAACCGGACCTTTGGCACGGATTTTTCCATTTACGGGTACTGGGGTATTGTCATTGCCAGCGTTCTTTATGTGTTCCCCTATGCCTTTCTCATTTTTTCCGCCTCCCTTGCCATGGCAGACAATCGTCTCTATGAGTCTTCCCGCATTCTGGGAGCGGGCAGTGTAAGAACTTTTTTAAAAGTAACCCTGCCCTCTACCCGTTTTGCCGTTATGGCGTCGGGTTTTGTGGTCTTCACTCTGGTAATGACGGATTTTGGAAACCCCATGGTCATTGGCGGAGATTACAGTGTACTGGCAACGGAAGTCTATAATCAGGTGATAGGGCAGGCAAACTTTGAGATGGGAGCAGTGATCGGCATGGTTCTGCTGCTGCCCGTGGCACTGGCTGTTGCACTGGAAAAATGGCTGACCGGAGGCCGGAACATGGAAATTTCCGACCGGGCACAGCCCTTGCGCATCCAGCCCCATCTTCCAAGGGATCTCGCCTTTGGCAGCCTTGTCCTTCCCATGGCCTCGGTCATTATTGCTGTGGTGGGGGTGGTGATTTTTGCAAGCTTTACCCATCTCTGGCCCTATCGCATGGAGTTTTCCCTGCGTCATTACAATTTTGATGTGCAAAATGGCATTGCTCCCCTGTGGAACAGCATTTATATCGGGCTGATGGCAGCCGGTATCGGCGTCATTGCTGCGGGTCTGGGTGCATGGGTTACGGAACGCTGCCGTACATTCATGGACGGACCCTTGTATTTTCTCTGCATCGCGCCCGCAGCCATTCCCGGTATGGTGCTGGGCCTTGGCTATGTGCTGGCCTTCAACCATCCCTCCAGCCCCCTTGCCATGCTGTATGGATCGCTGCTGCTTCTGGCCGTCTGCAATGTTTACCATTACCATGCCCAGGGGTTTCTCATTGCCTCCACCAGCATGAAACAGATTGCAGGCACCTATGATGAGGCTTCCGCTGCTCTGGGCGGGTCTTTCATACGGACCCTGCGCAAAATCACCCTGCCCCTGATGTGGCCCACCCTTGTGGGCGTGGCCGTGTTTTTCTTCATGCGCAGCATGGTGACCCTGAGTGCGGTGATTTTTCTCATAACTCCTTCCACCCAGGTGGCGGCCGTTTCCGTTCTGATGCTGGAAGATCGGGGGGCTGTGAATCAGGCGGCTGCTTTTTCCGTGTGCATCATGGCCGTTGTGGTGGGTGTGCTTCTGGTGGCAAGGCTTCTGCTCAATGCCTTTGGGTACAGGCATATTTCTTTGATCCGTTAAGTTTCCGGGCATAAAATAAAGACAGAGCCGTGAAAACCATCCAGCATTGAAGATGAAATATTTATTTCATTTAAAGTAACTGTTCAGCACAGTTTTTCAGGTACCATACCTGCAAGGCAGATGCACAGGCCCCAGGCTATTTGCCCGTGACGCAATCTTATTCGGGAGCTTCTTGCCCTGTGCGGAAGCGGCAAAAACTCCCCGCCACAGGCAGGATAAACTTTTTATTACCATGGCAGGCCCTGGTACGCTGCCTTTGTGGCGGCTCAGACAGTTTGCCGCTTCTTTCGCACAGGCCTGCAAAGCTCTGATCCGAAACGATTGCAATGTCACTTGCAAATAGCCACGGAGCCTTGCAGCCGTAAGACGCTGCTGCAACTACAGCATTGGCAGTTCGGAATAAACTGTGCTGAATACTTACCATTTAAATACAATTCTCATATTCAGAGGATAAAGGATGTCCGGGTAACGTAAAGATCAGGAGGTTCTGTCCATGAGCCCTGTCAGGGGAATGATAAGAAAAGAGATGATCCCGGAAATGACGTCCATGTCTGCCCCAGATTCTTTACGGCAGGGGGGTATCCGATTTTATCCCCTTGCAGATACCATCACAGGGCGTATCCGGCTGTGGATTGTCCGTAAAGAAAGCGTTTCAGATCTTCTGCCCGGCAGACAGGGCTGGCTGGAAAATCTGGAAAATAAGGATTTAATATTAAAGAGCGATATGATGGACTTTGGCGTGGCTCTGGATGCCTTTGCCCATCTGCCCGAAGAAGGACGGCTGGTTTTTTTTCTGCACCCGGTAAGCATGGGGCATCCGGATTTTCCTGAATTTATGGCAGCCATTCTGGAAAAAAAAGCCGTTTCTTCCCGGCGCATTGTACTGGGGATTCAGGAAGAGGATCTTGAAACCCTCAGGGATATGTCCTTCACCGCCCTTTCCATTCATGCGGGAACAGGTCTGTGTATCTGCGGCGGTGGTGAAAAAAGCCTTTCTTTGCTCCACCTTGCAGGCCTGCGTCCGGATCTCTTTCTTCTGGAATCCTCGGCATTCAGGCAGCATGCATCGGGGCAGGACCATGCGGCGCTGATGGTGGGCATGCTCTCGGATGCCTGTCGCCGTATACAGTGCGTCTCCGGTGTGATCAATGTGAATAAAAAAAAGGACAGGCGTTATTTTAACGGACTTGGCTTTTCTCTGATGCAGGGAAATGCCGTTGCGCCGGCATCCTCCCTGCCTTCCGTGCACCATGTGGAAGAAAGCGGTGGCAGTCCTGACTGGCAGGTTTTTCCGGGCTGTCAGGGTTCCGGCGTGGGCCATCTGGCCAGCCCCGGAATCACTGCCCAGGCATCGGATACCGTTGAAGAAATCAGCCGGATACTGAAAAAACGTGCGCCAACGGACAGTATCTGTCTTCTGAAGGAAAAAAGCCCTGTGGGCCTTCTCATGCGCTATCATCTGGACAGGCACCTGAGCTCGCCCTACGGCAATGCCCTTTTTCTCAAAAAAAGCGTTGCCCGGATCATGGACACGGAACCCATGATCCGGGATGCAGGGACACCTCTGGATGAAGTGGCCCGTGCTGCTATGTCCCGCTCTGCGGAGCGTCTTTATGATGATATTCTGATTACGGAAGGCGGGCTTTATAAAGGAACGGTATCCGTTCGCAGCCTGCTGGATGCCATGGCCCGGATTCAGGTAGAAACCGCAAGGGGGGCAAATCCCTTAACGGGTCTGCCCGGCAATACCAGCATTGAAAAAACCATGGAGACATACCGCCGGGATCAGGTACGCATGAGTCTGATTTATGCGGATC
Organism: Desulfobotulus alkaliphilus; assembly: GCF_007830435.1. GTDB lineage: Bacteria > Desulfobacterota > Desulfobacteria > Desulfobacterales > ASO4-4 > Desulfobotulus > Desulfobotulus alkaliphilus. Next base: position 83,863 of record NZ_VLLC01000007.1, on the reverse strand, counting down.
TGGACCATTTTAAGGCCTATAATGACTGCTTTGGCTTTGAGGCCGGTGACCGTATGCTCAAGTTTACAAGCCGCCTGATACGGGAGAGCGTATCCCTCTGCTGTGGCAGAGATGCCTTTATCGGCCATGTGGGTGGGGATGATTTTGTCATTTTCACCCATCCGGCGGAGGCGGAAGCCTTTGCAAAGGATCTTACGGAAAAATTTGAGAGGGAAACACGGGTACTCTACCCGGATAAAATTTCTGATCATGGTTTTTTTCAAAGCAAATCCAGAGAGGGGGTCATCAGGCAGTATCCTCCTGTATCCATTTCTCTGGGTATTGTGGACTGTCAGTTTCATCCGGGCATGGATTCTTCGGAACTCAGTCTCCGTGTGGCCCAGATCAAAGGGTATGCCAAATCCCAGAAGGGAAACTCCTGGGTCCGCGACAGAAGACAGATTGCCTCTCCCGGGAAACCTTTTCTGGATAAAGGGGTTGCATGAGTTTTTTATCCGGATTGTTTTTAATGGGCAGCACCCTGACCGGCGTGCTGATTTTGGGGGCAGGCATCCTTTCGGATTCCTGGAATATCTCCTTTGCACCCCGTTTTTTTATGTTTTTTTCAGCGGCCTTTTTTCCATTGTTTTTTTATCACTGCATGGCCCTTCGCCAGCACCGGAAAGGGGCAAGGCTTCTTGCACGGAAGGAAAGGAGAATACGAAGCTGGCTTGCATCCATGCGGCAGCAGGAAAAGGAGCTTCTTGCAGGAAATCAGGCCCTGCTGCTCGCAGGACCGGACGGCCGCATTCAGAAAGCCTCTCTGCTGGCCACCCGCATGATCGGAAAAGATCCTTCAGGTCGTTTTATTTCCCAGTTTCCCGGTGCAAGGCCCGATCTTCAGGGCAATACCATCACGACCCATGTCAGGCCCGAAGGGAAAAAGACCCTCTGCTGGATTCCCCTTGCCATCACGAACAGAAAGTTGCGGATGGGGCTGGACATCACTGCCTATGCAGAAAAAGAAGTCCGCCTGAATACGGAAACCACACATCTCCGTGAACTGGCAGAACATAAATCCGATGAACTCATGATCCTCAGACGCCGCTTTCAGGAAATTTCCCAACTGGCAACACTGGGCCGCATGACAGCGGGCATATCCCATGATTTCAATAATATTCTTGCTTCCATTCTGGGAGCTTCCCAGCTGGCTGCAATGATAGAAGATGAAAAGCGCAAAGCCCACCATCTGGATACCATTGTCACCGCAGGATACCGGGCAAGGGATCTGATTCATCAGATACTTCACTTCAGCAGGCCCGATGGAAGGGGATTTCATACCTTTTCTTTGAAACCCCTCATCACGGAAAGCCTGCGTCTTATCCGGGCCTCACTTCCTGCCCACATCGCTGTTCGCTGTCAGAATGAGGCTGCGGATGCCTGTATCCATGGCAACCCCACCCGCCTTCACCAGCTCCTCATCAATCTTATGACCAATGGCTGCCACGCCATGGAAGATAATGGCGGTGTTCTTCACCTGAATATTGAGGGCTGTACAAGGGACGGGGCAGGGTGGGTGCGCATTTCCGTAAAAGATTCAGGCCACGGCATTGCAGAGGAGATCCGTCAGCGGATATTTGAGCCCTTTTTTACCACCCGTGCCAACAGGGAAGGCCATGGGATGGGCCTGTCCCTGGTCAGGGAAGTGGTTGAAGAGCATGGCGGCCTGATTACGGTGGAAAGCAGCCCCGGTGCCGGAGCCCTGTTCTGTATTGAGCTGCCCCATGCCGCAGAAAAGGAAGAAGGCAGGGAGATGGATCAAAAGCCCGTACAGGGCAGGGGCTTTGTTCTGATTGTGGAGGATGAGGGCTCACTGCTGGAAGTTCTCAAAGAAATGGTGCGTTCTCTGGGCTACGGGGTACACGGTGTCCAGAGTGGCGGAGAAGCCCTGTCATGGCTTCGGGAAAACAGCAGCCTTGTGGATTTTGTACTTCTGGATTACTCCATGCCCGCCATGAACGGTCTGAGGCTGGCCACCCAGATACGCAGGCTGTACCCGCACCCTTCCCTGATTCTCACAACGGGCTGCCCCCACTGGATCAAGCATAAGGAAATACCTGACTTCATATTGGAAAAACCTTTTTCCATGCATGAGCTTTCCTCTGTCCTGATGCAGGCCGGAGAGAAGGATGCCGTGATCCTGCATGCGGGATAGTTTACGGATCAGGACTCATGGTTTTGTAAAAATGGAAAGTTCTCCTGTTCCCGGCCAAAAAATCCAGACCACCCCATGCCGATTAGCCGGTCAGATTGGTACAGCACCCATGGTGTCCATTTCATATGAATAAATACGATCGGAATCGGTAAAGATCGTTTGACTTAGAGCGAATATTCCTCGTATATCGAGTAAGTTTTTTTAATATGGGAGGAGTGCGTTCAGCGTCCTCCCGTTTCGTCTCTGGCGGACGAGGTTGCAAAGCCAATACGTTTGTGGAGTTTTGAACATGAACGAAATGGCAGACCGCTGGTGGTCCATAAATGAGATCTGCAAAAACCACGGGGTCAGCAACGACAGCGTGTACAAGTGGATCGACAGGCATAACATGCCCGCGCACCGCATAGGACGCCTCTGGAAGTTCAAGAAAAGTCAGGTGGATGCATGGGTTGAATCCGGCGCTGCGGCGGAACCCGGATCGGGGGCTTCTCCCGCGCCAACCTCATGTATATGCGTGCCTTTGCCGAGGCCTGGCCGGACGAGCAAATTGTCCAACAGGCTGTTGGACAATTGCCCTGGGGCCATAACCTGGTGCTGCTGACCCGGCTGAAGCAACCGGAACAGCGTCTTTGCTATGCCCGGGCCGCCATCGAACATGGATGGTCGCGTAATGTGCTGAATATCCACATCGAGACCCGTCTTCTCGAACGCACCGGCAAGGCTCTTACCAACTTTACCGAATGCCTGCCTGCGCCGGGTAGTGATCTGGCCCGGGAATCGCTTAAAGATCCCTACCTGTTCGATTTTCTGGATGTCGGTAAAGAGGCCGAATGACAAGAAAGCCCTCCCGGAAAAAACAGCCCAAGGCCATCGCTTCCACCCAGTCGCTGTCTGCCTTTGTGAAATCCATACCGGCGGATTTCTGGCCATCGCCTATGAGCACATTGCCCGCAAGCTGGGGCAGAGCGCCGCAAGCCTTGATCTCGCCACCCTGAAGCATGACACCTTTTTCGGTCGGGAAAAGGAAAATCTGGTCTTTCCCATCGCCTTGGCCAATCTGGTGCTGCACGGCATCGACCAGCCCAACCTCTGGCACGGCAACACCCTCACCGGTCGCGCCACCTATGCGGCCCTGTTCGAGCAGGCCCCGAAAGTCTTCGACTACATCCTCACCAACCCGCCCTTCGGCGGTAAGGAGGGCAAGGATGCCCAGAAGCATTTCGCCTTTGAAACCAGTTCCACTCAGGTGTTGTTCGTGCAGGACATCCTGGGCGAACTGGCCCCGGATGGCACCTGCGCCATTCTGAAAACAGCCGGAGCAGCAAACTATGGCTGGGTCAGGGTCGTAAGATTTTCTTTTGGCTTGTCCTGTTCTTCTCTTCTGATCTTCCGCGTTAATGACCGGTCTCCGGGAACCAGAAAAAAAGCACCGGCCAGAGCGGTGAAGGGGGCCACGGCCAGAAGTCCGAAGCTTCCCAGTATGGTGTTGAGAAATTCTGCTGTCACGTAATTGAGGTTGAGCATATTTGCCATGGGAATGCCCTGGGCCATGAAGACCATGAGCAAAGAGAGGTAGCTGCTGGAGTAGGCCAGAAGCAGGGTGGTGCTCATGGTTCCCATGACGGCCCTTCCCACCCGGAAGCCGGAAAACATGGCTTCGCTGCGGCTGATCCGGGGATTCTGGGACACCACCTCATCCATGCTGGCGGCAATGTCCATGGCCAGATCCATCACCGCACCGGAGGCGGCCATGATGATGGTGGCAAGGAAGATGCGGGTGAGATCGAGATGGGCATAACCTGTGTACATCAGGGTTTCCGAAAAGGGCTTGATGGCACCGTGGAGCTGAAAAGCAGGGGCTACAAAAAGGGCAAGGAGGGCGGTGCAGAAAAGGCCCAGAAGGCAGCCCGCAAAGGCAGTGAAACCTTTTCGGTTCCATCCGGCCACAAGGAAAAGAATGGCCGCACTGAGCAGCATGACCACAAAAAGGGCCGTGATCATGGGATCCCAGCCCTTTAAAAAACCGGGAATGAGAATTTTCCAGACCATAAGACCCGTAAAGACAAAGGAAAGCAGGGCCCGCATTCCCGTCCATCCGGCAAATGCCACCAATAAAAAAGCAAAGCTACCCGCCAGCCAGGCCTGCATATCCAGACGGTAATGATCCATGACCTGGGCATGACGGATGCGGTCTCCATCCAGGGTCAGAACCAGAAGCACCCGGTCACCAGCCTGATACAGGCGGTCGAGATCCAGTTTTCCAAGGAGATGGTTGGCAGAATGCACACGTTCTCCCTTCATATCCCCGGAAACAATGCGCAGGACAAGATTCTGGCTGCCCGTACGCACCATGCCGTACTGACGCAGAAAGGCATTGTCCACCTCCACCACTTCCCCGCGGCAGCGCAGGGAAGTGGGATCTTTGCGTTCCTCAAAGCCCGTTGGCAGAAGAAAAAGAAGGAGAGTCAGGAGGAAGAAAAAGCTCACAAGAAGGATTTCTGAACGGGTTTTGCTTTTGTGCATGGTCGTTCTCCGGTACTGCGTATTCAAAAAAGGCAGGGAATGCCGCACATTCCCTGCCATGATCATTTTTTATCAAAGGGGATAAGGTATCAGAATCCGGCTGCCGCAGCCTGACGGATCTCCCCAGTTTCGGGAGCTGCATCCGCATAACGGGGGCTGAAGCCCATGGTGGAAAGCAGTTTCTTTCCAAGATCGGACTGGTGATAGTAGCCGTTGAACACCTCTTCCCCAACACCCATGGCCGAGGTGATAACCGGCGCACCCGTGTGGGAGTAGGAGGTCCAGGCTATGCCTGCCTTCTGGTTCAGGATGTGGGTTACCTTGATGCTGAAGGGATCATAGTCACCATAAAGAAGATAAGATTCGCCCTTCCCCTTTTCCCGGAGTCCGGCCATGCTGTGCACAAAGGCTTCCCTCAGACTGCGGATTTCGTAGTCTTTCAGTCCCATGGGGCCGGTGCCGTCAAACTTCAGGCCGAAATTGGCCTCCACAAGGGGAATCATGTCTTCAAAGGAGGCTTTGCCCTGATGGCTTTTTCTGTAGTCCGCAAGCATATCTTCAAAACGCTGGAAGGATATTTTCTGATTTTTCAGGATTTCGTGGGCAGACTCGTATTTGGTTCCTGCAAAGCCGATGGTCATGCCACCGCATTCATGGTCGCCTGTCACCACAATGAGGGTGTCTTTGGGATGTTTTTTGGCAAAGGCAAGGGCTTCGTCAATGGCCGCATCAAAGGCCAGGGTGTCGTGGATGGTGGCTGCGGCATCGTTGGCATGGCTGGCCCAGTCGATCTTGCCGCCTTCCACCATCATGAAAAAGCCCCTGGAGTTGTTCAAAAGCTCGATTCCCTTGCGGGTGAATTCCGCAAGGGAAATATCTTCTTTGGTAGCATCCATGGCATAGGGAAGGGCTTTGCCATCGGGCAGGTTTGCATTCCAGGCGATGAGTTTCTGGCCGGGCTTGGCTTTTTCAAAGGACCTACGGTCTGTGGCGATGGTGTAGCCGTTTCTGCGGGCTTTTTCCAGGGCATCTCCCCTGGGAGCCTTGGATCTTGTCCCTTCCGGATCTCTGAGTCCTCCGCCACCGAAATAATCAAAACCGCTGTCCGCAAGGTCATGGGCGATTTCGTGGTACATGCTGCGGTGGGGCTGGTGGGCGTAAAAGGCCGCAGGCGTTGCGTGGTCGATGGAAACGCTGGAAACGATACCCACCTTCATGCCCCTTTCCTTCGCCATCTGGGCGATGCTGCGGACGGGTTTGAGATTCGGGTCCATGCCGATAAAGCCGATGTTGGTGGTGAAACCCGAAGCAAGGGCGGTGGCCGAAGCCGCGGAACCGATGATGAAGCGGTCGTTGGCGTAGGTGGTGGTGACACCCTGGGCCGGAAAGGTATTCATGGTCATTTTCACATCGCCATAGGCCTTTCCTTCCATGGCGGCAAGGAAGGCTTCCGGCGCCTGGCGGTGGGGAATGCCGAGGCCGTCTCCCACAAACAGGAAGACATATTTTGCGGGTTTTCCCCTGTGCAGGGGGGAGTCTGCCAAGGCAGGCAGACTGAGGCAGAAAAGACAGCAGGCCAATGCAGAAAGCAGGCAGGATACTTTTTTCCCTCCGGCCTTTCTGGAACGAAAAATGGACATGGTGATTCTCCCTTATGGGTCATTAAAAATGAAAACAGCCTTGAGAATCAAACACCAGTAATGTTGTGCGAATGTTTGAAGAAGGTTTTTTTTGCATAAGGTAAGGTTTTAAATAATCATGACTGCCTTTTTCTTTGATCAGGATTCTTTGGATATTTATCTGGAAAAATCTGGAGGCATGAGGATGAAGAGATGAGCTACCGCACCCAGATTTCCACCCGCCGGTTTCTGGCCCTTCCTGAAGGCGTTTCATTGGAAGCCACGGGCAGCTCCTGACCGACACCAAGGGCCTCAACCGTGTACACTCCCCGGGCTTTCAGGGCATCTGCCACCACCTGAGCCCGTTTCAGGGACAATTCCTGATTGTAGGCATAGGCGCCATGGCTGTCAGCAAAGCCCGCAAGCAGTACTTCCCTGCCATGGTTTTCCGGTTTTTCAAGGAAGGCAATCACCCGTTGCAGATCCCGCATGCCCCGGCTGTCCAGTTCAAAAACATTGGATCGGAAGCGGAAGTTGAGGGAAAGCCGTAACCCACCCTGAACAGCCTTGGCATAGGCTTCCACAGGAGGGCTGATCTGGGTCGTGGCATCTCCGGGCGGGACAAGACCAGCAAAGGTTTTGATGCTGAGATCCACAAAGCCCGTATCCGCAGCTTTTTTCTGGCCTTCATCGGAAAGGGCGTAGTGGATGAAATCCAGCACATGGGGATTGGCCGGGGCCGCAGCCGTGTACAGATACAGCCTGCGGGACAGGGGATAGTCTTCCGTGGCTACGGTGAAGAAGGTGGGAAAGATGGCTCCCCCGGCCTCCGTACCCACGGCAAGGGCTTTGGCGCGGTTGACATAGGGCAGGCCCGTAAAGCCGATACCGTTGATATCTCTGGTCACGGAATCGGAAAGAAGGGCATTGGATTCAAAACGTCTTGCTCCTTCGTGAAGTTTTCTTTTATCCAGCACCAAGCCCTTGAAGGTGTCGTAGGTGCCGGACTTATCGTCTCTGGCATAGACTTCGATCCCACCGTTCAGGCGGCTTCCCGTTTCTTCCCATCGCCTTATCCGTCCTTCAAAGATATCGGCAATGGCATCCACGGAAAGGGTTTCCAGGCTGTTGGCCGGATGGGTGATGATGGCAATGCCGTCCAGCCCCACCACATGCTCCGAAGCCACGGCCTTCATGTCTCCCAGATGCTGAAGGGCAAGAATCTCACGGTCTCTGATTTCACGGGAGGACATGCCGATGTCGCAGCTTCCATCCTTTAAGGAAGCAAAACCCGTGGAAGAACCATGGGCTTTGATTTCCACCGTAAGCCTTTTTCCTGCCAACATGCCGGAAACCTCCTGCTCCTCCGGAGAGTTTCCTTTTTCCGTACGAATGTTTTCTGCACCCAGTTTCTCAAGATACCCGACTGCCAGATCCGGAGCATACTTTGCTCCGATGGTGTTGGAGCCGTGGAGACGCAGGATCACTTCATGTTTTGTAATATCAGGCTCAAGGGTGAGGATTTCAGAGCTTCCTGACATGAACCATGCGGATTTTTCTGTGAATCCTTCGGCCTTTGCCGTTAGGATAAAATGCTGCACACGGATATCGGAAAACCGGGCTCTGCCGTCTGCATCCGTGCTTTTCCGGAGCTGTACGTTTTTGTCTGTGAGGGTGATTTCTACCCCGGACAGGGGCAGGCCTTCCGGTGTGACAGTCCGGATACTGAAGTGTCCCGGTGTTTTGGCCGGGTCTTCCGTTGCGGAGATGGATCTGGCTTCGGAAGAGCCTCCCTGAATCTGAAAAAAGATAAGACCTGTAAAGATCAGGACAGCAGTCAGAAAAATGAGTATGGTCAAAGATTCTCTGTCGCGCAGCATCATGTTTCTCCCCGTACGTGAGCATTTTTTCATAAAAGCACACAAGCACCGCAGGCTTACAGGGGCAGTATTCAGTTTTTATGAGCGGACCGTTTGAAGTTCATGGACCCTGTCTTTGGTTACCTGTCAGATAAAGTATTATGGTTTCGTAACTGTTCAGCACAGTTTTCCAAGTACCATAGCTGCAAGACAGACGCACAGGCCCCAGGCTATTTGCCCGTGACGCAATCCGGCACTCAAGCTGAAAAACGCAAGCCCCTTTACGGGAGCAGAAATGCCTATGGATCTTGAGTGCCGGATTGGGGAGTTTTTTGCCCTGTGCGGAAGCGGAAAAACCTCCCCGCCACAGGCAGGATAAGCTTTTTGATTACCATGGCAGGCTTCAGCACGCTGCCTTTGTGGCGGCTCAGACAGTTTGCCGCTTCTTATTAGCACTCCGGCACTCAAGCCTGAAAAAGCTTATTGTTTTTTATAGTAGGCTTTGGGTTTTTGGCTTGAGTGCCGGACAAAGCTCTGATCCGAAACGATTGCAATGTCACTTGCAAATAGCCGCGGAGCCTTGCAACAGTACAAAGCTGCTGCAACTACAGTATTGGCAGTGCGGAATAAACTGTGCTGAATAATTACATGGTTTCAAGGTTTTTTTAACTATTGTAATGTTTTTGCCAGATCGTAAAGGAGGTTTTTTTGAACAGACAGAAAAAAGTAATTTTATCCTCCCAGCCTCCACAGCCAAAGGGGAGGCCCCGCCTGGAGTTTTCACGCTCGCCCGCCCGCTGGGTGACAGCCTGTCTTTTTTTGCCTTCACCCTCTGGATGACCTTACGTTTCGGCTGGACAGCGGAAGACGTCTTCTGGGCTTTCTGGGTGACATCCTTTCTGTCAACGCTTCTGATTCTGCTTGCCTGCCTTGGTCTCTATCCCTTCTTTCCCCATGCCTTTACCGCAGAAGATCCGGCAGGAGAACGTCTTACGGGCTCCCAAAAATTTCAAGCTTTTGCGGTTCTTTTTTTCATCTGCGCCGTCTGTTTCACATGGGTGCATTATATGGCCGCCCTCCTTGCCGAAGCCTTTACGGAAAACCCCCAGGATCGTTTTACCCCTCAGGCCATTTCAGCCATGGCAACAGCATACTGGCCCGTTCTTTTGACGGGGCTTTTTCTCAGGCTGGAGGATTTTTTTCTGATCTGCCTGCGTTTCATGGAGGAAAAGGACGTCCCTGATCCGGAAGACCCTTACGCCGTATTCCGTTTTTTCCAAAAATCCGCAAAACCTGAACTTCTGCCCCTCCGGAGCAGGAGACCTCAGGAAATCCCACATCCCACAAAAGGAGAGTCCCCATGGAAGAACAACCGGCAAAGGTGTTTAACGAATGGGGCATGCTGATTTTCACCCCCCTACTGATATCGGGCTTTTTTATGGGTACATGGTGGTGGATGGCATGCTTGTTGGCATGTGGCCGTTTTGTTGGCGGTAGTAAGTCTGCCCTTTCAATGATTCGCAGGGTCATTTCTCGTAAGGACAGGCAGTCTCAATTCTGGTATGCTTGTTGCTAAAGTCTTAATTTTATCAGCGGAGATGGCCCATGAAACTGTTTTTTAAGTCAGAATTTAAAGGGTTGATGGTGAAGGAAAGTATTGCAGAAACATTCTAAGAAAGGAAAAGGTCATGAAGAAAAAACGGGTTCAGGTGAAGGGGTGTTTCAGAAAAAATATGGTGGTACTTCTGGGGGTAATGATGGTTTTTTGTGTTGCAGGAGCTGTTCAGGCAGCCCAGAAGCGAGAACGGTTTCAGGAGGTAGAAGGAAGCAGTGGTTCCATTGTCCGGGACAATAACACAGGTCTTGAATGGCAGCGCTGCCCCCATGGTCAGAGCTGGACAGGTTCAGGATGTAGCGGAACTCCCTGGCAAGGAAAGTGGGATGATGCAGTGCGGATAAAAGCTCCGGGTGGATTTCGGGTTCCGTCCATTGATGAGCTGAAAACTCTTGCCCCATATGATGAAAGTATTTTTCCTGGAGGTGCCTTATTTTGGTCTTCCTCGCCCGACGCCGGCCGCAGTGACGGTGCGGTGTGGCACCTCCATTTCGGCTACGGCGTTGTCGCCAGCGGCAGCAAGGGCTACTACGGCCAGCTCCGCCTCGTGCGTGCCGGACAGTGATTCTGGCTTTTGGCCAGCAAGGGTAGGATTCCCCCATGAAATTATAAAAGGCAAGGGAATTTATTGATAAAAGAAAGGTTTTACGGTTTTTTCAGGACTGTAGAACCTTTTTTCTTCAAAAAAATTGCCTTTTTTTCAGGGGGGTCTTACAAAACCTGATAAGACCATAAGCATATCTGTTTCGAAGATATTTTTAACAATAAAGGCGGTCGGATCTTTTTCCCTATCATGGCAACTTTGTTGTCATATGTGCTTTTTTCTTGGTGGCAACGAGGTAGTCTTTTTTATTTATCACAGGGCCATAATCCGCAGGAACAGGCAATCCTCATTCTGGTATGCTTGTTGCAAAAAATCTTAATTCTATCAGCGAACATGGCCCATGAAACTGTTTTTTTAAGGGTCAGAATCAAAAGCTTTGATGTCGAAACTGCTGAAGAATCATTTTTAAAAAGGAAAAGACCATGAAGAAAAAAACGATTCAGGAGAAGGGGGCTTTCAGAAATAATTTACTGCTTTCTCTGGGAATACTGGTGTTTTTCTGTATTGCAGGAGCCGTACAGGCAGCGGAAAAACCCCAGCCGCCTCCCCGGTTTCAGGAGGTAGAAGGAAGCAATGGCTCCATTGTCCGGGACAATAACACAGGTCTTGAATGGCATCGCTGTGCCTATGGTGAGAGCTGGACAGGTTCAGGCTGTAGCGGAACTATCTGGGAAGGAAAGTGGGATGATGCCGTGCGGATAACAGCTTCGGGTGGATTTCGGCTCCCGACCATTGATGAGCTGAAAACTCTTGCCCCATATGATCTAAGTATTTTTCCTGGTGATTACTACTTTTGGTCTTCCTCGCCCGATGTCGGCCATAGTAACTTTGCGTGGGGCCTCCATTTCAACGATGGCCGTGTCCACTACTACGGCCGCAAGCCCAACTACGGCCAGGTGCGCCTTGTGCGTGTCGGCCAGTGATTTTGGTTTTTTTGCAAAAAAAAATGACTTCCAGAGAGTTGTAGGCATGCCCATGGTTACCCCATATCCCGGAGATTATCGCAATCATGCTGCGGGGTGAGCAGCCGGAATCCGTCATCAAGATATCGCTGTGGCCCTTCTGATCGGGATACATTTCTTCCATTCACCGCGTATCAAAGGAGAACGTGATGACAGCAGCCATGCAGTCCGCCCCCCGTAATGACCGGATCTACTTCTGTGCCCCGGTTAACGCACTGGTGGAGGGGATCTACCAGCAGAAAATTCCCCTTGCCGAGATCAAGCAGCACGGCGACTTTGGCCTGGGTACCTTTGACCATCTGGATGGTGAGATGGTGATGCTGGATAACGAGATCTACCAGATCACTTCTGACGGCAAGGCTGCACAGGTGTCTGACGACGCCCTGACCCCTTTTTCCTGCGTGGCCTTTTATCGTCCGGTGAGTCATGACCGGCTTGAGAAGGCCTGCAATTATCCCGCATTTCTGGACTGGCTGAACAGCCTGCTCCCTTCCCCCAACATCTTCTACGCCATCCGGGTAGATGGCCGCTTCAGCCGGATCAGGGTCCGTTCCGTGCCCCGTCAGGAAAACTACCGTCCGCTGGCTGAAGTGGCAAAGGATCAGCCGGTTTTTGAGTACACAGATACTGAAGGCTCCCTGGTGGGCTTTTACACGCCGCCCTTCATGGGATCGCTGAGTGTTCCCGGCATGCACCTGCACTTTCTCTCCGCAGACCGGAAAAGCGGCGGTCACCTGCTGGAATGCTGCCCCGACGGCATCACCGCAGGCATACAGTTTCTGACCACGCTGGAGCTGGGGCTGCCGATGAGTTTTGATTACCTGACCTGCGATTTTCAGCGGGATACGGAAAAGGATCTGGAGAGTGCGGAGCGCTAAGATGGAAGGCATGAGGTTCAGGTGAATTTTTATTGGTCTTCCAGTTTCCAGTGCCTGCGCTCAGCAGTATGGCGCTTGTCTGGATCGTGTTCGTGGGCTGCGGTGATAAGATCTTTAATGATGACGTTTGGCCGGTTCGTGCCAGACAGCAGGATATTTGGTTTCCTGGTTATTTCGTCTGAATCAGCGAGTGCCAATGCCATTCGGGTCATATTTTAATCGGAATGCAAAGCGGTAAAGGGCAGCCTTCACGTTGTTAGTTTTACTCCGGCCTTTGTCATGGGCAAATGGTGGTGGATGGTAAGCTTGTTGGCATGTGGCAGCTATGTTGGCGGTAGCAGGTCTGCTCGTTCAACCTTAGCAGGGCCATTATCCGTATATATAGGCAATCCTTATTATGGTATGCTTGTTGCAAAAGCTTATTATATCAGCGAAGATGGCCTATAGAATTGTTTTTTAAGGGTCAGAATTAAAAGGTTTTATGGCGAAGGAGAGTATTGCAGAAACAATTAAGAAAGGAAAAGACCATGAAGAAAAATACGGTTCAGGTGAAGGGGTGTTACAGGGAAAATATGGTGGTTTTTCTTGGGGTGATGATGGTTTTCTGTGTTGCAGGAGTTGTGCAGGCAGCCGGAAAACCGGATTTTTCCCGGTTTCCAGAGGTTGCCGGAAGTAATGGCTCCATTGTTCGGGACAATACCACAGGGCTTGAATGGCAGCGCTGTCCCTATGGTCAAAGCTGGACAGGTTCAGGCTGTAGCGGAACAGCTTGGAGAGGAAAATGGGATGATGCAGTGCGGATAACAGCTTCGGATGGATTCCGGGTTCCAACCTTTAATGAGCTGAAAACCCTGGCCCCACATGATACAAATATTTTTCCTGGTGGTGGCTGGTTTTGGTCTTCCTCGCCCCATGCCAACTATAGTAACTCTGCGTGGTTCCTCTCTTTCTGCAGCGGTCATGACCACTACGGCAGCAAGAGAGGCAACTACCGGGTCCGTCTCGTGCGTTTCGGACAGTGATTTTGGTTTTTTTCCAGTGAAAATTGGAATCTTCATGAATTTATACTCTGCACGGTCATTTTTGAAATAAAGTGATGAGCATCGTGGTTGTTTATTACTTTCTGCCCTCACCCCTGGCCCCTCTCCCACAGGTGATGGCTTCATTAAAAAAATCAGAACAACAGTCCAATTTTCAGATGTTTCACCGATGGGCATCTGGAGTATATAAGGGGCAAGGGAGCTTGTTAACAAAAGAAAGGCTTTACGGTTTTTTAAGAACTGTGGAGCCTTTTTTTTAGGTGTGTCCGTCACCGAATTCCGGCTCCCCCATCTGGCCTATGCTCCGGAGATTGCCGGAACCATGCTGCGGCGTCAGCAGACCGAAGCCATCATCACATGTCGGCCCGGAATCTGCGGTGCGGGTCAGGAGGGTGTCTTTTCCGGGTGCAGGCCTTACCTGGGCCGGTCTTGTGTACCGTTTTGGTTCAGAGGAAACGTGAACGGTTCCCACGTGGAGAAAGGGGCGGGATATTTTTAAGCTTTTTTCTGACAGAAGAGCTTTTTATAATTATTTTGCCATCAAAAAAAGCCTTTGATTACCTTTTTCCACACCCAATCCCAACTTTGTGCCAATACGGATCAAACATATTTCCTTTACCTTTTCATGGAACAGGGGCTTATGGCCCTTTGCTGAAAAATTCCGGTAAAAAAAGATTCACCCCCTGCTCCATGAAAGGAAAGACCATGGCCAGAGCCGATCTCCATGTCCACTCCATGTATTCCGAACGCCCTGCCAACTGGTTTCTTCAGCGTATCGGTGCTTCCGAATCCTATACCCGGCCGGAAAGTATTTATGAGCAGGCCATGGCAAGGGGTATGGATTTTGTCACGGTAACGGATCACAACTGCATGGAAGCAGCCCTTATTCTTAAGGAAAAATACCCGGCAAAAGCCTTTACAGGAGTGGAATCCACCACCTATTTTCCGGAAAACGGCTGCAAGATCCATCTGCTGCTCTATGGCCTGACGGAATCGGATTTTAAGGATGTGCAGAAGGCCAGAAAGGATATTTATCAGCTTCGGGAACTGGTTCGGGAAAGGAATATCGCCCATTCCGTAGCCCATGCCACCTATTCCATCAATGGCAGGCTTTCGCTGGATATGCTTGAGAAACTGATGCTTCTTTTCAATGTTTTTGAGGGTGTCAATGGTGCCCGGAGCATGGCATCCAATACCACCTGGACGGCGGCATTGCGTTCCCTGACACCGGAGCGCATGGAAGGCCTGAAAAAAAAGCACGGCATTCTTCCCATGGGAGAAAAATCCTGGATCAAGGGCTTTACGGGTGGCTCCGATGACCATTCCGGACTTTTCATCGCCAAGGCCTGTACCTGTGCGGATGGGTCCAGTCCCGAAGCCTTTCTGCAAGCCCTGAAAAAGCGGGAGAGTCTGGCCGAGGGAAAGCACAATGATGCCAAATCCCTTGCCTTTGCCCTGTATAAGATCGCCTATGATTTTTCCATGACCGAAAGCACGCCCCTGCACCGTTCTGCCCTGTCCCGTCTGGGGGATGCCATCCTGCGGTCTGAAACAGGGCCGGGGGATGAGGCGGGATTGGTGGATAAAGGCGGAGAAGAAGGGCAGATCCGTCTGCTCCTTGCAGCCCTCAGTGAAGATCCGGGGCCGGATATGGGAGATCCCGATCCCGGCCTGTGGCTTGAGGGTGTTTATGATAAAATAACCAAGGTTTCCGATGCTTTTTTCAGAAACATTCTCCTTTCCATCGTCAATGATCTGCGTCAGGGGAATTTTGATCACTGTATCCGTAATTTTTCTTCCCTGCTTCCCGGCATCTTCCTGTCCATTCCCTTTTTCATGACCTTGCGTCACATGCAGGATGGCCGCAGGCTGCTGGAAGATCTCAGGGGAAACTACCTTGACAGCCGGGATTACGGGAAAAAAATTCTGTGGTTTACGGATACCTTCCATGAAATGAACGGGGTGGCTGCCACCCTGCGGGAAATAGCAGGAAAAGCACAGAGGGAGGGGCTTCCCATACGCATTGTGACAAGTCTGCCCTCCGGGTCTGCCCGGACAGGGTCTGATTTTTCGCCGGAGACCCTCACGGATCTCAGCACATTTCTGCGTTTTCCCCTGCCTTATTATGAAAATATAGAAATCCGGGTGCCTTCCATCCTTAGGGCCATCCAGAAACTGGGGGCCTTTGAGGTGGATGAAATCTGTATTTCCACCCCCGGTCCGGTGGGTCTGCTGGGGCTTTTGCTGGCGAAGCTTCTCAACCTGCCCTGTAAGGCCGTGTACCATACGGATTTTGCGGCCCAGACAAGGGCCATTACAGGCAGTGAGTCCCTTTGTGACGTTGTGGATAATGCCGTGCGTCTCTTTTATTCCTTTGCCGATGAGATTCTTGTACCCAGCAGGATCTATATGGATATCCTTGCAGACAGGGGGCTGGAACCTTCCAGAATGCGTCTTTTTCTCAGGGCCGTGGATACGGAACTCTTTGCCCCGCACGACGAAGCCCGCAGCAGAATGATGCGGCAATATGGCATTGGGGCAGGAAAAATACTGCTCTATACGGGAAGAATTTCCAAAGACAAGAACATTGGGGAAATCCTTGAAATGCACAGGTGCATGCAGGCAAAGGGTCACAATGTTCATATGCTGCTGGCAGGGGATGGTCCGGACCTTGAAAACCTGAAAAAAGAGACCGCTGCAAATCCTGCCATTACATTCACGGGCCGTATTCCAAGGGAGGAACTGCCAGTGCTTTACAGCGGGGCAGATCTGCTGCTTTTCCCCAGCACCACGGATACCTTTGGCATGGTGGTGCTGGAGGCTCAGGCCTGTGGCCTGCCGGTCTTTGTATCCGATAAGGGAGGTCCCATGGAGATTGTGCTGCCGGGGAAAACCGGAGAAGTGCTTCCTGCAGGAAATATGGATGCATGGGTGATGGCCCTGTCCTCCTTTTTGAGACGCATGGATATTCAGCCCCTGACCCATGCCCGCATGCGCAGTGCTGCCCGTAAACGGGGCCTTGAATATTCATGGGAAAATGCCCTTGAGACAATTTTTTCCGGAGAAAATACAGAGGTATATGAGAAAGCGGATCTTCCTGCGGCATGAATTTCTGGCAGGGTAGGGCGGGGAGTCGTTCTTATCTGTTTTTCCAATAATCAGGCTTTCTGCGAAGATGCATTACCGCCATAATCTGGATCTTATTTTCAAATATTCGGTAAAGAATTCCGTATGGGAATCTGCTTGTGACACAACGCCTTGTTTTTGTGTCAAGTTCTGTCCAGGCATATGGATGATCACATATTAACCTGATTGTCGCATAGACTTCTTCGGAAAATCTTAAGCCTAAACCCGACTGACAATTTTCATAGTATTCAATTGCAGCAAAGAACTCTCTTTCAGCGGCTTCATGAAAACCATATTTCATTGTGTAAATCTTTTCTTTATTTTTTCAAAGACTTCTTCGCCGGGAATGAGCTTTGCTTCCCCACGTTTTAATTCCTGACATCTTCGCTCGACTTCTTCAGACCATGCCTGATCTATATCGGAGCGGGCCGATAAGTTGGTGCTGATAAGCAGTTTGTCTATCAGCAGCAGTCGGTCATTGATTGGAAGATTAAGGGCCTGCTCGTATATTTTTTCAGCGGATTCTGTCATGTGCCGATCCTCCTTTTGAAGTCATTATATTTTTTTAATGATTTCAGTTCAAGCTGAAATTTTCAGGAAGACTGTCATAACAGAAAAGCCATGAAAATTTCATTAAAGAGCAATGAAGGAGGTGTAAAAGATGAGGTGATGCAGTTCTGACCCATCTTCATGAACGGAGGTTTCTTTGTACTGCCTCAAGAATCCCCCCGGCCTTTTTATGGAAAAACCCGCCGGAGACCTTTCCCCTGAAGCCCTTCGCCAGCTCCTTGAAATTCCCCCCGGAGACGAAAACCTTACCGCGTTTCAGCCCTTTGCTGCGGGCGATATTAGCTGTGGCGTGGAAAATGAGTTTCAGGCTCTGGTGGAAGGAAGGGCCGAAGACGTGGATCTCGCCTGCATGATCCGGGAATCCAATTTCTATAAGAATATCCTGAAAAGAAGTCTTTCAGGGGAGGTTCCGGAAGAATATGCCCAAAGCATGGAAAGGTTTCTTTCGGACAACAGGGATCAGATATGGGAAAACTCCTGGGTCCGCTTTCCTGAAAAAAAACTTTCCGCCTATGCCCTGCACCTTTTTCACATGGATCTGCGGGCGGATAAGAAAAAAAGCGACAGCCCCCTGCGCAGTGATGTCCATCACTTTGTTTTCACCCATAAACAGGAAAGCTGGGTAAGGGTTCCCATCAGCTATCTGCTTAAACTGGCGCTGGCGGATATCATCGGCAGATCACCGGACATGCATCCCATTCTGAAGGTTACGGCCAGCAGAATGATGGATCATTTTTTAAGCGATAATACCTCACCGGAAGTCCTTTCCTTTCATCCTGTCAATCTCACTTCGGGCAAAGGTGCGGCAGATGCCCTTGCGGGAGAAACCCTGAAACGCTTCCTTTTGTGCCAGCTGCTTCTGGCCCATGCCAATGAGGCCTTCGGACTTCTGGAAACGGGGCAGAAGGCGGCCCTGTATTTTGCCTCCCACCCGCCCCTCAGGCAGAAAGCCCTGAATGATATGATTTCCGATGGCTTTTACCGGGAACTTTTCATGAATCCCTGCCTTTCCGGCTGGGATCAGGGCGAATCCAAAAAAGGTTATATGGGACTCTGCCATGAGGTGCTTTCCCGCAGTCAGCTCAATGCCGTTAAAAAGCTCAAGGAATGCGGTATCATTGCAAGAAATCTTGTGGTTTTGCCCAATACCTCCAACATCTGCCTTGCCAACAACGGCACCCACATTTCCATGGGCAGCCGCAGGCTCTCGCGGCTCATGGCCGATCCCGCCGTACCCCTTGGGCAAAGGGATGAAAAATGGATGGGTGATTTCATCACCAAAATAACAGAGCATTTTCTGCCCCTTTTCGTAGGAACCTATTCCGCAACGCCCTACCGCTTGGAGTTTGAGGATTTTCATCCTGAGCAGGTTCTCGGTTTTCTGCCCCATGAGCTGGATTTCACCCACCTGCGCATGCTCTGGCGGCGCTGGAAGAAAAAGGCAAAAAATCATATTGCGGGCAGGTCCCTTACCCCCTTCGGACCGCCATGGCTGGACAGAAATATCCGTAAGGCATTCCGCTTCAAGGGGGATCTTGTACCGGATTTCAGGCTTCTGGATTATCCCGTGGCCCTGCTCAGTACGCCCAGTTCGCCTGCACTGGACGGCAGATCCGGCAATCAGGAGCTTTTACTGAAGGATCTTGGGGATTCCGGAGCCTTTGATCCGCGCATGTCCATGTACCTTCCCTATCGCATCAGGCACTTTGATAAAATGGGTTTTTCCGGATTTGAAGGCCGCCTGTACAGCACCTTTCCCGCCATCGGCCACGACATGGGCAAAGCCGCCCTGATCGAGGCCCATGGTGCAGCGGATCTGATGGAAGATCTCCGCATGCGCCTTGCCCATCCGGGGTTTTCTGCTTCTGCGAGGCTTCAGACCCTCATTCAGGAAGATACGGGAGGGAAGAGGCCGGAAAAACAGCCTGCGGAAGTTTTTAACCGTGCTGCGGAAACCTGTTACCGCACCCGGCTGAAAGAGGCCCATATCCGTGAAGCTGTCCGTTATTTTGCAGAAGATCTGTCCCGCCTTGAAAACTGGGCCTTGTTCAGGGATGCCGCCTCAAGGGATGCCCTGGCCTCCATCACCAGCAAGGGGAGTGTTTCCGGCATCATTGCTTCCCTGAACCGCAGGCAGGACATCAGTCTTTTTACATCCAAAGAGAGGCTGGCCCTGATTCAGCTCCTCATTCTTTCCACATACAACGATAAAAAACACTTTGAGGCTTCTCCATGAGTTTCTCCCACCACTATCTGGAACGCCATACGGGAAAGAAAATAAAGGAAAAATTCTTTGCCGATCCTCTGGTGCGTTTTCTCTACCATGAAGTCCGGGAGAATGCCCCGTGGCTCTTTTCTGCCTTCACCTCCCCTGTGGCAAGTCGCATTCTGGGGGCCGTGAATTACGACCTTCCCTTTTCATCGGCAAAAAGGCTTGGGCAGATGATCCGGGATCTTGAAATAAAAATGGAAGAATGTCTGGAACCGGCCTCCCTTTGTAACCCCAGAGCACTTTTTGAAAGAAAGATTCTCTATGAAATATACAGGCCCATGGTCGAAGATCCTTTAGCCATTGTTTCGCCTTCGGACAGCCGCATGCTGCCCCTGAATCTTTCTCCATCGGCCCTGATTCCCGTGAAGGGAAAATTTTTTGACTTACCGGAGCTTTGCGGAAACCGGCCATGGCATGCTGTTTTTTTGGACGGGAAGGCCGCCGTCTTTCGCCTCACGCCGGATAAATACCATTACAACCATGTACCGGTCAGCGGGCGGGTGGAGGAAATATTCATGACGGACGGGCGTTGCCATGCCTGCCATCCCGATGCCGTGGTGCGGGAGGTCAGCCCCTTTTCCCGAAACCGCAGGCTCATTACCCTCATCAACACCGATGTACCCGGTGGCAGCGGGATGGGTCTTGTGGCCATGGCCGAAGTGGTGGCCCTCATGATCGGTGGTATCCGTCAGGCCTGCAGCGAAAGGGCTTACGATCATCCCAAAGCACTTCTTCCCGGCATGTTCGTCCATAGGGGGTGCCCCAAAAGTCTGTTTTATCCGGGCAGCTCCACCGTTGTTCTTTTGTTTGAAAAGGATCGTATGGAATTTGACAGGGATCTTGTATCCAACAGCCTGCGCAGGGATGTAACAAGCTGTTTCAGCAAAGGCTTTGGCTTAAGCCTTGTGGAAACCGAGGTTAGGGTGAGGGAAAGCATAGGAAGGGGTTTACAGGCGTAGGTCTGTTTTTTTCACCTTGGGTGAGAATATTTTTATGGACCCCTCACCCCCCCCGCACACAGGCAAAAGAAACCATGGCATTATAAAAAGCTATGCAGAAGGCCTGTGTGCCGGGCAGGCAACCCTCCCAGAGGGAGAGGGGGCCTTGAGGATGGCAGTTTTGCTCCCCGTTCCAGCGGACGGTGGTAGAGGCTTTCATTGAATGTCGAAAGGAAGATTCATGTTTTCATTGTTTTTTATGCTTGTTCTGGCCATTATCCTGCTGGTTCCTGCCATCTGGGGGGTGCGCAGTCTGCCATCGGAGAAGTATCAGATGCTGGCTGCCTGTCCTGTGCAGCACCTTGAAAACGGTTTGTGGAAGGGCATGAATCTTACCTGGTACGGATTGCTGAGCGCATCGGCCTATGTTCTGGGTACGGCTCTGGGGCTTGTGCTTCTCCGGGCATCGGGAGCGCCTTTGTGGGCCTGCGGCCTCACTGCCATGGTGCTGCTTTGTATCTGTGTTCCCGCATCCCGCTGGATTGCAAGGATTGTTGAGGGCAAGCGCCATACCTTTACCGTTGGGGGAGCTTCCTTTCTGGGAATACTTCTGGCTCCATGGGTTCTGGTCTGCGTGAATATGCTGATCACCCGTTACGGGTATCCGTCAATTCCGGCGGTTTCCGCACTGGCTGCCATGGCCCTGGCCTATACCTGCGGGGAAGGCATGGGAAGACTTGCCTGCCTGAGTTTCGGCTGCTGCTATGGGAAACCCATCCGCAGTCTTTCTCCTGAAATGGCCCGGTTTTTTAAGCCCATGGCCATCATTTTTCATGGGAAAACCAAAAAAATCAGCTATGCCCACCAGTCAGACGGAGAAGCTGTCCTGCCGGTTCAGGCCCTCACCCTCTTTATCCATATCTTCCTCTGTCTCGCAGGTCTGGGGCTTTTTCTTGGCGGAAAGCCCCTGTGGGCACTCTTTCTGTGCCTTGGTGGTACCCAGATCTGGCGTGTGCTTTCCGAATTCCTTCGGGCGGATTACAGGGGAGAGCAGGTTTTTTCTGCCTATCAGATCATGGCCCTTTCCACGCTTCCCTATATCTTTTTATGCCTGAAACTCCCTGTTTTTTCTGAAAAGATGGTCTTTGTACCGGATCTTAAGGCCGGGGTGGCCCTGCTCTGGACACCGGAAGTATTGACAGGACTTTTTATCCTCTGGATTCTTACTTTTTTCTATACGGGCCGCAGTACGGTCACGGGTTCTGAGTTACGTTTTTTTGTTCATGGAGACAGGGTATAAATTTTTTTGAATATCAATTTTATACTCTCTGTGGCATCTCTCCAGCTTTTTTCAGGCAGAGTACAGTTTCAATAGTTCATCATCCAGACCATAACGAATTAGTTCGATCCGGTCATAGCTCCGGGAGATAGAATCACCGGTAACGACCGGAACCTGAAACGGGAAAAAGGCAGGGTTGTTTAAAAGGAGCCCCATGGGTATTTTTGCCTCAGGTGTTGCCAGAAGTGCGGATTCGAATATGAGGCCTGCAGACCTGGCATCTTCGATTTTTAGCACAGGGTTTTTTCCATAGCATCCTTTGACCTGTAAATCCTTCAACACACCCCATGCAACAAAGGAGCGTATGACGTAGCGGGCATAGCGGCTGACGGTTTCTCTGTCTCCATACTGTTCTTTTAAACGGGTAGAAATCTGTTTATGGGTCACCTGATCCTGCAGGGCCAGAAGGCGACCCGTCTGGCGGGCAACATTAAACCAGAAAGGATAGGCGGCAGAGATCATTGCCCAGTGTGCTGCAAGTTCAAGGGATGGATGTTCACGAAGAAAGGTAAGGGCAGCATCTCTGAATAAAAGCAGTTCCTGATCCGGAGAAACCCAGATATTCATGAGTATATTGACAGCCTGTGACCTGGAGGTCTTGCCCCGCTCTTCTTCAGCCCCGCTTCCTTTTTTTTCAGAAAGGTAATCATGGAGTTCCTGCCGGACAGCTTTCTGGTCAAGCCCTGCCATCAGCAGATTAACGGTTTTCTGCATCCAGTCGAAACGGATTGTCTGTTTGATACCGATGGTTTCGTGGCGCTTGCCCATTAACTTGTCTTTCTTTCAAATTTTATCAGGGGAACGATGACTTCTTCAATGGATGCACCGCCATGGCCTACAATCTTATCCCCCTGCCTTACAAATGCATCACGGCCACCCGCTATCAGAGGAAAATAACCCGACGGCAATCCGGTCGGTTTCCATTCATGAGCAAAGGGAAAGCTTTCTGCTACCCGATACCTCAGTTCTGGTGTGGGATAGACACGAACCCGCTCTCCACGGGTTTCGGCAATCGCACCCTCAGAAGGTCTTCCTCTGCCTTCACACTGGATGTTGCCGTGATCGGAAGTCAGCCAGACTTCATAACCATCATCCTGTAACCGGTCGATCAGGGTCGCAAGAAATCCGTGCTGGCACCATTGTCGGATCTGGTTGTGCATCCCGGCTGAACCAAGCTGCATACCGTGCATAATTTTATCCACCTTGTCCACAACAAGCCCCACCACTCGGGTTTTGCCCGGATGGATCAAATCTTCAAGCAGGGCAGATACATCTCCGTCTCCCAGCCCACGCTGGTAAACCACATCCTGACGGGAGATTCCATGGTTTTCCCAGAACTGCTTCCAGAGCTTTTCCTCATTGCCCGTTGAGTGTATGGATGTTGGAAAAAAGATGGGTGGTTTTCCTGAAAAAACCGCCTGCCTTGATACGGATGTCAGAGTTGGTATCCACGCAAAGACTGCGGATTCACGCATGAGCAGATGATTGTTTTGTGCTTGCAGAACAGGGCGGATACTTACCCACTGATCCAGAGGTAGGCCATCAACTACAAGCAGGGCAATGCGCCCCTTGGCCGATACTTCAATTACCTGTGCCAGACGACGGGGTACATGGTGCAGCATGGCGGGCTGTGTTGGTGGCAGGGTGCTCAGGCCGGAATAATGTGCATCCAGCCAGCTCGCAAAGCAAAGATTCAGGGTATCCCCCAGCCCATGAAGCCGTGCCTGATAAGATTCATTGCAACTACAATGAACCAGTGAAGAGAGTTCTGCCCATTTCAGGGCAAAAGCAATCCAGCCGGAGTGCCGTGTTTCTGCTGTGGGCCATTCTTTTTCGATGAGCTCAAACAGACGGGAAAACCGAAGGTCGGTATCATCATGACCGGGTATGACAATGCCGCTTCGGATCCATGAACCGGCATCCGCTTCCATACCCTGGGCTTCTATGGGTGACAATTTTCCTTCCAGAAAAAGATTGTCAATGTAAATCCTGATATCCTGATGACCAAAGGGCAGGTGGGCAGGCCCGGAATAAAGTAAATTTAATGGTTCACTGATAAATGAAGACAATTTTTCAGAAACTGTTTTGATACCGTGTTCATCGACTTTTATCCCTGCCAGAAACACCGGCCAGCGTTCCTGAAGAAAAGCAAAAAAAGCCTTATCATCGGGCACCACTTCTGAAAGGGGCCAGCTCCTGAACGCATCATTTTTTAGAATCTCTATGAGCCTGTCAGCAAGTTCTTCAGGCATTCTGACCTTGCCATAATGCAGCCTGAGAAGGGTATGAAACAGCGCCACATCTTCTGTTATAAGCTCTGGGGCAATACCAAAGACATGGCGGAGGATAAAATCCTTTGTGGCCCTATCTCCCATGCGCTCTGGCTGCAATCTGTGCTGGGCATCAAAGAGTTTATCAAGAAGTGTTCTGTCAAGTTTTTCAATAACCGGGTAGCTCATGCTGGGAAAAAGATCACCAAGATTGAAGGCAAGCTGTCGCCCTGCCTGGAGCAGGTCATAGGGCAAAGATTCCAGATCCGCATCATCAAGACGAAGAATCACCACAAGATCGGTGTGCTCTCCCCGGTCCCAAATGGAGCGGAACCTTGATTCATAGGCATATCTGAACTCAACGGGGTCATTGAATTCAATCAGCTCGAATCCACGATCACGAAGTTCCATCCCCATTTTTTCTTCTGTCAGCAGGCAATCCGGATCAGCAACCAGGGTCAGCCTACTGACATGGGGAATAAAATCTTTTAGTATAGAGTCTCTCCAGCTTTTCATTTCTCAGTTTTTCTGTGTTTTTTCAATTTTCATCATCAGCAAAGGCCTTACTTCCGGTATTGTCTCCTGCGCTGAGAGCAGTTCCTCTTTCCATTGATTTTCTTCTGCTTTAAGACGGGAAAGTCTGAACTGCCTGACTTCCGGGAGGCCTACCCGTTTAATGGCCGTTCTCCGTGAGGCAAAGGATACAGCTGCCCGCTCCTTTTCATGGGTTAAGGATGCAAGGTGGGCCTGCTCAAGGCTATGAAAAATTTCCTGCCCGGCCTGCTCAATGGCTTCCTGCAAAAGCAGATGGGCTTTTGTGGAATCATCCTGATTCAGCATATTCAGTACCTTGATTTCTGCTGTGGGCAGGGTGTCCCAGATATGCCTGGCAGTGGGCATAAACAGCCTGCCTTCCTCGCTTAAGAATGCACAGGCATGAGCCTTCCGTATCATTGGGATTCGGATAAACTGCATTTTATGGAGCATTTCAATCTGAAGACGGATCTCAAACAGCCCCCATAAACCTGAAATGGTGGCTGGCAATCCATTTATTCTTACGCATGGGATGGGCTGCCCGGCGGCAATCTGTGGCAAATTCAGGGCCAATCCACGGATACGGCTGTTTTCAAGGTTCAGAAGACAAGACCTGTCGGAAAGGGGCTCAGACTCCCTCTGCCTGAATAAACAGCCATTCATCTCTTCACCATCGGGCCAACTCAGCTTCCACCCATTGGCATTTTTGATGGCATCTCCACCCTTTAAATGGAGATAACTGAGAGTCATCTGCTCAACCCATTCCGGCAGGGGATGTGCCTGCAGGCTTGCTGCCGCATCTATATCCGGAGTTTCCTTTATGCCATAAACGGGGCTGTGCTCCCGCAGTTCCACCCTTTCCTGTTCTATGGCAGAAAGCATATTTTCTACTTCAGGGCTGATTTCCCGGTTTTCCATCACAATACGGGTCATCATCTGCTCATAAAGCTCTCCTGCCATTGGAGTGTCCAGAATGTCGTGGGTCTTGTCGATTCCGGTATCTTCGAGAATAACGGAAAGCTTTTCCTCAATCACTTCCAGCACACGGGACTCAACGGAGTTTTGGAAAACAAAGTTGAAAGCCCGGACAATCTTTGGCTGACCAATACGATCCACACGGCCGATGCGCTGTTCCACCCGCATCGGATTCCATGGAAGGTCATAATTGATGACCACATGGGCAAACTGCAGGTTCAAACCCTCCCCCCCTGCGTCCGTAGAAATCATTATCCGTGCTTCTTCGGCAAAGCTGCGCTGCTCTTTTTTTCGCTCTTCCATTTCCATGGAACCATTGATGGTGGCACAGATAAAACCTCGTTCCTGCAAAAATTCCTGCAGCATCTTCTGAGTGCCGATGAATTCCGTAAAAATAAGGAGCTTGAGATGATCATCCTTTTCTTCGCCCTGAAGCTGATAAATCAGCTCCATCAGACGAAGTACCTTGGCATCAGGCCCTGCGGTTTCAACCTGTTTTGCCAGTGATAAAAGGTAGTGAACCTGTTCCACTTCGTTTTTTCTGCCGGGTTCATTCACATCCAGCAGTTCATCGAGAAGCTCCTGACCCGTCAAGTCCTCAAGATCTTCAATCAGCAGTTCAATGCCGGATCTGTCCTGATCCTTCATGTCTTCAAGTTTTTCAAGGCGTCTTTCAAGGGTTGAACGAATGGCCCTTGTACTGGAAGATGCGATCCTCTGTAGCAGAATCATAAGGAAGACAATGAATGGGGAACGGTTATGCAGTGCCAGATTATAACCGAACCTGACATAATCTGTCACTTCTTCGTAAAGCTTCAACTGATCCGGGAAGTTGTTCAGGTCAACGGCCAGTGTGCGTGTGGTTCTTGGCTTGAAAAGGGGCTCCCCCTTTGCCGTAACTGCCGATCTTTTTTCGGTGCGGATGACAAAGGGAGCCACACGGTCCCGCTTGATACTTTCGGAATCAGGAAAATTTGAGGCATCCAACAAACCCATCAGCCTGGCAAAGGCATCGGATTTTCCCTGGTGCGGGGTGGCAGACAAAAGCAGCAGATAGGGGGCAGATTCCGCAAGGCCCTGTCCCAGTTTATAACGGGCGACACTATCCGTTGCGCCTCCAAGGCGGTGGGCTTCGTCAACAATAACCAGATCCCACTGGGCTGTAACCAGCCGGTCATGGCGAAGCAGGTTGTAACGCTGGACGGCTTCCCTGCTCCAACCCCTGCGCCTGGTGATGGGCTTGAAGGCATCTGTGGTGATGATTGCCTGGGGAAAATGATGCCATGGATTAGAGCCTGCTCCGGCTTTTAAGGGCATCATCCTTTCATAGGCTTCAAGATCCGATGCATTGACCAGTGCAAAGCCCTCATTGAAATGGGTGCTCATTTCAGCCTGCCACTGAAGGGCAAGGCTCTTGGGGGCCACAATCAGGGTACGGAGAACCAGACCCCGCAGTTTGAGTTCACGCAGGATCAGACCGGCTTCGATGGTCTTGCCCAGCCCCACCTCGTCGGCCAGCAGGTAGCGCACCCTGTCTCCGGATATGGCCCTGGAAAGGGCATGGATCTGGTGCGGCAGGGGAATAACGCTGGACTCCATGGGAGCCAGCAATACATGGCCATCCTTTGGCCTTCTGGAGCCTTCCAGCACCTCAGCCACCTTGGCGGCAGAAGCTACATAGCTTATGCGAAAGGCCTCTGTTTCTGGCTGAAGATCCGCATTTAGTGGTCTCAGGCTTGAGCGGTGGACACGCACCACTGCATCCTGGTTCGGCAACCAGACACGACATACCGTTTGCCCCCAAAGGGTCTGTTCATCAACAACCTTGCACGCACTTTTGTGTATAGTGCTGTATTTCCAGTCAGCCATTATTTATGCCGTCTATTATCGGGTGCTACAGATGGACAATGAAAAACACAAAAGTAGCTGTGCATCATGGGCAGGCTCTCAAAAGTCTTGGATTTGAGGTTAAAACCTTGATGCCACCGTTCTGAAAATCACCGTCATTGGTCATTAACTTAAGATTTCTTTTTTTGCAGATATCCACCAGTATTGCATCGTTGAAATCGACTTTTCCAGCCGAAAAATCAGCCAGTGCCTGATTCAGATCCAGTTCATTGGCAGGTATGGAATGAATTTGGCAGAAACTTAGGATTTTTTTGGAAAATGCTTCTGCTACCGATGCAACTGTTGAGAAATCCGATGAATTTCTGAAATCTTTAAATTTCGGATGTCGGGATTTGTAGTTTCCCTCCCACTCAATTCTTACATAGCGATTCAGGTATTCACTTAACACTATTGGATCAAGTACGGGTTGAGCTTTCGCAGAAACAAGGTTTGAGAAAGCGGTCGAGTATTGAGCCGCCAATTTATTTGATGAGCCAGTTGGTGCCGGGAACAGATAAAGCCAGACATTTGTATCCACAAGAATCTGTTCATCCGAACTGAAGGAATAGGAAGAAAGATCATAGGCCTTATTCCTCATTGTTGTTTTCCTCCAGCCATGCATCATCATAAGATTTTTTGTTGGAATAATACTTCTTGGCATTATCCACAACATGCTTGAGCAGTTCCATGTCATCGGAAGAAAGTCCTTCAACTTTCAACTGAGTCCGAATCTCATCCTCGCTAAAAGAGCCATAGAGCTGCCCAATTGCAACATTCAGAAAAAGTGAGATCAACATGCTTACATTCTCAAAGGAAATGCTAACCTGTTTTCCAGCTCTTAGGAGTTGTTCGATCTTGTCAAATACTTTCTGGCCGTCCTCAGCGGATATGCAGAGCGGACTGCCTATCAGATCCGCTACCTTTATTTTAATTTGATCACCCATAGTAGATTCCTTATATTTTAAAAAATATCTTCGTTTTTCAGCTCTGATTTTAAGCAGTAACTACCTGTATCATCTGTGTTAATTTCAATATTTATGCAGGTTCCTGGAAAATCATTATCCATTTTTTGAATAGCCTCACCGTTTGCAGAAAATTCATAATATCCAAACCTTGATACAAGCTGAATTTTTCCACCATTCATTCGAATAAAATCTTTGATCAGCTTCAACCCAAGACCCCCCGGCTGATTCCCGGTTTTTGTGGTATTACCATCTGTCATGGCCCATTCAATGGCCTTGCAGGAGTTGAGTGTTGCCTTCCCTGTATATCTGCGTACATTTTCCCGAATGCCGACTCCGGCATCAGCAATGGTAAAATCCAACCGATGTTTATTTGGATAAAATTGCCCGCACACAAAAATTCCCGATGAAGACTGAGAATGGATAGTTGCGTTGAGAAATATTTCGAACAGACTCTGTCTAAAGCGTTTTGTTAAGGCCTTAGACATGGTCGGAATCCCCCTTCCTTTCATGTAGGTGTCGAGATAATCATTAAACTGCTCGCCTGCATGTAGTTTGAAAATCTTGAAGGGAAGTGTTGTCTGATTGATGTCCAATAAATCAGGTTGATTAAATATGCTCAGAAATTTGTTTTTCCGGAGAATCCTACTTACTCCTGATGGCACATTGGCAATGGTCACATCATTCAGCTCATCACGAAGTCGTGCAATAACGGCATATAGGGGTGCCGCCATATTGGCTTCAAAAAAACTGCAGGATGAAAAATCCAGTTCAATGGAATCATAGCAAATATTCTTCGTCTTGTCGGCAATATGGGCTATACCTTCAAAACCACTGCAATTGCTTCTGATTGTGCCAAGGTTGAGCTTCACTGGTTACTCCCCTCCCATCCGTGTTACCGCCTGAAAAAGCAAATGCTGGCTTTTCAGCCGGACTTCTTCGGCACGGATACCTGTTTTTACACGGATCATAGCTCCCCCTCATCCTTGCCCAGAAGGAGAACACGGCGATCTTCGCTTACCGAATCCATAATATCTTCGGAGTGGGTTGCCATGATGTACTGGTTCTGCGGAGACATTTGCAAAAGCATTTTGACAAAACTCCGGTGCCACTGGGCATTGAGGTGCAGCTCCGGTTCATCAATGAAGATTACAGAGGGGTTGTTTCGGGTGTGGTACCAGACGAGAAACAGCGTGGAAATGATTTCCTTTTGACCGGAACTCAGTCCGTCAAAGGTAAAGGAGCCTTCACCGTTTACGGGCTTTATGCGAAAGTCAACGGTATTATCCGGTGATGGCCTCAGCTTGCTGATGGTACCATGGGCATAAAATCGAACCAGCTCGTTGAGCTTTTCTATGGTTTCCGCCGGATCTTCGTCATCTCCAAGCTCAAACAGATTGGCCTGCCCCATCAGAGAGCGCAGAATTCTTAGTTTGAAGGTGCTCATTGGTGTTTCATAACGCTGAAATGGAGGGCGTTTTGGTGAACGTCCCTCTACCATCATTCCTAATTCAGGATTGCCCTCCTGGACTTTCCTATAGCTGTGGAAAAGAAGAAATTTGTTTTCCATAACAGGGTTGGGTGTAAAGCCACATATTGCCTTAATGAAGTCTTCAACTTCAGTCTCGGAATTAAAAAGTTCATTTTCGATAATTTTTTCTCGGAGTATTTCTCCTGATATTTTTATTACACCATTACGATCTATTCTAACATGAACAGTACTGGTTTCATCACCAATAACAATATCACCGCTTATTTCCGCAAAATGACAGCCAGATTTAATGAGCAAATCCGGTACATTCACAATGGTGTAACGGTCACGCAGTTTGAACCTCTCTTCCCTTTGAGTCAGTGATAGCAAGAGCAAGGCACAGCACTCAATAATGGAGGACTTGCCCAAGCCGTTTTGGCTGCCCATAATCAGGATATCCGGATCATCGGGCATTCGGGGGGCGGGAAAATCCATTTCAAGTGTATCAATGCCCTTGTAATTGCGAATGCTTATCCGTCTTATTTTTACGGGGATTTTTTGGTTTTTTGTCATAAAAGCCCTCCTCCGCTGTTATCTCCTGATCTTGTTACTGCCTGATCGTAC
Source organism: Desulfobotulus alkaliphilus (assembly GCF_007830435.1). Lineage (GTDB taxonomy): Bacteria > Desulfobacterota > Desulfobacteria > Desulfobacterales > ASO4-4 > Desulfobotulus > Desulfobotulus alkaliphilus. The sequence goes on along the minus strand of NZ_VLLC01000007.1, from coordinate 53,601 downwards.
CACATGAGCAGTTTGGGATCTTCTTCCAGGACGTTGTTGGGGATCTTATCGGCCACGGCGACGATGACGGCGTAGTCGCGCTCCTGCCAGGCTTTCTTGAATCCGGCGCGGACGGCCTCCAGACGGAAAACTTTGAGTTTCTTCTTGACCTCTTTGTACTCCTCAAACTCCTTGAGCAGTGCCTTCTCGCGCAGCTTCTCCAGGTCGCCCGCCTTGTTGGGATCGGGCACATACCACCGGTCACGGGCTTTGGTCACCAGCGCCGGGTCATCCTTGGGCAGGTTGCGCAGCTCTTTCCAGTTGGTGGAAAGGTAGGCGTGGATCTGCTCGGGCACCGGGCCTTTGCCGTCGTAGCAGAGGAAGTTCTGGTTTAGCAGTTCGCGCAGGTCGAGCTGGGCCTCGTTCTTGCTCCAGCCGCCAAGCTGCTGCATGAACTGAGGGTTGATGTCGGAGAAGGTCTGTGGCTTTTCCTTGATGAGCTGTCGCAGCCATTGGATCGCAGATGCCTCGTCAGAGACGAACATCGAAAGCTGCTGTGGGGCACCGGAGGTCATCTTCTTGCGGTCGTATTCGGCCACCTGGTCCGGCAGGAAATACATGCCATCGCGCTCGATGAAACGCTGCGACAGCCCAATCTGGAACTCCTGGCTCGAGATCGGCACGGGGTAGCCCTTGCGGACGTAGTAGGCTACCATCTGGTCGAACAGAATGCGGGGATCGCGTTCCGGGACGAACTGCAGCAAGGCTCCTTGTTGTTTCGTGACCGGCAGATACTTCAAATGGGTGCGGACAAAATCCCAAACGCCTGCTTCGGTTTGCGCCTCGTTCTGAAAGCGTTCTTCAAAACCACCATTGGGTTTGTAGGCTGAGATAACGAGGTCTTGTTTGACTGCCGTTGGGGTTGTTACCGCTTTAAAACTACCTTTTTTCTTATCTAAAGCAGATACATTTGCAACAATAAACCCGGCTTCGGCCATAGCGCTTTGAATGTTATTCCAAACACTTGCCTTAGTGTTTGAAAATTCAACGGTCATCCAGCGGCCTGGCTTGAGTAGCTCAAAAGCTCTTCTGAATGCAGAAGACATCAGCTTGCGATATTCGTCGGACCCCTTGTTTTGAACACTATTTTCGATGGCTTCTTTTTCATTATTCGTTTTTACACCAAGCCACTCTTCCCAAAGCAGCGCAAGCTCTGAATACATAATATTAGAGCCGAATGGTGGATCTATAAATACATAGTCAAGAACAGCATTACACTCGTCTCGGAAGTTTGTTGCAGATGAGGTTGATATTGTGCTGAGCTTTGATTTGAAAGGCGAGCCAGACTTAATCCGATCTCTGATGGCGCTTTTCATTTGCTCAATGATATTGAGCTCTTTAATCAAAGATGGAACATATAAAGTACCTGATTGTGGTCCTCCGCCTGCCCCCCAAACACCTGACTGGTAAGTAAAGCGATACCTTTTGGTGATTTGTCCAGAAACTTTTGTCAAAACCAATCGAAGCGCTGGAGTCGTGCATCTGCTTAAATATGACGCAAGAGCGCAAAGGTTCCTGTTAGAATAAAAATGATGGAGATGCGTAATGCCATGAGAGCGAATTGGCTGTGATGTATTGAACCCGTCAGGCAGTGCCGCTACCGGAAACCAGTGTGGTATCTGCATACTCTCTGATTTTTCAATTCTGGCCAGATCATCTGCATCTGGTCTTTTTTCAAACCGGTTACCACCTAGAGAGTAGTTTATTTTGACAGGAGCCTGCTTTGCTTGTCGTATTGTTTCTTTCAGATGAGGGTCAAATCTTGTGATCCATGCTCTCTCCATATTTCTCTTCGTTAACTGAGATGAGCAATGAGGGCACGGGAATTTATCATTAACAGTTCCCTGTTCTTTATTGACGGCTGAGTCCCAGAATATCACCTCACAAAGACATTCTTGACAAACAAAAACATCTGACCAAACGGTATAGTTAATTTTTCCAGTGCGGCCGTCAGAGTGTTTTGTTTCATACATCCACGAACACTCTTTTTCGACCTCTTTCAGGATGCGATTTGATTCTTTCTCAAAGGATGAGATGTCGATAGGTGTATTGTAATTATAAGAAATAAAGCCTGCCGCAGGAGAAAGATCGTTTAAAACGGCTCGCCGCGCGCCAATCTTAGAGAAAGGAACCCAGGTCTTCTTGCCACTGTCTTCAGTTTCCTCACGAAGAATTGTACCGTCGGGTTTTACCTGAAACCCAAGTGAAACAACTGCATCACGATCGCCACACATTTGTGCAGCAACTCCAGTCATCCCTGTGCCGCAAAATCCGTCGAATACGATATGCCCGGGCTCGGTATAATGAAGTATGTACTTCATAATAGCTTTATGAGGAACTTTGGTCGGATAAGGATGCATTTTGTAAAAAGGATCGTATTTACCCTCGCCAACATCAGAAGCAAAAGGTTCACGGTGGTAGTGATAGCCCTCAGGCTTTTCCGGCTTTTGCGTCTCCCATTCGGCAATGAAGTCAGCGATCCACGGGTTCGGGCAGGCGGTGTAATACGGCGGATCACTCAGGTTCAGGATGTCCTCGTCGCTGCCGATGGGAAATCCTTCGATCTTGCGGAACTCCGGCTCTTGCAGCTTCTTGCGCAGTTCCTCGGTAAAGTGGGCACGGCGGGCCTCGTCGTTCTCGAAGGTCATGCCTAAGCAGGTCACGGGTCCCGAGTCGCGGGTCGCGGGTTCTTCTGTCTCGAACATCGTCTGTTGCTGTCCGTATTTGTCGCTCATGAATTACTCCGATTCTCTAAGAGGTCGCGGGTTTCGAGTCGCGGGTCCCGAGTCCTTGGGTTCTATTTTGACTCGCTGACTCGTGACCCGAGACCCGAGACTCGCGACTCTTCTGGCCTCGACTCAGATAGCGCATGAAACCGCCAATGAGGTTTCCTGTTTCTGTGGCTGATTTGTAAAGCGAGTCAAAAGCAGTCTGGTCAATCAACCCGGCATCGAGAGCCACATAAAGCTGCGCTTTGACTTCACCGGCAGAGCCTTTTGCGATGGCAAGGAATCGTCGGAATTCAACATCGCCACCACGCTCAAAGCCTTCGGCAATGTTGGACATTACCGAAACGGCTGCTCTTTGAATCTGGTCACGCAGTCCGAAATCGCGAGCGAACCTTCCTTCCGATGTGACGGCATACACGGCTTTGGCGAGCTGTCTTGCCCGCTGCCATGCCTCGATATCTTCAAACTTTTCAATCCTTGCCATATTCGCTCCGCTCAGGTCATCTGGTCCCGAGTCGCGGGTCTTGGGTCATAGACTCGTGACTCATGACTCGCGACCCGTGACTTTTCTATTCCATAACGATCCGCACCTTGGCCGGGTCCTTGCCCTTGGTGAGCTGATCGATGTACTCCTCAAAGCGTTTCTTCATCTCCGCCGGGGTGGCCGGGCCGTCGGTAACCTGCAGAGCCTGTTGCAGCTCCTGCGCCTTGACGGTGACTTTCACCAGACCGGAGAGCACTTCCTTCAGGGCGTGGACAAAGTTGCTGTCCAGCGGCACCGGCAGTTCCTTCGATTTGATGAAGGCCTCCAGCGGTTCGCGGTCGTCGATCTTCAGCAGATCCATGTTGGCCTGGGTGATCGGGTCCTCCAGGTTGCTGAGGATGGTGGAGGTCCAGGCCGTCACCATGGCGTCGAGCTGGGCGTCCATCTGGTCGATCATCTGCGAGCCTGCCGCCGCACCTGTTTCCACCGAAGGCCGGAACCCGCAATGCGGGCAGATGGGCGAGGCGTCGAGGTTTTGCTCGGTCAGGGCAAAGCAGCTTTTCAGTCCGGCCAGGCGATTCTGGTAATCGGTGAGCTGCTGCCGGGGCATCAGGTCGATACCGGCCAGTTTGAGCAGGGTTTGCAGCCGCTGGTCGCCCAGCAGTCCTGCCTTGCGCTTGTCGTCGTTCACCCCCAGCCGGGCCTTGGTGTGCAGGCCGATGTAGGCGACGGTGTAATCCTTTTTCAGCTTTTGCAGCTTGGCCCCGATGGACTGGGACTGGCTGGCCAGCTCGGTCAGGTCGGCCTGCTTGAGGGCATCCAGCACATCCTGCCGGGTGGTCTTCATGCGATCCACCCAGTCATGCTCGGCGAGCAGCACCGCCTCGGCGGTGGAGAGCCAGGAGGCCGTCGGGCTGTGGTCCATGATGAACTCACGCAGGGCGTCCAACTCATCGAGCGCCTTCACGGCCTTTTCATGGGCCAGCACTTCGGGAGCGCTGTAGCGGAAGTTTTTCAGCTTGCCCGGCGAGGAGTAAGCCTGGAGCGATTCAAAGAAGCCCTTGGCATCAATCAGCCCGCTGGCCTGGCTGGCCAGGTCGGTTCCCGCAAGCAGGTTTAGGCCCCAGAAGGAGAGCCCTTCGCGCAGGGTCTGCTGGGTCATGACGATGCGCTTGACGATCTTGCCCACCGCTTGTTGCAGGTTCTGCACCGGCTCGTCCTTGCCCTGGGTGACGAGCTGGGCCATGCCCGGCGTCATGCCGAGCAGTTCAAACAGCGCCTTGAGCGCGGGCAGGTTCCATTCCTTGGGCTGCTCCAGGTGCTTGAAGCGGACCAGCTCGTCCATGCCGGTCGCGGCAAGCTGCTGTAGTCCGGTGGCGTCAAACTTTTTGCCCGGAATGGCGAGCACGATGTCGCCGGAATAGACCAGCGAAGCCAGGATGACCGCCACCCATTCCGGCTCAAGCCGACCACCGCCGGGGTTCATGTATTCCAGCCCGTGGTCGTCCTGGATGATCTCGCTGCGGTTCACTACCTGGCCGTGCCCCTTGGCCTTGACGGCATCGAGGATGAACTTGGTGTACTTCGACTTGTAGGGGTCGATCTTCTCGCCGTCGAGCAGCTCCAGGGCGTCCAGTACGGCCGTGGCCTGCTTGGTGCGGTTCTGCCCGGCGATGGCCCGCAGGGCGTCCTGCGCGGCCTGGGCCCGGTTGTTGCCGGTGATCAGAACCGAGAAGAACGGGTAGTCCGGGGCCTGGTTCTCGAAGTTCGGAGCCAGGCAGACACCGGCGATGGTGTTCACCAGGTCACGGAAGTTGATGGTCTCGTGGGGCGACAAGCCGGACAGATCACGGATGGATTTCCCCTTGGCCCATCCGGTCATGGACTTGGAGCGGCCCTGATAGGTGACCTCGAAGGCATCGCTCATGTGCTTCTGCAGCCACTGGACCAGCTTCTTCAGGAAGCCGTTGGCCTTCGATTCATAGGTGGCCTTGGCGTGGCCCGATGAGGTGGCGGCAAGGTCCAGGGCGGCCGCATAACTCTTCAGCGCGGTTTGGAATTCCTCGTCTGTGCCTTTCAGGCGGAAAAAGACCTCGTCATTGACCTTGTCGTCCTTGAAGCGGGGCGGATCGTTGGGCTGAATAAAATAGAGGTAGAAGTCCCGCTGAGGCACGGCGGTGGAGCGCTCATTGGGAGCACCGAAAAAGAGATAGCCGGTGCGGGCTGCCTTACGCTCATGCCACAGAAGTTCGTGTTGCCATATCTTATAGCCGGTTACATAGGTGGCGTCCTGGCATTCCATGACCCGCTTGAGCGCCTCGTAATAGAAGCGGTCGAGCTGAGCCTGCCCCAAGCTTTCGGCCCGCTTGTCGATCAGGGCGTCGAAGTCATCGGTCTTCTTCAGGTCAAGATAGAACTGGCGGTTGTCAGCATTGAAGGAGATGAACTGGCCGCTGACTGTCTTGTGGATCTCGCGCAGGACCGTTTCCACATGGGTCTGGAGATCCTTGTCGGGTTCGTCGCTACCCAGCTCGGCGATCAGCGGATCAAACAGGCAGAGACGGTCGCGCAGTTCCTCGGCGGATGCGCCCATGGGGGCAAAGATGTCGCCAGTGGTAAGGCGGTGGACGGACAGAGCATGGATCAGGCGTAGCGCCATCGGCTTGTATTGTTTGCGGGTGATGGCGTTCTCGATGCGGGATTCCAGAACCTGGCTGCAATCAATGACTGCCCGGATTTCGGGAATGGCGCGGAACGAAGCGTTCTGCTTGAGGGTACCCCAATAGCTGTCGAAGGCGATCAGGCCGGGTTCGTCCTGCGGCACGTCCTTATCTATGATGCCTTTCATTCCAACGGACAGGGTTTTTAAGACCTCCCGTTTTTCCACCACGGTCACCCGTTCAAAGGTATCAATGTAATCCGGATGGACGGGAAAGAGTCGGACAAACTCATCCATGCGTTCGTTAAGATTGCCGTAATATCTGGCAAAGGGCATCAGGTAGTCCCGGATTTTAGCCTGTTGCTCGGCGTTTTTTTTGAGCAGGCGTTCGGCCACAACAAACTTCACATCATTGCGGGCAATGAGGATCTGTTCAAAACGATCCTTTACCCGGCGGATGCTGTCGGCAACAAATGCAAAGCGGGGGCTGTCAAAAATGGCCTCCTGGACACCGGCCATGAAGCGAAAGCGCAGATCCTTGCAGACCTCACCAACCTCACGGAGGAAGTTGAGATCAAGAATCAATTCCTGATCCTTTCGGGTGCGTAGGTAGTCAAGCAGCTCATCGACCACCAGCAGCAGGCCCTGGTCAGGAAAAGTAGTGCTGAACCTGTCCATCATATCTTCAAAGGCCCGCTTGTGACTGCTGATGGTGTCTGCTTCAGGGAAAACATATTCCACACCAAGTTTTTCGAGATGCTCTTCCAGTTCTGCCACAAGGATATCCCGCAGGGACATGGTGGTGGCTCCAATCTCTGTCCGGATGACCTTGAACCGTCCTGCAATCTGGGATGCAGATTCACGCACCTTATCATTTTTCAATGCATCCAGCAGAGAAGCATCTGAGGCAATACTGGAGATCACAGACATGAGGTGCGATTTACCCGTTCCGTAGTTTCCGACCACCAGCAGTCCCTTATTGTCCATAGGCTGATCGAACTGCATTTGAGGAATGACAAGCTGTGTGAGCCGTTCGGCCATTTCATCGGAAATAACATAGGTGTTCACAAGGCTCTGAGCAGCGGCAGATCTGTCCGCATCACGCAGCTGAACCACAGACTCAATGGGATCGAACTGAATAAGGTCTCCGTATTTCATGCCTGTCCTGCCTCTCTGGTGTTTTTTTGATGACGGGCCTTTTATGACCGGTCCCCTGCGGGTAAATCCTTTTTGGCCCCTGCTTCCATGTCCACAATAAGTATATCGTCCGAATCATAGCTTTGGTACTCAGGGTGACCGATTTCGGCATATTGCAGTTTACCACGGACAAGGGTTCCGTTCCATGAAGCCAGAATCAGCCTGTTTCTGGAAATACTCTGCAGAAGCCGCAGGGGATTCTGTTTCAGATTCTTATCAAACAGGATCTCTGTATTATCGAGGATAAGGGGCGTACCAGCTCCCCTATGCCTGTCATCATTATTATGCTCTTCAGATCGGATTATTTCTTCAAGGATGCCGGGTAGCCTGAGTGTCCGCTGTTTTTCCGAAAGCTCCAGCAGCCTGCCCGAAAGAAGGAGATTGATATTGAGGATGGTGGTTTTGTATTCCTCAGCCATATCCCGAAGAACCCTGGTCTTGCCCGAACCGCTTTTACCCGTCAGCAGCACAAGGCGGTAATACAGACCTTCTGCGGACTCCATGGATTCTCTGATTTTATGATGCATGGCTTCAACCATGGCTACCCCTGAACATATGCTTGAATATATCGTGATTGCAGGCCTTTCGGACGTATCTGCCGAACCGCCTGCAGTTTTATCTGGATTTTGCAGTATAATCCCAACAGTCTTTGCTTTTAGTGAAGAATGGGTGCCTTTGTCAAATGGCTTTCCTCTCAAACAAAAAAAGGTATGAAGCCTTTGGAAGTTTGATCGGCTTATACCTTTTTTTGGGGCGGTGTAGTTAGATTTTTTAAGCTATGATTCTAAGGCTTATCAGGATATCAGTGCCTGCATCCGGCAAGATTGCAGTTTTCCAGATACCACTGGAAGGCTGGTTTTGTGGAATCGAGAAACTCGTCATAGAGCAGGGAATCAAGAAACTCTGCACTCGTTGGGGCCACCGCATCATCCAGAACATCCATCATATTCAGATAAATATCCCGTGATTCCCGTTTGCCCCACCACAGTGCCGAAGGTACGGCCCTGTCACTGAGAAGGCTCATGGCTTCCCCCCTGACCTGCCAGTCGTATCTGAAAACGGGCAGAGAAAGATCTTTTCCACCGACGGGAAAGTTGAGGAAGGTGCCGGTATCCTGCATCAGATAGGTACGGCTGGTTTTTTCAAAGGCTGCCAGCAGGCCCTCGCCAGCCTTATTTTCCACAATATCTATGGCAGGCATTCCTGAAAGCATAGCCACATCCTCTGAAACCAGTGCGTTAACCAGCTCTTCAAAATAGTTTTTCCCGATATTCTTGAGCGTCTGTCTTTCTGCTTCAGAAAGCTGCCGGGTGCCGCCCTCATAGGTTTCAATGGTGTAAAAAAGGGGATCATCGAGAATTTTGTTGAATTCATTTTTCCACTCAACTTCCCATGCCGGATCTATAACCATGAACATATCTTCAATGGACTTAAACCCGTAGGGGTTGTTTTCCAGCCAGTCATCCAGATCCTTTTCCACAAGGGGGAGGGTGTCCCTTCGCTTCTGTGTCGGACTGACACTGCGGGGATCAGGATAACGGCTTTTAAGGGCACGGGCATAGAAAGCCTGTTCCGTAAAGGGCTCAAGGTATCTCTGTTTGAATGGAAGGATGGAACTGGCAAGGTTTTGCGGGTCCACATAGAGTTTATCAATGGGGGTTCCGTCAAGGATCTTCAGTACCATCCGAAGATAAAGCTCCCTTGCAATATTTTCAGGTTGCAGCCTCTGATACAGTTCCGAAGATCCGTAGGCAATGGGAGATTTTCCATGGGCAAAGCGGTGGCAGTCCGCCATGGAGTCCGCATCCGAATCCGTGCAGAAGTACAGGCTTTTATCCATGGGCTCATTCAGATAAAGATAGCGCATGGCGCTGATGTCATGGGGAAGGGCCAGATTTTCCACATTGAATCGCCAGGCGCTCATGGTGAATTCGGGCGGTTCGCTGTAATCCATGATACTGGTGGTGGGAATGCCGGGCAGGTAAGTTCTGTTTTCAAGGAAGGCCTGATACCGTTCTTTCCGGTTGTGTCCCTTCCAGTCCGCCTGCATATTCCCTGCAAAATTGTGACGCAGCCCCATGGTATGACCTACCTCATGGGTAACCACAGCCTGTACATAAGCCTGAGCTGCCCTTAAAAATACATCGTCTGTGGCATCGGATGTCAGAAGCTGACCCATGCCCTTTAGCACGAGATCTTCAGATTTGATGGCACAGATACGGGGTTTGTGAAAATTGGCAAGAAGGATATCGGCACTGTGGTGCTGATGAGCTGTTTTTCTGTTCTGATATACAAAGCGCCAGGCTGCTTTCCGGCTGACAATGTTCCATGCATTGGGCATGAAAATCTGGCTGTGGAGAATCTCGCCCGTTCTCGGGTCCGCCTGCATGTCTGCATAGGCCGATGCCGCCTTATCATTTTCTACCCATTGAATGATATTCCGGTCCATATCCGGAGCGCTGGCGTCTTCAGGGGCCACATCCACAGCAAAAATTTCCTGACCAAGGGTTGCATTCCAGTAAAGGACGCCGTTGCGAACGGCCTCACGGAATTCTTCCGGCGTGTTGGCGGACATGGAATAGGTGATGGGGCCTTTGTTGATATTCCACTTCATGGCAAAGATTTCCGTCTCACCGCCAGGTTGAAGCTGGGGCATCACCTCAAAATAGCCTGCATGGGAAAAACCCGGTGAAAGGGTGGGTTCAAAATCCGGATCCGGTCTGTAGGGGGAGATGTAATAATGCACTTCCGCATGGATGATTCTGTCGTCTTTATCCTCTATCTGGGCTGCCTGCTGAATGGACAGGCGGTTGAGGTGCCTTACATCTGTCCGCTTCAGAAAGCTTTGCCTTACCTTTGCCGTTTTAAATGAGGGCTGATAATTTTCGCTTTCATAATCCGATGCATACATCAACTCCTCGGTTATGAAAATCTTTGACATACCCGCATTGAAATCAAAGGTAATCCAGCCGTCTTCATCTTTCAGGATGGGGAATTCTGCAAGGATGAGGGCAAAGGAGCTGTCCGGTGTCACGGTATGGCCCTTGGGGGATTCCAGCATGAAAAGGCGTGAACCCTTGCGCTGAAAGGTCACAATGCGGCTTTTCAGGCCCTGAAAGTTAGCGGTCTCATCCAGAATCACCCTGTTGCCCTGAAAAAGAAATTCCCGGTTCAGGGCACCCTTTGAAATGGCAATGGCTGCTTCGCCGTCCTTTTCGATGGTGCGCAGGGATACCATAACATCGGGATCGGCAGGCTTGGCTCCGCTGTTGCTGCAGGAGGGAAGAAGCATAAGGAAGGGCAGCATGAGGAGAAGCAGCAGGCTGTGTCTGTATTTATGATGCGGGCCCGTAATTGTTCTGTAACCGGAGCATATGGTATCTGTTTTCATTTTTCCCCCTTGTTTTTGTAGCTGGTTCAGAGCTTTTTGTGGGTGAGGATGAAGGGTGACAGCTCCGGAGCGTCTGTCATCTTTCTTATCCGAAGCTGTCAGGCTTTTTTTTGGGGCAGAGACCTGAATTGCTGTTTTTGTTTTCGGGTGTAATCCCGTGCAGTCTGCTTTTCAGTGCCTGCATCCGGCCAGCTTGCAGTTTTCCAGATACCACTGGAAGGCCGGTTTTTCAGACTCCATGAAATCATAATAAAGCTCGGAGCTGCCGAATTCCTGAGGTGCAACTGCATTTTCAAGAATATTAAATAAACTCATTCTGATGGTTTCAGATTCCTGTATGCCCCACCACAATGCCGAAGGTACGGCTCTGTCACTGAGAAGGCTCATGGCTTCCCCCCTGACCTGCCAGTCGTATCTGAAAACAGGCAGAGAAAGGGCTTTTCCACCTACGGAAACGTTGAGGACGGATTCGGTTTTTTCCATCAGATAGGTACGGCTGGTTGCTTCAAAGGCAGCCAGCAGATGGTCCCCTGCGGGGCTGTCCACAATATCTATGCCCTGTATTTCGCTGAGGAGTTCCATATCCATTGAGACCAGCGCAGAAATCAGTTCTGAAAAGAAGGTATTGCCCATTTCCTTAAGCTTTTGTCTTTCTGTTTCAGAAAGCTGGAGGGTGCCGCCTTCATGGATGTTAATATTGTAAAAAAGGGGATCATCGAGAATCCTGCTGAATTCCTCTTTCCATTCCTTTTCCCAGGAAGGATCAGTGATCATTAACATTTTTTCAATGGAATCAAGTCCGTAGGGGTTGTTGCGCAGCCAGTCTTCCAGATCTGTTTCCACAAGGGGACGGGTGTCTTTTCGTTTCTGTACAGGATTGACACTGCGGGGATCAGAATAAAGACTTTTAAGGGCACGGACATAAAATGCGTTTTCCGTAAAGGGCTTAAGGAATCTCTGTTTGAATGAAAGGACGGAATTGGCAAGGTTTTGAGGGTCCACATAGAGTTTATCAATGGGGGTTCCGTCAAGGATCTCCAGCACCATCCGGAGATAAAGCTCCCTTGCAAGATTTTCAGGTTGCAGCCTCTGATACAGTTCCGAAGATCCGTATGCAATGGGAGATTTTCCATGGGCAAAGCGGAGGCAGTCTACCATGGTATTTGGATTGTCTGTATCCGTGCAGAAAAATAAATTTTTATCCATGGGTTCATTCAGATACAGATAACGCATGGCACTGATATCATGGGGAAGAGCCTTTCCTTCCTTATTATAACGCCGGGAGTTCAGGGCGGACTCGTAATGCAGGTTGTAGTCCATGATGCTGGTGCTGGGGATGACGGAATAATAGGCCCCCCGGTCCAGAAAGAGTTGATACAGCTCTTCCCTGTCATGGTGATCTAAATCCGCCTGAAGATTTCCTGCAAAGTTGTGGCGCAGGCCAAGGGTGTGGCCCACCTCATGGGTGATGGTTTCCTGCATTTCCGCCTGGGCAGCCCTGAGAAACATATCGTCTGTGGCATCGGATGCCAGAAGGCGGGTCATGCTTGCCATCATTCTGTCTTCGGGTTTGATGGAACAAATATGGGAGGTGTGAAAATTGGCAAGGTGGATGTCGGCGCTGTGGTGTCTGTGATTGGTATTTTTATTCTGGTAGACAAAGCGCCAGGCTGATTTTCGGCCTGATACGGCCCACATACTGGAAAGAAAAATCTGGCTGTGGAGAATCTCGCCGGTTCTCGGGTCTGCCTGCATGTCTGCATAGGCGGCAGATGCCTTGTCAAAGTCCACCCACTGGATGATATTTCTGTCCATATCCGGAGCACTGACGCCTTCAGGTGCCACATCCACGGCAAAGACTTCTTTACCAAGGGCCGCATTCCAGTAAAGTACGCCGTTCCGGATGACCTCACGGAATTCTTCCGGTGTGTTGGCGGACATGGAATAGGTAATGGGGCCTTTGTTGATATTCCACTTCATGGCAAAGGTTTGTGTCTCTCCGCCGGGTTGAAGCTGGGGCATCACCTCAAAATAACCTGCATGGGAAAAACCCGGTGAGGGCGTAGGCTCAAAGTCCGGGTCCGGCCTGTAGGGGGAGATGTAGTAATGCACCTCCGCATGGATGATGCTGCCGTCTTTATCCTCTATCTGGGCTGCCTGCTGAATGGACATGCGGTTTAAATTTTTTACGTCCGCACGCTTGAGAAAGCTTTGCCGCACCTGTGCCGCTTTAAAGGACGGCTTATAGTTATTACCTTCGAAATCCGATCCATATATGTCCCCGGTCATGAAAATCTTTGACATGCCCCCATTGAAATCAAAGGTAATCCAGCCGCCTTCATCCTTTAGAATGGGAAATTCCGCAAGGATGAGGGCAAAGGAGCTGTCCGGTGTTACGGTGTGGCCTTTTGGGGATTCCAGCATGAAAAGGCGTGAACCCTTGCGCTGAAAGGTCACAATGCGGCTTTTCAGTCCAGTGAAGTAATCGGCCTGATCCAGAATCACATTGTTGCCCTGAAAGAGAAATTCCCTGTTCAGGGCCTCCTTTGAAATGGCAATAGTTGCTTCGCCGTCCTTTTCGATGGTGCGCAGGGATACCCTTACATCGGGATCGGCAGGCTTGGCTCCGCTGCTGCTGCAGGAGGGAAGAAGCATAAGCATGGGCAGCATGATGAGAAGCAGCAGGCGGCAGGCGTGAATTCTCTGCAGACCGGAGATCCGTCTCTGGGCAGCCGGTGTTTTTTTCATTTTTCCCCCTTGGGCTTGTTTTCATTTGTAAGGGTAGGGATTTTACCATGGATGGCAAAGGCAGCCGTATATTCGCCTTCGGGAACGGTAAAAAAACTGCCTGAAAAGCGTCCGATGTATAAAACGATGTTTTTATTTAGCCTTTTTTGGCCCGCCAGATCAAGAGTTTTGTATTTTTGAATGAGTGGAAGATTCTTCCTGCCGGTAATCAGGGGGAAAAAGAGGGGAGGCAAGGCATCTGATGGGGGCTTACCGAAAACTACAGGGGCAAACCTGCCCCTGTGGTTTTTATACTTCTTTGAGCCAGTTCTTAATTTTTTCCTTCAGATCATCCCTTACGTTTCTGAAGGCCTTGAGTTTTTCTTCTTCACTACCCTCTGTGGCAGAAGGATTATCCAGCATCCAGTGGTGGCGGTTGCCTTCCGGCAGACCCGGCCAGACCCTGGGACAGGTCTGCTGAGCCTTGTCGCATACAGTAATCATATGGAGGATGGCTTCCTTTCCCAGATAGGTTCCTATGGCTTTGGGCTTGTGGTGGCTGATGTCAATTCCTTCTTCCGCAAGCACGGCAATGGCCATGGGGTGTACCTTTTCTCCGGGTTCAACCCCTGCGCTGACGGCCGTAAAACGATCGCCGCCCATATGGTTGAGCAGGCCTTCGGCCATCTGGCTGCGGATGGTGTTGCCATTGCAGAGAAAAATAACAAAACGCTTGTGAGCGGACATGGAGAGCCTCCTTGATGAAGTTATTAAAAGCACGCTTAACCGGTGTAATTTTAAAGACCCAATGTTAGGAATGGATGAGCCTTCTGTTTTTGTCCTTCAGCCAAAGGGCTGCTTTATGCAGCACCGGCAGCGGCTATGATATCCTTCAGGTACCAGGTTGCAATGCTGAAATAGATCAGAACACCGCCGATATCCGCAATGGATGTGATGAGCGGCGCACTGGCCGTGGCCGGATCCAGACGGAAACGGGTGAGAAGGAAGGGCAGGCTCATCCCCACAAGGCTGCCGAAGAGTACGGTGAGCACCATGGTCATGGCCACCACCACAGCCACATCCGGGCCTGCGCGGAAAATACCGATCATGGAGACGGCAAGTCCCATGCAAAGGCCTATCCCAATGGCTACGCCGATCTCCCTTTTCAGCAGCTTGAGCCAGTCGCTAAGTTTGACATCCCCCACAGCCAGAGCCCTTACCATCAGGGTGGCGGACTGGGATCCTGCATTACCGCCGCTGTCTATGAGCAGGGGAAGAAAGAAAACAAGGGAGACAACAGCTGCAATGGTGTCCTCAAAGACTGCAATGCCCGCACCGGAAAAGATATTCATGAATACAAGGACCAGAAGCCAGGGAAGGCGTTTCTGAAGCATGGTAAAAAAGCCGGCATCCCGGATATTGAGGCTGAGATCAGGGACTTTATGGCTCATGGCCCCAAAGCGGTGAAAGTCTTCCGTGGCTTCTTCCTGAAGGACATCGGCCACGTCATCGTGGGTGATGATGCCCACCAGTACCTCATTGCCATTGGTCACGGGGATGGCCAGAAGATCATACTTAAGGATTTTTCTGGCCACCTCTTCCTGATCCTCTTCGACCTTGGCCCGCACGGGCTCCATATGCATGATATCCTGAAGCCTTGTTTCCGGACGGGCGAGAATCAGTTCCCTCAGGGAAACGGAACCAATGAGGCTGCGGTTTTTGTTAATGACATAGGCATAATAGATGGTTTCCTTGTCCGGTGCTTCCAGCCGCAGTTTTTCAAGGGCTTCCCTTACGGTGATATCCGCAGGCAGGGCAGCATAGTCCGATGTCATGATGGCACCGGCCGTACCTTCGGCATAGGATTCCAGTTTAAGGATATCCTGCCTTTCAGCCTTTGCCAGCATGTGCAGCAGCCTGTCTTTGCGGATATCGGGAATGTTGCGGATGAGGTCCACCCGGTCATCGGCATACATTGCCTGAATCATTGCGCTCAGCTCTTCATCGGAGAGCACAATCAGCAGTTTGGACTGCAGCTCCGGTGCCATGTGGGAAAGGATTTTTGATGCTGTCCCCGGATTCAGGCGGGTCATGACAAAGTGCATGTCCTGGGTCAGGGCCTCTTCGAAGGCCGCAGCCAGATCGGCAGGGTGCTGTCTGGCGCAGAAGCGGACCAGCTCCCTTTCATTGTTGCTGCTGATGAAGGTCTGAATGGTGGGATAAATGGAATGATTTTTCATGGTTCACCTCAAAAATGCACGCCGCACATGGAAGGGGCGGCGGAGGGAACCGTGAGAGGGCTAAGAGCCTGTCAGGAGAACTGCCGTCCTTTCCGCACCCAGACGTACGGATGTGGCCAATGGCTTGTTGGGAAAGCGAAATGTTTTAGAGCAACTACTGCCTTCGTCCATTTCTGTTACGGGTCTCCATTCTCAGGTTGATAATTGGCGGGCTGGAAAAAAGCCCTAAAAAAACCGAATCTGACTAACACAGGGGGGTATGCAGGTCAAGTGTATTTTCTTCTTTTTGCTGATATGGTATGGAAACGGGAAAGGAGGGAGTAAGGCCTTAAAAAATAACTCCTTTCCCTGCTTTTTCATTGGAGCCAGCCCAACACCTCCTCTTTTTTGGGTACCTTGCCCACCATTTTTACATCTCCGTCAATGATTACGGCCGGGGTTCCGAAAACCCCATATCCTGCAATTTTGAGCAGATCAGATACTTTTTCGACGGAAGCGTCAACGCCTGCTTCTGCTACGGCTTCCCTCACCACTTTTTCTGCCTGACCACATTTGGCGCAGCCCGGTCCGAGAATTTTAATTTCCATCACTGTTCTCCTTTTTTTAAAAACATCCTGTGAAAATTTATACGAAAAAACTGCCATAAATCATGCCTGCCGCCGTGGACATGGCAATGACCAGGAAGCTGAAAACCGCTGTTTTTTTCACCCCAAGCACACCGGAAACCACCAGCATATTGGGAAGGGAGATGGCAGGTCCTGCCAGAAGAAGGGCCAGTGCCGGGCCTTCACCCATGCCTGATCCCATGAGACCCTGAAGGATGGGGATTTCCGTTAGGGTGGCAAAATACATCAGGCCACCGGCAAGGGCGGCAAAAAGGTTGGCCCCAAAGGAGTTACCGCCCACAAGTCCTGCGATCCATGATTCGGGGATCAGGGCGGGATGGCCGGGGCGACCGAGGAAAAAACCCGCAGCCAGTACACCAATGGCAAGGAGAGGAGCAATGAGTTTCACATAGTCCCAGGTGGACGCCACCCATGCTTTTCTTTCTTCCTGAATGAACCATACCTTGAGCATCCATGCAAGAATCCCCAGAAGCCCTGCCACAAGGTACCATTTAATGCTGAATAAAAGGGCAAAAACACCTGTGCTTCCCGCAGCAGGCGGTGCCAGGGTGGCGGCCAGAAGGATCAGTACCATGACCAGCATGAAGCCGCCATCCTGCCAGAGGCTGCGGCCTGTTTCTTCTTCATCGGGAAGGTGGAGCTGACCTGTGGTGCGCGCAGTATCTTCCTTTCTGAAAATAAAGGCCATCATGAGACCGATGACAAGGGCAAAAAGGATGGCAGCAATGGCCCGTGCAAGGCCCATCTGCCAGCCCAGCACCCGGGCTGTGAGTACAATGGCCAGCACATTGATGGCAGGGCCGGAGTAGAGAAAGGCCGTTGCAGGGCCAATGCCCGCCCCCCGCATGTAAATGCCTGCAAAAAGGGGCAGAACCGTGCAGGAGCATACAGCAAGGATGGAGCCGGACACGGAAGCCACGGAATAGGCAAGGACTTTTTTGGCCTTTGCACCGAAGTACCTGAGCACCGCCGCCTGGGATACAAAGACAGAGATTCCGCCTGCGATGAAAAAGGCTGGGATCAGGCAGGTGAGCACATGCTCCCTTGCGTAGTCCTGCAGCATGAGAAAGGCTTCAAGGCCGGATCTGCGCATGATTTCATGGTCCCATGGAATGAAATATGCGGCAATAAATAGTCCGATGATCCATAAAAGCTTGCTTCTTTCCTGCATGACTTTCTCCTTATGTAACGGATGGAGGATGCTGTCCGTCATCTGGCGGGCAGGGATTTTCTTAAAAATTCAGGTCTGGTTCTGATGTATCCATTTTGTCATGGGCAGCAGGCCCTTTAGGATGTCGTCCGGTCGGGAAGAGATTTTCGGATACGGTCCCTGTGGATTTCCGGGAGGAGAAACCGCATTTCTGAAACCGTGGCATCGTCTTCCAGCCAGTTTTTCATCTTGGCAAGCATTTCTGCGGCATAGGGATTATCCGTTGTTTTATCAAGAGCATAGTTCACCCATGGTCCTTCCTTTTCCCAATGGACAAGGCCTGCTTCTTCCAGAATTTTCAGGTGCTTGCTTACGGTGGACTGGGCAAGCCCCATGACTTCCTGCAGCTCACAGACACAGAGCTTTCGATTTTCTAAGGCCTTTAAAATTTTCAGCCTGCCGGGATCGGAAAGGGCTTTCATGACTTTGATCAGATGTTTCATTTTTTTGCGTCCTCCATATCGACATATGGCAATATGTATTTCTGGCTTGGGATTGTCAAGGACATTTTTTTCATGGCCTGACAAGCAATGGATACGGTTTTTTACGACTTTCTTTCCTCACCCAAACCCAGCCCGGAGGGTAAGGGGAAACTTGCTGAATAATTACGGCTGAAAAAAATCCTTGGCAGAAAACAGGAGGGCTGCTACGTTTAGATTGTTGGCTAAGTGTAAAAGCAAGGAGGAGGTATGGAAAAGCTGCTGGCCATTACAAAGGCCCTTTCCGATGCCAACCGGCTTCGGGTTCTCATGGCCCTGACGGAAAGACCCCATCTCTGTGCCTGTCATCTGACGGAAATGCTGGGCGTGACAGGTGCAACGGTATCCCGCCACATGGGTCTGCTCCGGCAGGCCGGTCTTGTGGATGCCAGAAAGTGTGGGAAATGGACCCACTACACCCTTTGTACCGGTAATCTCAAGACCGATACCATCCTTTCCTGGATGCAGGTCCACATGCCGGAAAATGAGGTGATTCGTGCGGACCGTGAGTTTATCCGCAATCGGGTACCGGAAAAGATGGCGTGTGAAGAAGGGGTTTGTGCATCGTTTTGAATTCTGATCCACAGGGATCCAGAGAAAAAATTTAAAAATCATATGCCAGAAGGAGACGTCCATGACAGCCAAAGAAAGCAGACCGCTGGGTTTTTTTGAAAGGTATCTCACCCTCTGGGTGGCCCTGTGCATGGTGGCAGGTATTCTGATTGGTTTTCTTTTTCCGGGAATGGCCAAAGTCATCAATGCCATGTCCATAGAGCAGGTGAACCTTCCCATAGGTCTTCTGCTTTTTCTGATGATTTATCCCATCATGATTCAGATTGATTTTCCTCAGGTTGCCCAGGCCTTCAAAACGCCGAGGCCTGTGCTGACAACCCTTGTGATCAACTGGGGAATCAAGCCCTTTACCATGACGTTTTTTGCCTGGATCTTCATGTTTTTCATCTGGGCCCCTTTTATCCCCGCAGATATGGCCAGTGAATACTTTGCAGGCATGGTGCTTTTAGGTATTGCGCCCTGTACGGCCATGGTTTTTGTCTGGAGCTATCTGTCCCGGGCAAACATGGGCCTTACCCTTGTCATGGTAGCCATTAACTCCCTGACCATGCTGGTTCTTTATGCCCCTCTGGGCAGTGTTCTGCTTGGCGTGGCCCTGCCCATTCCCTTTGTTACACTGAGTCTCACCGTTGGTTTTTATGTGGGCGTTCCCCTTGTGGCGGGCTGGCTTTCCAGGCGTTATCTGATTCATAAAAAAGGGAAAGACTGGTTTGATACGGTGTATGTGGCCAAATGGGGAAAGGTTTCCATCATCGCTCTGCTGGCGACCCTTGTTTCCCTCTTTATTCTGCAGGGGGATGTTATTCTGCGGTCTCCCCTTGTCATCGTGATGATTGCCATTCCCCTTATCATCCAGACCTTTGCCATTTTTGGCCTTGGCTATGTGATCTGCCGTTTTCTGGGGATTTCCTATGAAGACGCAGCGCCCACTTCCATGATCGGTGCCTCCAATCATTTTGAGGTGGCCATTGCTGTTGCCATCACCATGTTTGGTGTCAGCTCCGGTGCTGCCCTGGCTGCGGTTGTGGGACTTTTAATTGAAGTGCCCATCATGCTGGCTCTGGTGCGTTTTTGTCTCAGAACAAAGGCATTTTTCCCGTCTGAGCCTGAAAAGGCACCCAAGGCCTGATGCTGTTCAGGTGGGGCATGGAGGTGCAGGGCAGGTGCTTCTGTTTCCATGCCCTTTTTTTAATCCCTTCTTTACCTCGGGCCGTACTTTCTTTAATGTGGTTCGGGATGTTTATGAAAGCAGATTCTCTAAACCCTGAGCCGATGGAGGTTTTGTATGCAGGTTTTTCGCATGATGACTGTTTCTTTTTTACTGTTCTGGACTGCTTCAGCGGCCCTTGCCGGGGATGAGATTGTCTGGCTGTCAAAGGATCAGGCCGTGGAAAGGGCTGCGGCGGAAGGTAAAAAGATATATTATTATTTTTATACCCCATCCTGTCCATCGTGCCAGATTATGGGAGAAAATACCCTGAAGGATCCGGAAGTGATCCGTATGCTCAATGCTTCTTTTTTCAGCACCCGGGTACATGCTGCACAGAACAGGGCGCAGGCTGAAAGCCTTGGCGTCACCCTTGTACCCACAAGCATCTTTTTTTCAGCGGAAGGGGAGGAGATTTCCCGTCAGTCTGGTTATCTGCCGCCGGATGAGTTTGTTGAAGTGCTGAAAAAGGCAGATGTGGAAAAGTGAGCATGGTATTTTTTTAAGTCTTTAATTTTTTTGTAACTTCTGAGTAACTCCAAAAGTTACTTTATGACAAAGCGCCGTAACACGGCGTGGGTTGCTGTTCAGCACAGTTTTCCAAGTACCATAGCTGCAAGACAGACGCACAGGCCCCAGGCTATTTGCCCGTGACGCAATCTTATTCGGGAGCTTCTTGCCC
This sequence comes from Desulfobotulus alkaliphilus, assembly GCF_007830435.1. GTDB lineage: Bacteria > Desulfobacterota > Desulfobacteria > Desulfobacterales > ASO4-4 > Desulfobotulus > Desulfobotulus alkaliphilus. Next base: position 33,358 of record NZ_VLLC01000007.1, on the reverse strand, counting down.
TGTGCGGAAGCGGCAAAAACTCCCCGCCACAGGCAGGATAAGCTTTTTGATTGTCATAGCAGGCTTAAGTACGCTGCCTTTGTGGCGGCTCAGACAGTTTGCCGCTTCTTTCGCACAGGCCTGCAAATCTCTGATCCGAAACGATTGCAATGTCACTTGCAAATAGCCACGGAGCCTTGCAATAGTACGAAGCTGCTGTAATTACAGCATTGACAGTTCAAAACAAACTGTGCTGAATAATTACATTTTTTTAGCGTACTTGATTGTATGTCTGGTGTTTTGTTTTAGGATTTTAAGGGGTTTTGAAAACAGGAACCGAGGTTGGGACAATGATAAAAAAGATCTTTCACCTGCTGCTTGCAACCGCTCTTTTTTTCAGCGCATGGATTGCCGCCAATGATTTGTTTTCCATGCCCTTTCTGTCTCCTTCCGCCGTGACGGGTTGCGAAACAGCCTGTACCTCCCTGCATGAATCCAGTATCGGTATTTTATATGGTATTCCCCTCTCTCTGCTGGGTTTTCTGGGGCTTCTTGTTTTCTGGATTTTACGGATCAGAGGCTTTGAGAAAATAAGTTTTTGGATCATATCTGCCATGGCAGGGGCTGAGCTGTATCTGATTCTGCTGCAGTTTTTTTATTTCAGGGAATTCTGTACTTCCTGCCTGATTTTTGCAGCCATGGTTTTCATGATTTACATCGTTACTCTGGTTCAGGATTTTTTCTTAAAGCCTCCTGCCCGTCTTCGGGAGTTGCCCGCAAAATGCTTTCCTGCCTTTGTTTTTATGCTGGTGTTTCATATGGTTTTGTTCCCGCCGTTTTTTCCGGAAAGAATCCTTGCCGAAGGTCTGCCCATATGCCTTACGGAAAAAAAGACAGGCAAGGATCTCCTTCGCATAGAGGTTTTTGTTTCACCGGACTGCCCCTTTTGCGAGGCCGCTGTTTCTTATTTTTCAGGTGTTCTGTATGAAAACAATCTTAAGGTATCCATTCGTATCAAGCATGTGGGACTGAATGCCCAGTCAAGGCGCAGGGCCGTTGAAAATGTGGCCATGGGCATTTATGGAGATCTTTCGCCTGCGGCCTTGAAAATGGCAGAATGTTATATTCTGCAGAATGAAAAAGAGCTTGCCGATATTCAGGGTTCACCGTTGCAGACGCCAATGATCCGTCTTGTACGTGACGGGGATATCCGTCATTTTACGGGATGGACCGCCCGGAATCAGGAGCAGATAGCTGAAATTATCAAAGAGCTTATTCCGGACAGGGGCCGTCCTGCAGCTACTGCGGACTGGTTTCATAACCGCCTGCCATCGGGGGATACGGTTCTCTGTCCTTCCACAGGCGACCCTTCAGACAGGGGCGTCTGCGGCTTCTGAAAGGTAATTATTCAGTACATTTTATTCTGAAAAAAGTTCTTTAATTTCGGGATCTTGGTTCAAATAAAAGACAATCGAGCGGTTTGTGAGTGACATTGCAATCGTTTCGGATTGCGTCACGAGCAAATGGCTCGGTTGTCTATATGTCTGATTGTAAGTTTTCGATTTGTCAAAGGAAAATCGTGCTGAATAGTTACTCTGAAAGAAATATTTGTCCTTGTTTTATCCGGGAACAGGAGGGGCTGCATTCCCCTCGTTTTTCTCCGATGGCGCATGGCCAGAGCTTTCCGGTATCCAGCGGCTGAGGGTCTGAAGGTAGTGGCGGTAGTTGGCCAGATAAAAGGAAAGGCCCGGTCCGAAGTTTTTACCGATCAGTCCGTTGATCAGCAGGGTACTCACATATTTTTCTTCTTTCAGCACCAGATGATAGGCATAAAAAATCCGGCGCTCTTCCTCTGACATGCGCAGCAGCCTTTTTTTCAGGGCCACCCCTGCTCTGGGCTGGTACATGAAAAAGTAGAGAAAATCCAGGGCATTGATGATTACCTTTGTGCTGAGCCCGGAGTGGGGGTGAGTTTCCGGGAGACTCCGGCGTTCGGGGTCTGAGAGCAGGGAGAGAATGTCGGATTTGGGAAAGGCCAGCTCCAGATCCATACAGGTTGTAAAGACCTGCCGCATTTTTTTTCTGTAGTCCTGTGCCCTCAGAGCAAGGTTGTGAAAACGGTCCGCCAGACCTTCGATGATGCCCGCAACCGTATCCGATGCGGTTTTGGATATGATGGCCGCCCATTTCTGCAGGGCTTCGTCCGGATTGCCGTGGCCTGTGCCGGAAAGGATCTGTCCGCAGATACCATTAAAGAGGACAGCGACGGGAATGGCGAGAAGGCTTCTGAAAAAATTAGCGATCACAGCCGCTCTGGGAAGCCCCCTGAAAAAATTATGGGTGGAAATATAAATACCGTTTGCAAGTCCCATGCAGGCATAAAGGGCAATGGGATTGCTGGATGTGGTAATGGCAAGGGTTTCGTCAAGAATTCTGGTCTTGACCACATAATCCAGCAGGGGAACGGAAAAGCCTGTAAAGAGAAGGGAATCTGCCACACGGCTCCAGCGGACATGGTCGTGCCACTTCAGAAGGGGGGAACGGCGAATGCCGCCTCCGCCCAGCACGGATTGCAGGATATTGCGCAGCCCCGTGATGACAAACCAGATTACGGCACCGAAATAGGCCAGCAGCCACCAGTCCTTTGTCAGGGCAAAGGTTAAAAAAGCAGGAATAAAGCCGATGGCTACTTTCAGAAACTGGGTGAGCGATGTGTTGAGATAGGCCACCCGGTGGAAACGGAAAACAGCTTCCCTGTTTCTGGCGGCGTTCTTTTCTGTCCGCTCGCCGTTCATGGTGCCGCCCAGAGTAATAACATTGCCTCTGGACTCCAGACGCACGGCACTTTTCCGGATGATATAGTCCTGATGTTTGCTGTGGGTGACGGGCCGCAGTATTTTTGCATAGCGCAGGCGATACATCAGGGGGGCCAGTTTTTTTAAGGGCGGTTTTTTGGGTATCCATGTGATATGGGGCAGAACAGGGATGCGGATTCCCGGTCTGTGGTGATGGATGCCTATTTTTTTATGTAAATAGCGACGGGTGCGGAAGGGCAGGGTATCCCGGAGGACAAGGCCCATTCCGAAAAAACGGGGGGAATTGCCCGTGGAGTCCGTTCCTATACGGGTTTTCAGGGGGCGGTGGGCGTAGGGGGCAACCATATGGCCCAGTTGGCTGATGATGTTTTCTAAGGTTGCCGACTGATTCCGGGCATCGGAGTCTGAGCACTCCTCAAGCCTGTGGCAGCAGTCCGTGAGCATGCGTTTCAGGGTGATGATGTTGCCCTGATTCAGGGCCAGTTGCAATGCATTGATCTCTTTGTAGGCAAGGGCTTTTCCCATGGCCTGATCTTTGAGATTGAAAATTTCAAGGTGAGTTATTCTGCCCTGACCCAGAAAAAGCAGCTCCGCCACATCTTCTGTCCTGAGGTGTTTAAGATTGAGGGTCAGGGAGAAGGATGGGTGCAGGCCGGAGAGTTTTTCGCACAGTGTTTCCGGCGAAAGGGTGAGGAGTTCCGGCAGCTCTTTTTCGTCAGGCTGGGCAGGGGGCAGATTTTCCGGAAGAAGACAGTCTTTTTCGATCATTTCAGGGGTTAGTTTTTCAAGGATTTCCCTGCGCTTTGCAGACAGGGCCGCCGCAGGAAAATTCGTTTCCCCGTTTTTGGGGCCCGGCGACAGGGGCTCGGGTGCCTTGCTGAGGGGGGAAGTTCCTGTGTCTCCTTCCGGGAGAGGGCTGGCCTGCGGGAGCCCTTGCCGGGAGTCTTCAACTTCTGAAAGGGCTTTGTTTAAGGCCCCTGTTAAAAGCCTGTGGAGATAGGCGGAGAGGTGAAGGGTGGAGGGCTGCCCCAGACCCACCATGGCCAGAAAGTCCTTCTCCCTTACTTCGGGCAGGGGAATGCCCAGCTCCCTTTCCATGGCAGGCCGGTGAACCCGGTTGAAATGGTGCAGGCTTTTCAGTACCAGAGCGGATCTGTGGGAGGAAACGGCCCTGCCTTTTTCCATGAAGGCATCCACTTCCGGCAGGCTGAAAAATCTGACCATGGCATCTGCCGTATCCAGTCCCGCAGGCGCCCAGATAAAGGAAACCATGCGTCCCCGGAAGAACACTTCGTACTCAATGCCTATGGAGGCTTTAATTCCCATGATGGCGGCGGCGTTCATGAGCTCGGCCAGTGCCTGTTTTGGGATGTGATTGTAATAAATTACCCGGATTTCCCGTATGCCTTTGATCCAGGCATCCATGATGAGGTGACAGGGATTTTTTCTGCCTTTGGTGTTGGCATCATGGACATGGTCGTCAAAGCTGACCTGATTCCATTCTTCCGGCATTTCAAGGAGATGATAGTGGCTGAGGAGTTTGCGGATGACTCTGGGTCTGCCCACGGCAGCCCTTCTGAAATCATGGGCAAGGGCCAGCTGTCGGCGGGTATCCCTTTCATCACAGCGGATCAGTTCCTTCATCAGCTGGAGAAGAACCCTCGCCGTATTTTTGCGCAGATTGCCTTCCGTGGAATTCATGACTTCATCCACAAGGGACTGCAGGGCTGTCAGCCGGTCTTCCACCCTTCCCTCGTCCAGACTGTCCAGGAGATGGCCAATGGCATAGGCCATGCGAAGCTCCCTTGGTGCAGCCATTTCCTTGATGCCTCTGGGGTGCAGGTAGGGTCCGATGCGCTGGCGGAGATCCTTTTGTTTTTTCTGGCGGTTCCGGATATCTCTGATGATTTCCAGCAGGTGGTAATCTGCCGGATCAAACATGCATTTTTCGAATTTTTTTTCCATAACACTTCCCGGATAAGAAAAGGGGCTGGTGCCTGACAGCAGAAGAGGTGTGCCAACAGATCTGAAATAGCAATAAGCATGCCTGAAGGATTTTTCCTGTATTATGGCCGTATCTGCCCCATTTGTCTGTCGGTATGGTTGCGTCTTTGTAAAGAAAATGGACAGGAAAAGGGCGTAAAATAAAAAACCGCAGATCTTTAAAGGGAAAGGGGGCAGCCTTTACGCTAAAAAAGAAGGCCTGCAGATCTTTTTTTTAAAACGGAAGGCTTGTTTCCTGATGTTCCCATGGTTTATGGTGGGAGCATCTTTTTTTAGGGGCTGTCATATTTTAGTGAAGGAAATATGTAATGATATTAGAAAATAAGCTGAATATCACCCATCAGGTTGAGCTTGCCAGAGCCGAAGAAAAAATCAGTAAGCAAAAGGCCATTCAGCTCTTTGACTCTGGTGACATTGCCAAGGTCAGGGTGGGGTACTTTGAAGGGCTTGCATTTATTCATGCGTATCTCTTTGAAGATATTTATGACTTCGCAGGGCAAATCCGTACGAAAAATATTGCCAAAGGAAATTTCCGGTTTGCGCCGGTGATGTATTTAGTACAATCCCTTGCACATATAGATTCCATGCCCCAAAGTACATTTGACCAGATCATGGAAAAATATGTGGAAATGAACATTGCCCATCCCTTTCGTGAAGGGAACGGACGGGCCACCCGTATCTGGCTTGACCTTATGCTCAAAAAAGAAATCAGGCAGGTGATCGACTGGAATCTGGTGGATAAAGATGAGTATCTCTCTGCCATGGAACGCAGTGTTGTCAAAGACATTGAAATTAAAGTTCTCCTCAAACAAGCTCTCACACATCAAATTGATGACCGTCCCCTTTTTATGAAGGGGATTGATGTGAGTTATTATTATGAAGGCTACAGCCAATATAAAACGGAGGATCTGTCTTCGTAGAAAAAGGAAGGGCTGCCCCCTTTTGGCAGACCCTTTTGGCAGGAATCAGGCCCTGCCGGTTTCCTCTTCCGGTGTTGCGTAGACTCCGTCCTTGTTGTGATCTTCGGTGCCCACCAGAGCAGGGTTGAAAACGCAGACAAGGCGCATGTCTTCAGAGGCCCTTAAGAGATGGGGCTCATGCCCGTTAAGGGCGTACATGGTGCCATCGGATATGGGGATGATTTCTCCGGTGTCCAGTCTTTCCAGCTCACCCCTGCCGCCAACGCAGTAGACGGCTTCCAGATGGTTTTTGTACCAGATACGGGTTTCCGTACCTGCAAATATGGTGGTTTCATGGAAAGAAAAACCCATGCCATCCTTTGCCAGAAGAAAGCGGCGGCTGACCCAGTTGCCGTTGGCAGCCTTTTTATCCCGATCCGTTCCGGTGATTTCCTTTAATGTACGAACAATCATCAATCTCTCCTGCTTTTTTTAATGCCCGATATTCAGATGGAAAGAATTTTTGCAGGCAGCCCCGGTGGGGGGCTGCATTTTTTTAAGCAATTTCCCTTTCCTTGAGGACTTCCTTCACGCTCTCTGCAATGATGGCAAGCCCTTCCTTGAGAAGCTCTTCTTCAATGACAAGGGGCGGCAGCAGTTTGAGAACCTGTTTTTCCGCACCGGCCAGCTCCATGACAAGGCCCTTTTCAAAGCATTTCTGGGTAATTTCCCTTGCCATGCCCCGTTCAGGAATATCAAGGCCCCAGATCATGCCCCGGCCGCGAATGGTGGCCTCAAGTTCCGGCCATGTGGTCCGGATGACATCCAGACCTTCATACATGAGATTGCCCTTGTACTGTATGGATTCGCTTAAGGCGTTGTTGTCCCAGTAGGACAGGGCTTCGGTGCAGGCCACAAAGGCAAGGTTGTTCCCCCGGAAGGTACCCGTATGCTCACCGGGTTTCCACTGGTCGAGGTCGGGCCGCATGAGAACGACGGCCATGGGAAGGCCGCCGCCGATGGCCTTGGACAGAGTGATGATGTCCGGTTTGATGTCTGCGAATTCGAAACTGAAGAAGCTGCCAGTCCGGCCGTTGCCCACCTGAATGTCGTCAATGATGAGAAGGATATCAAATTCGCGGCAGAGATCGGAAAGCCCCTTCAGCCATTCTGCGGAAGCCACATTGATGCCACCCTCGGCCTGTATGGTTTCCACGATGACGGCTGCGGGAAGGTCAAGGCCTGAGCTTGTATCTTCAATCATTTTTCTCAGGCAGGCCAGAGAGTCCACGCTGTCACCAAAGTAGTTCTCAAAGGGCATGAAGCTGACGTTGGAGCGGCTGATATGGGCCTCGTCCCTGTAAAAGGTATTGCCCGTTACGGCAAGGGCACCCATGGAAAGACCATGGTAGCCATTGGTAAAGGAAACCACATTGGAGCGTCCCTTGACGGTTCTGGCCAGTTTCAGGGCACTTTCAACGGCATTGGTTCCCGTAGGGCCGGTGAACTGGATTTTATAGTCCATGTTCCTTGGCTCCAGAATGGTGGAAGAAAATTTTTCCAGGAAATTCCGCTTGGCTGTTGTTGCCATGTCCAGGCCGTGGATAATGCCGTCGGACTGAATATACTCAATCATGGCTTTGGAGATTCTGTCGTTGTTGTGTCCGTAATTGAGGGTCCCGGCACCGGCAAAGAAGTCGATGTAATTTTTGCCATATTCATCCGTAAGAATAGCACCCTTGGAAGTGGCGAATATGGTGGGAAAGGAGCGGATATATCCGCGGACCTGGGATTCGAGGGCTTCAAATATACGCATCTTGTTCTCCTGTTTTTTAATGTGGAAGATTCTTTTATCCATATGTCAGGGGCTGGATCGGCATCCTGAAAAATTCACATTTCAGGATCAATGGCAGTCCCTCTTATCTGTAGCATTTTGTACGGGCTTTTGAAAAAGCCCTTTATTCCGGTACGAGGGGGCCAATGCGAAACAGAATTTCCGGCTCATGGGAAGCCTTTCCAAAGCAGGAAGCCGGGAAAATTTCCTCTTCAAAGCGCCATGGCGCATTATGGTGCCGGGCCAGTGCCGTAAAAAGGGCAATGGAGGCCTTGTTGGAGGGAGTGACCGTTGCTTCTACCCGAAGGGGATTCACCCTTCGGCTCAGTTCACTGAGCATGGCAAGGCCCAGTCCCTCTCCCCGGCAGGAGGCGGCCACACAGACCTGCCAGATAAAAAGACAGTCCGGGTCACCGGGTGGTGTCAGGCCTGTAATAAAACCGGCGGGGTGCCCGTTTTTCTCTGCGATAAGGGATGTTTTGGAAAAGGCATGTCCAAAATAGATATAGTAATAGGCGGAGTTCAGATCCAGCGCTGGCGTTTCTTTGACCATCTGCCAGAGGGTTCCTCCGTCTTTTGCTTCGGGATGGCGGAATGTGTAGGGGAAGCTGTCGGGTTTCATCATCGGCCTCGCTGGATCAGGGCACAGATTCTGAGGCTCGTTTCCTCCTTGGGTTTGAGTGTGTAAAAGTGAAGTGTCTCTGCTTCCTTTAGGCAAAGCAGGCTCTGCGACGGACCTCTTTCAGATAAAAACAGGCAAACCATAGCATGCTATGATTTGCCTGTCAAGTTTTTGACTGTTTGTGGGTTTTCAGTAGATCTTGCGCTTGGAAAAGGAGGCTCCCATGACGGAGAAGGTGTTTTCCACGATGAACAGGGAGTTCTCATCTTCCGTAAAAACGATTTCCTCAAGCTTTTTCAGCTGTACGTTGTTGATGACGGTCATGAGTACCTGGCGTTCCGTGCGGAGATAGGCACCCACCGCAGGGATGAGGGTGGAGCTCATGCCCAGCTCGTCAATGACCCTGCGGGCAATGGCATCGGCTTCGTTGGAAATAATGAAAACCACCTTGCGCTGGTTGAACATGGAAAGGCTGTATTCCATGGTGGCCGAGGCCACAAAGACCATAATGATGGAGGCAATGACAAGGTCCGTTTCAAAGGCGATGAAGCTGATGAAGTATAAAATAAGATTAAAGGCGAAGTAGGATTTTCCAAGTCCGATATTGTAGCGCTGCAGAAGCAGCAGGGCTACAATATCCAGGCCGCCGTTGGATCCTAAGGAGCGGAGGACAATGCCCGCACCCATGCCGGAGATGACCCCGCAGCTGATGGCCGCATAGAGCTGGTCTTCAATGGGGATGGTATAGGGGTAAAGGGCAAAGGCCCCTGTGGTCACAAGAATGGCCCAGATGGTATAGAGGACAAAGCGTTTGCTCAGCAGCATTCCCCCCAGAGTCATGAGGGGAATGTTAAGAACAAGGAAGATGATGCCCGGTTCAAGAAGGCCGGTAAGATAGTAAATCAGGGAAGCAAGGCCGAAAAGCCCGCCGGGTACAAAGGCGTGGGGTGTGGCAATGCCCTTGATGGCGATGGCGTACATGATGGCGCCGAAGGTGATGAGAAAAAGGTTCCACCATACGGTGTAGCTGACGTCACGTTTGAAGAACATGCAGACTCCGGTTATGGGGCCATGGCACCGGCCCCGGTTGCAGCGTTTTCTTTGTGGGCTTCGTCCTCCACAAGCCGCTTGTGGAGGGCTTTGGCAGCCCTTGCATAGTCTTCTTCCGCTACAATGAACTGCATGTCAACCTGTCTCATGGATTGTTGCACTGCAAGAATGTTGACGCCTGCTTCAAGCAGCGCCCCCGTTGCCTTTGCGAGAAATCCGGGAACCTTCATATTGCTGCCGATGGCGGCAATGAGGGCCACTTTGCGTATGGTAACCTCTGCTCCGGGAAAGGTTTCCTCCAGAGCCTCGGTGAGCCGGTTGGCCCGCTTGAGGGAGCTGTCCACATAATGGATGATGGTGTTGGCGTTCAGGTTTTTGGCGATGGACTGCATTCTGAACCTGCGGAAAACATCACAGACCGCCGCCTCCCTGTCGTGGTAGCCTACCCTGTCCTGATCAAAAATTTCTATGGCCAGAACACTTTCCCGGCCCGCAATAATTTCCACGCAGGCTTCCTTGCTCCGGTACTGGCCATCGATCACTGTTCCCGGATGATCCGGCTCAAAGGTGTTTTTTACACGGATTGGAATGCCCGCCTGGCGCAGGCCTTTGGCTGCCTGGGGGTGAATGGCCTCCATGCCCAGATCGGAAAGCTGATCTGCCACGTCATAACTGGTGCGGCCCATGGGTGCCACGTTTTCCGGGCCCATGAGTTTGGGGTCTCCGGAACTTAAATGAAATTCCTTGTGGATGATGGCTTCGCTGGCCCCCGTAAGGCAGGCAACCTTGCTGAAGGTGATTTCTGAGTAGCCCCGGTCAAAGGTGGCCATCAGGCCTTCCTTGCACCGGGTGTATCCTGTGACAACGGGCATTTCCTGGGTCACATCAATTTCTGAGAAAACCGACTGGATTTTTTCATCAATGGGCAGGGCACATTCTTCCATCCATCCGGAAAGATCCACAAGCCGGGCATTGATGCCGTAGTTCTGGAGGATCTGCACCGTATTGAAGGCGCTGTGGGCCTCGCCAACGGCACTGAGCATTTCCCGCACGGTCATGAGGTGTTCTTCCAGCTGAAAGTGCCCGAAGGAGCAGAGTCTTGTGAGATCCAGCAGGCAGCTCCGGGCACCCTCAATGCGTTCCCGCACAAAGCGGTCTGCGGTCATGAGGTCCAGCCCTAAGGGGGCCAGTTCGGCATTGATGGCAATCATGCGTTCTGCCACCCGGTTGAGGGCATCCCCCCAGGCCCATGAGACGTCGTCATTGGCAAAAAGGCCGTAAACACCGGGTTCCCTTGTTTTTTTATGCTCCAGAAGCAGGTCGGTGATACCCCCATAGGCAGAGACCACAAAGATGCGGTGGTAAAGATCTTCGGGGCTGCGCTGGCCCAGGATGATGTTTTGCAGGACATCGCTGAAACGGGACATGGACGTGCCCCCGATTTTTTCAACGGTATGCTTTGTTTTCATTGCTATTCCTTTGTGTCTCCTGAAAGAGCCTCTTCCTGGTGGAAAAGATCCCTGTTTTTGATCTGGAATGTTTATGGATTAGGTCTGTGTCCGGGTGGTGTGGTATCCGGTTTGGATGCCTGTCCATGGGGTTCACTGGTTCCATATGTTCTCTTCCAGAGAAATATTTGATATGGCTGTCAGGGTAACATCCAAAAAAGACTAACCGGGTGAGGGGGTCTTGTCAAGGAAAACGTCAAAATAATGACGTGAAAAGGGGGGCTGTCCGGGGGTATATCTAAAGGATGCGATGTATGCTGCGGTGCATTTTATGCTTTGACTGCCACCCTGACCCGGCCACTGTTTTCGGGCCATGGCCGGTTCGGAGGTCAGATATTCTTTTCTGATTACTACCCTGACTCAGCCACAGCCTGCTGGTCCGGTTGTTGGTAGGCCCATGGTGCGGGCTTTAATACGGGCAGGCGCAAGGCCTGCCCCTACGAATGGCTTTTACGGCCCTGTTTTGTGTAGGGGCACCCTTTACGGGTGCCCGCAACATTCGTAAAATCTGGTCATATAATTTCCATGATTAAGGCTTATATGGCTGAAAGACAGTGGTAATCAGATATTCTTTTGTCTGTGAATGTCATCCAGAATTTCCCGGCCCCCTGCCGCAAGGATCTCCCCTGCAAGGCTGTGGCCCAGATTTTCGGCATTTTTGGCATCACCTTCAAGCTCTCTGTGAATCCGCTTCTGCCCCATGGGATCAATGATACCGGCAGAAATGCAGAGTCTGTCCCCATCCAGCTCTGCAAAGGCAAAGGCAGGAATGCTGCATCCCCCTTCGAGGCGGCGGAGAAAGGCCCGTTCTGCCAGAAGCCGGGTTTCCGTGGGCAGATGATTGAGGGCGGCACGGATTTTTTTTCTGCGCTCCGGGTCCAGATGGGTAAAGGCTTCAATGGCAATGCATCCCTGACCCACGGGCGGAATGAAAAGGGTTAAGGGGAGTTTTTCTGTTATCAGATCATCGTAGCCCATGCGGTGCACACCGGCAAAGGCGAGAATGAGGGCATCGCACTGGCCTTCATCCATTTTACGGATACGGGTCTGCAGGTTGCCCCGCATATCCACGACCTTCACATGGGGGAAGTGATGCTTTAAGAGGGCCACCCGCCGTACCGATGAGGTTCCAACGGTGAGGGGTTTTTCTCCCTTGCTGAGGCTGGCATCCTTCTTTCTGCTGACAAGCACGTCGCCCGGATATTCCCGGTCTGTGAAGGCAATCAGCTCAAAGCCTTCGGGGAGAACGGACTGCATGTCCTTGGCGCTGTGCACGGCAATATCCATTTCTCCGGAGGCCAGGGCTGCTTCGATTTCTTCGGTGAACACACCCTTGGAACCTATTTTGGCAATGGAGACATCCAGTATTTTATCTCCCTTGGTTTCCAGAGGAATCAGTTCGGTCTCCATGCCAGCTTTCTGCAGAAGATCCGCAACGTATTCTGCCTGCCAGAGGGCCAGCTTGCTTTTTCGGGTGCCTATGCGAATGGGGGACATCGGAACTCCTTGGGGAATCTGTATCTGAACGGATTGCCAGATATATGTTTTAATGAGGGCTTTCTTCCGGATACACTTAAAAAAACATGCCGGATACCATGGCTCTATAACAGAAATAAGCGCTAAATCAAAAGCATCCTTCATTTTTCACAGGTTTTTATCTTGAAGGCTGACGCAAAGAAGTGTGGGGCCAGAGAAAGCGGGCTGCATTTTTTCCGCAGAGGTTCAGGATGTCTTCCGTGGAAAGGCCTGCCTCTTCCATGTCTTTGAAGTAGCGGGCAGGGGAAAGAAGGGGCCAGTCCGAGCCGAAAAGAAGCGGATTTTCCGATAACCGGAGCAAAAAGGCGTAGGCTTCATTTTTATAAAGGTAGGGGAAGGCCGCCGTGTCATAGGCAACAAGGTTTTTTTTCCCGGTGACGCCCTTTTTCATCAGGCTGTAAAAGGGGTAGCCCCCGCCACCGTGGGCAAGAATCATGCGGTTATCCGGAAAGTGCTGCAGGAGTTTTTCAATGCCTTCAAGGGAAATGGGCGCTTTTCCCGGATAGCTGTGGCCTATGGGATCGTTGGTGTGTATGAGGATGGGGGCCTGAAACTGTCTGCAAAGTGCCATGACGGGGCTGAGCTTTTCCAGAAGGTCTTTGTCAAAATCCCTGTGGTAGCAGGCCAGCTCTCCGATGCCAAAGGCCCCGGCCCCAAGGCAGCGTTCCGCTTCTTCTGCGGCCCATGAATCTTCAGGATGGACACAGCAGAGGGCAAGGATGCGGCCATGATATCTGCGGCTGGTTTCCATGAGAAAATCGTTGTGCTGCCGAAGGCGCTGTCTGCTGCGCCAGGGGAATCCGCAGGCAAGGGAGATATCTATGGCGTTTGCATCCATGGAGGCAAGGAGGGCCTCAGGCCCCTGAAGGATGGATGCGGGATTTTCATACAGAAGGGCAAAGGCGGGATCATTCAGAAATGCTTTGCGGTTTTTCTGAACGCTCTCGGGAAAAATATGGGTGTGGCAGTCGATGCGCATGGATTTTTTCCGGATTTTCTGATTAAAAGATGCCGTTGGTGCGTATTCGGATACCGGATTTCAAGTATGGCCTAAATGGATTTTTATTGCCACACCCATTCGGTCAGGCCGGTCTTAACCGGAAAAATTACAGGCAACTCAGGAAAGAAAAGACGGGCTATAAGAAAATGAAGAGGGTCAGCGCAGAACGTCACATTGTACTGGTTCATCCGGAAATTCCATGGAATACGGGCTGTGTGGGCCGGAGCTGTCTGGGAGTGGGGGCCACACTGCATCTGGTGGAGCCTTTGGGTTTTTCCTTAAGCGCAAAGGAGGTAAAGCGGGCGGGCCTTGATTACTGGCCAAGGGTTTCTTTAAAGGTGTGGCCTGATTTTGCCTCTTTTATGGATTACATGAAGCCCGTTCAGGAAGAACTGCTTTTTTTTAGCAAAACCGCCAGCCGGACATTTCGGGAGATCACCCCTCTGGACCGGATGATTCTTGTCTTCGGTTCTGAATCCAAAGGACTTCCCCCTGACATTCTGGCATCCTTTACGGGGCAGCATGTGCATATTCCCATCCATGACAGCATCCGTTCCCTGAACCTTTCCACCGCCGTTGGTATCGGGCTCTTTGAGAGCCTCAGGGGAAGGGATCCCGGCCATGGATGGTAGGGGGCAGGATATTTGATGAGAAAAAAAGAAGGGAGAATGAAGATGACAGGCAGATGCTGGATGTTTTTGCTTCTCCTGACAGGTCTTTTATGGGGAGCGCAGGCACTGGCCCATCCCCATGTTTTTGTGCAGACGGCCCTTGAGCTGGAGCTGGACGAAAAGGGGGTGCGGGGCATATGGCAGAGATGGGCCTTTGATGAGTATTTCAGTGCCTGGGTTATCGAAGATTTTGATAAGAATGCAGATGGGGTCTTCTGTGAAAAGGAGTTGAAGACCGTTTACGAGGAAACCTTTCAGAATTTAGAAAACTTTGGCTTTTTTACGACGATCCTGAAGGATGGCAGGAAGGTTCCCGTTAAAAGAATAGAGCATTTCTCCGTGGAGATTGAAGAAGGCCATGCGGTCTATTCCTTTTTTATTCCCTTTGTCCTTTCCCCGGAAGAAGATACGGCAACATTCCATGTGGCGGTTTATGATGAGTCCTTTTTCTGTCATCTCTTTTTTCCGCCGGAAAATGTGGGAATAAGAAAAAAGGACCATGGCTGGAAAGTGGTGTCCGCCCCCGAGGAAAGACCGGATCTTGCCTACTATTATGGATTCATGACGCCTGTGGCGCTTCGCTTTGAGGTGAAAATACAATGATGGGTAAAACCGGATGGCTTATGCTTGTGTGTGTGCTGCTGGTCATGGCCGGAGAGGCCTTTGCCAGCAGTCCCTTTCAGCGGTCTGTGCAGGCCGCACCAGCGGAGAAGGAATCATCCTTCAAACCCGCAGACCTTTTGCCTTCATGGGTCCGGGATGCCGGTTCCAAAGCCATGGGCAGGATTCTTGTCTGGCAGGTGCAGCTTCGTCAGAAGGCGGGGGGGTATGCCCGCCAGATCCGTGAGAACCCCTGGGGTAAGGCTTTCTGGTCCTATATGGGGCTGGCCTTTGCCTATGGGGTGGTCCATGCCCTGGGGCCGGGTCATGGCAAGGTTTTTGTGAGTACATGGTTTTTAAGCAGAAGGGGCAGCCTGACTCAGGCCATCGCCATGGGAGGACTCATGGGTTTTCTCCATGTTTTATCTGCCCTTGTACTGGTTTTTGTTCTTTATTTTATTTTGAAAGCAGGAGGGCCCGGTGCCATGGACGGCGCAGGCTCACAGATACAGAAGTTCAGTGCCGGACTGATTGTGCTTGTGGGGCTCTTTATGGCCTGGAAGGCCTTTCGGGGTATGACTCACGGACATGGGGCAGGGGAGGATTGTGCCTGCTGTGCCAGCGACTCCGACAGGCGCAGCCTTCTTTCCCTGAGTCTGGCCGTGGGCATGGTTCCCTGCCCCGGTGCGGCGCTCATCCTCTTTTTTTCCATTTCACTGGATATTCTGCTGGCAGGGGTACTGGCCATGGTCTTTCTGGCGGCGGGGCTTTCCCTGACCACCATCACCTTTGGCGTGCTGTCCCTTTATGCAAGGAAGGCTTTTTCCGCCATGGGCTCCGGTGTGCGGGTGAGGCCCCTGTGGTATCAGGTTCCGGTCCTTGCGGGGGCTCTGTGTATCACAGGCATGGGGGCCTTGCTTTTTTTCAGTCCTGTGTAGGGGCTTAGGGGAAGTGCGGGCTTTTGCGGACTAACACGGACTAACACGGACTGACAAGGACTAACAAGGACTAACAAGGACTGTCACGGACTGTCACGGACCAGCACGGATTGTCACAGGCCTGCGCAAACGGTTGCCTGTTTCTGTTTGTCCCTGTCTGTCCCTGACAGTCTTTGTATGTCTGTGTTTCTTTTTCTTTCTTTCTTTTTCTTTCTCACTTCCGGGGTTTATGCCGCCGTTCCGTTCGAATACGGTACATGCGTTCTGTGAAACCGCCTTCCTTTTCAAAGTCATCGGCCAGGCGTTTTACCTGGCGGTCAAGGAGGTAGCAGGTCAGGTTCAGCAGGGAGAGTGCCCCATTGGCGGCAAGGCAGGCGGAGCTTAAGGGGCCGGGCCCTTGGCTGTTCTGGCTCTCCCTCCCTGTAAGTCTTTGGATGTCTGTGTTTCTTTCACTTTGTACCCACAGGGCAAAGGCATCAAGGCTTTGGGGTTTTATCTGCTTGAATCTTATCAGTGCGGGGTGTTCCGGGCCAAGCATGGGAAGATCCCGGTGCCGGAGGAAGTCTTCATAATCGAGTTTCAGCTCTTCCAGACTGGCCCGTGCGACCTGCGTAAGTTTCAGTTCGGTCTTTTTGGAGGTTGCCGACGCCAGCGAGCCTTCGGCAATGTTCTGTGTTCCTGACCGTGCTGCCTGCACCATCTGGTCTTTTGTACGGCTGAATTTGTTAATATAGCGGTTGCAGAAACGGACCGTCACATCATAGACGAGCTGTGCCATCTGAAAGCTTTTCAGTTTCCGGTAGCCGCCGTGCATGGGGATCAGATCAGGCACGGAAACCTCCTGTTTTTATCTACGCTTTTTTTCCATGGGAAAATCCATGGGTCGCCCATTCCGGAAGCCCTGTGATTTTCCCTTCGGATGCCCCAAGGCAGGTACCAATGCGGGTGATGCCGGGAAGTTGTGAGCGAAGTTTTTCAGCTATGCTGTCCTCCGCCGTGAAAAGAAGCTCATAATCCTCCCCTCCGGTGAGGGCAAAGAAAAGGGGATCTTTTCCGCAGCGGCTGGCGTAGGCCAGAAGCTCAGGAGACAAAGGAATGGCGTGGGGATCAAGGGCAAGGGTGAGGCCCGATGCCTTTGCCAGATGCAGGGCATCCCCTGCAAGGCCGTCGCTTAGGTCCATGAGACAGCGGACACCGGCATCGGCAAGGAGGATTGCTGCATCGAAGCGGGCTTTGGGCTTAATGAAACGGCGGATCAGGCTTTCTGCGCCTTTGGGGTTTTCCGAAAGAAGGGCATGGCAGCCTGCGGCAGCATCCCCTGAAAAGCCTGTCACATAAATACCTTCCCCGCTTTTTGCATGGGACCTTCGGGGAAAGATTTCTCCTCCCTCCCCTGCCATAAAGAGATCCACACACAACACTTCCGCTTTGCAGATATTGCCGCCGGCAATGCTTCCCCCCGTTTCTTTCAGGGCCAGATGCATGCCCTGCTGCAGGGCCAGAATATCCGCTTCCTTTTCTCCGGGGGGCAGGCCCAGATTGACAAAGAGGGCAAGGGGCCTTGCAAAGGAGGCGGCAAGGTCACTGGCAGCGGCCATAACCGCTTTGTACCCCAGCTCTTCAAAGGACATCCAGTTTCTCAGGAAATGAACCCCCTCCCTCTGGGTGTCGGTGGAGATGACGGGCCTTTGCAGGCAGGGCAGGAGGGCGGCATCATCTCCGGGGCCTACGGGTATGGCGGGGTCTTTTTGATCTGCTGTCAGCTTCCGGATCAGGCCGAATTCATCCCAAAAGGCTTTTTCTTCTGCGGATCTTTCTTTGGCTGTGCCAAAGCGCCTGTGCCAGTTGTCAAAGCGTTCCAGCTGCTGGTCTCCGAAACGGGCCAGCTGGCTGCGGATGACCTCAAGGGGTTTTTCCCTGCCCGCCTCCCCCGGATTCTTGGAGAAAAATTTGTCCGCATAGCAGATGATTTCCTCTTCAAGGGAGACAGGCTGCATGTCCCGCTGGGGCAGGGGCAGCTTTTTTTTCAGAATCTCTTCCTTTGAAAGGCCCGTTCCCGTGTGGCGTTCACAAACAAGGGCGTGGCGGGGCAGGCCCTCTTTTTTCAGTATGTCGTGGCCGAGAAAGCCGTGGCAGATGTAGGCCTCTTTCCCATGGCAGCCGATGTCCGGGGCATGGGTGAGGCCGATGCCGATATCATGGAGAAGGGCAGCTTCGGCAATGAAGTTGAGATCCGGCCCTTCTTCCATGATCTGCAAAGCCGCATCCAGTGCTTTGCGGGCCACCATGCGGGAGTGCTGCAAAAGAATGGCTCTTGCAGGGTGGCCTTCGGGATAATAATGATCCAGAATTGTCAGGATCTTTGGATTCATGCCTTGCCCTTTGCGTGGCTTCTGCGGAGCAGTTCCGCCTGAATGAAGCCGTCCAGAGAACCGTCCAGCACGGCCTGGCTGTTGCCGGTCTCGTGGTTGGTTCGGTGGTCCTTGATCATCTGGTAGGGGTGGAGCACATAGGAGCGGATCTGGGAGCCCCAGGCGATCTCTCCCTTGCTGTCATGCATTTCCTGCATTTTTTCATCCTGTTTCTGTTTCTCCAGCTGATACAGGCGGGACTGCAGAACCTTCATGGCCATTTCCCGGTTTCTGTGCTGGGATTTTTCCTGCTGACAGGAAACCACAATGCCTGTGGGCAGATGGGTGATGCGGATGGCGGAGCTGGTTTTGTTCACATGCTGGCCTCCTGCACCGGAAGCCCGGAATACATCCACCCGCAGATCCTTGTCTTCGATGTCGATTTCGATTGCCTGATTCACCTCAGGGTAAACAAAAACCGAGGCAAAGGAAGTCTGCCTTTTGCCGTTGGCGTTGAAGGGGGAAATGCGTACCAGCCTGTGTACGCCGGATTCGGTTTTGAGATAGCCAAAGGCAAACTCACCGCTTACGGTAAAGGTGACACCTTTAATGCCTGCCTCATCTCCGGGCTGATAATCTACCATCTGCATGGAAAAACCCTTGCGTTCCACCCAGCGGCTGTACATGCGGAAGAGCATTTCCGCCCAGTCCTGGGCTTCCGTGCCTCCGGCACCGGCATTGATGGACATGATGGCTGTGGCAGAATCATCTTCTCCGTCCAGCATGAGCTTTAAGGAAAGATCACTGAGGTTTTCTTCCACCGCATCCATCTGAAGGGCCACATCCTTTACGGTTTCCTCATCTCCTTCTTCCACGGCCATTTCCAGAAGCATTTCCGCATCATCAATGGCGTTTTCTATTTTTTGATAGCTTTCCAGCTTTCCTGAAAGGAGGGTGCGTTCCTGAAGAATGGGTCTGGCGGCTTCGGGGTTGTCCCAGAAATCTTTATTGGCAATGATGGATTCAATTTCACTTAAACGGTAGCTGAGGTGTTCGAGGTCAAAGACACCCCTTTAACTGAAGGAGTTGGGCGCGCTGATCCTTTGTGCGCTGCTTCAGTTCTGCGGACATGGCATTCTCCTTAAAAATTAAATGAAGCCCCTTGGCATGCAGGGGAAACGGGACTTTTTGAAAAAATCAGAAAAATTTTTTTCTCAGGCAGATCTGTCCGCCCCCTTTCTGTGGACGGGCAGGGCGGCTGCCACAAAATAGAATACTACCACAAAGAGACAGGTCCATGCAAAAAAATCGCCGAACCGGGCATAGATACTTTTTTCTTTGAGCAGGGGTGCCTGAACGCTGAGAATGGCTTTGGTGTTCATGGATGTTTGTTCTGTTATCCGGCCCGTGGGCAGAATGAGGGCGCTGATGCCGGTGTTGGCACTGCGTATGACAGCTCTCCGGAACTCAACGGCCCGGAACTGACTGAAGGCAAGGTGCTGGGCAGGGCCTCCCGTATTTCCGAACCATGCGTCATTGGTCTGGACGGCAAGGAGTTCGGCCCCCTTTGCCACGGCCTCCCTTGCAATATAGGGAAATACGCTTTCAAAGCATATCAGGGGAGCGAGAAGGGTTTCCTGAAAGGCAAGGACCGGTGGCTGGGTGCCGGGGGTGAACTCTCCTGCGGGAATAATGAATTTTTCCATGAAGGGAAAAAGTTTTTTAAGGGGAATGTATTCACCAAAGGGAACGAGATGCTGCTTGTCGTAGCGTGCAAGGATGTCTCCTTGGGGGCTGATGAGGTAGCTGGTATTGAAGAGATGGGGTTTTCCATGGGAGTCTCTCTCAAAGACGGGGGTGCCCGTGAGGTGGTATCCGCCGGATGCCTTTATGTGGGCAAGAATCCGCCGGGTGGGAGCCGTATCCATGAAAAGATAAAAGGGTGTGGCGGTTTCCGGCCAGAGAAAAAGGCGGTTTTCGCCTTCGGGGGCTTTTTCCATGAGTCGGTGGTAGCGGTCAAGGGTTTCCCGCTGAAAGGCAGGATCCCATTTCTGATCCGGCGGGAGGTTGCCCTGAAGGATGGAAACGTCAATGACCGGGGCCTGGGCTATGGTCTGTTCGGTGTCTTTGATGCGGAAATGTCCGTAAATTCCGAGGCAGAGCCAGATGCTGAGGGGGATGGCTAAATTTTTCCCTTTTTTCCCGGGAAAGGCCAGTGCCGTATTCACCATAATAATGGCAAAGGAAACAAGAAAGGCACCGCCCATATCTGCGGACTGTATGAGAAGGGGCGCACCGGTAAGGCCGTGGCCCAGTTGCGCCCATGGAAAACCCGTAAAAAAATGCCCCCTTAGGAACTCAAGGGCTGTCCATGCGGCCGGGGCAAGGAGGAGAATATTTTTTTTCCTGCGGTAAAGATGGTGGATGAAAAGAAAGAAAAAGGCCGGATACAGGGCCAGATAGGCGGCCAGAAGCCCGAGGGCCCCCAGAGCGGCGGGCCAGGGAAGGCCGCCGAAGGTCTGTACGGTGGCGGCCAGCCAGTGCAGGGTGGCAGAAAAAAAGAAAAGGCCGAAAATGAATCCCAGCCGGAAAGCCCTGCCAGCCTGACCCATGTCTGCGGCGCTGCGTATGGGAAGGGCGAGGCTTATAAAAAGGAGGGGCCAGAGTCCAAGGGGCGGGAAGGCGGCAAAGGCAGCCATGCCACAGAGGGCTGCCGTGAGCGCGGGTGGTAGAATCGGGGGTGTATTTTCTCCGGTCAAAGGAGCAGATTCACGTTGAGATTCCTTGAGTCTTATGTTATGTTTTTTTTGTTTTGCCATTCAAGGCCCCTTATGAAATCCCGCCATTTCTAAGTATTCCCATTGTCGGAGCCCCGGCATCTCTTTTTCTATAATATACGGAGTGCATGCCATGAGTCAGATTGTAAAGGAGCAGGACTGGACCACTGTCATTCCCGGCGTGGATATTGTTGCGTCCATGGCCAATGATTTTCGTACGGAACTCCAGAATCTTATCCAGGAAAGCAGCGGAGACATCTGTCTGGATCTTGCCGGTGTGGAAATGGTGGATTCTGTCGGTATCGGCGTGATCATTGCTACCCATAACTCCCTGAACCGGCAGGGGCGCAAGCTGAAGGTTGTGAATGTGGCCAAAGATATTTACAGTCTGTTCAGTACCATGCGTCTGGACCGGCATTTTTCCGTAGAGCCCCTTGGATCCTGAACCTTTAGAATGGTGTCTGATTTAAAAAGAAAACGCCCTGTCATGTGCAGGGCGTTTTTTTGTTTTTTGGTCGGGGCGAGAGGATTCGAACCTCCGACATCCTGCTCCCAAAGCAGGCGCGCTACCAGGCTGCGCTACACCCCGATAAAGAGAAAAAATGTTTAGCACGCCTGCCCGAATTGCGCAAGGGACTTCTTTGATCCAGCTTGATTATCTTCAGTCCCGCCCTCTTTTTTCGAGTTGCGGGAGCATTCTCAGTCAAAAACAGGGCGGTGAGGCGATCCGTCTGGTTTCTGTGCCATCATTTTAAGGGGCTTTAGGCATGGACTTGCCTAGCATGGGACTGAAGTTGGCGGCGCCAGAATTGTGGGCGCAAACGGGCCTTTCATGGAAGCAGGCCTTGTTCTTGTAATCGCTATGAATCAAGGCCTTTGCTGTCTGGCACAAAGTATGCAATTCTAAAAAAAAGCCTCCCTGCAATGCCTCCGCAGGGAGGCCTCATTTTTTAAGGCTTTCTTCTGTTTTGGGCTTATTCGGTATTCAGGTACACTATCCATAAATGCAAAGGAGAGAGAAGATGAAAAAAGTTAAAGTCATGCTGTTAAACGCTCTTTTTGCTTTGGTTCTGATTTTCATGGTCGTGCCGGTTTCCCATGGTCAAACGGGTACCTACATTGACTGTATTCATGGCTGCCCGGATCTGCCAGCCTGCAACAACTGCTGCAATGAGTCTTTCAGGGTTATCCTGAGACATTGCGATGACAGGCGGGATCAGTGTGATGCCCTCTGTCCTCCGGGCGACATGGATTGCCTGGATGGATGCGCAATTGCCAGATCGGCTTGTCTCATGCAGGATATGCGGGATTTCGACTGCCCGCACTGGGTGAGAGGGCGGCATAATATGGGTTTTGGCAGTGGTGCCGGTGCCTCCCTCTTTTCCACAGGAAGTGTCAGGTCATCCGCCACCGGTTGCGCTTATTGTCATTAGAATCCACAGCAGCCCATGTCCTGTCAGGGACGTTCCCATGAGGATGGCAGGAGGTGATGCCACAGAGTGTCTTCTGTGAGGCTGCCTTGGCTCTGTCGCTGTATTTTGTAACTTGATGTTCAAGTTTTTCGGTTTTCAAGGGTTTCTTGAGCAGTAGCAGTGTCTAGTCTATGGGTTTTACAGTAGCGGCATGCTTGCAAATCGTTATATTTGATTTAATAAATCAGATATTTATAAAAAGCTTGAGCATCGAATATGGGGACTTGAAATCCGTTGCTTCTGCGAAGTTTTTATTACGGATCTGTGTTGGAATGGGTGTCTGCTTGCAGGTTTGAGCTGCTTATTGGTGGCGGAAATTTATTCTGCAAATATATTCGGATTTTATTCTGGATGTTTTACTGGAAAACATGTTGCAAAAAATTAAATTGTACATTTGAAGATTTCAAGGAAATAATTTTTATGATATGGCGAATATGTTTTTCTAATAAATTATTTTTAAGGCAAGTTTATACTAAGATGTTTTATTGCTAAATGATTCTCTTAAGATATGAGACCTAAATATGCCTTTTTTTTCTCCGGGTGATTCTGTGCGTATCATCTCAAGTCCAGGCAGTATGGGGACAGTTGTTAAAAGTCGAAATCGTGGAGGCAGAGTGTCGTGGCAGATACGTTTCCCGGACGGCATTCGCTATGTTGCTGAAAAACAATTGGAACATCTTCCTGAAG
The DNA here is from genome assembly GCF_007830435.1 of Desulfobotulus alkaliphilus. Taxonomy (GTDB): domain Bacteria; phylum Desulfobacterota; class Desulfobacteria; order Desulfobacterales; family ASO4-4; genus Desulfobotulus; species Desulfobotulus alkaliphilus. The sequence continues at coordinate 10,614 of NZ_VLLC01000007.1, read as the reverse complement.
AAGCTGAAGATGCCCTTGATTTATTATTTAAAAAAAAGTTCGGCAGAATTGGTGATTTGCGGGGTAGTATTACCCATATTCGCCTTAGTGGTAAGCTTGCTGATTTGATTTACAGCATGGAAACTACGCTAACAACATTTTACCCTTATCAGTTCAAACCCGTTCTCAATTTTTTGGACTCTCCGAGCAGAGGAATACTTATTGCTGATGAGGTTGGGCTGGGTAAAACAATAGAAGCAGGGCTGATATGGACAGAGTTGCGTAGCCGTTATGATGCCCGCCGCCTTTTGGTCCTTTGTCCGGCGATGCTTGGTGCAAAATGGCGGCAGGAATTGGCGCGCCGTTTTGGTATTGATGCGCAGATTGCAGATGCTTCACAAGTGAAACGAATTCTTTGTGAATACATAGAAGGGGATCGGAGAGATTTTGCAATTATTGCAAGTATGCAGGGATTAAGGCCCGGAAAAGATTGGGAGGAGAAAAGCAGGGACTCATTTGCATCGGCATCGGACGAATTAGCTTTTATTTTAAATGATATGGCTTATGATGAAGACTTGCTGGATCTTCTGATTATTGATGAAGCTCATTATCTCAGGAATCATGGCAGTATGACCTATCAGATTGGTCGTTTGCTGCGTAATGTTGCTGAGCATGTAGTTCTTCTTTCAGCGACACCTGTTCATTTGAGGAGTCAGGATCTTTACGCCCTCTTAAATCTTGTTGATGAAGACACCTTCAATCAGCCCCATGTTTTTGATGATATTCTTAATGCTAACGCCCCCTTGCTTGCGGCAAGGGATATCCTTTTGTCTGGGAATCCTGACATTTCATTGTTTGTAAAAAAAATTAATGAAGCAAAAAAGCATGTTCTGTTAAAAAATAATCGTCAGCTTCAGGCCATTTTGGATGAGGTTCCGAAAAGTGATTTGATTAAAGACAGGTCCCGACGGAGCTATTTTGCCCATCGACTGGAAGGAATCAATCTGCTTGGGCATGCTGTTACCCGTACCAGAAAGCGGGATGTAACTGAGTGGCGGGTAGTCAGGGAAGCTGTTGCAGAGAACATTCCAATGACATTGGTTGAGGAAGAATTTTATGAAAGGGTAACAGGCCATGTTCGGGACTATTGTTCCAGAAGTGGCGGCCATGAAGGTTTTCTTATGGTTACGCCCCAGCGCCAAATATCAAGTTCCATGCCAGCAGCCTTGAGGGATTGGCAGCGTAGAAAAAAAATCTGCTTTTCTCTGGATGAAGATATTGGCAGCAGTGTAGAAGATGTGCGTGATGTTGGACCTTTGGTACAATCTCTCCTTCGAGATACGGTTAATTTTGGTAATCTTGAAGTACTTTGGGAAAATGATTCTAAATATCATCGCCTGTTCGGGCTGATAAAAAAACATCTTCAAGAATATCCTTTTGAAAAGATAGTTCTTTTTTCTTACTTCAGGCCAACACTTTACTATTTGCATGAACGCTTAATGCAGGATGGGATAAGAGGGCTTGTGTTGGTTGGTGGAATGCCAGATACAGAGAAAAATTTTATTTTGAAAGAGTTTAAAGACCCGCAAGGCCCATCCTTACTCCTTGCATCAGAGGTCGCCAGTGAAGGAATTGATCTCCAGTTTGCCAGAATACTTGTTAATTATGATTTACCATGGAATCCGATGAGAGTTGAACAGAGAATTGGCCGAATTGATCGGCTTGGACAGGAATCATCAAAGATAACCGTATGGAATTTGTTTTATGAAAACACAATAGATGCAAGAATTTATGATCGGTTGTATTCACGGTTGAAAATATTTGAATATGCACTTGGTGGAATGGAGACTGTACTTGGCGAAGAGATTAAAAAAATGACCCTGGACCTGATGGGAAACAGGCTATCACCGTCACAGGAAGAGGACAGAATCAGGCAGACAGCGCAGGCTCTTAATAATCTTAAGGTTGAGGAAGATCGTTTAGAGCGGGATGCTGGAAATTTAATGGCCCATGGTGATTTTATTCTTCGTCAAATTCAGGCCGCCAGAGATATAGGCCGTTCCATTCAGGGAAATGATCTTTGGATTTATACTAGGGATTTTTTAGAAATCAACTATAAGGGGTGCCTTCTTCGTCAGTTGGAATCGGATAATTCGGTTTTTGAGCTGAGGCTGTCAGAAAAGGCGTATTATGATCTTGATCGTTTTATGCAGGATCACAGACTTGCAGGCCAAACTCGGATACTTCAGACACACATGCCTTTTTACTGTGAATTTAAAAATCAGGTTCAGCATGATAACGCAGGGAATATAGAATTCATTAATCAGTTTCATCCTTTGATACGATTCATAGGTGATAAAATAAAAGAAAAAATTCGTTGTGGACAAAGGGTTTATCATCCTCTTGTCGGTGTTTTTCTTGATCATGATTATATACCAGAACTGCCTTCTGGTGATTATTTTTTTTATGTTGAACTATGGAGCGTTAAAGGGATTCGGGATGTTGAAAAGATGGCCTTTTCAGCCAAGCCTTTTGGTATGTCCAGTATGCTTAAGGATGAAGATGCAGAAAAGCTGGTTGTTGCTACGGCACGTTTTGGTAAAGATTGGCCTGGTGTAAAAAATGACGTGAATACTGTTTTGCTTGAGGGGCTTTTTGACGACTGTGTCTCTTATCTTGAAAATAGATATAATGAATATATCATGATGCTTGAAAATGAAAATAATGACAGGGCTGATCTACAGGAAAAAACTCTAAAGCTGCACATGGAACGGCAGATAGAGAATTTGAGCCGTGTTTTAAAGGGGCATGAAGAGAAAGGTCTGAGCAGGATGGTTCCGGCAGTCAAGGGAAAAATGGCAAAGCTTGAAACCAAAGTGGGTTCTAGGCTTCGTGCACTTGAAGCTGGGCGCAGGCTGGTCCATGAGCAGCGTGAGATATGTGCGGGCGTTCTTCGATTATTATAATAAGGTGAGGTCTTTAATGGGAAGGGTGCGTTCTGAAAAGTTGCGTCGTTTTTATGGAAAAGATCAGATCTGTGAGTCTTTGGATTATGATTTTGATGAGAGTGATGTTGTTCTTGGGCTTGATTTTGGCACATCATTTTCAAAGGTTGTCATACAAGATAATGCCTTGCAAAAAGCTTATGCTGTTTCTTTTGAGGATATTGATCGAGGAAAAGAAACCTATTTGTTGCCGACCCGTCTATTTGTTACTGAGGAAGGATTGTTGAGTCTTTCCAGTGGCTTTGATTTTTATATAGATTTTAAAACAGCTGTTATGGAGATGGCGGGGCGTAAAATATCCAGTGTCATGAATAAGCTTGAGTCTTTTGCCCCAACAGAGCTTGCTACGGCCTATCTTGCCCTTTTAATTCGTTATGCAAGGTCATGGTTTCTTGTTCATACAGAGTCCGTTTATAGAAAAACCCTGATAAACTGGGATTTGAATATCGGAATAGCTTCTAAGAATTACAGAACTTCAAAAGAAAGAGTTTTTCGTACTATAGCTTTTGCAGCATGGAAACTTTCTCGCAGTTCAGAACCTTTGACTATGGCTATGGTTCAGAATACTCTTGCAGAGGCAGTAATTCATATGGCCGCTGAAATACTGTTTAAAATTATTGGAAAAAATGCTCGTAAAAAGGATTTTGGGGCACAGTGGCTTCATACAGAAAATGTACAGGTGCATCCAGAGGTAATTGCAGAGGTTGCAGGCTATGTTCATTCTCCTATGCGCAGAAACGGTATGCATTTTTTGGTGGATATAGGAGGAAGCACGGTGGATATGGCAACATTTATGATTCATGAGAATGATGGCGATAATCACTATCCCATACTTGCAACAGATGTTGTGAAATATGGCACCATGATGCTTCATAAAAACAGAATGAATCACCTTAAAGAAGAATATGGGGTTGATTTGTTTGCTTCTCAATTTTTTGAAGATCATTTTCCTGGCTCGGAATATTATGCTGATCTTTTAAGAAGAAAAGGCTTTGTGTTTTTTGAGGAAGATGATTTTATAGAAAAAATGAATAAGTCAGATATGCAGTTCTGGAAACAGTGCTCAGCAAAAATTGGTGAATTGATTAAGTATACATATAAAGATCGTTATGGATACGCTCCTGAATGGAAAAAGGGACTTCCTGTTTTTATCTGCGGAGGTGGGGCAAGGGTAGTTTTGTATCGAGATGGCATTCATGAACGAGGAGAGCGTATTGCTGCAAATGGAATGGGAAAGTTTCATGTTTATTCAATTCCAGTTCCTTCTGGCTTTAAGGAGCAAGGGCTTGTACCAAAGGAATACGAACGCCTTGCTGTAGCTTATGGCCTTAGTTTTACAAGTGAAAATATTGGTAAAATTATTCCTCAGTCACAGGTAAAAGATATGCCAAGAAGGTCTGTTTTTCAGGAAAGAGATTCTGATTTTATTGGGAAGGAGTATTGTTGATTTGCTTTTGAAGAAGACGGTATTCAATATTCCAAACGATTATCTGTCTTACGTTTTGAAACTGTGAGAAAGTATCCATGTGACGTTGCATGAATGGCCTGTGTTTGAATTAAAAACAGCTGTGTGACAAATACTCATCAGTATATCACTGAGCAGCTGCAATATACACATTTTTCTATGCTGCAGCATAAAAGAAAAAATTTCATGAACTCAGCAAAGCTCTGGCAACCCCGTCCCCTGAGTCTACGGGCATCTTCTTTTCCCTTTCGTTTAGAGAGCATTCCCGTGGCTCTGCATATGGTCCGCATCCCGGATGCCGTCGCATCCCTTTTTCCTGAAGAAGGAGAGTGGATTGGGTGGAGAACCCGGAAAAAACTTTTTGTTCCGGAAGAAGCTTTTCCTGAAGGTTTTTCTGTATCAGAAAAAGCCCGTTTCCATGGTTTTGCCGCAGCCAAGAGGCAGATGGAGTGGCTTTGCGGTCGCATGGCTGTGAAAGCGCTGGTGCGGACCTTTCTGGGGGATAGCAGAACAGGGGCTGGCATAGCCGTGGAGAATACGGAAAAAGGGGTTCCTTATCTGCCGGATTTTCCCGAATATGCCCTTTCCATCAGCCATGGCGGCGATCTGGCCGTGGCGGGCATGGTCCTTGAAAAAGGGGGAGCGCTGGGTCTGGATCTGGAGCCGGACAAAAAGCGGGACACGGAAGCCCTGCGGCGTATGGCTTTTTCCGAAGAGGAATGGGCCTTTCTTTCCGGAAAGCCGGAGCGGGAGATTCTCCGTCACTGGACTTTAAAGGAGGCCGGGCTCAAGCTTGTGGGTCAGGGCTTTCACCTGCCCCTGAAAAAGCTTGAAATTCTGCCGGGAGGGATGCGGGTTCACGGAAAGGATGTGGCGGGTGTCTCCTGCTGGACAGCCGATATAGAGGGGGGGCATCTTTTGAGTCTTTTGTATGGTAAGGGGGACATAATTCCACCAGTCTAATTTTGTTTAGCCACAATCATCCGGTGTTCCCCTTTGCCAAACTTTTTTGGTATCACCTTGTCTTGTGAAACTGATAGTTTATGTTTTTCTAATAAAGTAAAGAATTCATTTTCATATGTTGCTTTTCCAAAATCAATGGTAGTTATGTATTTTAATTTTGGTTTAGTAAAGTCTAATAACCAGGATTTATTTTTAAACATGGTTTGAAAAAATACAATTTCGCCGTTAGGATTAAGGTAGTTTTTTACTTTATCTAAAATTAATGGCTGATTATTAAACAGCATAAAGCTCATGCTAAAAAGGACAAAATCATAATACTCATTATTTGGTGGGGAAAAATATTCAATAGGCTCATGATAAATTGTTAGATGGTCCTGAAGATGATATTTTTTGATTAGGCGCTTGCAATTCTTTAAATAAACCTTATTGATATCTACTCCTGTTATGCTTAGTTGTTTGGATCTGATTAAAGGGTGAAATGTTTTTAGCATCTTGCCGTTGCCGATTCCAATATCTAAAATGTTTGAATCAAACGGAAAATATTCTAAACAACTTTTATAGCTATGGTCTGTAAAATCATTGACTATGTAGTTATAGAGCAGGTTTCTCATTTTCTGATTTAATCCTTTAAAATCTTTTGTTTTTAAGGCGTTTTATATTTTTTTAATCGATTTAAACGTCAGCTGATATAACTTAATATACACATAAGGCCGATGTATCGAATTGCCCGAGGAACCAATGCATAAACCATAAAATCTTTAAGACTTAATCTAAAAATTCCACCTAAGATAGGAAAATAAGGTAACGGTGTCAATGCCAGGATTGTTAATCCAAATTTACCATATTTTTGAAAGATATTGATTGCCTTCATCATATTTTGTTTCTTTAATGTGTAGTGTAATATGGGTTCACCATATACCCTGCCCAAATGATAACCAATAAAACCTGCAAGAAAACTTCCGGTAATAATACTGGCTAACAGGTAAAACGGGTTCATCTTGATTACGACGCCAACAGCAATGAATAAATCGGGGCCGATTAGCTGAAACGAAACTTCTAAGAGTAATGAGAAAACCATAATTCCCATGTATCCGAATTTTAAGGCAAAATCAGCTATGGCTTCTTTGTCAACAAAGTACTGGGCAATTAAAACCACAGACAACAGTAATGAAAAAATCATTATGGCTGCATTTATGATAGAAAATATACGTTTTTTCCAGCTAGGCAATGTTCTGTGTGTCATTCCTTAATGCTTCCCAAAAGCTGATGAGTAAAACCAGTTTGTTTTAAAGGTCAATTTTCGATTTACTAATGGGCTCATAACGCATTTAACATTAAGCCAAAATATACTGGGTGTTTTGTTCTCTAAAAAACTGGCAACTTTTATGGTTTGCTTTTGCATTACTTATGGAAACTCCGAACTCCTTTTTGATAAACTCCCGAATCATTTCACGGGTCCACAGCGCAAATGGAAATCCGTAGTCCATAGGATTTTTATCCGCAATCTTCCAGAAAAGCTCATCAAAATCTTTGGTCTGGAACTTAACGGGCCGACCTGGAATCGGTTTCGTCTTTAAAGCGTCAAGGCCGCCTTTGCGGTATTTGGCTATCCACTGGTAAATTGCGGATCGATGGTAACCCAGAGCCCTGGCGATCACCTCTGGGCTTTCACCCGATTCTATCTGCTGCACGGCGCGTATGCGGATAGCCTCACGGGTCTTATGATCGAGTTTTCTAGCGTCTTGTTTTTTCATAAGCAGCAATATACATCATATCGAGTGGGATTTGAACTTCTGAGTAACTTGAATTTAGTTCTTTTAATTCAAAAGCTTAAAAAATTACCAATTATCCATCACTGATCGAAATTAGTTTGAATCCTGCACAAGTTACTCTATGACAAGACGCCCTAGCAGGGCGTGAGCTGCTTCTGAGTAACTTCAAAAGTTACTCTATGACAAGACGCCGTAACACGGCGTGGGTTGCTTTTTAGTATGACGCTTTGGATGCCTGTAAAAAAACAGAACGATTTGTCGAAAACAGATCTTTCGAAGAATATGACAAGGATGGCTATCTTCGCTCTGCTGTTGAAAGGCAATTTGAAGATTGTCTGAAAAAAGCCTTCTAGCGAAGCCAAAACCAACAAAGCCGGCATCCTGCCGCATGACGGAAGCCAAGAAAGATTTTGTATGACAGAAGAAATGCACCCCCCCGTTCCTGTGGTATCCGGGGAACTTATGGACCTTCTGGCACAACGCCATCCGGACACCCTTGCCTTCCTTGAAAAAACTTCCGGCTCCCTTCCCGAAGGCCTTGGCAATGACCTGCGCCGGGTAGCCGCCATGAGTGATTTTTTCGCAAGGGGCCTGCTCCGGGACCCGGATACCCTTGGGGATCTCATGGAGGGCAAATACCTGACAGCACCCCCTGCTCCGGCCAGAGAAAGGGTGCTGGAAGCACTTCAGGCCGTGGATTCGGAAAGCCTTCTTTCCTTGCGTTTAAGAAACATCCGCCACCTTTCCATGATGGGCATCTGTTTCAGGGATCTTTCCGGCAGGGCTTCCTTAACAGAAACCATGGCATCCCTTTCCGGGCTGGCCGAAGCTGTTGTGGACGGAGCGGCCACTTATCTTCACACAAAAATGGCTGCCACCCATGGGGAGCCTGTGGGGGAGGAATCCGGCAGAACCCAGCGTCTTGTGGTACTGGCCATGGGGAAGCTTGGGGCCGGTGAGCTGAATTTTTCTTCGGACATTGATCTGATCTATACCTACCCTGAACCGGGAGAAACCACCGGCCCGGATATCATCGCCAATGAGACCTTCTTTACCCGCCTTGCCCGCAAGCTGACGGCGGTTTTCAGCGGCAACACCGGCGGTCCCCTTTTCCGTGTGGACTTACGGCTGAGGCCCTTTGGCGAAAACGGTCCCATGGTCATGCATTTTGATGCCATGGAGTTTTACTATCAGACCCAGGGCCGGGAATGGGAACGCTATGCCCTTATCAAATGCCGCCCCATCTCAGGCAACAGGGAAGACGGCAGCGAGTTGCTGGAAAGGCTGAAACCCTTTGTCTTCCGGAGGTATCTGGATTTTGGCGTATTTGACAGCCTGCGGGAAATGAAGCAGTCCATCATGGTGGAAATCCGAAGAAAAGGGATGGAGAACAACATCAAAACCGGCTCCGGCGGTATCCGGGAAGTGGAATTCTTTGGTCAGGCCTTTCAGCTTCTCCGGGGTGGGGTGGTGCCGGGTCTTCAGCAGCGGGAAATTCTGAAAATCCTGAAAATCCTTGTGCGCTTCCGCTTCATTCCTCCGGAGACAAGGGATAATCTTACGGCAGCCTATGTCTTTTTGCGTCATACGGAGCACCGCATTCAGGCCTGGGAAGACCGGCAGACCCATCTCCTGCCAAAGGAAGACGCATCCCGGAAAGCCCTTGCTGCGGCCATGGGCTTTGAAAGCTGGGATTGTTTCATGGCCGGACTGGAAGAGCACAGGCGGCGGGTGCACGATCACTTCCGGAAGCTCCTTGCCGTTGAGGATGAAAGCAAAGAATCCGTTCGCCCCATGGTGGCCCTGTGGACCCAGCCTCACATGGAGCCGGACAGGGCAGAGGGCCTTCTTGCCCAGGCCGGTTACAGGGACCCGTCCGCCGCCCTCCGCATGCTCAGGTATTTCCGTGACAGCCTTCCGGGTCAGGCCATGAGCAGTCAGGGGAAGCGGCGGCTGGATACCCTGATGCCCCTTTTGCTGGAATCCTGTGGCAGGGGTGAAAATCCGGCACAATCCCTTGGCCGTATTCTGGATCTGCTGAGGGCCATCCAGCGCCGCAGTACCTATTTCGCCCTTTTTCTGGAATATCCTTCCGCTCTGGATCATCTGGTGCGTCTGGCCAATGCCAGCCCGTGGATTATGGATTTTCTTTCTCAGCATCCCGTGCTGCTGGATGAGCTGCTGGATCCCCGCACCCTTTACCGTCCACCGGAGCGCGGGGAAATGGAAGAAGATCTCCGCCGCCGTCTGGAAGAACTGGACCTGGAAGATCTGGAAATCCGGCTGGAAAACCTCTGTGTTTTCAAACAGTCCGGCCTTCTGCGGGTGGCGGCGGCGGATGTGACGGGAGAATTTCCCCTGATGAAGGTCAGCGACCGTCTGACGGAAATAGCCGAGTGCGTGGTGAACGAGATTGTGGACTTTTCCCACAGGGATCTGGTCCGGCGTCATGGCAGGCCGCTGGACAGTCAGGAAGAGGCCATGGAAGGCTGGGGATTTGCCGTCATCGCCTATGGCAAGCTGGGCGGCCTTGAGCTGGGCTATGGTTCGGATCTGGATCTGGTTTTTCTCCATGAAGATACGGAAGGCATGACCGAAGGGGGAGAAAAGCCCCTGTTGTCATCCCAGTTTTTTACCCGCCTTGGTCAGAGGGTGATCCACTGTCTCAAGGCCCACACCCGTGCGGGCACCCTGTACGAGACCGACCTGCGTCTGCGGCCCGACGGTAATTCGGGTATTCTCGTGGTGCCCGTTTCCGCCTTTGCAGATTATCAGCGCCGTCAGGCCTGGACCTGGGAGCATCAGGCCCTTGTCCGGGCCCGGCCTGTCTGCGGCAATCACCGCATGGCAGAACGCTTTGAAGCCGTCCGCCGTGAAGTGCTCTGCCAGAAAAGGGAGAGTGAACCCCTTCGGGCGGAAATTGTAAAAATGCGGGAAAAACTGCGCAGCGCCCATACACGGCCGGAGCCGGGGATTTTTGATCTCAAGCAGGATCCCGGCGGTATCATGGACATTGAGTTTCTGGTTCAGTATATGGTTCTGGCCCATGCCCACGATACCCCGGCCATCACCCGCTGGACGGACAACATCCGCATTCTGGAAACCCTGTCGGAAACCGGGGTGATGCGGCCGGAGGAGGCCACCTTTCTGCGCAGTGCCTATCTGCTTTTCCGGGTGGCCGTGCACCGGAAAAATCTGCAGAATCAGCCTTCCCGGGTGCCGGAATTCCGTTTTGAAAAACTCAGGGAAGGGGTTCGCCATATCTGGCAGCGATACATGGGAACAGGTCATTCTGTACCGGAGAAAAATTGACAGGGCCTGTCTGCCAGTTTATATTTCAAGGTATTAATTATTCAGCACAATTTATTTCGAACTGCCAATGCTGTAATTGCAGCAGCTTCGTACTGTTGCAAGGCTCCGAGGCTATTTG
>NZ_VLLC01000006.1:56403-160028 GCF_007830435.1 Desulfobotulus alkaliphilus | reverse complement strand
CGTCACGGGCAAATAGCCTGGGGCCTGTGCATCTGTCTTGCAGGTATGGTCTTTGGAAAACGGTGCTGAACAGTTACGTCCAATGTACTGAAGCCTGTTGGCCTGAATACCGGGGTGAGTGTTCAAATTTTAAAGCGCAGCATCATCGTCCGGATTTCCTCGGAAAGACCTGAAAGCTCCTGCACCGTCTGTCTTACCTGACTGCTGGCACTTTTTACCTCTGAGGCTGCCATGCTTACGGAAGCCATGTCTTTGGCTATTTCCTCGGATACAGATGTCATTTCCGTACTCTGGGCATCCGCCTCATTTACCATGGCAGAAGCTCTGGTAAGGCTGCTGTTTACTTCATGAATGGCAGCGGACTGTTCTTCCGTTGCTGAGGCAATGCCTGTCACAATTTCATTGACTCCCCGTATGCTTGATACAATGTTCTGTACATCCGTCAGGGCTTTTTGTGAAACCTGCTGGATACCTTCAATGCGCTGGCGGATGTCCCCTGTGGCAGAAGCGGTCTGCTGGGCCAGTGCCTTGATTTCTCCGGCAACGACGGCAAAACCTTTTCCTGCTTCTCCGGCCCTTGCCGCTTCGATGGTGGCATTTAAGGCAAGGAGATTGGTCTGTTCGGATATTTCACTGATGGCTTCCGTGACTCTGCCGATTTCTCTGGCTGCCTGACCAAGTTCTTCCATGATGGAGGCAAAGCCTTCTGTTTCCTCTACGGATGTTTCCGTACTCCTGCTGGCCTTGGCTGTGCTGGCTGCAATTTCTGAAATGGTACTGCTCATCTCTTCCATGGCCACAGCCACACTGCCGATACTTTCTGAGGAATGAACCATTTTTTCTGCCATGTTTCTTGCGGAAACGGTCATTTCTTCGGCTGCCGCAGCTACGGTTTCAGCACGGGAACTGGACTCTTCCGCTCCCTGACTTGTCTGCTCGGAAATGGCGGCAAGTTCCGTGGAAGAGGAAGCCATGGTGCTGACGCCATTGTTCATGGTGGAAAAAACTTCCTTCAGGGAAGTGAGCATTTCGTTAATGCGGCTACCCATGGCCCCCAGCTCATCTTTTCTGTTGAGCAGTCCTTCGGGTACGCTGCACGTCATGTCGCCTGTGGAAATGGCTTTAAAAATTATGCCGGTTTCTTTCAGAGGGCCTGTAATACTGCGGGTGATAAGAAGGCTGACGGCAAGGGCAGACACCATGCCCAGTGCAATAAAAATCAGGATCATTCCTTTCATCCGTTCTGCCTGTGCCACCTGTGCGGCAGCCATTCTGCCTGTGTTGGTCTTGTTGTTTTCAATGAGTGCTTCCAGGGCTGCACCCATGGCTTCGAAAGCAGGAATCATCCGGTCCGTTGTTGCACGATATTCAAGGTAAAGGGCTGCACGTTCTTCTGAATTCCTGCTGTTGACGAAGCGGTCTATCAGGCTGTCCAGCTCCACATAGATCCTGCGCCATGCATCATGCTCCTTTTCAACGGATGCAAGGAGTTCACGGCCCCTGGGCATTGCCCGAGGGATGCTTTTGAGGGTTTTCATGGCTTCGTCAACCTCAGCCCAGCTTGCCCTGCGCTGCTGCTGGATGCGGCGGTAGGAGGCCACCGCAACTGCATGGTCAGAATTTTCTTCAATCCAGATATCCAGTGTCTGTGCCCGGATGGCCATGCGTTCCCGGTTCAGATTGCTTAAAGCCAGTAGATCCGGAATGCGGTTGTCTGCCATGTTGATGATCCCTTTTTCCAGTTTGCCGATGGCATTCCAGCCCATCAGCCCTATGACAAGGGCAATGGAAGTTACAGCCAGAAATCCCGCAGTCAGTTTCATGCCGATACGGATATTTTTCATAATGAAATCTCCTCCCATGGTTTTTTGCTTCAGCCTGCTTTTTTGTTTTTGATTTGAATAAATAATAATAGATCAGGTATTATTTCTTTGTGTTATGGAACTTATGGGTTTTGAATAATTTTATTTGAGCGATAGAAACGGTATTTTTTAATTTCTTATTTTCTGAACGTTTATGAAAGCAAAAGAATGGGTGAAGGTAAGAAGTTTCTGCCATTACCCGGTATAGCCACAGGGAAGAGCTGAATTGTGGAGTGAAAAAAAATTGAAGCAGGACAGGAGGACAAGGATGTTTTTTTTAAGTAAGGGGTCCATTTTTTGGAAGGTATAGAAAAGAGGGGCTCTGCCAGAACGCCTACCCCCCCCCGCAATATTTTAGCCATGTAAAAATTTTTTATCTTCACAGCTTTCTCATTCTTATTTAGAAGCAGATGAAAGGGGTACGCACTTATCCTTAGGAGAGTCAGAATTTTTTTATATGCTCCATCTGACATGTGGTAAAAATGGAGGTGTTCTGGGGTTTAATTGTCAAATAATTACAAAAACGTATCTGAAAAAATATATAGACATCTTTTATCATGCAGTCGGTATTAAATGCAAGATCAAAAAAATCATATTACTTATCAACTTCAGCCCTTTGAACTCATGTTCCAGAAAAAAACATTAAACAACAGGCTTCGGTTTTGAGAAAAGACAGATCCTCTGCACGGAAGAGTCCGGCTTTTACGGCAGAACGGGCCAGTTCTACCCGGAAATCCGGGTGGGCAATGGCAAGAAGGGTTTTTATGGATTTAAGTAAAGTGAAAGCCTGTGTGTATAATTGCAGCAGCAATAAAAGAAGCAGGGCTTTTAGGGTGCAAAAGCTTCACGGATTGGGGAATGTATTATCCTGCCCGTGAAAAACACAATCCAATACCTTATCCTTGCAATCCCAATGCGGGTGGCTTAATATTTGATGCTGGTGTTTGAACATGGAAAGTCTCCTTTTATAGAGCTTTGAGCGGTTCTGGAAGGGAGACTTTCTTTTTATATTCAAGGTTTTTATGGATTTCTGATGTCTGTGTTGAAAAAGCAGGCATGGGCGTATAATGGAGATAAAATGATGAAAAAACTACCCGTCGGAATCAGTAATTTACGGGAGATCATCGAGAATGGGTATGCCTATGTGGATAAATCCATATTCGTGCATGATCTTGAAGAAACAGGCAAATACTATTTTCTTTCCAGGCCGAGGCGTTTTGGTAAGTCTTTGATGGTCGATACATTAAAAGAAGCTTTTGAGGGAAACCGTAGGCTGTTTCAGGAGCTGTGGCTGGAAAATAAGCGGGACTGGGAACAGGTTTATCCTGTGATTCGTGTATCCTTTGGGCAGGGTATTATTGGAAGCCGGAGTGAGCTGGAAGAAAAAATAGCTGAAATATTGTATTTTTATGAACAAAAATTTGGTGTTGTGTCTGATTTTAAGAGTATTTCAGGCCGTTTTGCCCAGCTGATAGAGTCTGTGTCCATGAAGTATAATCAACGGGTTGTGCTTCTTGTGGATGAATACGACAAGCCCATTCTGGATAACATTATACACAGAGACAGGGTTGAGGAGATCCGGGATGGCTTGAAAAACTTTTATTCTGTAATTAAAGACAGTGATGCCCATCTTCACTTTGTTTTTATCACAGGGGTGTCAAAGTTTTCCAAGGTAAGCCTGTTTTCCGGGCTTAACAATCTTGTGGATATTACCCTTTCCCCCATGTTTGCAACCATCTGCGGACTTACAGAATCGGAGCTTGTTTGTGTTTTTGAAGAGCATCTGAAAGGACAAAACCTTGATGATATACGGCGCTGGTATAATGGTTATTCCTGGTTAGGAAAGAAGGTTTATAACCCCTTCAGCATCCTGAATTTTTTCAGAGAAGGACTTTTCAGAAACTACTGGTTTGAAAGCGGCACACCCGCTTTTCTTCTTCAGCTTCTTATGGAGCGGCATTATCCCATTCCGGGCATTGAGAAGCTTGAAGTGGGAGCGGAACTCCTTGGCAGCTTTGAGCTGGATAATATTTTTGTGGAAACCCTGCTCTTTCAGACGGGCTATCTTACCATTACTGCCCATGAGGAAGTGCTTCCCGGCGAGGTTCTCTATCGTCTGAATTATCCCAATTTCGAGGTAAAAAAAAGTTTTACAGAGTATCTGCTCACCTGTTTTACCCAGCAGCCTGCGGAAATGAAAAAGTCCATACGAACCGTGATTCAATGCCTGCGCCATGGCCAGCCCGATGCATTGAAAGAAGTTTTCTACAGTTTTTTTGCAGCCATTCTCCATGACTGGTATAGAAAAAACAGCATGGCTGCCTATGAAGGGTATTATTGCTCTGTTTTTTACTGCTATTTCAGTGCCCTTGGTCTGGAAGTAAGGGCTGAAGACGTGAGCAGCCACGGCAATATGGATATGACAGTGCTTTTTGAGGGGAAGGCTTATATTTTTGAGTTTAAAATGAGCGACCATGCATCTGGAAAAGCACTGAGCCAGATCAAAAATAAAGGATATGCAAAAAAATATATGGCTGACTCAGAAGCCGTTTACCTCATTGCCGTGGCTTTCAGCAGAGACGAACGTAATATCAGTGGTTTTGAATGGGAGCTTGCTCAATAGACGAGCTGCGTATCTGCTTGCATGTTCTTTTCTATTCTCTTTCAGCTTATCAGGTGTTCAGCCTGAGCGCTCATTTCTTCGGATGCGGATTCTTCTGCATTGGCCGCATTCTGCTGTACCACCTTGTCCATTTCAGCAACCGCTTTGTTGATCTGCTCAATGCTCTGGGCCTGCTCGCTGGCACCTTCGGCAAGGGAGGTACTGGTTAAAAAAACCGGGCTGCGCTCTGGTTGCAGACTGGATAAATGGGGGATGAAAATCTATTTTTCTGTTGTGATGCTGGCCACATGCACAATCATGGCAACCGTGCCATCTCCCATGAGGGCACCCCCTGCAAAGAAGTTGTCGTTCATATTCAATCCCTGAATTTCCTTTAAAACCATTTTCTGTACACCTTCAATGGCATCCACATGCACGGCAATTCTGCCGGTGTCGCTTTCCACCACCACCACAATGCCTTCGGGAAGATCACTTTCCCTGTTTTTTTCTTTGTGCGGCTGAAAGCATTCCGTGAGCCTGCGGACCCGTATCCAGTCGCCCCTGTCCTGAACGCAGCGGCCCTTTCTGGGGATGGTGACAATTTCTCCTTCTTCCGGGGCAAAGCAGCGCACAATGCTTTCCATGGGAAAGATGTAGCGGGTCTTTTCCATGACCACAATGAAGCCGGTGAGTATCTGGGTGTTTACGGTTTTAGGAAGCCGTATTTCAAAAACAGAGCCTTGATTCTTTGTCGTTTCCACGGCAATGCGGCCGCCCATCTGTTCTATGCTGGTTTTCACCACATCCATGCCCACACCCCGGCCGGAGATGTCCGTGACCTCTTCGGCCGTGGAAACGCCGGAGCGGAAAAGAAGGGATACAAGGGCTTCTTCCGAAAGCTTTTCATCGTGGGAGATAAATCCGAGTTCAAGGGCTTTCAGCCTCAGGGCATCAAGGTTTAAGCCCCGGCCATCATCCTTTACCCTGAGGATGATATCCTCACCGGCTTCGGAAGCTTCAATGCGTATATGGCCCTTTTCAGGTTTTCCCTGAGCAAGCCTTTCTTCTGGCCTTTCTATGCCATGGTCTGCGGCGTTTCTCACCATATGGGTGAGGGGGGCTTCAAAGGTATCAATGAGGCTTTTATCCACAAGGATCTCATTGCCCAGTATCTGGGTTTCAATGATTTTTCCGCTGACCGTGGCAATGTCGCGCACCATGCGGGGGCAACGTTGCAGAAGGGATTTCATGGGCACCTTGCGTATGGCCATGATGCTGTTCTGGAGTGCCATGGAAAGGTTGCCAAAGGACTCATTGGTGCGGCGAAGCTCCATGGCAGCGCCGTGGGCTGAAGGAATGGAGGTGATTCTCGTCTGAAGGTGACGGTACATTTCACCAAGGGTGACCAGATCCCCCACATAGGACAAAAAGGCATCAATGCGTTCTTCGGGAATGCGCATGGTTTTGCCGGAAGTATGTGAAGCTGCCTCCGGTTCTTTTTCTGTCTGATCCGGGGAGGTTTTTTTGTCTGCTGCCCCGTTTTCTGTTTTTTCTACGATCTTTTCTTCTGGTTTTTCTCTGGGATTTTCCTCCGGCAGGAGCTGGTTCCATGCACCGGATTTTTCCATGTCCGCAAGGTGCCCCAGCAGGGATTCCCTTGAGATTTCATCGCCAAGGCCGATACTGGCATCCAGCATGGGGATTTCCCCCAGTGCTTTTTTTGCATATTCCTTTGATTCTTCATTACAGGCAGCGTGAAGGCAGTCCGTAAAAAGCGCTGTGAGTATTTTGGCATCGGGTTCAGCCCCTGTGTTTTCCAGTATGGTTCTTATTTCATGGGTAAAATCAGGAGCGTTACGGTCTGTTTCAAAGGTGTCTTTATCTTCTGCAGGCCTGTTGTCCAGTACGGCCCTGCCTGCTGCGGTAAATCCGGCAAGCTCCCTTGCCGTTTCCATGGCATCGGGAAAACTGCCAAGCTGATCCATGAGTTTTCGCCACAGGATGCTTTCACTGGCCTCTTCGCCCTCTGCCGCATGGGTGACGGCATTGACAAGGTTTTCAAAGGCAAGGGCATCCTGCACTTCCCTTTCATTCTGGCGAGAGCGCTGCAGCATGGCGATGAGGGCATCGGAACCCCTGAGCAGAATATCCGTGATGCCGGAAGTAACGGCAACCCCGCCCTTGCGGATGCGGTCTAAAAGGGTTTCCAGCTCATGGGCCAGCACCTTGGTCTGCATGAGACCGAAAAAGGCGGCATTGCCCTTGATGGAATGGATGGGGCGGAAGATGGCCCCCATGATTTCCTGATTGTCCGGGTCTGCTTCCAGGCGCACAAAGAGATCGGAAATCTGCGCCATGCCATCTAAGGCCTCATCAATGAATTCCGCATGGAGTTCAGGGTCTATGCCCATTTCTGAAAAGTTCATGACTGTCCCCCATGGGTATCGGGTTTCATGCCTTTGAGTTCTCTGAATTTACGGGTCCAGCGGGTCTGGGCCGCAATGGCAATCTGCACCGCTTCCTCCAGTTCGCCGAGATCATTGAGGGGCTTAAAAATACAGGTGTCCGCCTGATTGCGCATGCAGGCCAGGGCATTTTCAAGGGTCACATAGCCTGTGATCATGATGATGCGTACCATGGGATACTGTTTCCGGATTTCCCGGAGAAGATCCACGCCGTCCATTTCCGGCATGATGATATCGCTGATGACCACATCCACCCGTTTTTTTTGCAGAATGGAAAGGGCATCCAGACCATGCTCCGCAGTGAGAACATCATAACCCAAGAGGCGGAAGTGCCGGCTCAGCATGTCACGGATTTCCTTTTCATCATCAACAATCAGAAGGTTTCCTTTCATGGTTTTCTCCTTAAATGAAGGGGGCCGGTTTGTACGTATGGCTGGTTCAGGGGCAGGTGAAAGGTGAAGACGGCACCGCCTTCCACAGCATTGGCGGCATGGAGATCCCCCCCATGCTCCTCAAGGATGTCTTTGATGATGGCAAGGCCTAAGCCTGTACCATCCCCTGCTTTTTTTGTTGTAAAAAAGGGCTGGAAGATCTTTGGGAGGACATCTGCAGGAATGCCTGGCCCTTTGTCTTTTATTTCAATCCGCATCCGGTTTTCTCTGATGCTGGCCATTATGCGGATTTCTCCCGAATGGCTTTTACCCATGGCATGGACGGCATTGGTGATGAGGTTGATGAAAACCTGCTCTATCTGCTGGGGGTGGACAAAAACTTCAGGGAGATCTTCAGGCACATCCACATGGATTTCCATGTGGGGCTGTATGATATTCTGGCAGAACTCAAGGGCGTTTTTCAGAATATCCTGTATGAAACAGATGGTTTTTTCTCCGGCACCTTTGTGGGCATAGAGCTTAAGTCCCTTTACAATCTGCGTGATCCGGTTGACGCCTTTGAGAATTCCCTCAAGCATGGCTGGCGTTTCTTCCAGAATGAAGGATATCTGGGGATCATCTTGAGGGAGGGCTTTTCTGTTTTTCAGGTTTTCTGTCAGAATTGTCCAGGCCCTTTGAAGGGTTTGGGTGTTGCCGGATATGAAGGTGACGGGATTATTGATTTCATGGGCCATGCTTGCGGACAGAACACCAAGGGTGGCCATGCGGTCTGCATGGATAAGCTGCTTTGCCCTTGCTTCGGCCAGTGCCTCCATCTCCCTTGCATGGTCGGCAAGGGCATTTTGCATCTGCACCATGCGCTCTCCCACGCGGATTCTTGCCAGAAGTTCTTCGGGACCATAGGGCTTGGCCAGGTAATCATCGGCACCGCTTCCCAGGGCCTGTACCAGACTTTGAGCATCCTTTCTGGAGGTGAGCATGATGATGTAGGGTGAGCGTTCCCTGTATTCAAGGCGTATTTGCTGCACCACTTCAAGGCCCGTCATGCGTGGCATCATCCAGTCCAGTATGGCAATGGCCGGAGCATCCGGCTGGCACAGGGCCTCAAAGGCTTCCACGCCATTCTCGGTGACAAGGACGCTGTAATTGTTTTTTTTGAGAATGGCTTCCAGCACGGTGCGGGAAACACTGTCGTCTTCTGCTATCAGCACACGCATGGGGAGTCCTGTTCTATAATAAGTTTTATTGAGAACCGGGGAGTGGATGCGTCCGGTGGAAGACCTGTGACAAGGCAGATTCATTCAGGCTTCCGTTGTTTATACTCTTTTCTGATTACTACCCTGACTCAGCCACAGCTTGCTGGTCCGGTTGTTGTCAGGCCCATGGTGCGAGCTTTAATACGGGCAGGCGCAAGGCCTGCCCCTACGAATGGTTTTTACGGCCCTGTTTTTGTGTAGGGGCACCCTTTACGGGTGCCCGCAGGCAAGGGCAGAATCTGGGCATGTAATTTCTCTGACTGAAGGCTCTTGTGGCTGAAAGATCAAGAAAACCAGAACAAAATTTATATAGATATACCTGAAAATGACATAAGACCTGCTTTTATTCAAGAAATTAAAGATTCGGTCAGGCAGGGGAGGCCAGCCATTTTTCTGTTTCTTTATGCTCCAGATACGGTGTGTGACTTCAGCCCAGCACTTGCCGAATCTTTTGTTTCAGATCCTTCAGCTGCCAGGGTTTTCCGATAAAACCCTTTGCGCCTGAGGCCAGAACCTCTGCGGCCTGACCATTGGCCGAATATCCGCTTGAAACCAGCACCTTTACACGGGGATTTTTTTCCAAAAGCGCCAGCAGGCACCTCTGCCCACCCATGCCCGGCATATTCAGATCCAGAAGAACCAGATCAATTTCAGGGCCTTTTTCGGCATAAAGATCCAGAGCCTCTTCCCCGCTTCCGGCAGTCAATACGGTATAGCCGAAGGCTTCCATGGCCTCCTGCCCCAGATCCCGGAGATGCCTTTCATCTTCCACAAAAAGAATGGTTTCGTATCCCTTTTCAGAACAATCCCCATCGGGCTGTTTCTTTTCCTGAACCACCTCCTGATCCAGCACAGGAAGGTAGATCCGAAAGGTGCTGCCATGACCCGGCTCACTGTAACACAGGACATGCCCTCCATGGGCTTTAACAATGCCATATACCGAAGCAAGGCCAAGGCCGGTACCCTTTCCCACCTCCTTGGTGGTGAAAAAGGGATCAAAGGCCTGCTTGAGGGTGGCAGCATCCATGCCAGATCCCGTATCCGACACAGTGAGCAGTACATGGAAACCTGCTCCCAGCTCAGGATGGGTTCTGACAAAGTCTTCACCCAGCAGCACATTCTCCGTTTCAAAAATAAGCCTGCCGCCCTCGGGCATGGCATCTGCCGCATTGTTGGCAAGGTTGAGAAGGGTCTGCTCCATCTGCACGGGATCCGCCCACACAGCCCCAAGATCAGAGGCAAGGTGCAGCTCCATGGCAATCATTTTAGGAATGGTGCGTTCCAGAAGGCGGCTTACTTCCCGGATGGCCTGATTCAGGTTCACCCTCATCCGGCCGGACTCCACCTTTCGGCTGAAAAGAAGAAGCTGCTGCACCAGCTTTGCCGCCCTGTCCATGGCTCCCGTCACCACGTGAAGGCGCTTTATGCTCCGGACATCAAGGGAGGTTTCCATGGAAAGAAGCTCAAGATTGCCCCGCATCACCTGGATGAGATTGTTGAAATCATGGGCAACCCCACCGGCCAGCACACCAACGGACTCCATCTTCTGGGCCTGAAAAAGCTGATTCTGCAACTTTTCCCGCTCTACTTCCGCCTTCTTTCTGGCCGTAATATCCTGAAAATGGACAAGGCCAGCCCAGACCTCCCCCCCTTCATTGCGGATGGGCACCCCGAAAATCTCCAGCCAGACCTCACTGCCATCGGGACGCTCCACAATCATGTCGTCAATGGAAGCACTTTCTCCTTTCATGGCCCTGATGATGGGCATTTCTTCCACAGGATAAGGCCCTCCGCTGCCTGCTTTACGGGCTTTGTACACTTCAGAAAGGTTATCACGGCTTGCCTCGGGCAGAACGCCTACACCCAGCAGTTTTTCCGCCATGGGGTTGGCGATGATTGGCTTTCCGCCGGGGGCTTCCACCATGAAAACCCCGCTTGAAAGATTGATCAAAAGGGCATTTAAAACCGCATTCTGGCGTTTCAGGGAGGCCTCATTTTCCTCCAGCGCCTGACGGACCTGTCTCTGTCGCCTGAGGCTGACAACAAGCCCTGCCGTCAGGCTCAGCAACACAACAATAAAAAGAGAAAGCCCGAAAAGAAACCAGCGGGTTCGGGACAGAAGGGAGGCTTCCATTGCCTTGCGTTCTGAAATGTCATGGATGATGGAAAAAAGAAGTTTTTTTGATCCCACATCAACGGCACTGCTGAAAACCGCCACATCCCGGATGGAGCCATCCGCCCTCCTGTGACGAAACTCAAAATAGTTGCGTGCACTGGCAAAAGCCTTCTGCATTTCCACTTTCACCTCTTCGGAGGAAAGGGTATTGATGTCCTGAATACGCATGGCGGTCAGTGTCTTCCGGGGCCATCCGTAAAAGGCAAGGGCTGCGGGGTTGACATCTACAACCCTCCCCGTTTCAGGATCAATCAGCATCATGATGGCTGAAGCTCCCTCAAAACGCATTCTGAAACGTTCTTCGCTTTTCCGGAGCCTTGTCTCTGCCATTTTGCGATCTGTGATATCAAGAACCGTAAAGGTAACCCCTGCCCCCAGATCTTCAAGGTCAAGGGGGGTTGAGGAAAGGATGACATGGCGGATCTCCCCATCTTTTCTGAGCCAGCGGGTTTCAACAGAGCCTGTACCCTTCTTGCGGATCTGTCTGTATTTTTCCCGCCCCACGAAATCATAGTCTTCCTCTGAAGGATACAGCATACGGGCATTCTGACCGATAAGCTCTTCTCTGGAGTAACCGGTGAGATCCAGAATGTAGTCGTTCACCTCCGTAATAAAACGGTGTTCAACCATACCGATACCCGCAGGGGCACTCCTTAGAATACTTTCAAGGAGCTTATCCGTACGCCGGGCAGCATCCACCACCTGCCCCTCCCCTTCCTGCAGGACCATCCCTATGGAAAGGGCGGGCAAAATCATCAGAAGGAAGGCACAGAAAACCCCCTTTATGGCCTTTGTCCTGCCTGTGAGATACCCCATCATGGCCTCCCCTTTTCTGATGCCCCAGATAAATCATCCCCCAAAAAGTCCTCCAGAACCTCCCGAAGATTTTCATAGGACCTGACAAAGGCCTCCATTTTTTCCTCAACGGCGATCAGATTTTCCGAAGCAGCGGCGTCCTCCATTTCCCCTGCAAGCTCACTAAAGGCATTCGCACTGATATTCGCAGCCATTCCCTTCAGGGTATGGGCCTGCCAGCGTACGGACTTGCTGTCATGGCTTTTAAGGGAGAGCCGCAGTGCTTCCATGTGTTGGGGAATGACCTCAAGGGATAGCCTCAACACGGTCCTGAACAGATCTTCATCCTCCGTAAGGCGCTTCATAAGGTCGGATGAATCAAAGACCATGGCCCCCTGACCAGAAGACCGGAGAGGGGGGGCTTCTGCCTCAGCAAATGTCCCCCTTCCATCTTCGGGCAAAGAGGTGGAAGAACCCTTTTTTTCCTTATCCCCGTTTTTTTGAATGGCAAGCCACTTCCCCAGTACCTCGGCCAAGCCCTCCGGCTCCACAGGTTTTGGGACGAAATCATCCATTCCCGCTTCAAGGCAGCGATCCCTGTCCTGCTGCATGGCACCGGCGGTCATGGCAATGATGGGAATCCTCCCTTTGGCAGATGGGGTGAGCCCACCACCATGGCCTCCTTCTTCGGTTTCCATTTTCCGGATGCGGCGTGCAGCTTCAAGGCCATCCATTTCCGGCATCATCACATCCATAAGGATAAGATCGTAGGGAAGGCTTTTTACGGCTTCCAGGGCTTCGAGGCCATTGGCCACCGTATCCGTGTGCAGCCCGAATTTTGAAAGAATGCCTAAGGCCACTTCCTGATTGATGCTGTTATCCTCTGCAAGGAGAATGCGGCCGGACAAAGATGGCAGTTCCGAAAGGGAGTGCCGCCTTTCACGGGTCTGGAGCCTGTCTTGCTCACCTTCCGTCAGCAGACCGAAACGGACCGTAAACCAGAAGGTGGAACCCTTCCCTGCAAGGCTTTCCACGCCGATTTCCCCGCCCATCAGCCCGGCAAGCTGGCGGGAGATGGCAAGGCCAAGGCCTGTACCGCCAAACCTCCGGGTCATGGAGGCATCCACCTGACTGAACTTGTCAAAAAGAAGGGGAATCCTGTCTTCGGGAATACCCATGCCCGTGTCCTCCACCTCAAAACGAAGCCTTACCCCGTGTCCGTCCTTATCTTCAAGCGCCACCCGCACCTGCACCTCTCCCTTTTCCGTGAACTTCAGGGCATTGCCCGCAAGATTGGTCAGAATCTGCCGCAGACGACCGGGATCGCCCCGCAAAAGACGGGGCACATCGGGATCAATGGCGGTCTGCCAGCCAAGCCCCTTTTCCTCTGCCCTTGTTACCATGGCAGAGCTGAAATCCTCCATGAGCTTTTCCAAATCAAAGGCCAGAATTTCCAGATCCAGCTTTCCGGCTTCAACCTTGGAAAAATCAAGGATATCATTGATGATTCCGAGAAGGGATCGGGCACTTGAATAGATGGTTTCCGCAAAGCGGCGCTGGCTTGCATCCAGTTTTGTATCCAGAAGCAGGCTGGTCAGGCCCATGACACCATTCATGGGTGTCCGGATTTCATGGCTCATATTGGCAAGAAACTCCCCCTTGGCATTTGCAGCCGCCTGCGCCTTAAGGGCCATCTCACTGGCATGGGTGATGGCGGTTTCCAACTGGCGGTTGCTTTCCAGCAGGGCTTCTTCGGCACGCTTGCGCTCCGTGATGTCTTCCTTTACCGCCAGATAATGGGTGGGCTCCCCCTTTTCATTGAAAATCGGGGTGATGGAGGCGGCTTCCCAGAATAGCTCCCCGTTTTTCCGGATGTTTTTGAACTCCCCCCGCCATTCCCCTCCGGAAGAAAGAATATCCCACATCTCCCTGTAGGCCTCGGAAGGCCTGTCCGGAGATTTCAGGATTCTGGGGTTCTGTCCCTTTATCTCTTCAAAGGAGTACCCCGTTACCTTGGTAAAGGCCGGGTTGACATAGTCGATGGTGCCTTCAAGATCTGTTATAATGATGCTGGCAGGGCTCTGCTCCACGGCTCTGGACAGCCTGCGGAGCTCGTTTTCCGCTTTTTTACGGGCGGTGATGTCCCGGAAACACCAGACCCTCCCGATCACCTGAGAGCCCTGCCACTGGGGCTGGGAGTAGCGGTCAAAAACCCGGCCATCGGAAAAATGGATCTCATCAAAACTGCTGGCTTCAGGACTTTTGTAAAGGTGTTTCACCTTTGCAAGGAAGGTGTCCGGATCAGCAAGCTGGGAAAGGGCATAATTCAGAAGGCTCTCCTCACCCGCCCCGGCAATGTCCGGGGGAATGCGCCAGAGATCAAAAAAGGCCCTGTTCAAGCGACTGATCCCCCCTTTGCCGTCAACAACAAGAATGCCCTCCTCCAGAGAGTCGAGAATGCTGTCCAGCAAAGACAGCATCCTGCGGCTTTCTTCTTCGGCCTGCCTGCGTTCTGTGATATCTATGGCCACTTCCATGCGCACCATGCGGCCCCCAGCCCAGGGAATGGCCTGATCCCGGCAGTCATACCACCTGTCGTTGGCCGTATTCAGAAACTCCCAGTGATGGATGCCCGTAGCCGTGCCGTCGGACCTGAGCAGCCTTGAATTGGTGCAGAAGGTACAGGGGCCCTTTTGTCCGGACTGGAGAACCTCCCAACACCTTCTGCCATCCACTTCCCCAAAGGCTCTGCGACCAAAGGCGTTGAGAAAGAGAAGTTCATAGCTTTCCATGTCCGCGATATAGATGAGGGCATCCATGGCATCCAGCACCGTAAGCAAACGTTCATGGAATTCTTCTTTCTGCTGTTCCGTAAGTTTCTTTGCCGTGATATCCGTGGCAATGCCCGCATGGTGCAGCAGGCTTCCGTCCTCACCCCGCACAGGAAAGGCCCGTGCATGGACCCAGCGCAGGGAACCGTCTGGCCTCAGAATGCGGTATTCCATGTCAAAACGACCAGATGAGGCGTAAAGCTCAAAAGCACTGCAAACAGCATTTTTATCCAGAGGATGCACGGCCTCCATGAAGCCTTGGGGATTTTCATAAAGACTCTGGCAGTTTCGGCCCCAGAGGGTCTCATAGGCGGGGCTGACATAGAGTATGGCACTGTTGTCATGGGAGCGCAGCCAGACCACATCCCCGATACTTTCTGTGATGTGGCGAAACTTTTCCTCGCTCTGTATCAGAGCCGTCTGCTGAGAAAAAAGCCTCTTCTCCGTTCTGCGCAGCATAAAAATCAAAAGCCCCAGAAGAGCCGCAAGAAGAAAGACCGCCACCATGGCTCCCCAGACCATAGTGTTCCTGAAAGCCGCCTTCATGGCGGTGATATCCTTCAGGATCAGAAGATCCCCCACCTCCCTGCCGGAAGCCTCCTCAAGCCCCAGAACCGTCACCCGCCAGCTTTTATCCCCTGAAAAGACTTCCTCATCCGTCCTTTTGTGGGCATGGCCTTCTGCGGGATTGTGGTCTGCAAAGCCGTTAAAAATATCAGGCAAGCGGCCCATGGAAGCATAGATCAGAGCACTGTGGGGCAGCCTGTCCCAGTCCGCCTCCCGCTTTAACAATTCCATGCCCCTTTCCCAGGCCTCCCTGTTCAGCGCAGACTTCCATATGCTTACGGCAATTTCTGTGGTGGCGCTGTCCCTGTGAAGGGCTTTCAGGATGTCCTCAATTTCCTTACCCAGTTCCACATAACCAAGGAGTTCACCTCTGCTGAACACGGGCTGCACCACCCTGAGGGTGAAGGTTCCAAGGGAACCCAGCTCCAGACCTGAGACGGCTTTTCCACTTTTTTCAGATTGACGTGCCGTATAACGCTTGTTCATGCCCCCCCGTTTGTCCGGATTATAGATGCGGACGAGGGATTCGCGCTTTGCATTCCAGAAGTAAAAATGGGTGATGCCATTTTCCTCTGAAAGTATGGCCCCGGGCTCCCGCCAGTCCGAAAGCAGCTTTACTCCATCTTCTGCCTTCATTGCCATGTGAACCCCCTTATCCATGGCAATGATCCGGGCCGCAGCACGAAGACCGTCCGCCTGAATTTCAAGGCTCTGGTGAAAAAGCTCTGCCAGTGCTTTCGCATTCATAGACGTTTTTTCATTCAGACTGTCCTTCTGTTGCTGCCAGAAAAGACCGGCACCACTTAGCACAAGCAAAAAAAGCAGAAAGAAGATCACCGGAAGCAGGGTTTTTATCCGTGTTTTTTTCATTCATTTAATTCCCTGATGTCATCTTTTACAATTTCCGGAAATATCTGCCTCACTTCTTTACGGAGCTCCTGATTGCTTATTTCAAGGTCTTTCATCTTTTTTAAAACAGTAGCCAGATCTCCGGCCTCGGCACTCTTTTCCATTTCTCCGGCAATAAGGCTGAGGGCTTCGGCATTGATGTTGGCCGCCTTACCCTTGATGGTATGGAGCTGAAACAAAACAGCCTGAAGATCCTTTGCACGAAGTGCTTTTTTAAGTTCCTCCAGACGCTGGGGAAGGGTATCCATGCAGATTCCTACGATTTTCCGGACAATGGTCTCATCTTCCATGAGCCGTTTTAAAAGGGCCTCATGATTCCAGACTGAAGGGCGCTTTGTTTCCTGCTGACCACTGTCCGGAAAAGATGATGCCAGTTTCTGTTTTGGATGGAAAGATTCTGAAACTTTTTTGCATGTGGCATCGGGCAGCCATTTTTCCAGTACCTGCACAAGATCCATTGGTTCCAGTGGCTTGGGGATGTAGTCATCCATACCCGCTTCAAGGCAGCGTTCTTTATCCCTTTCCATGGCTGCTGCGGTCATGGCGATAATGGGAATCCCTGGTCTTCTGATTCCTGATACCCCATCTTCACATAATCCATCGGCCGCCACTTCAAGGTTCCGGATGCGGCGTGTGGCTTCAAGGCCATCCATTTCCGGCATCATCACATCCATGAAAACCAGATCATAGGGCAGAATTTTCAGGGCATGGAGGGCTTCCAGCCCATTGGCCGCCGTATCTGCACGGAGCCCGATTTTTTGTAGAATACCTAAGGCCACTTCCTGATTGGTGATGTTGTCTTCCACAACAAGGATGCGGCCGGAAAAAGAAGGCATAGGCAGGGTTTGCCTGTAATCCCTTTCAAGGGGAATATTATGGGACTCTGTCTGTCTTTCAGTCTGCAGCCCAAAGACTGCGGTAAACCAGAAGATGGAACCTTCTTTTTCCCTGCTTTCCACACCGATTTGACCCTGCATCAGTTCCGCAAGCTGACGACAGATGGCAAGGCCAAGCCCGGTACCACCGAATTTGCGGCTTATGGTTGCATCCACCTGGGTGAACTTATCAAAAAGAAGGGGGATTCTTTCTGCCGGAATCCCTGTGCCTGTGTCTTCCACAGTAAAGCGTAAGACGACCCTGTTTTCACATTTTTCCTGCAGACTCACCCATAGCTTTATTTCCCCTTTTTCCGTAAACTTTAAGGCATTGCCCGCAAGATTGGTCAGAATCTGACGCAGTCTTCCGGGATCTCCCCTGAGAAGGCAGGGTACATCCGGATCAATGGCGGAAATCCAGTCAAGTTTTTTTTCATGCACCCGCAGGGACATGGCATCGGAGAAACTTTCCATGAGCCGGTTTAAATCAAAATCCAGAATTTCCAGCTCCAGCTTGCCTGCCTCAATTTTGGAAAAATCAAGAATATCATTGATAATCTGCAGAAGGGATTTTGCGCTGGACGCTATGGTTTCCGTATAATGGCGCTGAATACCGCTGAGATGTGTATCCAGAAGAAGGCCTGTCATACCGATGACACCGTTCATGGGTGTGCGGATCTCATGGCTCATGTTGGCAAGAAATTCGCCCTTGGCCATTGTGGCGGCTTCGGCTTTTGCAGCCAGCTCCTCTGCTTCCATGCTGCGGATTTCAAGCTGGTGGTAGGCACCTTTAAGTTCTGTAATATCACGGCATACGGCCATAAGCACCATCCGCTCAGAAAGGCGGATGGCGGAAAGGGAAACCAGTACCCAGAAATCGCCGCTGCCCCGCCGACTGTGGAGCCATTCAAACTGCTGTTTTCCCTGTTCAAGGGCAGCATGAATCTTCTTTTCGGCCAGTATGGAAGATAAGCTGCCGCAGGGCTGGAATTCAGGGGAAAAGAAATCAGGGCTGTGCTGGAGTATGGTTTCCCGGGTTTCATTGAACATGGCTTCGGCTGCATGGTTGCAGTCTGTGTATCTGTTTTTTTCTATTATGAAGCAGGGGGAGGGGGAATCCTTGAACAGGCTTGCGTATCGGGCTTCGCTTTCCATAAGCTGTGCCGTTCTTTCGGCAATCTGGTATTCAAGATCCCTTACAAGCTCCTGAACCTTTTTTGCCATTGCATTGACGGCAAAGGTGAGCTGGAAAAATTCCAGAACAGGGCTTTTAAACGCGCTCCGACTTGAAAAATCTCCCCTTGACAGGCGCAGGGCGTGGGCTGTTGTTTCTTCGGCGGATCGGATGATGGAATGGGTAAATCTTCCTATCCAGAATGCAATGACAAGGGATAAGAGAAAAAGTAAACCCGCCTGTTTCCAGATGTTTCTGGTAATAAGGTCTGTAAGGTCATCTTCTGTAAGTATGATGTCAATGTTCAGCTTCAGACCATGGTCATCGCTGAAAGGCAGGCGCAGATGCAGGTAGTTCTGCCCCTTTTTTTTCAGAAAACGGGGCGTGAGATCTTCGGGTTCATGGGCCGGGTCATTGAAAATTACCTGCAGGATATCCATGGGATAATCATTCAGGCCGTAGCGGATGAACTCTCCCTTTTCTTCAAAATGTACCGGAAAGTCTGCGGATGTGGCCAGCAGCTTTCCATCGGGTTCCGATATGAAAATAAGGCTCTGGCCCCGCCGGTGGTTTTTTTTGAGAAAATCCGAAAGATGGCGTAAAGAAAAATCTACGGTCTGTACCCCAAGGAGTCTTCTTTGGCTGTCATAGAAGGGAATGCTGACGCCCATGCCCAATTCATCAAAGGATGCATATCTGTACACCGGATACCAGGACAGAACACCGGCTTTGGCTCCGTGCTGAAACCAGGGCCTTGACCTTGAATCAAATGGAAATTCTCCGCCCATGATACGCTCCCCACGCTGGCCTTTTGCATTCAGGGCAAAGGTTTTCCAGATACTTCCCTCATTTTTCAGCACCGTTGAAATCTGAATTTCATCATTATCAAAGCTGCGCCTTGCCCCGATATATTCTCCGTTTGCCTTGCCTACAGAAACAAAGGTCAAAAGGGGTATATTCCAGAGCTGTGATGCAAAATAGCGTGCAATGAGCTCTGTATTTTCCAGCATCTCTTCGTTCAGCATGTCCTGATTGATTCTGGCAACGGTGATTACCGTATTGAGAAGGCGATTAAGGGAAAGTGCCACGCCGGAGCCGATTTCATGGGCAAGTTTTTTCTGGGAGCCGGAGATGGTATTGTGGCTGGTCTGGTAACTCAGATAGATATAAAGGGCAGATGAAAAAACAAAGGCCAGTACCACAGGAAGCAGAAGAAAATATCTCAGCCTGAAAAGTCTTGTCTGGGAAGTCTTGTCTGCCTTGTCTCTTTTATTTTGCCCGGCTTTCTGATTTTTTATCACTCAGGCTCCCGCAATATAAAGTTTTTTATCACAGATCCTTTCCAAAGGCCCTGCACAGCTTTTCAAATTCCCTTTCCAGTGCTGCCACACCTTTACGCACGGTGTCCATGTCTCCGTCCTTTGCAGCTTTTTCCATTTTTTTTGCCAGCACACAGAGGGCATCGGCATTGATGCTGCTGGCCATGGTCTTGACCGTTTGGATCTGCAGATGGACAGCCGGACTGTTATCCGTCTCAAGGGCCTTTTGCAGTTCCTGAATGAGCAGGTAAAGGGAACCAACGGATATTTTGATGATTTTTTTTAATAAATTTTCATCATACATGAGCTGGTTCAGCAGGGCGCTGCGGTTGAATACGGGAATGCCTTTTATGCCAGAGAGGTGGGCGCTCCCATTGTCTTCCGGAGGATACAGGAAAGTGCCGGATGATGTGTCAGGAGTATCCTCAGGATTTTCTTTCCCAAGCCATTTTACCAGTACCCTTGAAAGCTCATCGGGATGAACAGGCTTTGCAATGTAGTCGTCCATGCCCGCTTCAAGGCAGCGCTCCCTGTCTTCGGGCATGGCTCCGGCGGTCATGGCAATGATGGGGATTTTTTTTAAGGGAAAGGAGAAGGGCAGGTCTGTACCGGGGATTTCCTTAACGGGAAGCCATCCCTGCAACTCCTGTTTCCGGATTTCTTCCGTGGCCGTAAGGCCATCCATTTCCGGCATCATCACATCCATGAAAACAAGGTCATAACTCTGGTTTTTCAGACTTTGCAGAGCTTCAAGGCCGTTGCCTGCACTGTCTGCCCTGATGCCGAATTTTTTGAGAAGGCCCATGGCCACCTCAAGGTTGGTGGCATTGTCTTCTGCAATGAGGACACGGCCGGAAAACTGTGGGAGGGCCATTTTTTTCTGCCCGCCGCTTTCCGTCTCACCGGGTTCATGTATGGGGGATGGGGTTTTTTCCGAAGCCTCCTGCCTCAGGAATCGTGCCGTAAACCAGAAAGCGGAACCTTTTCCTTCCACACTTTCCACGCCCGTTTTTCCATCCATCAGTCCCGCAAGTTCCCTGCATATGGCAAGGCCAAGGCCGGAACCTCCGAATCTGCGGCTGACGGATGCATCCACCTGGCTGAACTTGTGGAAAATAAACTCCGTTTTGTCCTCAGGGATACCAATACCCGTATCTTGTACGGTAAAACGCAGCAGGGCGCTGTGGCTGTCTGCATTTTCAACGGCAATGGAGACTTCTATGGCACCCTCTTCGGTGAATTTCAGGGCATTGGCCACAAGATTGATCAGTATCTGACGGAGCCTTGCAGGATCGCCACGGAGAAGAAGGGGCGTTTCCGGCCAAATCCGGATTGAAAAAGCAAGCCCCTTTTCACTGGCCAGAAGGTCCATGGTTTTTTTGAAATCATCCATGAGACCTTGCAGGTCAAAATCCATTCGTTCAAGGTGCATTTTTCCCGCCTCGATTTTGGAAAAATCGAGGATATCGTTAATGAGAGCCAGAAGGGACTGGCCGCCCGACTGGATGTTTTCGATATACCGGTGCTGCTCTTCGGAAAGTTCCGTATCCATGAGAAGATGGGTCATGCCAAGAACGGCGTTCATGGGTGTGCGGATTTCATGGCTCATGTTGGCCAGAAACATCGCTTTGGTCCGTGCGGCGGTTTCCGCCTCTTCTTTGGCCGCAAGCAGTTTTTTTTCAGCCTCCTTCCGCATGGTGATATCCGTGGCAACTTCCATGCGCACCAGCCGTCCGTCGGTCCATGGTACGGCCTGATCCCGGCAGTCGAACCACCTGCCACTGACCGTATTTTTGAATTCCCACTGATAAATTCCCGCAGGCATTCCTTCCCCATTGATCAGTTTTTTGTTTGTACAGAAAGAGCAGGGTCCGGTCTGGTCTGCCTGAAGGCTTGCCCAGCATTTGGTGCCGGTGGCATTGCCGAAAAGCCTTCGGCCGTAGGCATTAAGGAAAAGCAGTTCATGGGTGTCCATATCTGCAATGTAGATCAGGGCGTCCATGGCATCCATGAGGGTGAGCAGGTTTTTATGGGATTTAGCACTCTGGATTTCAGCAAGTTTGCGGTCGGAGACATCCAGCATGATGCCATGGAAAACAAGGCGGTTTTCATGGCGGGTGGGGCTTGATGCCCCGCTGCACCAGATGGTCTTACCGGAGGGCTTGGTATAACGGCCCTCAAAACGCCAGGGCTGGACCTCTGTGACGGCCTTTTCAATGGAATCCAGAAAGGCGTTCCGGTCTTCAGGGTGGACGCCTTTGAGAAAGGCTGTGAAAAAATCCTCTCGCTGATGCTCCAGTTCCAGAACGTCCGCCGAGCCTTTGCTCACATAGGGAACCTCATATCGGCCATCGGATAAGACGTCAAAACGGAAAAGGACTCCGGGAACATTGGCCGCAATGCTCTCAAGTTTTTCTTTCTGGATCAGGGTTTCGGCCTCAGCCTTTTTCTGGGCTGTAATGTCTGTGGCAAAGCCATGGATGGCAAGTGTCCGTCCTTCATGGTCACGGATGATGCTGGCGATGAGGGAAACCTGAAAGGGGCTGCCGTTTTTTCGGCGGAAGGAGCATTCAAAGGCTGCCTTGTCTTCCCTGTTTTTCAGAATATGTAAAAAATTTCTTCTTTCTTCGGGATTTACATAAAGCTGTGTTTCAATATCTTTTATGGAATCAATCAGATCCCTGGGGGATTCATAGCCGCATATGCGGGCCATCTCAGGATTGACGGAGATAAAGCGCCCTTGGGGTGTGGAAGAGAAAATACCAATGGGTGCGTGGTTCAGGATGCCTGAGGCATCAAGGCCGGGGATGATCCCTGTATCCGTGGGGGAGGGAAAAGGACTGGGCATGGCATACTCCTCTGGAGGTGGGGAAAGACCGGTAAGGGGTGTGTGAAAAAGAAGCCTGATGCACAACAGCAGAATTGGGGGGAAGGTATGGAAGAAGAATCCGTATTTTCATAACAGGCTTGTTGCTGGTTCCGGGTTTGTGTTTCTGATCGCTTTTTCATGGAAAACCTGAGACATAAAAAAACTGGTTTAAAATAAAGCGGAGCTTTTGTCTGTACAGTGGGAAAAAGAATGTTCAGGAGACTTTTGTGTGAAAAAAATATTAAATTTGCAACAGAATAGTATGCAAAGATAAATTAAATCATATCATGCAGTCTGGCTGCGGTGCAAGATGAAAGAGGAGAAGGTGGGAATGGAAAATAGTTTTAGTCTTGGGTGTATCGTTTTCTTGTGAGACATTGATTTGAACCCTATCCTCGATTACTGAATATCTGCTGAGAATAAAATTAAAAAAATCTGTTTTTTTGGCTCCTTGAAAGTATGCTAACATGTTACTGAACATGAATAAAAAAATAAAGGATCTCTTTTTTGAAGGAAACAGGCAAAGATACGGAGGTTAAAGCAGATCTCTGGCTTAAGGAACAGGTGAAACGGGTGCAGGGCCTGCTCATTATATCCGCCCTTGCGGGAAGCATGGCCGCCCTTGCCATGGTGTTTCAGTGTTTTTTTCTGGCGGATCTTCTGGTGGGGCTGGCCTTGGAAAACCGGTTTGACATGGCTTCCTTCTGGCTCTTGGGGCTCTGCCTGCTGCTGCGGCCCCTCTTTCTGGCGGCAAAGGATGGCTTCGGGTTCCGGGCTGGCCTCGGCCTTCGCCGTCGGCTGCGCAGGGAACTTCTGGACAGAATTACCGATGCAGGCCCCCACCGAAGCCGTATTGCAGGAGACGGCGTTCTTTCCGCCATGGTTCTTGAGCAGGTGGATGCCATGGATGATTATATTGTACGCTATCTTCCCCAGAAAATTCTGGCCGTGGTCACCCCCCTTGTCATTGTTGCTGCCGTATGGCC
The DNA here is from genome assembly GCF_007830435.1 of Desulfobotulus alkaliphilus. Lineage (GTDB taxonomy): Bacteria > Desulfobacterota > Desulfobacteria > Desulfobacterales > ASO4-4 > Desulfobotulus > Desulfobotulus alkaliphilus. Next base: position 136,950 of record NZ_VLLC01000006.1, on the reverse strand, counting down.
CCACAGCCGCCTTGTGGCCCTGCTTCTTCTGGTCACTGCCCCCCTCATTCCTTTTTTCATGGTTCTGGTAGGAAACGAGGCGGCCCGGGCCGGACGAAAACAGTTTCAGGCCTTATCCCTTCTGGCAGGACGCATACGGGATCTTCTGCGGGGGCTCCCGGTTCTGCGCCAGCTCAATGCCGTGGAACCGGCCCGCGAAAAACTGAATCTGGCTGCGGAAGGCTACAGAAAGAAAACCCTTTCCGTACTGAAGCTGGCCTTTCTCTCTTCCGCCGTACTGGAGCTTTTTGCCTCTTTGTCCATCGCACTGGTGGCCGTGTATCTGGGTATGGGGCTTTTGGGCCATGTGCCATGGGCCAGGGGCACGGTTCCGGTTCCTCTGCTGTCCGGCCTTTTCATTCTGCTGCTGATTCCGGAATACTACATGGCCCTTCGCCGTCTGGGGGCAGACTACCATGCAAAGGCCCAGGCCATGGCAGCGGCTTCTTCCCTGCTGCCCCTTGTGAAGGCCGCAAGTCTGCGTCCTGTTTCCGGTTCTCTGAAATGGCAGCCGGAAGGAGCACCTTCCATCCGCATGGAAAAAGTGAGCTGGCGTCCCGATGGAAGAAATGCCGTGGTCAGGGATGTGGATCTTCACATTCGGGCAGGCCAGCGGGTGGGGCTGGTGGGGCCCAGCGGAGCAGGAAAAAGTAGCATACTCACCCTTCTTCTGGGCTTTGACAGGCCCTCTCAGGGGCAGATTTTTGTGGATGATCAGCCCTTGGAAACGCTGGATATGAACTCCTTCCGAAAGAAAATCGCCTGGATGGGGCAGAAGCCGGAATGGTTTTCCGGAACCCTTGAAGAAAACCTGCGCCTTGGCCGTCCCGATGCATCGGATGCGGAACTTCTGCGGGTCTTGGGTGAAGCCGGAGCCCTTGATTTTATAAAAGCCCTGCCCATGGGCCTGAGCAGCCCCATGGGTGAAGGCGGTCTGGGATTTTCCGGGGGACAGCTCCAGCGCCTTGCTCTGGCAAGGGCCATCCTTCAGGATGCGCCCCTCTGGATTCTGGATGAGCCGGGAGCCCATCTGGATCCTGAAACCGCAAAGGCCGTGCGCATGGCCCTTGGCAGGGTCAGTGCCGGAAAAACTCTGATCCTTGCCACCCACCATCTGGAGGGGCTGGACTGGCTGGACTTTCTTGTACACATGGATAAGGGATGCATGGTGCGGGTCGGGAAAATCTTATAAAATACTCTTTTGATTCCCCATTCAGCGAATCTGAGCCAGAAAAAAGGAATTACCATGAAACAATCTCTCTTTGCCAATCTGCCTGATAAGCTGGAAAAAGAAGTTTTTGAGCCCCTTGTAAGGCATCAGGGGCTTGTGATTGAACGCATTCTGTCCAAGGGCCATGCCTCCCCCGAGGGTTTCTGGTATGATCAGGAAAAAAATGAATTTGTACTTGTGGTGCAGGGCCGGGCCGGGATACGTTTCAAAGATCCCGAATCCGTCGTTATTCTGGAGCCGGGGGACTATCTGGTTATTCCCGCCCGTTCCGGGCACAGGGTGGAATGGACGGCTCCGGATGTGGAAACCATCTGGCTGGCCGTGCATTACTGAAAAGAAAAAGCGGGTAATTTCAGATCAGCGCTGGGATTTATCCAGTTTTTTCAGCTCCATGAGCGTTTTACAGGTGCTTGGTCAGAAACCAGACAGAAAAAAGGACTCGGTAAGCCAAGTGGCTGGCAGTCTGCCTTGACGTAAAGAACGACTTTTCATGAAAGAAAAGCTGGTTTAAAAAATTTGAATGATTTCTGGTTGCCGTGGGTTTGAGTATTTTTTGAAAGCAATTAGGCGGGAACTGAAAAATCAAAGATATGAGGTTTTCTGCTTATCATGAGAGATTGCAGATTATGTGGATAGAAAAGTTGTTCTTGGGTAGGCTTGTATTCTCGGATTTAAATACTTTCCTGGAATTATACGGATCTGTATAATAACTTCTGCTCTATAAATTTACCGTCATCACTTCAGGGATGGCGTATGAAAATAATTACTAAAGGTAATAGCATTGCCATTATTGTCGCCATTGAGGATTATAGATTCTCAGATAGAATAACTGGTATACCCCACTTACTAAAAAGCAGCTCACGCCCTGCCAGGGCGTCTTGTCATAGAGTAACTTGTGCAGGATTCAAACTAATTTCGATCAGTGATGGATAATTGGCCATTTTTTAAGCTTTTGAATTAAAAGAACTAAATTCAAGTTGCTCAGAAGTTCAAATCCCACTCGACATGATGTATATTGCTGCTTATGAAAAAACAAGACGCTAGAAAACTCGATCATAAGACCCGTGAGGCTATCCGCATACGCGCCGTGCAGCAGATTGAATCGGGTGAAAGCCCAGAGGTAATCGCCAGGGCTCTGGGTTACCATCGATCCGCAATTTACCAGTGGATAGCCAAATACCGCAAAGGCGGCCTTGACGCTTTAAAGACGAAATCGATTCCAGGTCGGCCCGTTAAGTTCCAGACCAAAGATTTTGATGAGCTTTTCTGGAAGATTGCGGAAAAAATCCTATGGACTACGGATTTCCATTGCGCTGTGGACCCTTGAAATGATTCGGGAGTTTATCAAAAAGGCGTTCGGAGTTTCCATAAGTAATGCTCCATCTGGATGATCTGGTGGATAATTTTCTTTCTGATCTTCATACAAAAGAAAACTGCTCACCCACGTTCACGCTTTGGCAGTACCCAGCCCGGACGTGGGTAATGGCAGGTGTAGCCGTTGGGATAATGCACAAGATAATCCTGATGCTCGGGCTCTGCTTCCCAGAAATCCCCTGCAGGTTCGAGTTCCGTTACCACCTTGCCCGGCCATAATCCCGAGGCATTCACATCCATGATGGTGTCAAGGGCAACTTTTTTCTGCGTCTCGTTCACATAGTAAATTGCCGATCGGTAGGACGGTCCCCGGTCATTGCCCTGCCGGTGAGTGGTTGTGGGATCGTGTATCTGGAAAAAGAATTCCAGAATGCGGCGATAGGAAATTTTCTCCAGATCGAAAAGAATCTCAAGGGCCTCGGCGTGGGTGCCGTGGTTGCGGTAGGTGGCGTTGGGGACATCGCCGCCGGTGTAACCCACCCGGGTGGCCTCAATCCCCGGTAACTTGCGAATCAGATCCTGCATCCCCCAAAAGCAGCCGCCCGCCAGAACAGCGCGTTCCTGTGTCATGACCTGTCCTCCACCTGATTGAGGTAGTCCCCATAGCCCGCTGCTTCCATGTCTTTGCGATGGATGAAGCGCAGCGAAGCCGAATTGATGCAGTAACGCAGACCACCGCGATCCCTGGGGCCGTCGGGAAACACGTGCCCCAGGTGGCTGTCGCCATGAACCGACCGAACTTCGGTTCGCACCATGCCATGGCTGACATCCTGCAGCTCCTGAATATACGCAGGCTCGATGGGTTTGGTAAAGCTTGGCCAACCACAACCCGACTCAAACTTGTCTGATGACGCAAACAGTGGTTCGCCCGACACGACATCCACATAGATACCCGGCTCGGTATTATCAAGATGCTCGCCCGATCCTGGTTTCTCGGTGCCGTTTTGCTGGGTCACACGAAACTGTTCCGGAGTCAGGGCGGCGATGGCAGCATCGGATTTCTTATAAGGATTCATTTGATCCTCCTTGATGGATTTCTCTGGGGGTATTCACGTCTGTGTCGGGTTGCCCAAGGCATGGTTCAGGGCTTGCAGGAGTAACATCGGATGCAATCGCCTGCAACCCATTGTTCTTCCATTTATTCGTAGTGGGTCCACATTCGAATGACTGTGACTGTTTTTTCATCGGTGAGGATTTGGTAGACAATTCTGTGTTGTATGTTCAGCCTTCGTGAACAGGCACCGGATAAATCACCTACAGGTTTTTCGTAAGACGGTGGCGTTTGATATGGATTTTGTTTCAATATCCCAAGAATATCTTCTGCCTTTGATTTCAGGCCAGATGAGGAAATTTTTTTAGCATCTTTCTGAGCTTGTTTTGTAAAGACGACCTTCCAGCTCACCAGTCAAGTTCCTCATTACAATCGCCTATTGGAGTTTCAAGCCCTTCCCGAATCGATTCACGCATATTTGGAATGTTCAGAAGAAACAGGGTCTCTTGAACTGCTTTCCAGTCTTCTTCTGAGAGAAGCACAGCGTTTCCTCTTTTGCCTGTAATAATGATAGGCTCATGGATTTAACTTATTTGAATCCAGTTGCCACATGTTTCAAACGTGTCTGTTTTATTTTTTGTTAATTTACATTTATACCCCGAAAACCCATGGTATCTATTATTTGCACAATTGTGACAAAATTTTGTTTCTTTAGTTGATACTGGAAATTCTTCCTGCTCTGATGGTAGTTCTCTGCTGCAGTATCGACATACAGTTGCTTTGGGCTTTATCAATTCATCACAGTAGGGGCAATGTTTTTTTCCTTCTCTAATTAGCTGCTCTTCGTTTGGTTTCAATAAAATTGCATGAATCATAGCAAATACAAACAATGATGCACCATAAATCCACCAAAGAACAAAATCTCTTCCCTTGCTTGACGCAATAAAAGCAGGAATAATACCAATAATAACAGCAATGATTGAAATTATAACAAAACTATCCATTTGCTCTTCTCCTTCTTTTGTCTAGCTGAGACTTGGGCAAGCTAACGCCGTCGTTCACCGGTTGCCATGAAGCGTCAGCGTAATTCAATCCGGTGAACTGACATGTTATGTTATTGTAATATCATATTCTTGATCTTTATCGACATTGCAATAACCGTATACTCTTTTCGCTCGTTTGACCGCAATGACTTTTTTTTCATCATTTTTTATTAAATCCGACCTAAATTTCTCTACAGCTTGCATGAATGCATCAAAAAGTTCGTCGATATGAAGGGTCGTATACAAATGTTCTTTATCATTTTTATCAATTTGATCTTGAATATTTATTGCTTTTTTTCCCATAGTATAAACGATTTGTCTCGCTTTACCCTTTGAGCTTAAATCAGATTCACTACTCATTCGATGGACAATTCCACATCTTGAAGCATAAATATCAATACTTGTAACATCCCCTTCAAGTTTAGGGATTAAATATATATCTACCCATTTTGTAAAATACGCCTTATTCCCCTCATCATCTTCTTTGTTTAAATAACTCACTATATCTATAGAACAATAAATTAAAGTAAGTGCAGGAAGACCGAGATCATTTGATATGCAACCACTGATTGCAGTTGACATCTGTTTCATTATTTTAACAAAATTTTCCATGTTATCCGTCCTTATATCCGGATAATTTTCCTTTTATTCTGGTGTTCAAGGGCAAAATATGGAAAACCGTATCCCGTCTTTGTCCGTCTATCAAGAAAAAAATCAAATTTTCCATTTATCCTGATATCAGAGGCCAAAACATGGAAAAAGGGACGAATTTCAGACCTGTCCCGAATCTTACGCTTATGGTTCAGGTTTGTGCGGTTCTGCTGCGCTACCACCGCCAAGGTAACGACAGGGCCTGAAAGCAAAGGTTTCTCTCGGACCATCTTTTTTTCATGGATTCGTTTTTTTGAGTTTTCCCTTATAAAAAGCAGGGGAAGCAGCCCGAAAAGCCCCGTAAGCATGAGAAAGCCAAGCGGCCCTGCATGGCGGTGGAAAGCCCCTTTTTTTCTGAAAGAAATGAGATAAAGCATCAGGGCCAGTGTTATCTGTCTTTTTTCAATGTATTTCTTGCAGCTTCGATTGCTTTTTTTCTTTCCCGATCAAAATTTTTGACTGGTTGCCATTCGTCATGTTCAATTGATTCCATCAGGTCTTTTTCTTCCTGATCGACTGGCTCAAAAGTCTTTTTATCGTTTTTATTCATCATTCCCCCTTTAAACCGTATTTTTTTTGTGTGTTTATGGCTCGGAAAAGCTGCCTTTAAAAATATTCCTTCATCATTTTCCATGCAAGGTACAATGATGGTATAGTTGCATATTTCCAAAACATACACCTTTTGATTAGAATGTTCCTGATTTTCCTTAATAATGCAAAGGTTTCTCTCTGACCATTTTTTTTCATGGAATCGTTTTTTCAATTTTTCCTTACAAAAAGCAGGGGAAGCAGCCCGAAAAGCCCCGTAAGCATGAGAAAGCCAAACTCCCCCACATTGCGGTAGAAAGGCCCTTTTCTTCTTAAAAAAATGAGATAAAGAATCATGGCAAGGACAATCCCCCCAAAGGACCAGAAGCTGCCCTTTTGAAGCTGCAAGCTGGCCTGATTCTGCCAGGGGCTTTCAAGGCTTAAGGTGAAGGGAAAAAGAAAGTCCTTTACATTCCCGGCCAATCCAGAGCCCGTCTGGGAAAAGGGCAGGGTAAAGGATTTCAGGGGCTGATACTCCGTATCCATGACCGTGGCATGCACCCTGTCTTCCCCTGTGAGGATCAGGGTACGGTAAAGGGGATTGACGAGAAGTTTCACGTCCATGCGCCGAGGGTCAAAGCCGTCGGAGGGCAGGGGAATCAATTCATAGCTGTCCCAGGCAATGAGAAAAAGCCCGCCCCTTTCTGTGATGAGAATGCCGTAGAATTCCCGCCGCTGGTTTTCCGATACCGCAATGTCAAGAATCCCCATATCCGCCGGAATGCCCGTTTTCCGGATGTCCGGCTGATCCATTACCCTTCGGATATGAAAAACCCCGCCTTGGCTGTCCTTCACAAAGTATCCCTCATCAAAGGGCTTGAGGTTGGTGGGATTGCCGCTGATGAGGGTGGCGGGGAAGGTAAAGCCCTTTTCCTTCAGGCTTTCCGTAAAACGCTTTGACAGGGCCTCGTCTTTGCGGTTGGTGTCGGCATTGATAAATTCCATGCCCTTTTCCGTGAAGCGGAAAACATCTTCGGGAAAGGGGATCATGGCAATGCCGGGATCGTTGTTGAAGAGGGGATAAAGGGCAATCTGCGGCCGGCTGCCCTTCAGATCTCTGGCTTTGATCTCAAAGGACTGGCGCTGGCTGCGGATGGTTTCCCGGTCAAAGATTCTGCCTTCAAGCTCAAGGGGGCCTTCGTTTCTCAGCTCGTAATTGCGGAAATAGACAAAGGGCAGGAGATCCTCAAAGGCCCCGCGGTCAAACTCCCTGCCCCTTTCATCCGCATAGATAAATTGATGGCCGCCGAGGGACTTCTGATAGACAAACGCCTTCTGCACAGGGCTGAAAAAGACAAGGGGAGCCTCACTCTTCCGGGTCCAGATTTTATCAAAAAGGGCGGGAAGGATGAAAAAGATGGCAATCACGGCCAGTATGCGGGCAGCCCATCGGGAAAGAGGATTCAGCGTCATGATACACCTCCCTGACGGAATCTGCGGCCCGTATCAAGAACGCCCAGAAGGGCCAGCGGCGAAAGCAGCAGGAAAAAGGGCAGGGCCGGTGTCAGCCAGCCATAGCCGCTGCCTGCAAAGTGCAGGGAGCTAAGGGCCGTGAAAACAAGGGCATAAAAAACCCTGCGGGGCCAGGAAGGTTCAAGGAGAAGGTGCACGGCCCCAAGATAGGCGATGAATCCGGCGTTGATCCATGGCAACAGGGTGGGGAGAGAAGCCAGCGCCAGCTCGTGGGGGAAATACCAGAGAAGGATTGCTGCCGTGAGCAGCAGATCCAGCACCGCAAGGACTCCGAGGTGGAAAAGACCCGCAAGGAGACATAAAAAAAGCATACGGTTCTGATCCATGGGAAGGTGCAGGGAAATCCGCATTCTCCGGCCGGAAACTTCCGGCATGAACTGGGCTGCCGCCAGCACAAGGCCCGTGATCAGGGGCAGATAACGCAGGGGCCCATAAAAAAGGGTGTGCAGGTGAATGGCCTGATACCAGACCATTTCCCCGTGCTCCATCAGGATGATCTGGCGGATATCGAGGAGGATTTTCAAGGCTGCGCCCAGATGAACCAGAAAGGCCGCCGTAAAGTACCAGCGGAGCTTGAGCCACTCCTTCATAAAGAGAGATTGCCACATATCAGTATTTTCCCATCAGTCCGATGAAGCCGTCTTCAAGGCTCATGGGGCTTTGTTGCAGATCTTTAGGGCGGATGCCAAGCCCCGCAAGGTGGCTTTTCAGATCGTCCATCTCCCCATAGGTGTAGAGGGTGATCCGGTTTCCCCGCTGCTCAAGGCCGGTGATGACCGTATCTTTTTGGAGCACCTGCCCCTTTTCTGCGGTAAAGGTGAATTTTTTAAAGGAGGTCATGAAGTCTTTGAGGGGGGTTTGGGTGATGCGGCCCTGATCCAGAAACAGCAGGGTGTCCACCAGCTGCTCTAAATCCTGAACAATATGGCTGGTCACAAAAACGGTTTTATCCCCGGCAGCCACAAAGTCGTGGAGAACATCCAGAAAAAGACGGCGGTAGCCCGCATCCAGCCCCATGCTGTAGTCATCGAGGATCAGGAGGTCGGGGTTCTGGGCCATGATTACCCCCAGCACCACCTGAGAGCGCTGGCCACAGGACATCTGGCGGATCTTGTGGCCGGGCGAAAGGCCCATCCGGTTCACAAGGTCATAGAAGATGTCCCGGTTCCAGTCCGGATACCACCGTGAAAAGAAGGTTTCCGTCTGGGCGATGGTCATGAATTCATAGGCCTGATGTCCTTCATGGAGAAGGCCCACCCGTTTTCTTAAGGAAGGAGAAAGGTTGTGGGAATTTTCTCCAAGGACCAGACAGCGGCCGGATACGGGTTTGAGAAAGCCCATGAGGATGTTCACAAGGGTGGTTTTGCCCTGACCGTTTTTGCCGAGAAGCCCGCATACGGAGCCTCTGGGAACGGAAAAGCTGAGATCCTCATAAACGCTTTTCCCCTTGTAGCGGTGGCAGAGGTTTTGTACTTCGATGGCGTTCATTATCGGGAAATCTGCCTTCCGGGAAGGGTGACGCGGTGGTCGGCGCCTGCGTCAAAGACCACCACAAAGGGGATGCGGGGTTTTTCAAAGGTGAATTCGGAGTCTTCGCCCATGCGTCCCTGCATGAGCACCCGCTTGTCCGTGGATTCAATGCGCATGGCCACACCTGCGGCGGAAGAGCCGTCGGAAAAACCACCCTGACAGGTGATGGTGTTGTCGCCGTTGTCACTGCACAGCACCATGGCCCTGTGGGCATGGGCAAGGGGGGCTGAAGCAAGAAGCATCAGGGTAAAAAGAAAGCTTTTGTAAGGCATGGTCTGAAATCCTTATGAAATGCATTGGCTGTTTTTACGTCAGAAATAAGGATATCGAACAGGTTTGTTTTTTGTAAACAAACTATTTGTCTTGGCAAAGATTTTTTTGGCTTGCGTCATGGCTCAGTCCGCTTTTGAAGTGGTGGATTTTCCCGGCATTATGGAATCTGATTACCACTCTCTTTCAGCCATGGAAATTACATGACCAGATTGTACGATTGTTGGCGGGCACCCGTAAAGGGTGCCCCTACACAAAACAGGGTCGTAAAAACCATTCGTAGGGACAGGCCTTGCGCCTGCCCGTGTTAAAGCCCGCACCATAGACCTGGCAACAATCTGACCAGCAAACTGTGGCTGAGTCAGGGTAGTAATCAGATTATGGAAAGATCGGGCAGCAAGGGTCTGTCATAAATGGCGCAAAGGGCTGGGCTGTGCATGCAAGGCATGGGTCTGTACTTTTTGTGTATGTTGTTCCGGGAGGGATGGCTTTCCTGTCATGCCGCATTTTTTTAAAATACGGGCGCATGATCCATATTTTTTTGGGTGCTTAGGCCCTACCCGGACATTTTGCTCCGGTTTTCCTTTTTTTGTTTTGCTGATTATGGCACATATTCTGCTTTATGCCCTGTTCCGGTTCCTGATCCTGCAGGGAGGCGGGTTTAACCATGCATTTTTCTTCTGTGCTTTTGCTGGAATGCAGTAGATGACAGAAGCCTTGTCATGGTATGTACGGACGGGCTTAGGGAAGAAAGCTTTCAAAATCATCTGATCCGGAGAATATATGAGCCGTACCGTTGAAAAACTGCGTGAGCTGAAGCTCCGTGAAAATGAAGTTTTGAAAATGGGTGGAGAAGATGCGGTACGCAAGCATCAGGAAAAGGGAAAACTCACGGCCCGTGAGAGGCTTTTTCACCTTTTCGATCCCGGCACCTTCCAGGAACTGGATGCTCTGGTCACCCACCGCTGTACCCATTTTGGCATGGAAGATACCTTTATCCCGGCAGATGGCGTGATCACAGGCCACGGTCTGGTGGATGGCCGTCCCGTCTTTGCCTATGCCCAGGATTTTACCGCAAGGGGGGGCAGCCTTGGGGAAATGCATGCCAAAAAAATTACCAAGGTGCAGGATCTGGCCCTGAAGGCTGGAGCACCCGTGGTGGGGATGAATGATTCCGGCGGTGCCCGGATTCAGGAAGGGGTGGATGCGCTGGCGGGTTTCGGGGAGATTTTTACCCGTAATGCCGATGCTTCCGGCGTCATTCCCCAGATCTGCGCCATCATGGGGCCCACAGCAGGCGGGGCGGTCTATTCTCCGGGCATGATGGACTGGGTTTTCATGGTGAAGGATTCCAGCTATATGTTCATCACGGGTCCGGACGTGATCCGTTCCGTCACCGGTGAAGTCATTGATTTTGAAAGTCTTGGCGGGGCCATGACCCATGCGGTGAAAAGCGGGGTGGCCCATTTTGCCGTGGATTCGGATATGGCCGCCATTGAGGGCATCCGGGAGCTTCTCACCTATTTTCCGTCCAACAACATGGAAGATCCGCCGGTAAAGGATCTGGGGGATGATCCCTTCCGGGTGGAACCGGCCTTGGACAGCCTCATCCCCGATGCGGCCAATGCCGCCTATGACGTGCGCACCCTGATAAAGCTTCTGGCCGATGGCGGTGAGATGTTTGAAACCCAGCCCCTTTTTGCTCCCAATATTGTGACGGGCTTTGTGCGCATGAACGGAAGAAGCACCGGTGTGATTGCCAACCAGCCTGCTGTCATGGCGGGATGTCTGGACATTGATGCTTCGGACAAGGCCGCCCGGTTCATCCGCTTCTGCGATGCCTTTAACATTCCCCTCATCACCATTGCCGATGTACCGGGTTTTCTTCCGGGCAGCAGTCAGGAGTGGGGTGGCATCATCCGGCACGGAGCCAAACTCCTCTGGAGTTATGTGGAAGCCACGGTTCCTAAAATTCTGCTCATCACCCGCAAGGCCTATGGCGGGGCCTACATTGCCATGAGCTCCAAACATCTGGGGGCAGACATGGTTTTTGCCTGGCCCACGGCGGAAATTGCCGTGATGGGAGCCGAAGGTGCGGCCAATATCATCCATCGCAGGGAAATCAGGGAGGCACCGGACCCCGCCAGAACCCGCCGGGAGAAAAAGGAGGCCTACGAAGCTCTTTTTTCCAACCCCTATATTGCTGCGTCCAGAGGCTATGTGGATGCGGTGATCCAGCCTTCGGAAACCCGGCCCCGTATCATTGGTGCCCTGGAAGCCCTGGGTTCCAAGCGGGTGCAGAAGCCTGCCAGAAAGCATGGTAATATCCCCTTGTAAAGTGGGAAACCCTCATCTGAAGGATTTTTGCCCATGATGGAAGAACAGAAGAAGATGGCTGCGGCCATGGCAGCGGTGATGGCCTTTATCCGGGACGGAGAGGCGGCGGCTCTCCGGCGGCTGGGGGCCAGTCCCCATCGTGCTGCCGGAAAGCAGCCCAAAAATATCTGGAGTACGGCCGGACGCATGGATCAGATGCAGACGGCTCAGTGGATGCAGCGGAAATCCTGACCGTAATTTTTAAGGAGAACCATGGAACCGGTGATGAATCAGAAACCTCTGGCGATCTGTGATGTGAGCCTGCAGGATGGCTTTCAGTGCCTTTATGCGGGACGGGGCCGTACGGCGGATATGGTACGCATGGCAGCACTGATGGATGATGTGGGCTTCTGGGCCGTGGAGGTCTGGGGCGGAACGGGCTTTGATGTGATGCACAGGGAGTTGAATGAAGATCCCTGGGAGCGCATTCGCAGCCTGAAACGGTATTTCACAAAAACCCCCATGGCCTGCATGCTCAGGGGCCAGCACCTTGTGGGGGAACGCTGTTATGGGGATGATGTGGTCCGGGCCTTTGTGGAGCGGAGCCATGTGAACGGAATACGGGTTTTCAGGCTCTTTGATCCCATGAATGATCTGCGCAATCTTCAGGTTGCCGGAGAAAGTGTTTTACAGGCAGGCGCCCATTTTCAGGGATGTATCTGTTACAGCCGGACGGCAGCCTTTCCGGAGGAAGAAAGCCTGTATACGCTGGAATATTATGTGAAAAAAGCCATTGCCCTGCAAAATATGGGTGCCCATTCCCTGCTGATCAAAGACACGGCAGGGCTTCTCATGCCCGGAGAGGCCCGGAAACTGGTTGCGGGTCTGAAAGCGGCCGTATCTCTGCCCCTTCATATTCATACCCATGCCACGGCAGGCTTTGGTCCCCTTTCCCTTTTTGCCGCTGTGGAGGCAGGCGCTGACGGTGCGGACACCTGCCTTGCTCCCTTTGCCATGCGAAGCAGCCATGGTGCCGTGGAGCCCCTGATTGCAGCCCTGAAGGGAGGCGATCGGGATACGGGCCTTGATCTTGAAAGAATCGCTCCTCTGAACCGGCTCAGCGAAGAGGAAATTCTTCCCAAATACTGGCATTTCTATGGCGGCAGCACAACACCCATGGACACCACGGCACTGATCCACAGCCTTCCCGGAGGCATGGAAGCGGACCTGAAGCGTCAGCTGGAAGAAACCGGGGCCGAAGACAGGCTGGATGCGGTTTTCAAAGAACTGGAAAGGGTGCGCAGGGATCTGGGCAATCCGCCTCTGGTCAGGCCCCTGATCCGCATTCTGGGAACCCAGGCCGTGAACAATGTGCTGTTTGATACGGAAGGGGAATCCTACCGTATGATTTCTTCCCAGATAAGGGATTTCTGCGCTGGCCTTCACGGCGAGCCTCCCGGCCCCCTGGACGCTGCCTTAAGAAAAAAAGCCCTTGAGGGCCATCCAAGGGGTGTGCGTCCTTTGCGGGAACGGCCCGGAGAAGCCCTGAAGCCTGAACTGCCGGGGGTGCGGGAAGAGTTGCGGGGGCTGGCTGCGGATATTGAAGATGAACTGCTCTGTGCCCTTTTTCCTGTGACAGGTAAACGTTTTCTGCGCTGGAAATACGGCAAGGAAACGCCTCCGGAATACACCCTTCCCCGGACCTTGGAAGAGGCCATGAAAATACGGGAGCGGATGATCCGGATTCTGGCAGGGGAGCATAAAATCACAGAGCCTGAGAAAGTGCCGGAAAAAAGTCCCTATATCCGCACCTTCAATGTCTTTGTGGACGACACCTATTATGAGGTGGGTGTGGACGAGGTGGGAGGGGCTCCGGTGATCCGCCATGCCTTTCCCCTGACCCCGCCTGCTGCGGAAAAAAAGACGCTCAGGGAAGCAGATGATGCAGGCCCCGTCAAAAAAGCCCAGGCTTCCATTCCTGCCCCTGCAAATGATGGGGATGAGGGAACTCCCCTTGTGGCGCCCATGCCCGGAATGGTGGTTTCCTTCCGGAAAAAGGAGGGGGACAGTGTGAAAGCCGGAGAAACCGTGGTGATTCTGGAGGCCATGAAAATGGAAAATGCCCTTGTGGCTCCGGTTTCAGGGGTAATTCTGACCCTCTCTGTACGAAGCGGGGATTCCGTTGCCAAGGATGCGGTTCTCTGCCGTATCGGATAAGGAGATTTTTTGTGCATACGCTTTCTGATACCATGGTGCGTATTCTGAAAACCCTGCCCCTTTTAAAGCGGGTCAGTCCGGAATCCCTTGAAGTCCTTGCGGCCTATATGCAGGTTTTCCGGGTGCGGGAAGGCGAGGAGATTATCCGTTGGGGAAGAAGGGCAGAAACCCTTTATATCACCATCTCCGGTGACTATCTCATGGCCTTTCCCGACGGAAGTGCCTTTACCCTCCATGGCAGTGGCGAGGTGATCGGCATGAACGCCATGCTGAATCAGGGCCGTTATACGGCCAGAGCCCTTGCCCTGACCGATGGTTCCCTCATGGCCCTCTACCGTTCCGGCAGGGATCGTATGCTGGAAGAACACCCCCGTTTTGCGGACAGGATTCACCGCAGCATTCAGGCCTATCTGCACCAGAGGCAGGCGAAGAAAAACAGCGGAAGAATTTTTGTGGAAGAGGATTTCAGCAGGGGGAGGAAAGATGCCTGAGTACGGTCTGGATGCCATTGCCAGCCACAATGGCTGGGAAATGGCCTTTCTTGGTATTCTTATTGTTTTCACCTGTCTGAGTCTTCTGGCCTTCAGCATTTCCCGTCTGCACCGCATCCTTGCCTTTTTTGACGCCCGGAAAGACCGTAAGTCCGTAAAGAAGGGGGGGCCTGTCACGGAGGGGGCGTCTGTTTCTGACCGGCCTGAAACTCCGGCTCTGAAAGGCTTTGCGGGTTTTCAGGAAGCCTGCGGCAGCTACGCCCTTCTGGCGGAAAAGATGGGATCTCCCTTGTCTCTGCCGGGCCTTCTGGAACAGGCGGAAAAAAGGGGGATTGCCCGCTCCCATGCCATTCTGGCAGACCTTGTGCGTACCGGCGTGCTGAAGCCCGATGGAAGAGGCTTTTATGTCTGGGAAAAGGCAGCCTTTGAAGGGCTTTTTGAAGGCGGAGAATCTCAGGTAAAAAAGGGGTCCAGAGCCCTGCCGGCCTGATCGGGCGGCAGGAACACCAGAAACGACTGACCATGAAAGAAGAGACATGATCCCGCTGCTGCAGGATTTTTTAACCAATACCGGCTTTTATATGGTTGATATCCGCCATGTTTTCATGATCTGTGTGGGGCTTGTATTTATTTATCTGGGGATCGTCAAACGCTATGAACCCCTTTTGCTGGTGCCCATCGGATTTGGCATTCTCATGGGAAATATCCCGGTCTTCCATGGGCTGGGCCTGAGCATTTATGAAGAAGGCTCCGTTCTGGGTTACCTTTATATGGGCGTTACCCACGGCATTTATCCGCCCCTGATTTTCCTTGGCATCGGAGCCATGACGGATTTTTCCACCCTTCTGGCAAGACCCTCCCTGATGCTGCTGGGGGCTGCGGCCCAGACGGGTATTTTTCTTACCTTTCTTGGTGCTCTGGCCATCGGATTTTCTCCATTTGAGGCAGCCAGTATAGGCATTATCGGTGGTGCGGATGGCCCCACGGCCATCTTCCTTACGTCCATGCTTGCCCCTGATCTCATCGGACCCATTGCCATTGCCGCCTATTCCTATATGGCGCTGGTGCCAGTGATCCAGCCACCCGTCATGAAGCTGCTCACCACGAAAAAAGAACGCCGCATCCGCATGGAAGAGCCGAGAAAGGTTTCCCAGAGGGAGAAAATTCTCTTTCCCATTACAGGGCTTCTCATGTGCTGTTTCATAGCCCCTGCGGCCCTTCCCCTGCTGGGTATGCTTTTTCTGGGGAATCTCCTCAAGGAGGCCGTGGTCACGGATCGTCTGGCTGTGGCAGCCCGTACGGTGATCATTGATACGGTGACCATTCTTTTGGGGGTAACCGTTGGGGCCAGCACCCAGGCGGATGTGTTTCTCAATGCAAAAAGCATAGGGATTTTTGTGCTGGGAGCGGCGAGTTTTGCCGTGGCAACGGCCTGTGGTCTGCTTTTTGCCAAGTTCATGAATCTTTTTCTGAAAACCAAAATCAACCCCCTGATTGGCGCTGCGGGAGTGTCGGCCGTGCCGGATTCCGCCCGTGTGGTGCATCATGTGGCCCAAGAGGAAGATCCCGGTAATTTTCTGCTGATGCATGCCATGGCCCCCAATATTTCAGGGGTAATCGGTTCTGCCATTGCCGCCGGGGTTTTGTGGAGTTTTCTTTCCTGAAGAAGGTGCTGCGGGTCTTTCAGGGGGCGGCAGGCTTCTGTGCTTGTTTCCTTAATGTCTTTAAGGTCTTTAGGGAAAACTGACTTATCTGTTGCTTAGGCCTGTGTCCTTAATGTCTTTAAGGTCCTTAAGGTCTTTAGGTAAAGCTGACTTATCTGTTGCTTAGGCCTGTGTCCTTAATGTCTTTAAGGTCCTTAAGGTCTTTAGGTAAAGCTGACTTATCTGTTGCTTAGGCCTGTGTCCTTAATGTCTTTAAGGTCCTTAAGGTCTTTAGGTAAAGCTGACTTATCTGTTGCTTAGGCCTGTGTCCTTAATGTCTTTAAAGTCCTTAAGGTCTTTAGGGAAAACTGACTTATCTGTTTCTTAGGTCTGTGTCCTTAATGCCTTTAAGGTCTTTAAAGTCCTTTGTATTTTTGTTTTTTTGCCTGCTCAGCCGTCATCCTCCCCGTCCATGCGGGTTTCAATGGCTTCCAGCAGATCCCTAAGCCTTGCAGCTACGCTTTCATGGGAATACTCATCATCGGGGTGGGGCGGCTCACCGGGTTTCTGGAAATAGGGTTTTTCCTTGTTGATCTGTCCCCACCTGATGTCTGCCTGACGGGTGAGTTCATAGAGGCGCTCGGGGTGATCCAGACAGGATCGGATCAGCCCGTGAAGAAAGCCAAAGGGTTTTTCTGACTGCTCAGAAAGGGCAAGGCTGTTGTTTTTTACCCTTTCCTGAAGCACGGATATGAGTATTCTTGAGGCGTCAGGGGTGTGATCCCTGATAAAATCATTGAGTTTAGCCACAAGCTGATCAATGGCAGGCACAGGATTGTGGCCCTTCATAAAATGTCCTCCCTCCCTGCCTATGGCTTCTGCCATGGAGAACTTCCTGCTGCTCCGTATTTCCTGCTGGAGCATGGCATCCTGCTTTTTCTTTTCATCCTTTTCTGGGTTCATAACTTCTCCGTATGGGTTAAAAAATCATCCCTTTAAACAAGAGTTTTTCTGATTACCACTGTCTTTCAGCCATGCGAACTTTAATCATGGAAATTATATGACCAGATTTTACGCTTGTTTGCGGGCACCCGTAAAGGGTGCCCCTACAAAAAACAGGGCCGTAAAAACCATTCGTAGGGGCAGGCCTTGCGCCTGCCCGTATTAAAGCTCGCACCATGGGCCTGACAACAACCAGACCAGCAAGCTGTGGCTGAGTCAGAATAGTAATCAGAAGAGTTTTGGTAAAAAGATTTTTCATGCCCCCTAGTGGCTTCCTTTAAAGCGTCTGCGGGATTTTTGTCCCTTGACAGAAAAAGGAATATTCACAAAAATTCTTATCATATTATTGTACCCAAGTGTATGGATATGTCCGGTTTTGAACGGACAGATGGGGCGGAAAGCCCCGGAACACAGCCTTGAAGGGGCCTTCATGCAGATCCTGTGGGAGGAAGAGACCCACAGTGCCTGTTGGAAGTATCCGGTCATTTCATCCCCTCTGCAAGTGATGACACCATAACCTCTCCGCATGCCTTTCGACCTGACAACAACCGGAACAGTAAACTCTGGCTGAGCCGAAGCAGGGGAAAGAAAAGGAAAAGGGCTGAACCCCTCAATAATTAACGGGATTCAGCCCTTTTATGTTTTTGGGCTGCTGTGCGGGGTCTGATTTTTTAGTATCAGAACCTGAAATTCATGCCCGCCATCCACTCCGTACCGTCGATGTCCGGCTCATCGCTAACGTCTTTTTCATTGGTGAGGTTTTCAAGGCGGGTAAATATTTCAAGATTTTTTGTGACATGATGGGTAATGGCCAGATCCACCATGGTGTAGGCGCTGCGGGTTTTTCTTATGGTCAGGGTCTGGCCGTGCTGAGCCATTTGTTCTTCATATTCCCGTTCCCCTGTCCATGCCGTGGTGAGGCGGAAACGCAGGTCGGGCCGTGCCAGATGGTAGTCCAGATCCAGCGTTGCCCTGTGTTCGGGCCGGTCGAGAAGTTTTTTTCCCGTATCTTTGTTTTCCGTATCCGTCCAGGTGTAGCCAAGGGTGGCGGCAAAGGAGGATACGGGCCGCCAGATGATGCTGGTTTCTGCTCCCTGGGTGAGGGCTTCGCTGATGTTGCGGTAGGTCATGGTCCTTGCCTGGGTGTTTCTTAAGGTTTCAACAAGATCATCAATTTCATTGCGGAAGAGGCCTGCCCGTACCAGAAGGCTTTCATGGATCTGATAGTCCATGCCTGCCTGATAGGAGAGGGATTTTTCCGGCTTCAGGTCGGGGTTGGCATGCATGGTCCACGGGCCCATACGCCAGCCGTCGGCATAGAGTTTCAGGAGGGTGGGGGCCATGAAGGCCGTGCCTGCGGAAGCCCTGAACCGAAGATTGTCCGTTGCCCGGAAAAGGAGGCCTGCCCTGGGATGGGCCTCTGTGCCCCACTCATCATGGTGGTCCACACGGCCCCCCACCGTGAGGGAAAGCCTGCCGAAGTCCATTTCATCCTGCAGGAAAACAGCATGGGTATCCTGGGAGTCTTTTGTGTAATTCTTGTGTTTGTCGTCAATGGACTCCCCCGTATAGGCATAGCCTGCACTCAGGGTGTGGAGGCCCACCATGCGGGAATAGGCGGTTTCAAACTCATGGAGGGTGGACACGGAATCAAAGCTTTTGTCCTTTTTTTTGTGGTCATGGGAAAAATAACTGCCCCGGACCTGAAGCTTTGAAAGGGCATCGGGACGGATATCCGCACTGGCATTGAGGCGGCTGCGTTCCTGAATGCGGTTGGCTTCTCCTGTAACTTCATTGGTCTGCCGGGAAAAAAAGGGCTGGATACGCAGGGAGAACCTTTCTGTGGGCCGGTAATCGAGGCTTGCGGCAAGGGTTTCGTTTTCCATGGTGTCTTCATCTTTATCAACGCCGGTGGTGCGGCTGCGGGAGTAATCCAGACGAAGCCCCATGTTTTCATTGCCCGTGCTCATCCCTGCCGTGGCAAGGGAGCGGTTCCGGCTGCCTGCGCTGAGGCCGGTGCGGAAGTCTGTTCCTGTTCCTGCTTTTTTTGTGATGATATGGATGACACCGGCCATGGCGTCGGAGCCATAGAGGGCGGAACCGGGGCCTTTGACGATTTCGATGCGCTCAATGTTTTCTACGGGGATGGAGGAAATATCCACACTGCCGTGCCCACCCGTGAAGCGCTGTCCATCCACAAGGATAAGGGTCTGGTCCGGGTTCATGCCCATGAGCTGCACATTGCCGCCATTGCCCCATGAGCCGGTGTTCTGTCTGATCTGAACGCCGGGGATATCCCTTAAAAGCCCCTGAACATTTTTGATCTGCCGGGCTTCAATATCCGCTGCGGTGATGACATGAACCTGACTGATGGCGTCTTCCACCCGCTGTTCGCTGCGGCTGGCACTGACCACAATCTGCTCCAGCTCGCTTTCGGGCGGGTGAAAGGCATGGGCGGGCAGGGCCAGAAGACCTGCTGCCAGAAATGGAAAGAAGGTTTTTTTCAAACTGCTGCAATGCATGCCACATCTCCTTTATATCTTAAAAGTGAATCTGATAACCACGCAGTCTGAGCCTTGCTGGTCATCAGAAAGGTTAAAGATTTTATGTAAAATAATTTTGTCATGCTTAATGGTTTAGTTGCGACTAAAACCCTGGGCGATGGCTGTTCATGCAGGGCATGAACTTCCATGGCCGCAAGGATCACTGGGGTGTAAAAATATCGTTTTGAGGGTTCGGCAATGCGCTTTTACCCTCATCTTCTTTAAAGTCCTTAACGACCTTAAAGCCCTTAAGGACAATACCCACAACCAGCCTCAACGCCATAAAGGAGCAGGTAGGGCAGGCAAGGGGGGGTGCCCCTACGGATGTTTTTTATGGTCCCTTTTTGTAGGGGAACCCTTTACGGGTACCCGCCGACAGAAGAGGGGAGAAGGGGAGGCACAGGGGCCTGCCCCTGCAAGGGATGATCTGGTCCCTGCTTCTGCACTCAGGCCATCCCCAGACCCAGCAGCAGGGTTTTGATGCCGAAAATGGCCACCACCAGTCCGGCAGCCCTTGAAAAGCCTTCAATCTGCCGGGGAAGTTTTCCGGCCATGCCTGCTCCCACCCAACCCATGGCCATGCAGGCCAGAATCAGGGGAGAAAGGCTGGTGCCAAGGGTGAAAACCACGGCAAGGCCCGCACCCTTCATGGCGGAACCCGAGGCCGCCGCTGCCGCCATCATGGCCGCATAGGGCAGGCAGGGCACCAGAGGGCTTGCCAGACCCAGCAGCAGGGGAGGGGCAGCCGCCCTTTTCCTGCTGGCACATCCGCTGCACCGTGGCCGGAACAGGAGAAAGAGTCCCGCCAGAAGGGTGAAGAGGCCCGAAGCCAGTGCCATGGACGGGGTTTCCAGCCGGGCCATGGCCGCCTGCCCCAGCCTGCCGAAAATGGCACCGATAAGGCCTGCGGTGAACAGTCTGCCGCAGACAAAGCTCAGCAGGGCCAGTATGCCATCGGAAGCTTTCCTGCTGTTTCCCAGAATGCAGGTTCCCATCAGGGGAAGGCAGGAGGTGCTGCAGATGCCAAGGCCAAAGGCCAGACCCGCCAGAAAAAGGGCGGGGAATTCCATGGGAAGTGCAGGCAGAGCACTCATGCGGCGGCCGCCATGTGGGCATCCCTTGCCAGAAGGGCGGCACCGATGGCCGTTGTGATCTGGGGCCATGCCGGGACATGGATATCCAGGGCCAGCTCATCTTCTATGGCCTTTACAAGGCCCCGGTTCAGGGCAGGGCCGCCGTCAAAGGCCACGGGTTCCGTCACACCCACCCGCCGTGCCATGCGGGAAAGCCGCCTTGCAATGGCATAGTGGGCTCCTGCGGCAATTTCCGAGGGGGCTTTTTTACGGGCAATGAGGGAGATGATTTCGGATTCCGCAAACACGGCACAGGTGGCATTGATTTTCAGGGGGATCTCCGCTTCCATGGAAAGGGGGCCTAAGTCTGTCATGTTGATTTCCAGTATCCTTGCCACGGTTTCCAGAAAACGGCCCGTTCCTGCGGCGCACTTGTCATTCATGGCAAAGTTTTCCGTAACCCCGAAACTGTCTACGGCAATGACCTTGCTGTCCTGCCCACCGATGTTGAGGATGGTGCGTACCGGCGTATCCAGATCCGTGCAGCTCCAGGAGGTTCCCCGGACATTGGCCGTAATTTCACTGATCACCTCATCGGCAAAGGGAATGAGGCGGCGGCCATAGCCCGTGGCCACGGTTTTGCGGATGTCTTCCCGCCGCAGACCGGTTTCACGGAGAAGATCCTTCAGGGCGGTTTCCACGGTGTCACCGCAGTGTACTCCCGTGGACTGCACCCGGCTTCCCATAAGGCCTTCGGTATCCATGAGGGCAATTTTGGTGGTGGTGGAGCCGATGTCTATGCCAAGGTAAAGATCCATATGTCCTCCTTTCTATGCGTCCTCTCTATGCATTTTTTCTATCCCAAGCCCGTCATTTTTTTTATGAAAATCCAATGAAATCAAGCGAAGTGATTTTTTATGGGTACTACATATCCATTTTGCAGCCATTTAAACGAAGCCTTCAGAAGTATGGTCACTATTCTGGTGGACTTGGGTTATGCGCTTTTTCCCATGCGCAGCCGTCTGCCCTTAAGGGTTTCCACAAAGGCTTCCACACGGGTGCGCAGGGGTTCCGTATCTTCGGGACTGTAGTCCGTTTCTATCTTGAGCTGTGAAACCCCTGCCGCAGCAAGCTCCGCCTCTAAGGGCCGCAGTTCCATGTCATAGGGATGGCACCCTTTCAGTACGTGATGCACCACCCCTTCCACCCGGTAGTCTTTGATCATTCTGAAAAGTCTGGTTTTACGGTCTTCCCTGTCCGTGAACACGGGGCAGGTGCAGGGCAGGAGACAGCGGTCCGCCAGAGCATCCAGCATATCGTCAAAAAGGGGTTCGTCGATGCAGGCCATGTCCCAGAGCAGCCTGCCGGAGCTGCACAACTCGTCACAGGTGAGGGTGCCGCCTGCATTTTCAATGAGATCCGGTATTTTCCAGTTGGGAAAAATCACAGGGGAGCCGGTGAGCAGAATGCGGGGGGCCGTTCTGGGAGCTGTGCCGATGCCCTTTTCTTTTCTTTCCAGAAGCTCTTCATTGAGATTTCTTGCAGCAAGGGTCCAGTCGGCTCCGTCCATATAGAACCAGGCATTGGCCACGGCAGCCGCATCCCTGCCCCGGATAAGGGAAAGGTCATCCATGCGCAGGGTCTGCAGCCTTCTGAATTCCTGCTGGGCCTTGTGCATCATATCCATGGCGGCCCTCAGTTTTTTTCTGGTGATGCGTTTTCCGGTAACCTTTTCCAGTGCATGCATCAGTCTGCGGATTTCTGCGTACCAGAACCTGCGGGAGCTTTCCGCTGCCTTGAACTTGGGGACCGAGAGCATCATTACGGGAACATGGCGGGAGATCAGCTCCCCCAGTTTGACCTTCCAGTCGCAGGTGGTGGGAATGATGATGAGATCGCATTCCCTGTACATGGGCAGAACACCTGTGCGGGTGAAGCCCGTGGCCGCCTTGACCATGGGGCAGGAGACGTCCGGAAAAAGGGCTTCTCCGGCTTCTGCGGCATCGCCGCTGCCCGCGCAGAGCCTTACGGGAAGGGCACCTGCGGCGTAGATCAGCTCTTCGGGCACGGCCATGCAGTAGATGCCGATTTTTTTTCTGGGACCTGTGGGCAGAATTTTTTCCGGTGCATCGGCAAAGTTTTTAAAAAGGGTGTCAAAGGGGGTCATGGATACGGGCCGGTTTTTTTCCATGGCAATGGCGTCATAAATTTCCCGCACGGCCATGGCCATGTGCAGGGACAGGCGTCTGGCCACACGGTCTTCGGGAGAGCCCTTTGAAGAACCTTCAGGACTTCCCGCAGCCTCAGGGCTTTTTTTTCCGGAAATGGCAGACAGTTTTTTGATGATGGCAGATTTCATTTGGAAGCACTTTCTGGGTCTGTGGCGGTATCTTGCAGGGCCGGGGTCTCCCCATGGAAGGGGCCTCCTGCTGAAGCTGTTTTATTCTGGCGTTTCAGGAAGCCTTCGGCGGATGCGGAAAAAACGGGCAGTCCTATGATGGTGGCCGTCAGTGCCTTGTTTTCCGGGCAGACTTCAATGCAGCGCATGCAGAGCATGCAGTCCTGGGTGACCATGTGTTTTTTGTCCCGGAGCTCGGCGATCTCCCGGATTTCCATGGGGCAGGCCCTGAAGCAGTTGCCGCAGCAGGTGCAGGCTTCTCCTTTTTTTTTAAGTCCCACAAAGCCGATACGGTCAAAGAGGGAGAGCAGGGCCGCCATGGGGCAGAAGGCACAGATGTAGCGGCGTTTGACAAAGCCTCCCACAAGGAAAAGTCCTGCAATGAGCATGGAAAGGCTTGAGAGAACAAGTTTTGTGGTGCTGGAAAAATCAATGATCAGATGGCTGAGGTCGCCTTCAAAGAGGGGGATGAGGGGTTTACCCGGACAGATCTGGCAGAAGGGAACGGCCAGATCCGGCGTGAATCTGGGCAGCCCGAGGAGGCTGTTTCCTATGCCCATGGGTAAAAGGATGAGCAGTGCCAGAAGGGCATACTTCACCCACTGGAAGCGGTCCCGTGTTTTCCAGGCAAAGCGGGAGCCGTCAATGCCCACCCATTCCCGGATTTTTGTGATGAGATCCTGAAGAAAACCCAAGGGGCATATCCAGCCGCAGAAGGTTTTACCAAAAACCAGCGCCCACAGGAAAAAGGTGCCCAGATAGATGAGAAAGGCTGTGGCTGCACTGCCGAAGAGCATGGCCCAGGGCATGGAGAGAAAGCGCTGAAAAGGATAAAGAAAGCAGGAGCCTCCCCGGTTTTCCGCATAAATGCAGGCCATGGTGGGAATGGCAGTGCCAATGGAGAATATGGTAAGGCCGCCATAGATGAGAAAAACAAAACACAGGGCCTGAACAAAGAGGCGGATACGGTCTACGCGCATGGTTTTTTCCTCCGGACAATCGAAAAAACAGGTATTTCCTTGCAGAGACAAGCACTTGATGGGGGCCGTATCAGAACCATCTTCCCCTCCGTTTTCTTCTCCGGATGGCCGTACCCAGCCCGATGACAAGGCCCGTGAGAATCAGGGTGTAAAATCCTGCGGCCCGGCTTTCCCAGTCCAGGGGCGTGGGATGAACGGTCAGGGCAAGGGAGGTGCGTAGAATCTCTGTTCCAGCGGGGGGATTGTCACCGGCATCCGGTCGGACGCTTTTTATGATCTCCAGATGCTTTTCGGAACGGCTGTCCAGTTCTGCCCTTGCATAAAAGGTAATGGGGGCTTTGTTCACACCTTTGTCATGGAAGCGTTCTTTGATCAGGATGAACTTGACCTGACCGGCCTCATCCGTGTGCAGGGTCTGCTGCCAGCCCTCTGCCGTGGTGAGGGTAACGGGAAGGTCCGGTACGGGCATGCCCCCCAGCCGGATTCTCAGGGGCAGGGTGTCGCCCGTATATTTTCTGTGAATTCTTGCAAAGTTGTTGCCGGGATCCGGACTCAGGTCTTCCATGGAAAACCATGGCAGATGGGCTTCAAGGGCAGTTTCCGGATTTTTTTCGGGAGGATCTGTCTTTTCTCCTGTGTTGCGCATGGAAGCTGTGGTGAAAAGCCTGAATATCCTGCCCTCATCGTCGGTTTTTTCCAGTGATGCGCTGATGTGGTAGGTCCCCTGAATCAGGGCCGCATCCCGGATGCGGATGGCGGGGCCTTCTTTCTGTGGTGTAAGAATCTCTCTGGAAAGATCCGGTCTCAGGATGGCCGTCTCTGCCCTGAGAAGATCCTCCGGGGCTTGGGCTTTCATGGCAGGTGGCCAGCCCAGAAGCAGGGTATAGTGGGCGGGGTGGGACATGGCTGCCCTTTTTTCCCGTTCTTTTTTTTCTCCTTTTTCCGATTCCGGAGCCGCTGATCCGGGATGCCCCTTTCCCTTGGATTTCATGGCGCTTTTTTCTTCCTTTTCCTCCATTCCCGTTTTTTTGCTGTCGGCCTGCCTTTCATTTTCCGATGCTTCCTGCCCCTCTTTTTTTCTCTGCATACCCATACCTGTACCATGGCCGCCCCCCTGGGTATTGCCCCCACCGGAACGTCGCATTTCAGGGCCGGGTTCAAGGAAAAGAAAGCCGGGGTCTGCAGGGCTTGCCATGGGAAGAAAAAAGATAAGGGCAAGCAGCAGTGGAAAAAAGCACCTGCCCCTGCGGGATTTTTGCATGGGCGGAAGACTTGCTGCGGGGCATCGTTTTTTCATGGGTAAAAAAACCTTTTAAAAATGTGGGTCATTTTTTTGCCTGTGCTCAGGCCCCGGAATGGGGAGCCGTGGAAATCCCTCTGTCAATTCGGGAAGAGATAGTCGGGGTGGTATGCGAAGTCAAGAATAAAATTTGTCTAGGCTAAATAATTTATATCTGTAAAGATTGTTTAAGTTTGCAAAGATCCGGTTTACAAAATCACTGGATGAAAAGCCGGAAGATATGGGGAAGGAGTCCTTCAGGGGAGACCGCCAAAGGCACAGGGCCTCTTCCTGTCATCTTTCTGATTCAGGTTTCCATGGCTGAAAATATTGGTTTGGGGAAAGAATTTGTATGTGTAAAGTTTATTTTTACAATTCAAAAACAAATTGACTTTTAAAAAACAGAAATGTAGGCATTGTTTTAGATTTTTCGCTTAAACTAAAAAAGGAGAAGGTGATGAAGAAAAAAGCAGGAAAGTTGATGGCGGGCATATTTATGGGACTGGGCCTGATGGTATCCCAGGTTTTTGCCCATGATCTGTGGATCAATATGACCGATTATACGCCTGCCCTCTGGCAGCACGCCAAGTATGCACCCACGCCAAGGGCCAAGACCGTTGTTTATTTCGGGTGGGGCCACAGTTATCCGGTGGCGGATTTTATCTCGGACAGGGTCTGGGGCGGGCTGGAGCGCATAGAGCCCGATGGCAGCCGTATTCCCATGGAGGTGGGCAGTGAGGGTTTCCGGGCATTGCGTGTGGATATGCATACGCCGGGAGCCAGGGTTTTTGCGGCCCATACAAAACCAGCCTTTTATGGTCCTGTGGAAGGGAAAAAGGATTTTCACCAGATCTATTATGAAAAATATGCCAAGGCCCTGGTTTCTGTTCTGCCCCAGCGGACCCTTCCCTTAGACGGACCGGACAGCAATCCCTTTGCAACACCCATAGGGCAGAAGGTGGAAATTGTGCCCATGGTCAATCCCAACCGCCTGCAGCCGGGGGACAGCCTTGAGGTCAGGGTGCTGGTGGATGGCAAGCCCGCAGCGGATTATGAAGTGACGGCAAGCAACCTTGTGGCGCCCAATGCCCGGACAGAAAAAACCCGCTCCAATGCCGCAGGCATGGCAAAGCTGACGCTGGAAGAATTTTACGGTCCCTGGATCGTAACGGCCAGCCGGAGTTTTCCCGCCACGGGTGAGAAGGCTTTAAAATGTGAGAGCATCAGCTACACGGCCACCATGACCTTTGCCCTGCCCTTTGTTCCTGAGATCTGACAGTTCTGTATCTGGGCAGGCTTGTTAAACATAAACCTAATTATTCAGCATGGTTTATTCCGAACTGCCGATGCTAAAATTGCAGCAGCTTCGTACTGCTGCAAGGCTCCGTGGCTATTTGCAAGTGACATTGCAATCGTTTCGGATCAGAGCTTTGCAGGCCTGTGCGAAAGAAGCGGCAAACTGTCTGAGCCGCCACAAAGGCAGCGTGCTTAAGCCTGCCATGGTAATCAAAAAGCTTATCCTGCCTGTGGCGGCGAGTTTTTGCCGCTTCCGCACAGGGCAAGAAGCTCCCGAATAAGATTGCGTCACGGGCAAATAGCCTGGAGCCTGTGCATCTGGCTTGCGTAGTTTTGGAAAACTGTGCTGAACAGTTACGCATAAACAAACGGTCAGTCTCCCTTTCAGGGGAGGCTGACCGTTTGCTTTGAATCTTCACCCGGCCTCCCTTTCCCGGTGGAGAAGGAGGCATTAGGTCTTGTTTTTATGAAAATTATCTTACGGATGAATCCATCTTTTATGCGGCTTCCATTTCGGCTTCTACGGCCTCATCCGTTTTTTTTTCAGGGGCGCGCAGCATCATGGTAAGGATACCGCCCATGAGACAGAGGATACCGCAGATGGTGAAGGCCATTCCAAATTTCCCCATGCCCCCCAGAATGCCGCCGAGGTTGGGACCCAGCAGGGCGCCTGCGCCATAGGCAAGGAAAATGAGGGGGTAGTTTCTGCCCACACTCTGGGTACCGAAGGTGTCCGCTGTCAGGGTGGGGAAGAGGGCAAGACCGCCACCGAAGTTGAAACCGATGAGGGTGGCGCCGAGGTAGAGAAGGGCCGGTGTTCCGGCCATATAGGTAAAGGCCATGACCACGAGACCCTGGGAGAAGGCAAGGATGACCATGGAGTTTTTACGGCCCAGAACATCGGAGATCATGCCCCATACCACGCGGCCTGCGGCATTGGCGATGGAAAAGAAGACAGCCATGGCGGTTCCCGCAACGGCCATGGCCGAAACCCTGTCCATGCCATTGGCCATGAGGGCTTCCATGGGATAAAGCTGCATGAGGCCGATGCTCATGAGGCCTGCACTGGCAAGGAAGGCAAAGGTGAAAAAGATCATCCAGAACTGCGGGGTTTTTACCATTTCACCGGCACCGAATTCCACAGCCACACTGCTGGTTCCTCCGGCAGAGCTGGTCTCAGGTGTATAGCCTGCGGGCAGCCAGCCTTCGGGAGGGAAGACCATGAACATCCCGCCGATGGTAACAAAAACGGCAAAGGTGATGCCGAGAATAATGAAAGTGGTGCCTAAGCCGAAATTGGCAATGAGGTTACCCATGCTTCCCGCAAGCTTGACCCAGAGCATGGCACCGAGGCCGAAGCCTGCTACGGCAAGGCCAGTGATGAGACCCTTTTTATCGGGAAACCAGCGCATGCCCACGGCAATGGGTACCACATAGCCTACACCAATACCTGTACCGCCCACAATACCGATGAAAATCAGCAGTATCCAGAAGTTTGTGCCACCGAAAAGGCCTGCAATCACATAGCCGGTACCGAGAATCAGACCGCCCAGTATGGCCATATTTCGGGGGCCCACCGTATTCAGCTTGAAGCCTGCACCCACCATGGACAGGGCATAGGAAACCAGTGCCACGGAAAATACCACCTGTGTCTGGGCCGCCGTCCAACCGGCATCCTGCAGTGCTCCCGTGAACACGGACCAGGCGTAGATTGCCCCCAGACACATCTGAACCATGATGGCACCCATCACCACAAGCCACCGGTTCATGACCTTCCCTTCAGTCATTGTACGTCCTCCTTATATAATGCTTTTCGCCCCGGAAATGACACCGGCCGGATGAATTTCCGTCATCGGTATCAACGGGGATGTTGTCATGCGACGCACATCTTTAGTATTTTGATATCATGCTGTCAAATACAGATCCGTTGCCGTAAACCGGAATTCTGATCATTATACCATGGTTTTGTTGTAAACAAAGTATTTTTTGATGTTTTTTTCCGTGCCGGAACAGGACTGCAGTTTTTTCTAATGAGCGGAAGTGGCTGCCGCAGGCCGATAAGCTGTCGGATCAGTGCAGGAGTCATTCAGGCTGATTTACTGCACCAAAGGTAAAGGGATTTTGTATCAGAGACTGGAGAAGACCTCCGGCTTATATGGTGTGCAAAGAATGCTTGTAGTTCATGCAGTGGTTGCTGGGTGTCTGATAAATGGCGCTAAGGGATAGCAGGCCTGAAAATGAAAGGACATGGGAGGAGCACGGAGCAGAAGGCAGAATATCCGGGTGCATATTTTGCACGATCTGCTCCGTGTTTTAAAAGGAGGGGTCAGAAAAAAATATGAAGCGTTTATTTTTTATCTATTTTTCTTGCTTCTTCCAGTGCGTTTTCAAAATCCACAAAGAGAATTTCTTCGGGAAGATCTTTGTCGTGGAGATGCACAAGTTCATTTCGGAGTACTTCACTTAGTACAATGAAGGTTTGAATGTGCGAGCTCTTAAGGCGGAGAATAATTTCTTCCAGAGCAAAAATAGCACTCAGGTCAATGAAGGGAACCTTGCGGCAATCAAAAATAATTACCTTTGTATCCAGTACCGTGTCCACTTCATCCACAAGCTTGCTCATGGAACCGAAGAAAAAGGGGCCGTTTATTTCAAGGATACGGATTCTGCCTTCCATGGCATCGGATCGGGTGTTATCCAGAGGGTAAATTTTGAAGTTGGCCTGCCGGACCATACGGTGGATGATCATACCCATAGACATGAAAACGCCTGCGCCCACGGCAATGATGAGATCCACAAACACCGTGAGTCCGAAAACCACGGCCATAACGGAAAGGTCTGTCCGTGGAGCGGTTTTTATGAGGCGAAGGAGCTTGTAGTCCAGAATATCAACGCCGACTTTGATGAGAATACCCGCAAGAACCGCCATGGGGATGTTGGTGGCCAGGGGCGCGGCTCCCAGAAGAAGGATGAGCAGAAGGCTTGCATGGGTGACACCGCTGATTCTTGTCTGTCCACCTGCCTTGATGTTGACCACCGTGCGCATGGTGGCGCCTGCGCCGGGAAGGCCCCCCACAAAGGAACACATCATATTTCCCAGACCCTGACCGATCAGTTCCCGGTTGGGTTTATGGCGGGTGCCTGTGACCGAGTCTGCCACAAGGGAAGTAAGCAGGGAGTCAATGCTTCCCAGAAGGGCAAGGGTAATGCCCAGAACAAGGATGGTGGTCCATGCCTGGAGACAGAAGGCTGGCATGATAAATTCAGGAAGTCCAAGGGGAATTTCACCGATGACGGGAACCTTGAAGCCCAGTCCCATGGAGAGAAGGGTTATGGCGATCAGGGCAATCAGAGGGGATGGAATTATCCGGCTGATGCGCATGGGAGTAAAAAAAACGATGAGCAGGGTCAGCCCGCCCAGTATCAGTGCCTGAAAATTAAGGGCCATAAGGGTGGAGGGCAGTGTCATGATGGCAAGGAAGGGTGACGTTTTGGGAGATGTTCCCATTAGAGGGGCTATCTGCAGCAGAATGATGATAATGCCGATGCCGCTCATAAAACCGGATATCACAGGGTAGGGGATAAAGCGCACGAGGCCGCCAACCTTTACGCAGCCCATGATGATCTGGATAAGTCCGGCAATGAGTACAGCAGACATGGCCGTGGCAAGGTCACCGCCTACAGCCACGAGAATGGATGCAAATACAACGGTCATGGGGCCTGTGGGGCCGGATATCTGGGTGCGGGTACCGCCAAAAATGGCGGCCACCATGCCCAGCATGATGGCTCCGTAAAGGCCTGCGGCGGCTCCTGCACCGGAAGCAACGCCAAAGGCAAGGGCAAGGGGGAGGGCGACAATGCCGGC
The DNA here is from genome assembly GCF_007830435.1 of Desulfobotulus alkaliphilus. Taxonomy (GTDB): domain Bacteria; phylum Desulfobacterota; class Desulfobacteria; order Desulfobacterales; family ASO4-4; genus Desulfobotulus; species Desulfobotulus alkaliphilus. The sequence goes on along the minus strand of NZ_VLLC01000006.1, from coordinate 106,657 downwards.
GGTGAGTCCGCCGAAAAGATCTCCCCGGAGGGTTTTGGTGGAAAAGGTGTTAGTCATGGTGTTCTCTCCGAATCCTTCATCAATGTTGTATGAGTACAGGGTGCCCGGATGAAAACCAGGATTTTTTGTTCCGTTCAGGGGAGGCGGGAATTTTGATCCTATTTTGCACAGTGGCATGAAAGGGATAAATTCGGGCCTGACGAAAGGGGCAAAAAAGGCGGTTTTAGCTCAGGCATGAATGATTAAATTACCGAAAGACATTCCTTTGGTTTTACGGAATGGCATTTCGGGAATACAGATTTTTCTGTGAAAAGAATTGCGCCCTTGTGTGGGGGATGCTTGGTTTAAAAAGGTTTTTTTCATAAATATCAAGGTTTCCTTTTGAAAAAAGTTGAAATAAAATACATACAGGCATGCTTCCTCTGAAGGAAAGATGCCTATAGTTCATCTGCATATGAAGCGTCTTATCTGGCTATATTTAATTTGATAAGAACATTTCATGATCAGGTTAGGAAAATCTGATAGCACGGAAAAATAAGGAAGTCTATTTTTTTATAAATGCTGTTCAGGACAGGCGAATGGGGTTTTGTCTGTGAGGGCTAAGGGTATTGCAGTATTCATTTTTATCGACACGGCCCGGGCTGTAAAGGTGGATGGCGAAAGAAACAGGTATGTTTCATTATGTCTTTGAGGAATGTATGACGGATAGAATTGCAGGAAGGGAAGCAGAGAAAAAGCGGAAAAACTCCAGTAAAATACCAGGACAGTGCAAAAATTGTACTTTGAGCTGCTTCGACCTGTCCCGATAAATCAGTGCCGTTTCTTGAGCAATGCCTCAGGTACTCAAGAAACGGCAGGTCAGAATATTAGTTTTCCTGATGCTGCAGATCCGTACTTTGGGGAGTCCGGGGAGATATAAGTCTTGCTTCTGCCTGACGTATACGCTCTTCCTGGCTGACCTTGCGCCTTCGGGCGGCCTTGATTTTATCCAGAAGTTCTGAAAATTCTGCGGGTTTAAGGAGGTAGTCAAAGGCTCCCATGCGCATACCCTGAACGGCACTTTCTTCGCTTCCGTGGCCTGTGAGAAGAATAACCTCTACGGAGGGAAACTCTTTTTTCAACTCTGCCAGTACCTCAAGTCCGCCCATCCCGGGCATGCGGAGATCCAGTACAACCACATCCTGTGGCTTTTCCCTAAGAAGGTTCAGTCCTTCCCTGCCGTCGTGGGCAAGGGAAATAATGTGTCCCCTTTCTTCAAGGCGCAGAGCAAGCATTTCCGTGAAGTCCTTTTCATCATCCACCAGCAGAATACGGGCACCGGGGACCAGAGCTTTGGGGCTTTTTTCAGGCTGCGTAAAGATTTCTGCTTCCATGAGTGCGCTTTTAAGGTCCGGAAATATTATCTGGGATGGAAGTCCTTCATGGTTCAGGTTGATGAGCTGTGCCCTGATTTGCGGGGGCATGACCACAAGGGAGGTGATTTTTGAGGCTTTGAGCCGTTCAATGGTTTCCTCCAGCGCAAAAACGGCACTCAGGTCAATGAAGGGGATGCGACTGCAGTTGAAAATGATGACCTTTGTACCCATTACCTGATCCACATTGTCCGTGAGGCGACTGGTGGATCCGAAGAAAAAAGCTCCCTGAATTTCAAGTACCCTTACTTGTCCCTGCATACGGCTGGTGGCACTCTCGTCATCGGGCCAGATGCTGACGCGGGCCTGACTGCTGACCCTTTTGGTGATCAGTGCCATGGAAAAGAGAACCCCCACTCCTACGGCAATGATGAGATCCACAAAAACCGTGAGTACAAAGACTGCGGTCATGACCATGAGATCATCTTTGGGGGCTGTTTTAAGAAGTTTGATAAAACGGTAGTCCAGAATATCCAGTCCTACTTTGATGAGGATGCCTGCAAGAACGGCCAGAGGAATGTTCTGGGCCAGAGGTGCGGCGCCCAGAAGAAGAATCAGAAGAAAAACCGCATGGGTGACGCCGCTGATGCGTGTACTTCCCCCTGCTTTGATATTCACGACTGTGCGCATGGTGGCTCCGGCTCCGGGAATCCCCCCCACAAATGCGCATAGGGTATTGCCAAGGCCCTGCCCCACAAGCTCCCGGTTGGAGTTGTGGCGGGTACCTGTTACGGAGTCCGCCACAAGGGAGGTGAGAAGGCTGTCTATGCTGCCGAGAAGGGCAAGGGTAACGCCTGCAACAATCACGGGCTTCAGGGTTTCCATGCTGAAGAGAGGCAGGGTGAGGTCCGGTAGCCCCATGGGAATTTCTCCTATGACAGGCACTTTGAAGCCCGCTGCAATGGAGATGAGGGTTACGCTGATGAGGGCCAGCAGGGGAGAGGGGAGAATACGGCTGATGCTCATGGGAGTCAGGAAAACAATGAGCAGGGTAAGGAGGGATAGAAAGGCCGCCTGAAAATTAATGGACATTAAGGTTTCAGGTATGGCAAAAATTGCACCCGTGGGTGAAGCCTGTGAGGGTGCGCCCAGCAGCGGAGCAATCTGAAGAAGGATAATGATGAGCCCGATGCCGCTCATGAAACCCGATACCACCGGGTAGGGAATAAATTTGACAAGGGCTCCGGTCTTGCTGAGGCCAAGCAGGATCTGTACCACACCACAGACAAGAACGGCACCCATGACCATGGCAATGTTTCCCTCCATGGATATGAGAATGGCAGCAAAAACCACGGTCATGGGGCCGGTAGGGCCGGAGATCTGCATTTTCGTTCCGCCCGCCAGAGCAGCAATCAGGCCCAGCATGATGGCTCCGTATAAGCCTGCTGCAGCTCCGGCTCCCGAAGCCACACCAAAGGCCAGGGCCAGGGGAAGGGCCACAACTCCTGCGGTCAGTCCTCCGAAAAGATCTCCCCGGATGCGGGGCATGGATAAGGTGGAAATCATGAATCCTCCGGTTATTTCGTTATTCAGGGGATAAGGAAACCTCCCTGTGTTTTTTTATGGGTGAGGTTTGTCAGGTGGATGCCGTTTTTGGCAGTACTCCGGGAAGGGTGAGGATAAAGGAGGCTCCTTCCCCGGGCCGACTGGAAACCACAAGCTCTCCGCCCAGCTGATGGGCCAGATCCCGGCAGAGGTAAAGGCCAAGACCCGTACCCTTGCCCTGGGGCTTTGTGGTGTAAAAGGGATCAAAAATTCTCTTTTTTACGCTTTCAGGGATACCGGGGCCCGTGTCTTTGATCTGTATGGATATTTTTTCCTTTTCCGGTGCAAAGGCGGAAAGACTGACGCAGCCGCCTTTTGGCATGGCCTGTATGGCGTTTTCCACAAGATTTACAAGGATCTGCCGAAGCCTGTGGGGATCGGTAAAAAGGGTGAGTTCCGGACCGTTTTCCACCACAATGGTGACTTCACTTTCAGGATGGATGGTACGGCTCAGGGAGGCCACTTCCTGAAGAAAGGCAGGCATGTCACAGGGTCCGGGGGCTTCGGCCTCCCTGCGGACCATGCCCAGAAGCTGGTGGGTAATGCGCCTTGCCCTTTCCACGGCGGTCTGTATGACATCCGAGGCCCGTTTCAGGCTGGCTTTTTCCGGAAGATCCTGCATGGAAGGCCGGTCCATCACCTGCCCTATCCACCCTGCCGCTTCATTGATGATGGCAAGGGGATTGTTGATCTCATGGGCAACGCCCGTGGCAAGGGTGCCCACGGTGGCAAGTTTTTCTGCCTGAATGGCCCTTTCCTCAAGCTCTTTGCGGATTTCACCTTCGGCCTTCCTTTCCCTGCGGCGGCGCACCGCTGCCGCAGCCTGAAAGATCTTGCTTTCTATGTGGTCGATCTCCACAGGCTTGGTGATGTAGTCAAAGGCACCGGCCCTGATCCCCTCAACCCCCTCCCGGATATCCCCCTGACCCGTTAAGAGAATCACCTCCATGTCAGGGTAAATCTCCCGGATTCGGGCCATGAGACTGAGCCCGTCCTGTTCCGGCATGCGTATGTCGGAAACCACCACGTCCGCATTTTCTGTTTCCAGCAGGGCCATGGCCTCACGGGCAGAACCCGTGGGGAAAACCTTCAGATTTCGTTTCTCAAGGCGTCTGGCCAGGGCTTCGCGGAAGGCCTGTTCATCGTCCACCAGCACAAGGGAAACATCATGGTAACGTCTTCCGGTGTTGGGCATGGCCTATCCCCTTATGTCAAGGATTCTGTTGATGGCTTCCAGCATGGTTTCCAGTTCACAGGGTTTGGTCAGATAGTCGGAGGCCCCTGCCTTCAGGGCCTCTTTTCTGGCTTCTTCGCTGCCGTGACCGGTGAGCATGATAACGGCGGTTTCCGGGGCCATGCGCTGGAAAATTTTCAGTACATCCAAGCCGTCCATATCTTCCATCTTCAGATCCAGTATGGCCACATCCGCAGTATCATGGCGGAGAAGACGGATGGCATCGGCACCGCTGGTGGCCCGAAGCACGGAAAAGCCCCTTTTTTCCAGACGGTTTCCCAGAACACGGACATAGCCGGATTCATCGTCCACGAGGAGCAGACGGCAGGCTTCAGGCATCAGTCCCCCCTCTGGTTGGCGATGGCCATGGCTTTTGCACTCACAATTTTTTCCTCATGGGCCTTTTTCCTTGCGGTGGCTTCATCCACCTTGGCCGTGAGGATATCGATGTCACAGGGTTTCATGAGATAATCAAAGGCACCTTTTTTCATGCCGTCGATGGCCGTTTCCACCGTGGCATGGCCTGTGAGCATGATGACTTCCACCAGGGGAAACTCCAGCTTGATGCGGCTTAGGGTTTCAATGCCGTCCATGCCGGGCATTTTTACGTCAAGAATGACCACATCCACCCAGGGGTTTTCCGCCAGAACCCTGAGGGCCTCGTCTCCTGAAAAGGCGGCAGCCAGCCGGAAATCCCTTTTTTCCAGTCGTTTGGAAAGGGTTTCCACAAAGCCGGTTTCATCATCTGTGAGAAGAACTTTTCTTTTAATCATGATTTTCACTCCTTGCCGATGGCGTTAAAGGTTTTTGACTCTGTTTATGATTCGTGAAAGGAATTTTCTTCATCCACGTTTATTTCCCGTATGGCAGGCAGAAGAATCCGGAAGGTGGTGCCTGCACCCATCATGCTTTCCACCTCAAGCTTTCCGCCCATGGTGGCAATGATGCCGTAACAGATGGAAAGGCCCAGCCCCGTTCCCTTGCCCACCGGCTTGGTGGTGAAAAAAGGATCAAAGATGCGTTTCAGGTTGGCTTCGGGTATGCCGGGGCCCGTATCTGTTATGAGAATCTCCAGAAAATCATCATGATTTACCGTTTCAAAGGAGAGGCTGCCCCCCTCGTTTTCCATGGCATCAATGGCATTGTTGGCAAGGTTGAGTATCACCTGCTGTACCTCGGTCCTTGAGGCCATGACCCTGTGCAGATCCGGAGCAAGGCGGGTTTCTATGCTCACCTGGGCATAGCGGGCCCTTGGTTCGCAGAGGGGAAGCACTTCCCGGATCATGTCATTGATCAGAAGGGCTTCGTTGCTGGATTCGGATTTCCGGGCAAAGGTGAGGAGCTTGCGGGTAATTTCCTTGCAGCGCTGGCCCTGGGTGCGGATCTGGTTGAGGGAGGTGCGGAATTCATCCATGTTTTTGATCTGATCGGGGTTTTCTTCCGCAAGGAGATCGTCTATCCAGCCGGCTTCTTCCACCATAATGGCCACGGGGTTGTTGATTTCATGGGCAATGCCCGAGGCAAGTTCCCCTATGGAAGCCAGCTTGCCCGTTTCAATGACCTGCCGGTTCATCATCTGTTTTTCTGCTTCCTTTCTCTGGAGGGCGTGTACCAGTTGCCTAGAAAAACGGGTGGCCAGAAAGGCAATGACCAGAGTGCAGCCCATAAAGAGGAAAATGCCCATTTTGCGGGTCCGGATGAGATCGGAAAAGGCATCGGATTCGGGTTGCTGGGAAATCAGCATCCATTCACCGTTTTTCAGAAAACCTGCCACATAAATCTGGTTATGGCCGTTTTTATCTTTGGCCTGATGAAAAATGAGAGCATCTCCGGAGGGGCTGTTTAAAAGCTTCTGGTACACTTCGGTGTGGGGGGAGATATCCTGAAGGGGCCGGGTCTGCAGCTCGCCCTGACGGTTAAGGATGGTGACAAAACCCCTTTCGCCGATCCTGAGATTCCGGACAATGGTGTTAAAGGATTCAAAATCAATGGTGGCCCGGAGTATCCATGGCTTTCCATTGTTATCAATGGCTTTAACCATGATAATGAAGTGGGGCATGCCGCGCAGGCCAAGGAAAACATCACTTACGGCATGGGTTTGATTGCTCTGAAGAAATTCCAGATACCATTCGGCCTGACTGTAATCCGCAGCACCCAGCCTGAAGGGACCTGCATAGCTTGTAAGGATGCCTGTGGTTGCGGAGACCAGGCCGATATCTTCAAAAACAGGGCCATATACCCGCCGTAGTCTGCGGAGATGGGATTCCATGACACCGGGCTCCTGCAAAACCTCCGGAGGTGAAAAAAGGATGAGACTCTGGAGGTTGGATGTTTTTTCCTTTAGAAAAGCATCAATCTCAGCACGGTTGTGTTCCACAACGGCACTGAGGTTATTGTATATTTTTTCCCTTGTGGTGCTGTCATACCTGTTCAGGGTAATGGCCAGCACCAGGAGGAGGGGGGCAAGGCTGATAAAAAGGGATGTGATGACCATACGCCGGGCAAGCCTTGCGTAGGCATCATGGGGTTTTATGGCTTCTCCATGTGCCGAGGGAAACGGTATAAAAGAAAGTGTGTCTGGTTTGGTTTTTTTCATTTTTAATGATCCCCCTGCCATTGTATGCGGGTTTCAATGAGCCTGCGGATACGGATATGGCTGCCGCTGTTTTTTTCAATAAAAATCAGGAGGGGCGGCAGGGGCATATCCATGCGGTGTCTTTGTTCTGCATGGAGGGAATGCAGTACCAGCGGTGTTGTGGGAAGCTGCATGTGCAGGGCTGCCAGCAGGTCTTCCCTGCGGATATCCGCCAGATCCGGATCCAGTACCACAAGATCCGGTGTAATGCCATTTTTTGTATCCTGCTGAATTCTTTCCATGAGAGCATATCCTGTACAGAAAGCCAGTGCTTTGCAGGGCAGCATGCGGAGTTCCCTCTGGAGAAGCTGGCATATGTGGGGGTTGGGATCCGCAAAAAGAATGTATAGGCACGGGATCATGGTTTTTCCTTCCTTTGGCTGGGAGGCTGTCCCATTGCCCCCTGCACAGTTCATCTGTGTGCTGTGCAAATACGGGGCCGGAGTCTTATGGCTTAGGCTTGTGGCTGTAAAAAGAAGAATTCTTTATATGTTAACAAAAGAAGGGTGGCGTGTTTTTTTACAGGATGCTGGTTTCTTTTCCGGGCTTCTTTTACAGGGTGTTAAAAAAAATGACAGGGATTCCGGTTTTTTTGGATGGAACGGGCGGTCTTTGTCTGTGGGGTACTTTTGCAAAGCAGATGCCATGGTTTGTTTTTGCTTTTTAAGGCCTTAAAATAAAGGGTTTCGGGTGTTTGGAGAATGCATGGGTTGTCCGGTCACTTGGCAATGTGCAGGGTCGGGTGTAAGGGAATTGTTCATGGTCATGTTTTTTGGGGTGTATTGCAGGAACTTTTGCTATGGGGCTGTTTCCGGTTTTCATGGGCTACTGCTTTTTGTAGCGCAGCAAGGCCCCTGTCCAGAGATCCTGCACCAGCCGGGGAAAGAGGGAAGCAAAATCCACCTGCAGATGCCTTAAGCCCCTTGCGGCCAGAATATCCTTTGCCATTCCTGCGGGTTCGGCCATCTGCCAGAGTCCGATCATGGTGGAAAAGCTGCCGATGAGAAGCTCAAGGATTGCTGCTTCGCCAAGGCCGGGAAAAATGGCTGCCATGGCAGAAGCACTTTTTTCCATGCGCAGGTTCAGATACTCCTTGAAATCCACCACGGCTTCATAATCCCCGCAGCCTTCGAGGATGAGGTTGTAACGGCTTCCAAGGCGCACCAGCAGGGAGTCCATGGCCGCATCGCAGAGAAGGCCCGGAATGGCTTCTGCACCCAGCCCCTTTTCAAGGGCAAGATCAAGGGCGTCAAAGCAGCGGCCCAGAGCCTCCTGCAGCAGAGCAAGATCCAGGGTTTCACGGTTTTTGAAGTAAAGATAGAAGGTTCCCTTGGCCAGCCCCGCAGCCGCAGCAATGTCTGCAATGGGAACGGAAAGCTCCTGTCCATCCCCGTAAAGATGCCTTGCCGTATCCAGTATGGCCTGACGCCGCTTTGCCTTGGCCGCATCATTCATGGCACGTTTTTTCAAATTTTTTTCCTGTCGGTTTTCCGTGTTGACAAATGACTTGAGGTCATTTAATAAATGACTCAACGTCATTTATATCCATGGGGAGGCTCTATGTCAAATAAGAATTTTATTTCAGATCTCATTGCAAAACAGCGTTTTTTCTTTGGTGAGGGAAAGACCCTCACCCTCCAGTCCAGAAAAAAGCGACTTGAAACCCTCAGCCACAGTATCAGGCAGCATGAAAGGGAGATTCTGGAAGCACTGGCTTCAGACCTTGGCAAATCTCCGGAAGAAGCGTTGCTCACGGAAATCCGGGAAGTGAGAAAGGAAATTGAATTCACCCTGAAGCATCTTTCTTCATGGATGAAAAGCCGGTCTGTGCCAACCCCCCTTACCCTCTTTGGCTCAAAAAGCCGCATCCAGCCCCAGCCCTTGGGAACGGTGCTCATCATCGCACCCTGGAATTATCCCTTCAACCTTTCCCTGATGCCCCTCATTCCTGCCCTTGCCGCCGGAAATACGGTGATTCTGAAGCCGTCGGAAATGGCTCCTGCCACATCTGCCATCCTTGCAAAGATCATTTCGGATGCTTTTTTGCCCGAGGAAGTGGCCCTTGTGGAAGGCGGTGTTCCGGAAACAACAGAACTGCTCTCCCATGCCTTTGACCATATTTTTTTCACCGGCGGAGAAGCCGTGGGCCGCATTGTCATGGAAGCGGCCAGCCGCCATCTCACCCCCGTTACCCTGGAGCTTGGGGGGAAAAGCCCGGCCCTTGTGGCCGCCGACGCCCATGTGGAACTGGCGGCAAAGCGTATCGTGTGGGGAAAGTTCATGAATGCGGGCCAGACCTGCGTGGCCCCGGATTATGTGCTGGTGGAAGAAGGCATTCTGCCCCGATTCATCAAAGCCTTAAAAAAATACCTTGCAGCCTTTTACGGGGATTACCCGGCCCAAAGCCCCTTTTATGGCCGCATCATCAATGAAAGGCACTTTGACCGGCTGGTGGGTCTCCTTGAAAATCAGAATGTTCTTGTGGGTGGAAACCATGAGAGAAAAGAGCGTTTTCTTGCGCCCACAGTACTTGGAAATGTGTCTGCTGAAAGCCCTGTGATGCAGGAAGAAATTTTCGGACCCATTCTGCCCCTTGTTTCCGTTTCTGACATGGAAAGCGCCATCCGCTTTGTACAGAACCGCCCAAGGCCGCTGGCCCTCTATGTTTTCAGCGAAGACAGAATTTTTTGCGAAAAGGTGCTGCGGGAAACCACCTCCGGCGGGGCCTGTGTCAACGATACGCTGGTGCATCTGTCTTCCCACCATCTGCCCTTCGGAGGTGTGGGCCCCAGCGGCATGGGGGCCTACCACGGCAAAGAGGGATTCAGAACCTTCTCCCATTACAAAAGCATTGTTCAAACCCGTACAGGGCTGGATCTTCCCCTGCGCTACCCGCCCTATCCCCGGTGGTTCAGGAATCTCATGGGCAGAATTTAATTTCGGGTACGCTGCTTTGGGCAAGGCTTTCTGCCACACCGGATACGCGGAAGATGCTGACAAAACTGACAAGGCCCACAAAGAGGGTAATGGGGGAAACGGAAAGGAAAGCCGTGATGAGTTTTTTTCCTATGGTCCAGGATTTTTTCATGGAATTTTCCCGTTTTGAAAGAGTTGACAGAAGCCTTCCGGGTCCAGCCTCCCCCTTTAAGGCTGAGAGCCCCTTCATTTTAAAGGGCTTTTTGGGTTTTGACCCTGCAGGAGCCACGGGTATATCAGAGGGTGTTTATGGAGGCAGGGTATGCAAATTCCGGTCCTGTCAACACTTGGGGTAGGGGAGAAAGCCCCGGATTTCACCGGAAAGCTCCCCGGTTTTGACAAGATGCAGGCTGCCGCCAAAGGTTTCTATGACCCTGTGGGCCACAACAGGTGCAAGTCCCAGCTCCTGGGCCTGGGATGCCCCCCGGACGGGGGATGGGAGGTCAAAAAATGATGCTGCCTGATTCTGGCTGAGCATCACTGTGTCCATGGGCAATGTCAGGTTGATGCCATTTTCCGTATCGGTGACAGAAATTTTTACACATTGTCGGTTTTTTGAAAAAGATGCGGCAAGACACATCAGGGTAGTCATGGTTTTTTGCAGAAGGTCCCTGTCCATATGCAGAATGCGTGAGGAAAGGCTGGGGGAAAGTGTCATATCCATGGAAATTTCCGGAAGCGATGCCTCTACCTCTGCCATGAGCTCCGGAAAGAGAATGTTTCCTTTGCCGTTGCAGACCGCCATGTCCATGGAAACGATGAGCTCTGCATCCTCAATCAGGTTTCTCATGCGCTGGCTGCTTTCCCGGAACATGGATGCAAACATCTTCGTCTCATCATTCTCCGGGCAGCCTTCAATGAGGAGTTCCCCAAGTCCGAGAAGTCCGTTGGCGGGTGTGCGCAGTTCATGGGAAATCATGGAAAGAAAATTGTCCTTCAGGCGGGTCATCTCCACAAGCCTTGTGTTGGCAAGGGCCAGCTCACGGGTACGTTCCTTTACAAGCTGTTCCAGATTTTCGTTGTGGCGGTAAAGGTGCTGCTGCAGGCCCACAATTTTCAGGTGGGTGCTGACCCGTGCAAGGACTTCCTCTTCCTGAAAGGGCTTGGCGATATAGTCCACGCCACCTTCGGAAAAAGCTTTTATTTTGTTTTGGGTGTCATTCAGGGCACTGATGAAGATCACGGGGATGGCATTCAGGGTGTTATCTTTTTTAAGGATTCTGCATAGCCCAAAGCCATCCATGTCCGGCATCATGATGTCAAGGATAATAAGGTCCGGCGGATTTTTTTCAGCGGCCTTCAGGGCCTGACTGCCCGAGAGAAAGGCAAAAACCCGGTAGCCCTCTGCCGTAAGGATCTGGTGCAGGAGTTTCAGGTTGGCAGGCGTATCATCCACAACCATGATTTTTGCTTTTTTCTGATCCATGTTTTTATCCTTCCCGATTCAGAATGCGCAGCAGTTTTTCATACTCAAAGGCATCGCTCAGTTTTTTGATTCTGCCCGCAAGGACAGCGTCTTCCTGCCTCAGGGATTCAAGGATGTCATTCATACGGGTGATTTCTCCGTTTTCAACGGCCTCTTTCATGCTGTGAATCAGGTTTGGGGAAAGGTGCTTTATGTCATCGGGGGTGAGGGAAGGATATATCATTGTTTCATCTGGCTCTGTTTCTTCTTTATACATCAGCTCAAGATGGAGGGTTTCCGCCAGAAGTTTGAACAGCTCTTCCATTTTAAAGGGTTTGTTCAGGCAGGCTGCCATACCCGATGCCAGCATATCCTGCATATCTTCCTTCATTACAAGGGTTGTGACCGCAATGACAGGTGTATTTGCTCCGCTTCCATGGCTTTTGATGCGGCGCGTGGCTTCAAGGCCGTCCATGACGGGCATCCGCATGTCCATGAGGATGGCATGGGGCTGCCATATTTCAAAAATTTCCAGTGCCTCCTGTCCATTCTCCGCCTCCCGGATGTCAAACCCGAAGGGAGAGAGCATGGTATGCAGCATACGGCGGTTCTGATCCAGATCATCCACAATGAGAATCCTGCGGGCATCGGGTCTGACTCTGAGTCCGATAATTTTTTTGTCCGGAGAAGCAGAGGGCTGGCTCCCGGCTGCATCGGCCCTTTGTACCGGAACCCGGAGCGTGAAGACGGAGCCGGATCCCGGCTGACTTTCTGCGCTGATTTCCCCGTCCATGAACTCTGCAAGATGTCGGCAGATGGCAAGGCCAAGGCCTGTGCCTCCAGCCCTCAGACCTTCATCCGCCTGATGGAAGGGCAGAAAAATTCTGGCCAGCTCATCTTCGTGAATACCCGGTCCCGTATCTTCCACCTGTGCCACAAGCTGAAGGCTCCCCTGACGGGGGCCGTCTTCCACCCTTACATGGAGCTGAACCATGCCGGATGTGGTGAATTTTATGGCATTTCCCAGAAGATTGATGAGAATCTGCCTCAGTTTGATCACATCTCCTTTCACAAATTCAGGAGTATTCTGGCAGATGACCTGAAAATGAAGGCCCTTTGCTTCGGCCCTGTTATGGCTCACTTTTTCCATGTCATGTAAAAAGGCCTTCAGGCTGAAAATTTCCGGATGGAAGGTGAGTGCATCGGCTTCTATTCTGGCCATTTCAAGGATTTCATTGATCAGCTCCAGCAGGTGATCACCACTTTGACGGATGAGTGCCACCTGTTCCCGCTGTTGGGTAGCAAGGAGGGGGTGGCGTTCCAGAATGGAGCTGAATCCGATAATGGCATTGAGGGGTGTGCGGATTTCATGGCTCATGCTGGCCACAAAGGCACTTTTGGCCCTGCTGGCCTGTTCGGCGGCGTCCTTGGCTTTCTGTAGCTCAAGCTCCACATGTTTCCGGTCCGTGATGTCCCGGGCTGCCGCAAAAATGCCAAGGATTTCCCCTTCCTCACTGCGATAGACGGAGGCGTTGAAGAGAACATCGTAGAGTTTTCCGGAAGTGTGGCGTACCACAAGGGGATAATCCCTGATCTCACCCTTTTCCAGCACGTCCCGGTATCCCTGGCGGGCTGATTCGGAATCCGTGAAGTAAGCTGAAAAATCACTTCCCATGAGGCGATCCCGGCTGATGCCCGTTATTTTTTCCGCAGCCATGTTCACATCCGTAATGATTCCTTCGGCACTGATGGTAACCATAGGGTCCAGGCTGGTTTCAATGAGATTTCTTGCGTGCTGCTGATTTTCCGTAATGTCCCTTGCTATTGCAAGCACACCTGTCACATAACCATTTTCATCCTTGAGCGTTCGGCAGCGCCACGACAGGAGACGCTTGGCACCATCCCTTCTCATCTGCCAGCTTTCCAGAGAAATTACCTGTTCATCCCCAAGGAAGAGGGGTTTTACAATTTCATAGGTAGTCTGTTCTCCCTCAAAGAAGTCCTGCGCTTCTCTGCCAATGACATCTTCTCCGAAAAACTGTATTCCCGCCTCATTGGCCCATGTATAGATCCTGTGGGTGTCCACCTCCATCACAATGTCCGGAACCGTCATGAGAAGGGACTGCTGCCTCTCACTGAGGGCCTTGATTCTTGCCTGTACCTCTTTCTGAGCCGTGATGTCCACGTGGCATCCGACCATGCGCAAGGGGGAGCCGTCCTCAGCCCATGAAATGACACTGCCTGTACAGATGGCCCAAATGATGTGTCCTTCTTTGTGGATATACCTTAGTTCACAGAAAAACGGCTCTCTGCCATGGCTGAGGGTGTGTTTTAGAAAGTTTTCTTGAGCGGCAGCATAGTCCGGCCCATGAAGCAGGCTTTTCCAGGTCCTGATGGTGTTGGGCAGCTCCTCCTCTTTGTACCCGAACATGGTTTTAAAACCGGGGCTGAGATACAGACTCTTTTCAGGTATATTCCAGACCCAATAGCCTGAGAGGGTTGTTTCCATGATGTTTTCAAGGATCATGGTTTTTTTTTGCAGCTCTGAACTTTTTTCCTCAACCATTTCTTCCAGTATCCTGCGCCGCTGGAGCACATGGCTGAGAAAAAGAGCAAGGACTGTGCTCAGAAGGCTTCCTGTCAGGAAAATAAAAAAACCGGATCTCGGGGGGGAGAGCCGGAGGAATTTTGCATTGGCCTTCACGGTAACAACAAATACCCTGCCAAAAATAAAGATGGGGTAAGAGAGGGCAAACCCTGCAGCAGAAATTTCAGGGCCGCTTTCCATCCGGGCAAGAAACTCTGCCCCTTTGTCCGGAGAGAGGAAAAAGATGGTAAAATTCGTCAGGGCTCTGGGGGATGAGACAGAACGAAGAAGCGGCTCCATCCTCACCACAGCCATAACAAAACCCTGGGGTTCACCGGATGTTTCTTTGGAAAAAACAGGGCGGAACACAAAAATTCCCTTTTCTCCCGAATTCTGATGAATCAGGCTAAGGGGAACGGATGCCGTGACAAGACCTGTACGCCAGGATTTTTCCATTGCAGCTCTGCGTAAAGGTTCCGAACCCAGATCAAAGCCCAGAGCCGTTTCGTTTCCTTCCACAGGACTGACCATCATGAGTGGAAAATATCCCCCCTGCATGGCAGGGGAAATCTGTCTGTCCTTACCATCCCTTTGCCAGACCCTGAAATCCTTCATCCCCTTACTGCGAATGGTATTTTCAAAGTCTGTTTTTTCATTATCCCGGACAAGGGGTGCCCAGCCCCAGGCATGGATAGCTGAATCTTTTACAAGGTGGTTCGTGTATGCATGAAATTCATGGGTTTCAACCTTTTCTGACCCTTTAAAGAAAGCAGCGAGTCCTTCAAGCTGATAGTCCCGGAGATCAAAGAGCGCTTCTTTTACGGCCCGTACCTGCCCGTGGGCCAGTTCTGAAAAAATACCGTGACGCCTGTGATTCTCATAGGAATGGCCAGCCCAGCCAAGCAGGGCAGAAAAGGCAATGCCAAGGATAAAAAGGGTCGTGGGAATAAGAAAATGCACAGGGGCAGGAAGGCGATTTTCATTTTTCCTTGACTGGGACAAAAGGTGTGAGACCATGAACAGGGCAGCAATAAGGAAGAGCATAAAAATCAATGGGGGCAGGGTTTTTGGATAAAGACTCTGTTTCCATGCCCTGACATCCACATCCAGACCAAGGATAGCAAGCACCTCACCGTTTCTGGGATCTCTCACGGGCGCAACGCCGGACATGAAGGTGCCCCAGGCATCCGTGTATGGACCTCCGGATATGGAGAAATTTTCCGTAAAAATTCTGGACATGGAGCCGTCATGATCGTCAAGGTAGAGGGTGCCGGGTAGGGCATCCTTGATCCCCGTATCTGTCTGCCCCACATCGATGAAGAAAAAAAGACGGCCTTCCCCGTCTCTGCCCATGAGATAGATGTAGCGGTAGTCCGTTGACAGGCGGATGGCCGTTTCGAACTGTTTTTTTAAGCGCTGGTATTCAGGCTTATTAAGATCGTCAGCAGATCCCGATAGAGCCATGACCCGTTCAGGGTTGATGGTTTCCGCAAGAAGTTCTGTCTGCACCAGAAGGCGGGCCAGAAACTCCCTTTCCGCAAGATGGATTCTCCATGAGGTGAGCAGCAGGGTTCCTGCAAGAAGGACAATCAGCAGTACCGCAAGTACGGGCTGCCTTATCAGGGGAGTCTTGTTTTTCTTTTCGGTATTGCGCATTTTAGAGTTTTTCAATGGCAAATGGCGTTTTATTTTCGGAGAGGTAGAATACGGGCCCTGGATTTTTTTTCATCGATGGTAATCAAAGCCCCTTCTTCGAGATGTTTTTTAAACTGATGTGTTGCTGAAATGATGTAGTCGGATAGATGTTCAGGCGTTACATCCTGGATTCTAATTTGAATGACGCTTGGAAAATCCGTATTTGTTGCGGCGAGTATGGTTCCAAAATCCAAGTCGTGTGTAAAAATGACATATCCATTGGACTTGGCATATTCAAAAATTTCTTTGTCAGGTGTGTTTGGTTTCCCGATAAACGACCAATGTTGGGCTTCCCAGCCGGCATTTTCAAACACGGATACCCACTGAGGGTAAAGATTCATATCTATCAGGAATTTCATGCAGATTCATGCATAAGCGGTATGTCAATTTCCTCAACACGCCAGGCAGCATAGGCAAGCGCTTCGTCAATATCCTCAGATTCAAGATAAGGATAAAGATTTAATATTTTTTCCTTGCTATGACCCGAAGCTACCAATCCTACAATTGTACCGGCTGTTATCCGCATACCACGAATACAGGGTTTGCCTCCCATTACTCTGGAATCAAAGGTAATTCTTGCAAATGTTGACATTGCATCCTCCTAAAAACAAATTTAAGTGCCTCATAATAATACATAAATACAATGCACATGGCAAGCACCTCTATTTACACAGTATTGACTTTGCGGGCTGAGATCTTTATTGTTTAGACAGTCTAGCTTGAACTTGTGGCTTTAACAAGAGTAAATAGGTGACATCATGATTGAAAATTACTGGCAGCTCCAGGACGCAAAAAATAAATTCAGCCATCTTGTAGAGACTGCTCAAAAAAAAGGGCCTCAAATTGTAACGAGGCATGGAAAGGAAGCCGTTGTTGTGCTTTCAGTTGAAGAGTACAAAAGCCTTACAAAACCCAAAACGAGTCTGGTGCAGTTTTTTAAGAATTCACCACTGGCAGATGCAGATATTGATTTATCAAGGAGCAAGGATATTTCAAGGGATATAGACCTATGAATTATCTTCTGGATACATGTGTTATTTCGGAGCTGATTAAAAAGCATCCGGATTCCAAAGTAGTTCAATGGATCTCCAGTGTTGAAGAAATACAATTATTCATCAGTGTTTTGACCATTGGTGAACTGTATAGAGGTATTGAAAAGCTGCCGGAAGGTAAAAAGCGAAACGATCTTCACTGGTGGGTCTCCTTTGATTTGAAAAAAAGATTTCAGCATAAAATAATAAATTTTGACTTAAAGACCGCAGCCATCTGGGGTAAAATTCAGGCAAAGGCAGAAAAGTCGGGACTAAAAATGCCCACCATGGATTCTCTTATCGCTGCTACCGGGATATCCCATGATCTTGTTGTGGTGACAAGAAATATAAAGGATATGGAAAGCAGCGGTGTAGAAATGCTTAATCCCTGGAGCTGAGGGCGGCTTTTCTGGCCAGATTACTGGCATGGGCGATGGTTTTTTCCAGCATCATGTTGCTGCTGCGGAGTTCCGCCTCGGTTTCCTTGTGGTCTGTGATGTCAAAGAGGGTCAGGAGAACGTGGTTGCTGCCGTCCAGAAAGAGGGGCGCTGCGCTGATCTGAAAAAAGAAATTCTCCGTTCTTCCGTGTATGCTGAGGGTATGGGCGCTTTCCACGCCCCGTATTTCCTTGCGGGCCTCAAGGGCGCACTCAAGGGCTGCCCGGATACGGCACTGACCGCAGGGGCCTTCCTTTCTGTATCCGCAGCCCTTTTCCGGTAAATGGGCATGGATGCAGTTCAGAAATTCCCCAATCTGCCTGAACATTCCGCAACTTCCCGGCATGCCTGTGATACCTGAGACAACGGGGTTGATCTGTCGCACCTTTCCCTCCCCGTTGAGAAGAATCATTCCCACGGGGGCTGTGTCAAAAATGGCCTGAAGATTGGCCCTTCTCCGTTCAAGATCCTGATGGGCTATCCATCTCTGCCTTGCGGATTCCTGCCTTGCCCTGTGGCTCAGAATAAAAAGAAAAATCGAGATTCCAGTACCCAGCAGAAGGGAAAATACGGCTCCCTTGTGCAGGATGCCTGCAATGCCAAGGCTGCGTTCTACCATGGCAGATGTGTTGGCAATATTGTTATCCGTGAGGCCGTCAAAGGTAAGGGATATGGTGTTGGACAGGGGCAGGGCCTCTGCCGTGAGCTGCATGTACTGATGGTGCAGCTCCGTCTGCCGCAGGCTGTTGGCAGGGTCCGCCAGTTGCTGCAGAACCGTGTCCATGCGCCGGTGGATGCTGCGCCAGGCATCGTAGTCCGCTTCAGCACGCCGAATAAGCTCGATTCCCTTTTCTGACTGTCTGGGGTTGGTCCGCAGGGCCAGCCAGGCTTCATCTATATATTTCCAGGCTTCCTGCTGATGTACCCTGATGGCTCCATAGGCTTTTGCATCAGCCTTTTCATGAAGGAGAAGGCTGACGGCAAAGGTATCACCACGTATGGCCATGCGGTGCTGGTTCAGGACAGCCAGAGCCTTTAAGTCCGGTATGCGGTTTTCTCCAAAATTTTTTAAGGATGTCTGCAGCATGGAAACGGCGCCAAAGCCCGCCATACCCACGCAGAGAATAATGCTGACCATGGCAATAAAGGAGATGGTAATTTTGAAATCCACGGCCCAGATGCCGTGGGAAGACCGGTCGGCCTTAGGTTTCATGGTTTTTTCCTTTCATTGCCCTTTGCAAGAACTTCTCACTTCCCATTCTTCATTTATCAGAAGCGGGTGAAATCATCGTCGTCATCCATGGGGATCACCTGCTTTGGGTTGATTTCTTTGCCTTTGGTTTGGGCGGGGCGTTTCAGGCTTCTGTCCTGATTCAGCCTTGCCGGAGCCTGTGTCCTTGCAGGGGACGGGCGGTTCTGGCTTTCTTCCCTGTAATGGGTCGTGCCATAGGAATGCCTTCTGGCACTGGCAGCAGCACCACCCACCATGGCCACCAGTTCCTGAACCATGGATTTCATCTGTTCGGCCTGTGCATTCATTTCTTCGGAAGCGGAAGCGGATTCCTCGGCATTGGCTGCATTATGCTGTACAACCTTATCCATTTCCGCAACGGCCCTGTTGATCTGTTCTATGCCCTGTGCCTGCTCCTTGGAGGCGGCGGCAATTTCCGCCACAAGCTGACCCACCTGGGTGTTGCTGGAAGCTACCTCACTGAAGGCGCTGTTGGTGCGGCTGACAAGCTCGCTTCCCTGCTGTACCTTTTTCACCGTACCATCAATGAGTTCTGCTGTGTTTTTTGCCGCTTCCGCAGCCCGCATGGCAAGGTTTCTCACCTCATCGGCAACCACGGCAAAACCGGCACCTGCTTCCCCGGCGCGGGCCGCCTCAACGGCGGCATTGAGGGCCAGCAGGTTGGTCTGGAAGGCGATCTCGTCTATGGTTTTTATGATTTTAGAGGTTTCGTCGCTGGCCTTTGAAATGTCTGTCATGGAGCCGGTAAGCTCGGCCATGGAGGCAGTGGCGGTGTTTACCACCTCCCTTGTCTGACCCATAAGGGTATTTGCTTCCCCTGCATTGTCCGCATTCTGTTTGATCATGGAAGATATTTCTTCCATGGAAGAAGAAGTTTCTTCTATGGATGCGGCCTGCTCGCTGGCGCCTTCGGCAAGGGAGATGCTGGCGGAAGATATCTGACCCGAAGCCGAAGCCACCTGATCTGAACCTTCGTTAAGGCCTCCAATGATGCGGCTTAAATTGGTATTGATGCTCCGTGTGATGATAAGGCCAAGGCCGATGGCCGCAGCTACGGCAAAAATTGCAGAAATACTGATGATGGTGGAGGCAAGGCCCAGTTGTTGGGTCACGGAAAGGGCGGCCTGCCCTGTGTCCGCAATGCCTGCGGCAGCCGTAGCTGAGGCCGCCTGCAGCACCTGTTCCGCAGCCCTGTTTCTCTGTTCCCCCAGCGCTTCCCGCTCCAGCCACGCATTAAGAAAAATTTCCATGTTTTCATGGTAGTCCGAAGCCGCCCTGAGGCAGGTCTGGAGCAGTCTCAGGTTGTGCTCCTGCCGGGTTACCCGTATCAGATCTTCAAGGCTGCGGTTGAGTCCGTCAAAGCGCTCCATGGTCTGCCTGAACCGCTGCACGTCCCTGCCCGCAATGGCCCGCCAGGTGTCTGTGATGATGGCGGTTCCCAGATCCAGAATGTCGTTTCCGGCCTTGATTCTGATGGTGCGTATCCACACCTCGTCACGGATGAAGCGGCGGCCTTCTTCGCTCATGGACCTTTCTGCCGTAGAAAGGTTTTGTTCAAGAAAGCTTTCCATGGCCCTTTCCTGCACCCCGAGATAGGCCTCCATGCTCTGCACGAACTGTTCTGCTGCCCCATCGGCACTTAAGACAGCCCTGCCAATGATTTCAGTCTGCTGTACCGTCTGGTCCAGAAGCTGGCCGTAGGCTTCCGTGGCCCTTGCCGCAGTATCCGCATTGTCCGAAAGAAAGGCCATGTTTCTTGCGGTGGCATGGGCACTGGCTTCCCTGATGTGTTCCATGGTGAGGGCAAGGCTCTCCCTTGCGGCCCGAAGAAATTCCCTGTTTTCCGTGTAGGCGTATCCGCGGGAGGCATACATGGTCATCATGGCCATGCGTTCCACATCGTTTGCCACGGCTACGGCGGGTACACTGCTTTGGGCAAGGTTTTCTGCCACACCGGATACGCGGAACATGCTGACAAAACTGACAAGGCCCACAAAGAGGGTGATGAGGGAAACGGAAAGGAAAGCCGTGATGAGTTTTTTTCCTATGGTCCAGGATTTTTTCATGGAATTTTTCCTTTTTGAAAGAGTTGACAGAAGTTTTCCGGGTGCAGCTCCTCTTTAAGGTTGAAAGCCCCTGAATTTTAAAGGACTTTTTGGGTTTTGATCCTGCAGGAGCCACGGGTATATCAGGGGGTCTTATATGGACGCAGGGTATGCAAATTCCGGTCCTGTCAACACTTGGGGTAGGGGAGAAAACCCTGGATTTCACCGGAAAGCTCTCCGGTTTTGACAGGATGCAGGCTGCCGCCAAAGGTTTTTTATGACTCTGTGGGCCACAACAGGTGCAAGTCCCAGCTCCTGGGCCTGGGATGCTCCTCGGACGGGGGATGGGAGATCGAAAAAAGATGCTGCCTGATTCTGGCTGAGCCTCACTGTGTCCATGGGCAATGTCAGATGCATACCCTCCTCCGTATCGGTGACAGAAATCTTTACACATTGTCGGTTTTTTGAAAAATCTGTTCTCCTGCTGATTGTTTACTGGGTTTAGTCGTTCGTTTTTTCTGCATTGAGGAAGTCAACTTCCTCGGTGGTCAGGATGCTGTCGATGTCCAGGAGGATATTGACCTTGCCGTCCATTTTGGCCATGCCGAGAATATAATCCGTATTGAGTTTTGTTCCAAAGGAAGGGGCAGGTTCTATGTCTTCGGCCTTGATGTTCAGTACCTCGGACACAGAGTCCACAACACAGCCCATCTGGATGGAGGAGGAGAGGCTCCATACTTCAACGACAATGATACAGGTCCGGTCCGTGTAATCCGTGGGTGGCATGGAAAACTTAAGGCGAAGATCCACAACGGGAATAACCTTGCCCCTTAGGTTTATGACCCCCTTAATAAAATCCGGCGTTTGTGGCACGGAGGTAATGGTCATCATACCGATGATTTCCTTAACCTTGATAATTACTATGCCGTAATTCTCTTCTCCCAAAGAAAATGTCAGGTATGTACCGCTTAAACTTTGATTTTCCATAAAGTATACCTCTTAATTATGATGCTTTTTATTAAAATATTTTTACAGAATGCTATTGTGAGCATGTTCTCACAAAGGATTAAATGGTAATAGTTATTTTATAATTTTCGGTTTCGAAAAAATGGCATATTCAAAAATTTCTTTTCATTGCCCCTTTCAGATACTGGAAAGGGACGTTTCCGGGGTTTCTTCCGGGGAATTCTGCCATGGCTCCCGTATGTCGCAGCAGAAAATGATGCTGTATCCGGATGCCTCACTGCTGATCATCCGGGAAAGGGTGACACAAAGTCCGTCCTGAAAAAATGAGCGGTAGGGCCGGGTCCGGCAGATCTTTCCCGGATAGCGCAGGGCGTTTTTCAGATAGGGCCGGAAAAGATTGTCCCTGGCTTTGCCGGGAATCAGGGGCATGAGGGAAGGAGGAGAAACCCTGGATGCGGCATCTGGAAAAACGGGTTCTCCCAGAAGGTGCCCTTCGGAAGTGAGGCAGAAGCAGCGAAGCACATCGGGGTGTTCAAGGAGATTTTTACATGCATCCATAAGGCTGCTTCCTCTGGCAATGGCATCACATCCCTTGCTGAAGGCTTCTCCCAGCAGGGCATACCGGTCATGGTTTTTCTCTTCCGTCAGTGCGGTGTTTCTGTGGTACTTTCTGTAAAGGTTTCCCCAGCCTTTGAAATCAAAGGACGGACTTGGGCCGGGTTTTTCAAAATAGTAGCCCTGAACCAGATCTGCCCCTGCCTCAAGGACGATGACAGCCTCTTCCTCGCTTTCAATTCCTTCTACCAGCACAAGGCTGCCGCTCTGCTGGAGCAGGGAAACCATACCGCAGAAGATATGTTTGATGCGGGCGTTTTTACTGGCATGGGCAATGAGATTTCTGTCCAGCTTAACAATCTGGGGATTGAGCCGCCAGACCCGGTCAAAATGGGACCGGCCCGCACCGAAGTCATCCAGAGCAATATGGCAGCCAATTTTTCGGTAAAAGGCCAGGGCGGAATCAAGGAGAAGGGGGTCTTCCACGGGGTGCTCCATGATCTCAAGGACAATGCTTTCGGGCCGGATGGCAAGTTTTGAAAATACTTCTTTAAGAAAAGGTCCATAGCTGCGGCCGTGGACAGCCACTTCATGGGCAATGTTGACGGATAACCAGAAGTCATTCCGCTTCAGGTCAAGATAGTTTTTTGCATGGAGCAGGCGGCAGATACGGTCTGCCAGCACAATGCGTTTCCGGTTTTTTCCTGAAAAAAGCCGGGGAGGGGGAATGTGGCTGCCCTGACTGTTCTGAACACGTACCAGCGCTTCCATGCCCACGCAGGCCTGATGGGCAGGGCTGAAAAGGGGCTGAAAAACCGATGAGAGTGTCATGTCTTCAAAGCGGGCATGCCAGCGGCCATCCCTTTCATAAAGGAAGGGTTCTATTTCCACCAGCTCAAAGGAATCTTTGTCGGCATAGTCATTGTCAAGCTGCACGACGTTCATGGAGGTATCCTCACTTTTTTTAATCTGCCTGCCCGCATCCGGATTTTTTGCTTCAGGATGTCCTGAAACGGCCCACCATGACCTTCAGGGATTCCGCAAGGCCCGCCAGTTCTTCGGCGCCTTTTCTGACCCCGTGACTGCCGGACTCCATGCGGGTGGCGGCACGGGCAACCTCTGTGGTTTCATGGCTGGCCTCCCCGATGCGTCCTGCAGATGCCCCCACCTTGTCATTGACCTCGGAGATACCCGCAGCGGCTTCACCAATATTGGCCGCTACCTCCTGCATGGTAAAGGCCTGTTCTTCTACGGCGGCGGCTATGCTGGTCACAATATCCTCAATCTCGTTGATGATCTTTGTGATACCGATGATCTCCTGCTCGGAGTTTCTGCTGCTCTCCTGAATGTCTTCAATGCGGGATTTGATTTCCTGGGTGGATTCGCCGGTCTGTCTGGCCAGCTCCTTGATTTCATTGGCAACAACGGCAAAGCCCCTGCCTGCCTCTCCTGCCCGGGCCGCCTCAATGGTGGCGTTCAGGGCCAGAAGGTTGATCTGGGCGGAAATGGCCTCAATGGCTTCGGTCACCTTGTCGATGCTGCGGGCAGAGGCACCGAGGCTGGCCATGCGTTCTGAGGCGGAAGCCCCTTCAATGGCGGCTTTTTTGGCAATGTCACTGGCACTGGAAGCGTTTCTGGCTATTTCTGAAATGCTGGCCGTCATTTCTTCGCTGGCTGCTGCAATGGTGGAAAGGTTGCCCGAAGCCTGGGATACGGCGGCGGCCACATCCTGCATATCCCGGCTGGTGCTGGACAGGGAGCTTTCCGTATTTTTTGAAAGGCTGCGGGTATGCACGGATTCTTCATCCATGCTGACGGAAAGCGTTGTCAGTTCTCTGGCTGTTGTGCTGAGGTCCGCTGACTTATGGCTGATCTGCTGAACCATTTTCCGGATATTTTCCGCAAAACGATTGAACCATTCAGCCATTTCTCCCATTTCATCACGGGTTTTTACATGAAGCCTTCTGGTAAGATCTCCTTCACCTTCGGCAATATCCTTCAGCAGAAGGGATGTTTCCCGGATGGGGGCGGTGATGGCCCGGATGATGAAGAAGGAGAGGACAATGGCAAGTATAAGGCCTGCTGCAGCCATCTGTATGAGGGTTTTCATGGAACCCTGCACAATAAGGTTGGTTTGCCCGCCCCCTTCCATGGCATGGCCGTGGGCTTCACTGGAAAGAGACGTGGCAAGGCTGAGGAGTTCATTGTAGGCAAGGTTCTGGGCCCTTGTTGTTTCCACGGCGCCCTGACGCAAACGTATCAGGCTTTCAACGGCGCTGACATTGGTGTCCAGCGCTCCCATGGAAGCCCTGAGCTGCTTGAGGTTCTGGGGTTGTCGGGTTACTTCCACAAGTTCTGTCATGGTTTGGTGCAGCCGATGGATTTCCGGCAGAAGAGCAGAGAGGGCCTCGCTGTCTCTGCGGGATTCTGCCTCCCATAGGGCCGCATACAGGGCATTGCCGCTGCTTAAAATGTCGCTGCCTGCCTGAATACGGTCGTGGCGGATCTGCAATTCCTCTTCGGAAGCCAGATTCAGCCCTGCCCTCACCATTCCCCTGTCGCCAAAGGCTGAGGCAAGCTGCTGCACCATGGCTTCCTTCTGCATGCCGTTGTATCCAGTGATGTTTTCAATGAAAAGATCGGCAGATCTTGCCACGGCCTTATGGTTCTCCCGGATGTTTTCCGCAGCACTCCGGGAGCGGTTCATGAGGTTCTGGTACCTGGAAAGAATGCTTTCCATGTCCTGCATTTTTTTTGCAAAGTCAGGATTTTTTTTTCCAAGATCGGTTCTTCTGCCGTCCTGCACGGTTTTCAGGGCAAGGCCAGAGGCATTCACCGCAGCGTTGAAATCCCCCTCACTGCCGCTCAGTTCATAGGCTGTCATATGGTATCCGGTGGTTGCCACCTGGGCATAAATGGTGTTGGCAAAGGACCACTGGGGGAGATTTTCATGGATGAGTTCGTCTGTCTGGGAGCGGATATTTCCAAGATTGACGGCGGCGCCAAGGCTCATCAGGAAAATAACGGCCGTAAGAATGCCAAATCCTGCAAACAGTCGGGTGCGCAACTTCATGGTTTTCAGCATCACTGCCTCCTCTGTGGGCACAAATGGTTATCTGCCTCCTTAAGGGAAGCTTCTCAAGGGTTTTAGCAATAAGTGTTCCACAGAGAAGGGGCGTAAGATACCTTTGGTGGCGGGGGAATATTATGTACAGACTTGCTGTTTTGTGGTGGGGAAGTCAGGTTTTTTTACAGGGTGCAAGGGGTCTGATTGCAGGGACTGCATCTGAGTTTGGCAGGCAGAGATGCCCTTTTTATGGTGCAGCCTTTGAAATGCTTAAAGTCTCTATCCTAAAGGCCCTAAAGATATTAAGGCTGTTTTGATAAGGCAAAGACCTTTCCGGATCGTACATGTTTAGACCTGCCCAAGGGCTGTTTCTTCAGCATAACGGCAGACCCGATTTCTGCCTGAGGTCTTGGCCGCATACAGCCCCTTGTCTGCTACACGGATCAGTCCTTCGGGATCTTTTGCATCATAGGGATACACGGCAAGGCCCATGGAAACGGTGATGGAAATTTTTCTGCCATCTTCGGTCTCTGTGGGTGTGAGGGAAACGAGCCTTCGGATTTCTTCGGCCCTTTTAAGGGCGGAGTCCGGGCAGAGTCCCGGCAGGATGAGGAGGAATTCCTCACCGCCGATGCGGCAGGCCACATCATCGGCCCGTACATCCTGTTTCAGGAGAGAGGCAAGCTGGATAAGTACAAGGTCGCCCGTTTCATGGCCATGGGTATCATTCACCCTTTTGAAATGGTCTGCATCCAGCAGAAGAAGACTGAGGCAGCAGTTTTTCCGCTGGCAGCGTAAAAACTCCCGGCGGAGGGTTTCTTCCATGTACCTGCGGTTGTAAAGGCCCGTGAGGGCATCGGTGATGGATTCCATGCGGAGTTTTTCCATGAGATGCAGGGCATTGAGGCTGGCGCTAAGGTGATCTGCCACGTTGCGGGCAAGGGCTGCGCCTGCGGCCTGCCTCTGCATGGGAAAGCCGTGGCGGAACCTGATCGCTAAGAAGGCCGATGGCCCTTCCTGGGGCTGGATGGAGTGAAAAAAGATCCCCTTTGTGGCCGTATCCCTTTTTCTGTTTAATTTTTTAGCGCCAGGGTCTGCAATACCCGGAGGCTTTTTTCCCCATGCTTTTTGCCACAGGGGGGGACCATCCCCGTCCAGCAGGGCCACCATGCCGGAGTCTTCATAAAATAGCTTTCTGCACCCATTAAAGGTGAGTTCTGCCGCAGCCTCGGGTGTGGGCGCTTTTTGGAGTTTTTCCGCAAGGAGGCTGAGCTGGTTCATTTCCCTTCTCTGTTTTTCAAGGTGGGCCACCTGAACGTAAAGCACCATAAGAATACAGATGGCTATCAAGCCTGAAGGCACAAGAAACTTCACAAAGCCATCGGCAATGGCGCGGGTGCGGTTTCCTCCCTGCATGGCATTTTCATGGGCCTGATCTGCGATACTTCCGGCAAGATGGAACAGCTCGCCATAGGCTGTGTTGTGATCGAAGAGGGCTTTTTCCACATTTTTTCTGATTTCAATAAGGTTGCTGATGGCAAGGCCGGTTTCTTCCATGGATGCCATGGCCGTATTCAGAAGCTCGGTATTGTGGCGTTGTCTTGTAACTAGCAGAAGTTCTGTCATGCTCTGCTGGAGAGCAGGGATGCGGGGGAGTAGGCGGGCCAGAAGGGAGGGGCTGCGATGGACTTCGCCCTTCCACAACTCGTTTTCTATCATCCGGCCCATGTCCAGTATGCGGGAGCCCGCCAGAAGCCGCTGCTGGCGGATGATCAGCTCTTCTTCCGTGGAAAGGTTCAGCCCTTCCCGCAGCAGGGGGATCCCTGTGAAAACCGATTCAATCTGCCGGTCCAGCTCCGCCCACTGCATGTCCATATAGGCAT
This sequence comes from Desulfobotulus alkaliphilus, assembly GCF_007830435.1. Lineage (GTDB taxonomy): Bacteria > Desulfobacterota > Desulfobacteria > Desulfobacterales > ASO4-4 > Desulfobotulus > Desulfobotulus alkaliphilus. Next base: position 79,932 of record NZ_VLLC01000006.1, on the reverse strand, counting down.
GGATGTTCTGAACAAAGGCATGGGAGGCTTTTTTGGCAAAGTTATGATTTTTTTCTATACTTTCAATGGCAAGTCCAATGTCGGAAAGGGCCTGACTGTAGTGGTCCAGTGCCCTTTGCATTTCAAGAATCTGTCTTTGAAATCCGTGGAGTCCTTTTTTCTGGGCCAGTGCTTTTCCATTTTCGAGAATCCGGTTGCAGGCAAGGGTCGACTGGCGGGCCCTTTCCCACGCATCCGCATCTGCGTGAAGAATGTAGTTGAGGATGTGGTAGCCGGTCAGGGAGACTTCCTGATGGATCTGGTGGCCGATCTGAAGCTGGGGCAGGTTGTGCTTTGTGAGGGTTTCCGCATGGCTGCGGACCTGCATGAGATTGAAAAAGGCTATACCCCCTGTTGCCATGGCAAGGATGGCCAGGGCGGCAATACCCGTGAAAATTCGCTGGCGCATTCCTGGTCCCTGCAGCATGGGGGCTTCCTTTCAATTATGGTAATTGTTCAGCACAATAATAGCTGTCAGGCAGGTGCACAGGCATCCAGGCTATTTGCCCGTGACGCAATCTTATTCGGGAGCTTCTTGCCCTGTGCGGAAGCGGCAAAAACTCCCCGCCACAGGCAGGATAAGCTTTTTGATTACCATGGCAGGCTTAAGCACGCTGCCTTTGTGGCGGCTCAGACAGTTTGCCGCTTCTTTCGCACAGGCCTGCAAAGCTCTGATCCGAAACGATTGCAATGTCACTTGCAAATAGCCACGGAGCCTTGCAGCAGTACGAAGCTGTTGAAATTACAGCGGTGGAAATTCTGAATAAGCTAAAACCGCATGCTTTTTTCCAATTTATCCAGACGGGAGCGTTCTTCGGCCCTCCGGATGCGTGCTTCTCTTTTCCTTTTGACCTCTGCGGCCTCTTTTATTTTTTCAACCAGCTCCTTGAAGTCATAGGGTTTCAGGGCATAATCAAAGGCACCCCGCTTCATGCCTTCCACTGCGGTTTCTGTAGAGCCGTGGCCCGTAAGAAGAATTACTTCCGTTGAGATATGATCGGTCTTGATCTGCCTCAGTACCTGAAGTCCGTCCATGCCGGGCATGCGGATATCCAGAATAAGAACGTCATAGGGCTTGGTATCCAGCATTTTCAGGCCGTCCAGACCACTATGCACCTCATCGGCCTGAAAGCCTGCGGCGTTGAGTCTCATGCAGAGTATTTCCGTAAAGTCCTTTTCATCGTCCACCACAAGGATGCGGATGGGAACCATGGATGTCTCCTTTCTGTGCAGCCCCTCGGGCTGTATGTTATTCAGGCTGGCTCCGGGATTCATTGAATCCGTGTATTGCCCCCCACTCCGGGCCCGGCTTCGAGGATCTCGGTCGCCGGTGGAGAGGGGGGGATTTCAGGAACTGGTCCCGGCAGCGCTGGGTTTTATCCACCGGAGCTTTGGGCAAAAAAATCCCAGATCAGAGGATAAACATAATAAAGAATCATCAGAATGGCCACACTGAGGGGCCAGAACCATGATTTTTTAATGATTGCAGGGTTCCATGTGTTTTTACCCCTGGGCAGATGATGCAGGGGCCGGAGCAGGTCGTAGAGGTGGTCTGCCTCGGTTTTAATTTTTTCATCATTTTTCTTTTCGCCATCTGGAAGATCTTTCATGGTTTTTTCCGCATCTCTGCCCATGGGTAAGCTCCTTTCTTATCAGTGTATGCCGATTAAAGGCCAGTATAGCAGGGCCGCTGCCACGGATACAAGAAGCAGGATCAGGCACCAGGGAACGGCCACCTTGATGAAGTCTATCTGGGTAAAATAGCCTGCGCTGTAGGCAATGATGGTGGGGGGGCAGCCGATGACCAGCATGATAAAGGAGGTGGTCACAGGGGCCAGAAGGGCTACGGCCACAGGAGACATGTTCAGCATGTCCGCCATGGGCAGGGTGATGGGCAGGGTCAGGGCCACCGCTGCGGAGTTGCTCATGAGACTGGAGAGGAAGGAGCCGAAAAGTCCAAGGCCATAGAAAATGGTGAAGCTGCTTTTTCCTTCCAGCATGGGAAGCAGGCTTTCCGCAAGGAACTGGCCCGCACCCGTCTGCAGCATGGCCATACCCAGAGAAACACCGGCACCAAAAACGATCCAGGATTCCCAGGGGAATTTGTCGCAGACGGTTTTAAAGGAGACCCATCCCGGGCCACAGAAGCCTACCATGGCAATACAGGCGGCCACGCTGACATGCCAGCCCGTAAAATCTCCCAGAAACCAGAGGATAAAGGTCAGAACAAAAACAATGCTGACCCCCAGTTCCGCCGTGCTCATGGGGCCGGGGTCGTCCAGTTCAATGCCTTTGAGTTCCTTTTCTTCGGGTCTGAAAAGAAAATATACCACGGCCCAGGTGGCAATGGCCGTAAAGATACTGATGGGCATCTGGATGATGAGGTACTCCATGAAGCCGATCACCTTTCCCACGCCCGTGGTTTCCTCGGTGTAGCGGTAGAGCACTTCCAGGGCCAGCGGGTTACGACCGCCACCGATCATGGTGCCAAAGCCCCCTGCGGATGCAGCCATGGGAATGAGCATGAGAAAGAATTTGGGAAGTTTGTGGCCGCTGCCGGGCTTCATGCCCATGGCCATGAAAACAGGAACAAAGGCAAACACCATGATAACGGTGACCGTTGCATCGTGGAGTACGGTAGCCGTAAGGGTGCATCCCACGGCAAGGATAAAGCTGAGTTTTTTGACGTTGGTTCCCGCAAATTTCAGCAGATAGTACATGAGCCGTCTGGCAAGGCCCACTTCGTTGAGGATGACACCGAACATGATGATCATGAGAACAAACATCACCGCAGGGTTGGCATAGGGTGTCCATGCATCGTTTCTGCCCACAATGTCAAAGGCGATCATGCCGCCCCCGACACAGAGGGCTGTGACACCGATGGGCAGGGCTTCGGTTGTCCATAGAACAAGAATGGTGACCAGAAGGGCCAGCAGTCTGTGGCCTTCGGGAGAGAGATTGTCCGGCGTGGGAAGAAGATAGACAAAGATACCCAGAGCAACGGCAACGGTGCATTTGATGATGATGCTCATGCCGGACTGCGGGGGACTTTGGGGTTCCTCATGGTGGTCAACAAGGCGGTTGGGGGGCGGGGTCGCATGATCCTGGGCTCCCATGGTATAAACTCCTTTCACAATCTTCTGTTTTATTTTTGCTTCCCTGAGCAGGGAAGGATGTTGAAGAAAGGCCTGAATTTTTTATAGCTTTTTTATTTCAGGCCACTTTTTAAGGTTTTTTTGCAAGGATGATACCGGAAAATGTCTTTTGGTTTTTTTAAAAAGCAGAAATTTGGTTAATTTTCTTTTTTTGAATTGGGATTCCCTGAAGGTGGCGAGGATGGGGATTATTTAAGGCTTAATGGATTTCTCATTATTTTTTTGAAGGGCAGGTTCGTGATATGAAAGAAGGGAAATGGCAGGGGCTGAATTGAAAAAAAACCCGACAGTTTTTTGGGGGTCTTGTCAGTGGCCTTTACACTTTAGGCTTTGGGCAGACAGGTCACAGAAAGAGCTTTGTTCTGGCAAGGGAGCGTGTATTTTCTGCATCATCCTAAGAAAAAAGGACACCGGAAAACCGGTGTCCTTCTTAACGGGGAGTATGGAGGGAGTTTCCCGTCCGGGCAGGGTCCCCGCTGATCGGGGGGCGATCTGATCCCTTTCCGGAGGGGGAAAGGAATCTGCGGGGCTGGACGGGAACTCCCCGTTCGTGGGGCTTATTCAATGGATGTTTAGCTGCAATAAGCAGACCACAGGCCTTTAAAAACGCATGTGTTTTTCCAGTTTGTCCAGTCGGGAACGTTCCTCCGCCTTTATGATCCGCCTTTCCCTTTCATTTTTAACCATACGGGCTTCTTTGATTTTATCTAAGAGATCCGCAAAGTCGTAGGGCTTCAGGGCATAGTCAAAGGCGCCTTTTTTCATGCCTTCCACGGCGGTTTCCGTGGAGCCGTGGCCTGTGAGCAGGATGACTTCCGTTGAAATATGGTCCGTTTTAATCTGTCTGAGAACCTGCAGGCCGTCCATGCCGGGCATGCGGATATCCAGAATCAGAACGTCAAAGGGTTTTTCATCCAGTTTTTTGAGGCAGGCCTGACCATCATGCACCGCCTCTGCCATATGTCCTGCCTCCGTCAGTCGCAGGCAGAGCATTTCCGTAAAATCCTTTTCATCGTCCACCACCAGAATGCGTATGGGTTCCATGGGTTTTATCTCCTTTTTTTATGAACCGGACCTGAAGAGGTCCGGTTTTTTCGATGGTGTTGTTGTTTGAAAATGGGTTTTTAACCCCCATACACCCCTATCATGGGCCAGTATAAAAGGGCGGCAGCCACGGAAATCACCAGCAGGCAGATACACCAGGGCACGGCTACCTTAATGAAATCCACCTGGGTGAAGTAGCCAGCACTGTAGGCGATGATGGTGGGAGGGCAGCCGATGACCAGCATGATGAAGGAGGTGGTGATGGGTGCCAGCAGGGCTACGGCCACAGGCGACATGTTCAGCATGTCCGCCATGGGCAGGGTGATGGGCAGGGTCAGGGCCACGGCTGCTGAGTTACTCATGAGGCTGGAGAGGAAGGAGCCGAAGAAGCCAAGGCCAAAGAAGGTGACAAAGGATCCCTGACCTTCAAGGAGGGGCAGGCAGGATTCCGCAAGGAACTGACCTGCACCGGTTTTCAGCATGGCAAGGCCTAAGGAGACGCCAGCGCCGAATACAATCCAGGACTCCCAGGGGAATTTGTCACAGATGGTTTTAAAGGAAACCCAGCCCGGAGCGCAGAAGCCCACCATGGCCATGGCTGCCACCACACTCACATGCCAGCCCGTGATATCTCCAAGGAACCAGAGGATAAAGGCACCAAGGAAAACAAGGCCCACACCCAGTTCCGCCGTACTCATGGGACCGGGATCTTCCAGTTTAACACCCACCAGCTCCTTTTCTTCGGGTCTGAAGAGAAGGTAAACCACAGCCCAGGTGGCAACGCCTGTGAAAAGGCTGATGGGAAACTGGATAATGAGGTACTCCATGAAGCCGATGACCTTGCCCACACCTGTGGTCTCATGGGTGTAGCGATAAAGAATTTCCAGAGCCAGTGGGTTACGACCGCCACCGATCATGGTGCCAAAGCCCCCTGCGGATGCTGCCATGGGAATGAGCATGAGGAAGAATTTGGGCAGCTTGTGGCCTGCGCCGGGCTTCATGCCCATGGCCATGAAAACGGGAACAAAGGCAAATACCATGACAACGGTAACCGTGGCATCGTGGAGGATGGTGGCCAGCGAAGTGCAGCCCACGGCAAGGATCAGGCTCAGTTTTTTTACATTGGTGCCTGCAATTTTTAAAAGGTGATACATGAGGCGTTTGGCAAGGCCCACCTCATTCAAGACAACGCCGAACATGATGATCATGAGAACGAACATAACGGCAGGGTTGGCATAGGGGGTCCAGGCGTCGTTTCTGCCCACAATATTTAAAGCGATCATGCCCGCACCCACGCAGAGGGCCGTGACACCAATGGGTATGGCTTCAGTGATCCAGAGAACAAGAACCGTGACCAGAAGGGCCAGCAGCTTGTGGCCTTCGGGGGAAAGGTTGTCCGGTGTGGGAAGGATATAAACAAAAATCCCTAAGGCAATGGCAATGGCGCATTTGATGATGATACTCATGCCGGACTGGGGGGGTGTTTCCGGATGCTCATCAATCACCAGTTCATTGGGGCCGGGTTTTTTCAGCTCCTGTGTGTTTTCAGCCATGTTTCAGTCTCCTTGTGAGAAATAAATGAATATAAAATGCGGACGGTTTTATCCGTCGCTAAATTTTACAGGCTTTGATCTGTCTCTGGATTTCCCGGTAAACATCGGAAAAACGCAGAACCCCTGCCACCACGGGTCCGTCCATGGCAAAGATGGCGTCATGGCCGAAAATCACAAAGGCGTGCAGGGCATCGTTGAGGCTGGCATCTGCGCCAATGATCTGGGAACGGGGTGTGCTTTTGACAAAGTCTCTGACCCGCATGTCCTTTGCCCTGACACAGAGATCGTCAATGGGTTTTGACCAGAGCTGGGTCTGTTTTTTCATGGAATCAATGACGTAATTGACATTGGAGATAAAAGCACCTGCTTCTTTATCCACAACCTTGTCGAAATTGGGTTCCAGCCCCCGGACAATATCAATGGGGGTGAGTTTGCCTACAATTTTACCGGCATCATCAAAGACAAGAAGGATGCGCTGCTCCTGTTTGCCCGCAAGAAAGGCTTCCTGGGATGCCTCAAGGGCCAGTACGGCTTCGGTGAATGTGGCGGAGTCCTGAATGGTGGGGAATTTTTCCGTGGGGACCATGAAGTCTCTGACAAATTGTTGCATGGGCTTTTTCTCCTCCCGCTGGGGTTCATGGACACGGGCTTTCTTTAAGCCCGGGTGTTTGCTGAGAGGAGATTTTGCAAGGGGTGTGCCAGAAGTTTTTTGTTTGGTATTGCCTTGTAAATATTGGGTTTTTTTGGTGGGTGTCAGGGGGGTGGTGTCCGCATGGTTTCCAGGCTGTCCAAGGGGGTGTAAGGTCTCTGGACGGGAGGCTGGATCAGTCTTCGGCTTCCGTTTTTATGGAGGTTTCCATTTTCAGGTTATACTTATCAATGCGGGCGTGGAGGGTGGGCCGGGACATGCCCAGCAGCCTTGCGGCCTGGGACCGGTTGCCGCCGGTGAACTTCAGGGCTTCACTGACCATAAGCCGGGCACAGGTATCCATGGTTTCATCAAAAAATGAAGTACTTTCTCCCTTTTCCAGACCGGCGCGTATCCACTGCCGGATACCGTCCTCCAGATCCGGGGTTTTTCTTGTGGTATCATTGAGGGGTGGCGGGTTTCCCATATCGAGATCCTCGGCAGCAACGGGCATGCCCCGGTTGAAGATAATGGCCTTGTGCAGGACATTGCCGAATTCCCGGATATTGCCGGGCCAGTCATACTGCTCCAGCCTGCCCCGGGCCTCATCGCTGATGCCCGGATTTTCCATGCCCGATTCCATGGCAAAACGATGCAGGAAATAATCCGTTAAAAGGCTTATGTCTCCCTTTCTTTCCCTGAGGGGCGGCAGGGTGAGGCTGACCACATTGAGGCGATAGTAGAGATCTTCCCGGAAGATGCCCTCTTCTATGGCCTGTTCCAGATTGCGGTTGGTGGCGGCAATGATGCGCACATCCACAGGAATGGTGTCCCTTCCGCCAATGCGTTCAATGCTGCGTTCCTGCAGCAGCCGCAGGAGCTTGGACTGCAGGGAAAGGGGCATGTCTCCGATTTCATCGAGAAACACCGTACCGCCGTTGGCCTGTTCAATTTTTCCCATGCGGCGCTGAACGGCACCGGTAAAGGCTCCCTTTTCATAGCCGAAGAGCTCGGATTCCAGAAGGGTTTCCGGTATGGCAACGCAGTTGATGATCTGGAAGGGTTTATCGGATCTGCTGCTGTGCTGATAGATGGCACTGGCCACAAGTTCCTTGCCTGTGCCGGACTCTCCCCGGATCAGCACCGTGGCCTCGGTGGCCGTAACCCGGCCGATGGCCTTGTAAACCTGCTGCATGGCAGGGCTGCGGCCGATGATGGCCTCGTTGACGGTGACAGGGGGTTCGCTGTCTTCACCCGAAGAAATCTGGGTCTTCATGAATTTTCCCGCATCCAGGGCTTTTCCTATCAGCGTCAGCATTTCAGGAATGTCAAAGGGTTTTAAAATGTAGTCAAAGGCGCCGGCCTTGGTGGCTTCGATGGCGGATTCCGTGGTGCCGAAGGCGGTCATGATGATGACGGGCAGGCGGGGATGGTTGTCGTGGATGATGGCAAAGACTTCAAGGCCGTTTTTGCCGGGCATCTGTATGTCCACAATGACCAGATCCGGTATCTTTTCTCCGATGAAGCGCAGGCCCGCTTCTCCGGATGCGGCGGTACTGACCTGAAAGCCCTCTGCCGTGAGCAGGCGCTGAAAACTGGTTCTGAGCTGATCGTCGTCATCAATAATGAGAATGTGGGCCATCAGGCCTCTCCTTTTTTCCGGTCCGTGCATGGCAGCAGAATATCAAAGGTGGTTCCGTTGCCGGGTACGGAACGTACCTCAATGGAACCGCCGTGGTTTTCGATGATGCGGTTTGCAATACTCAGGCCAAGGCCCGTACCGTCTTCCTTGGTGGTGACAAAGGGATCAAAGATGCGGGGAAGGAGGTCCGCCGGGATACCCGGCCCCGAATCATGGATGCGGATGCGGGCCATGGGTTTTTCTTGGTTTTCAAGGCCTTCGGATATTTCCATGTGGCCGGGTCTTCCTTCCATGGCCTGACAACTGTTTTCAATGAGGTTGACCAGAACCTCCTTGAGCTGTTCCGGATCCCCTGCGATCTGGGGCAGTTCTTCTTTGCGGTTCAGGGTGACGGTGACATCATAGGAGGCCAGCCTGTGTTTCAGCAGGGTCAGGGCCTGATCCACCACATCCGAGGGGCAGATGGACTGGATTTTCAGTTTCGGGGGTCTGGAAAATTCCAGAAAATGCTGAACGATGGTGTCTATATGATTGATTTCGCTGGAAATGACATCAAAATCCTCCCGCTGGTCCTCATCCAGCTTCAGGGAGCGGGACAGGGAAAAAAGCCGCATTTTGACGGAGGTGAGGGGATTGCGTATGGAGTGGGCCATGCCAGCGGCAAGCCTTGCCACCATGACCATGCGTTCGGCCTGTTCCAGATTTTCCCGGCTGCGCTCCAGCCTGCGGGAGGCCTCCCCAGCATCACGGATCAGGCCCTGAACGCCCCTGCTTACGGCGTTGACCTCGTTGCCTTTTTGGAAATTCATGGCTCCCGTGGCCTGGGCCAGTTTTCTTAAGGGCCTTAGAATCTGCCTTGATATTTCCATGCCAAGGACGAAAACAAGGGCCGAGGTGATGAGGAGAATGAAAAGGGTGAGGTTTCTGACCTGTCGGGTTTCCTTTCTCACATTTTCCTGAAGGTCGCTGAGGGCATGGGCCTGAAGGGTTTTAAAGTCTTCGCAGAGCTGGATGATGCGGAAAAAGAGCATGCGGATTTCCGGATGCTGCTCCTGTCCTTCCTGAAAGCGGCCAGAGACATAATGGTCAATGACGCCGTCTTTCATGAGAATATAACGCTGATAGTTTTTGTCGATTTCCCGGATCAGGTCTTTTTGGGCCGGTGTCCGGGCCCGGCTTTTCGCATCTTCCAGCTTCTCCCTGAAGATCCGCCGGTATTCCCCCAGTCTCCGCAGCCATTCAGGATCCCTGTCCTGCATATAGTAGGTAACAAAGCCCTTCTGGTTGATCATGGCCGTTTCCAGGGCTTCAGCGGACTGGAAGGCTGCAATGCTGCGGGGAATGTCTTCGTTGACCAGATTTTCAAGGGTCCGGGTGTACCAGGCCATGATGCCTGTTCCCGCACTCATCAGCAGAAGAATACCGCCGAGGGAAAGGTAAAGACGGCTCCTTAGGCTGAGGATGCCGTCCTTATCCGATGTGCCTGATACCGGAGAGTCCATCTTGTTTCCTTGGAAAAAACAGGGGACGGTCATGCTGTCCCCTGTTTTTTGTATCGAAGCTGTTATCCCAGCATGGAGACGGGCATCCCCATCAGGGGCCAGATGACCAGAATAAAGAGACTGAGTACAGCCAGTAGCAGAATACTGGCGATAATACCATATTTAAAGAACTCTCCTGTGGTGAACTGGCCGGAGTTATAGGCAATGGCGTTGGGTGCGGCACCCACCAGCAGGAGGAAGGGCATACCTGCGGTGACAAGGGCTGCAAAGGTGATAACCTCGGGAGCCACATTGAGGTAGGGCGCAATGACAAGGGCCACCGGCATGGAAATGGCAATGGCAGCCACGTTCATGATGAAGTTGGTCATGGCCAGAACAAAAACGGCCATACCCATGACAAAGACAAACCAGTGGGCCTTTTCAAAGAGGGTGAGCCAGTGTACGGCCATCCACTGGGCCGCCCCGGTCTGCCAGAGGCAGAAGCCGATACTCATGGCACCGCCGAAAAGGAGAATGATATTCCAGGGTACGGATTCCAGATCCTCAATGGTGAGGATGCGGGTGGTGAAGAAAATCAGGGTGGTGATGAGGATGAGGCCGGTTTTATCCAGCTTGCCCAGTGCCGGGATGAAGCTTCCTAAAGACATGATGGCTATACAGGTGATGACCACGGCAGCGGCAATGATTTCCTTGGATGTGATGCCACCCTGCTGGGCGGCCAGCTCCGCAGCCCTTTCACGGACGCCTTCAATTTCCTTTTTTTCCGGGGGAAGGAGAAGGAGCATCATGCCCCAGATGAGGAAGGCCATGAGCCAGCCCACGGGAGCCATGTAGTAGGTCAGCTCGAAGAAGGAAATTTCACGGCCGACAATGTCATTGTAAAAGCCTAAGGCCACAGGCGCACGGGCCGCACCCAGCAGGGTGACGATACTTCCGGCGCCAGCCACATAGGCCATGCCGATGAAAAGGCCTTTGCCGAAATTGCTGGGCTTGGAAGGATCATCGGAGTACATGGCATAAACGGCCAGCAGCAGGGGGTACATGGTGGCTGCCACGGCGGTGTGGGCCATGAAATGGGTGAGGGCTACGGTGATGAGAAAGCAGCCCAGCATGATGAGGTGGGTTTTCTCCCCCACAATGGAGAGCATTTTGTAGGCAATGCGTTTGGTCAGTCCTGTTTTGGTAAAGACGATGCCGATGATGAGGGAGGCAAAGATAAACATGACCGAAGGGGTCATGAAGTCTTTAAAGGCATCATTGGCGGAACGCACATGGAACATGACCTGCATGACACCGATGAGGATACTGGTAATGCCGATGGGTACAACTTCAAACACCCACCAGGTGCCTGCCAGAAGGAAGATGGCAATGGCGCCCTTGGCTTCCTTGGAAAGGGTGAAGGAGGCACCCATAGGGTCCACGGCATCGGGGAAGGGGGGGGCCCAGTAAACGATGCAGAAAAGAAAGAGCCCCAGAAACATGAAAAAGAGGCGTTTGTAGTCAACCTGAGCCTTTTGAACGGCAGCAGAGGCACTCATAATAATCACTCCTTGAATAATATTTGGATGATGGATTCTGATTTCAGGAAAGCCCCGGATTTACCGGGTCTGTCCCCAATGAAAAAATTACCAGCCCTTATGCTGGATGATGTTATCCGTTTCTGCTTTCTGAATGCGATCCTCATGGCTGGCCTTGACTGCGGCAGCTTCTCTGATTTTTAAGGCAAGGGTTTCGGCCTCCGTGGGTTTGATGAGGAAATCATGGGCCCCCTGTTTCATGCCTTCAATGGCCGTCTCCACCGTTGCCTGCCCTGAAAGAAGCACAACCTGCATCAGGGGATTGATGGCCTTGATCCGTTTTAAGACCTCGATGCCGCTGAGACCGGGCATGAGGATATCCAGTACCACCACATCGGTTTCATGGGGGTTTGCTGTAATGGCTTCCAGGCACTGATTTCCGTTGTAAGCCTTGCTTACATTGAAATCCCGCATGGTAAGCCTCTGGGCGAGGGTATCCACAAAGGGGGCCTCGTCATCCACGAGCATGACTCTGATTTTCATTTTTTCTCCTTGGCGCCTGCGGACATCTAAGCCCTTAAGGGTTTCGGGGACCCTTAGGGACTGTTTTATTCCACAGGGCAGTCTGTGGGAAGATCTCCCTGTAATTTTATACGTTTCTTATATTTTTTATGGTCAACATCCATAGGAATGCCTTCGGTGTTTTTCATGTGTCATGGTGTTTCCCGCCTTTTAAGGATACGGGCATGGGCTTCATTGATGACGGCCTTCAGTTCATTGATATCCGCAGGCTTCTGGAGGCAGGCAAAGGCCCCCATGTCCATGCAGCGCTGCCGGTCAGTCTCCGAACCATGGCCGGAAAGAATGATGATTTCTATCTCCGGGTAGCTTTGCTTTGTCCTGCGGAGCACCTCAAACCCATTGATGCCGGGCATCATGAGATCCAGAACCATGACATCCGGTGCATCCTCTTCCAGCAGATCCAAAGCCTCTTGTCCGGAAAAGACCGCATGGCTTGGATATTCCCTCATGCGCAGGCGTTCCGAAAGTGTCTGGACAAATTCCTTTTCATCGTCCACCAGAAGAACCTTGCAGGCCACGGCAGCATCGTATCTGTGGTAGTTTCTGGCATCGGCGGATACGGGTCCCATGCAGATTTCCACCTCCTGCACTCCGGGAGATGCCCTGACAATGCTGTGCAGTTCTTCTGCCAGTTTTGAGGGTCTGGGAAATTTTTTTTCTATGGTGGGGCGGCCCCTGCCCTGAAAAACATCCACCGCCACATCGTGGCCTGCCAGATTGAGTTCAAGCTCCACCCTTGTCCTGAGGCGGAAATCCTCCATGGCCCAGCGGCCTTCTTTTGTAATCTGGTGCCGGGGCTGCGCCATGGTTTCAAGGATTTCTTCCAGGGGATTTTCTGCCTTGTCCATGGTCAGCATCATATGGAAGTGGTCTTTATCCATGGACGGTTTTTTCCAGAGGTGGCGGGTCCAGAGGGCGGTGATGGTGTCGTGACGGCGGATTTCTTCTTCGGCTTCCTTTTCCGTGGTTCCCATGGCTCTGGCCTGCATGATCCGCCACCTGTGGCCTGCTGTGATGTGAATTCTCAGAACATGGCTCAGGGAGAAGGGGAGAAGCAGGGCCGTATGGCCTGTAAAAATCTGGCCTTCGGTTTCCAGGAGGTCGGCAAGGGTGGCCCTGAGGCAGGCGGTGGCATACTCTTTTTCGTGGGTAAAATTATTGAATACACTGGTTCCTGAGTAGAGGGCTTTTTTAAGAGTCGCAGGTTTGATGTGGTGTCTGAGGGAGCAGCGTTCGATAATATCCGTATCCCGGAAGAGTCGGGAGCGGGTTTTCTGGCAGAGATCATCCACCAGAGACTCGCTTCCGGCATACCGAACACTGAAAAGGGAAAGGATGGTCATGGATGCTCCTGATGCGTTCAAAGGATGATGCTGTCCTGTTTTCGGATTATTTCCTTAATGCAAAGGCAGGGCCAAAGGTCAGGAGATTCTGGGTTTTCAGTTTTCCTGTCTATTTAAGTATTTTGATTTTAAGGTTATTTTTATTGTGTGTGGGGTGGCTGTTTTTGGGGGTGCGGTCGGGTCGGGGAAGAAAAGGATCTGGGCTTGAGACTTTATGAGACAAAAAGAAACAGGGTGTTTTGGTTGTTTTGGCACATTATGAACCGGTGTTGTGGGATATACGAATGCTGCAGGTATCACCTGTCAGGAGGAAGGCCCCGGTCAGTTTTTTCTGCACCGGTTCGGCAAAAAGGCCTGATACATGGAAGTATATCTCTGATTTTTCTGTAAAGGATACGGGGATATGGCTGTCTTCGGGAAGGCTCAGGCAGTGTTCCAGCGCCTGAAAGAGGGCCGCATAAAAATAGAATTTTGAGGCCGTGATATGGATGGGGTTCCCCCTTGTTTCAGGTACAAGGGTGATGCGCCGGATTCTGCACAGACGCTCCGTCAGTTGGAAAAAATCAGCGGCAGCCTCCTGGATATCGATACTTTCCTCCGGGTGGTCGGAGCTGTGGGCAAAGCGGTTAAGACGGTCAATGAGCTGGCTTCCCCTCTGGATCTGATCTGAAATGGCCCTGAAACCGCTCTGGATACGCTCTTCCCCGCTGATTTTTTTCCCCTGATCCTGCAGGGACATGATATCCTGCATCAGTCCGCTGGTTTCCCGGATCACCGCCAGAACATTGCGCAGCTCATGGGTAACGGAAGCGGTGATTTTTCCTGCAAAATGGATTTCCTCAAAATGACGCATTTTAAATTTCTCCCTTCAGGGCTGCACTGTATCCGGTACGGCTTCCTGGATTTTTCGGATCAGCTCTTCAATGTTTAATGGTTTCATAAGGTAATCAAAGGCACCCAACCGCATACCCTCCATGCCTTCTCTGGTGGAACCGTGGCCCGTTAGCAGGATCACCGGAACGGTGGGCTGGATTTCCTTGAGCTTTGCCAGTACTTCCAGGCCACCGATGCCAGGCATCATGAGATCTAGAAGTACAAGATCAAAGGTGTCTGGTGTGAATATGGAAAGGGCTGTTTCTCCGTCTTCGGCAATGGTGGGGGAAAACCCCCGGATTTCAAGCCTTTCTGCCAGGGTCACCACAAATTCCTCTTCATCATCCACGAGGAGAATGCTTAAGTTTTTTTTCATTCCTTTTCCCTTTCATCCGCAGGATTTTCTGCTTCACTGCTTTTGCTGTTTCCTTTCAGGGGCAGGGAAATGGTAAAGGTGCTGCCTTCTCCCTCCTTGCTGTTGACCTGTATGGTTCCGCCCAGTTTGTTGATGATTCCGTAGGTGATGGAAAGCCCGAGACCCGTACCGCTGCCCTTTTTGGTGGAAAAGAAGGGGTCGAAGATATGTTTACGGATTTCTTCATCCATGCCGCAGCCATTGTCTTCTATGGAGACCAAAACCTTTTTTTTGCGGATTTCAAACCGGGTGCGTATTTTTATGCAGCCGCCGTTTTCCACTGCGGCAAAGGCATTGGTGAGTATATTGAGGAAAACCTGCTGCAGCTGACCCTTGTCTGAAACAATGGGCGGCAGTTCCGGAGACAGAAGCAGTTGCATCTCGATCTGGCGGTAGCTGGCTTCCCTTTCAAGGAAGCCAAGGGTATCCCTGAGAACGCCGTTGAGGTCCAGTTTTTCAAACTGCACGTCAATGCGCCTTGCAAAACCAAGGAGTCTGTGGGTGATGGTCCGGCAGCGCTCCACGGATTGCAGGATGTTGTCCGTAAGGGCCATGAAGCGGTCCTGACGCTCAAAGGGTTCCGAAAGCCCCACAAGGTCCTGCATCAGCCCTGCCTTTTCATTGATGATGGCCAGGGGATTGTTGATTTCGTGGGCCACCCCTGCGGCCAGACGGCCAATGGAGGAAAGTTTCTGGGTATGCTGCAGCTCCTGTATGGCCGTGGCCCGTTTTTCATCGGAATTGCGGATGCGTTGCACCAGTACGTCGGCAACGCCCACCACGGCGAGGATAATGGCCACAACGCCAACGCCGAAAATGATGAGCATCTCCACCTTCATGGCATAGAAGCTGCGAAGAAGAACGGAAAGGGGCTTGACCAGCACAAGGGTATAATCCGTGCGTACTGGCGCAAAGGCCACAAGCACTTCTTTTCCTGCGGGATCTATGGTTTTGATGGTGTGGGTTCCGTGGATGCCCGGCGGGATGTCAAAGGGGGATTCTTCCAGTATTTTTCCGTAAAAGCGGGCATTGGTCTGGAGAATGCCATCGGGATTGACGAGAAAGGCGTCAAACTCCGGCCGCAGGGCCATGCTGGCAATGAGGGCTTCGTATCGGCCCGTATCCAGCGTGGCCCGTATAAACCAGGTACTGCCATCTTCTGCCATGCGTTGCACGGCAATGACCACATGGGGAAATTTTCTGTAGCCCATGAAAACATCGGAAATATAGACTCCCCGGACGGACGCTTCCTGGAAAGATGGCTGCTGGGAATAGTCCTTCCCCAGAAGCTTGTAGGGTCCTGCATAACTTACGAGAATCCCATCCTGATTAATAAGTCCCAGATCCACAAAGCCCACAAACTCCGAGCGCATGGTCCTGAGAACCCGTTGCAGGGTTTTTTCGTTATGGAGTTCATCATAGGTATAGGCGTGGGCAATGAAGCGGACGGTGGAGAGGCGTTCTTCAATGAAAAGCTCAAAGGCGTGGCGGGTATCTTCTGCCATGACCTGGATGGGGCGCAGTATTTCACTTTCAAGGTTGGCCCTGTAGAGGCTGTAGTTGATGCCCGCCATCAGGGCAAGGGGAATGATGCAGACAAGGCACATGATGAGGATGATGTTGCGTTTTAAAATGACATAGCGGTGGGGGGAGATGCTGTCTTCGGGAAAGGTCAGCATGGAATTGACGGCTTTGTGCCAGAGTTTTCTAAGAAACATCTTTCCCCTCCATGCGGCGTGTGTGAAGGCACTGGCCTGCCCTGAGCCGACCTTCCATGAAGAGTTCCGAAGCCTTCTGCCAGGGGCCCATCACGGAATCCAGAACGGCCACTTTTTTCCATGAGAGATACTGATAATATTCTTCTTCGATGCCACCGCATATGAGGGTAGCGATGCCATCGCTGAGGATGAGATGGCAGAGCTGTTCCGCAGAAGCCTGGGGAAGCACCATCATGCGCTCTTCCGGTGTGGGGTTGCCCACCTCCCGGATGAGAATCACCACTTCCGTTGCCAGATCAAAACGGGGGGCAATGTCCTGCCCGTAAATGGGGATCAGTATTTTATCCATGCTTTATCCTCATGCGTTAATGCCGTACTGCTTGATTTTGCGCCACAGGGTGCTGCGACCCCAGCCAAGGAGGACGGCGGCCTTGCTTTTTCTGCCCCCTGCCTGAATCAGTGCATTAAGAATCATCTGTCTTTCCACCGTATTCCATGAGGCTTCCGGGTTTCCCTGATGCAGCATCACGGAGGGTTTTTTTTCCTGTGCGGTTTCCAGGCCGGATATGGGGCAGGTCAGATAGGCGGGCAGGTGGCAGGTATTTATGGTGCTGCCAGCGCAGACATTCACCGCATACTCCACAATATTTCTCAGCTCCCGCACATTGCCCTCAAAGGAATAGGCCAGAAGAATGCCAAGGGCATCCGGTGCATAGCCCCGGATACTTTTTTTGAGCTGGCGGTTGAAGGCATTCAGAAAATGATCCAGCAGCAGACGGACATCATCTTCCCTTTCCCGCAGGGGGGGCAGGTGAACCCTTGCCACATTGAGCCTGAAAAGGAGATCCTGACGGAAGGCTTTTTCCTGAACCATTTTTTCAAGATTTCTGTGGGTGGCAGCAACAATGCGTACATTGGCGGGAAAGCCTCGGGTGCTGCCCAGGGGAAAGATGATGCGGTCATCGAGAAAGGTTAAGAGCTTTACCTGAAGGCTTAGGGGCAGATCACCTATTTCCGTGAGAAAGAGGGTGCCGCCATGGGCCAGACGGAAGCGTCCGGGCTTGTTTTCCTGGGCGCCGGTAAAGGCCCCTTTCATGTGTCCGAAAAGCTCGGATTCCAGAAGGGTTTCCGGCAGGGCACCGCAGTTTACCTTGATAAAAGGCCCTCTGGCCCTCTCGGAGCTCCGGTGAAGGGCCTCTGCTACTAAATCCTTGCCCGTTCCCGTTTCTCCTGTAATGAGGACAGAGGCATCACTCTGGGCCAGAACCGGCAGAATCTGAAAAATTTTTTCCATCTGGGGGCTGCGGCCAATGAGGCTGGAAAAGCTGAAGGCCTTGCTCTGTTTTTCTCCCAGCTGTTTCAGGGGCCTTAAATCTTCCAGGGTTTCAAGAAATCCTCTGGGGTTACCATGGGCGTCGCACAGGGGGGCTGCGGTCATGCGTACGGGAATGCGCTGGCGGTCTCTGGATATGATGTCTGTTTCAATGCTCTGGGATTCCCCCGTTTCCATGGCCTTTTTTACGGGGCAATGCAGCATGCACTGGCGGCTGCGGAGGATATCCCGGCAGGGAAGACCCAGAGCCTGATCCGAAGAAAATCCCGTAAGGGCCTCAAATCCGTGGTTGACACAGATAATGCGCCTTTCCCTGTCCGTGACAAAGACACCCATGGGAATGTGGTTCAGAAATTTCTGAAAATCCAGATCTGTCTGAAAAAGATGGTTGATGTGGGGTGTGGGCATGGCAGACTCCGCCCTTTATGAAAGCGTTGCGTTTCCTGATGATATTCTTATGGGCTACCTATTATAAAGAAGGTCTTTTTTGCAAGGATTCTTTTTTTACACCATCAGGCTTCCGTTGGGTGCATGGGAGGCCTGCGGCCTGTCTGCAAAAACCTCAAGGATGCGTTCTTTAAGTATTTGTCCGTTTTCTGCGCTGCGGATACGGGCGTGCATGCGGTGGCCAAAGGGATAGGCCGCCATGGCATAGGGAAGGATTTTTTTAAAAAGCCTTAAGCCCCTGAGCTCCCCGAAATGACGGCAGCAGTTTGTGTGTATGGAAAGGAGAACTTCTGCCGTATCCGGAGGTCCGGCAAGTTTTCCCGTCCACAGGGCAAAGAGCCAGGGCCTTGCGGCGGCCATGCGTCCGATACTGAGGCCATCGCAGCCTGTTTCTTCCAGCATTTTCAATCCGTCTTCCGGAGTAAAGACATTGCCGTTGCCAAAAACCGGTATGGATACGGCTTCTTTGACGGCTTTGATATATTCCCATCTGGGCCTTCTGGATCTGCGGTCCGGTGCCACTCTGGGGTGGAAGGTGAGAAAGTCGCATCCGGCATCTTCCAGTCTTCGGGCCAGTTCAAGGGTTTTTTCCGGTTTGTCCTCCCATCCTGTGCGGAATTTTACGGACAGGGGGATGGAGACGGCGGCCCGTACTTCTTTTACGATGGCAAGGGCCTGATCCGGATTTTTGAGGAGTGCCGCACCGGCTCCCTGCTTGCAGATGGCAGATACGGAACAGCCGAAATTCAGATCCACACCAAAAAACCCTTCGTTTTCTATCCTCCGGGCGGCCTTTGCCATGGCAAGGGGGTCTGCACCGAAAATCTGGCAGACAAGGCTGTCCAGTTCCTCCGGCTGCCAGCGGAAAACTTCGGAGATGGCCGGGTTTTCGTGGGGCAGGGCCTTTGCGCTGCACATTTCCGTAAAAAGGAGGCCGCAGCCGCCGAAGTTTCTTATACACTCCCGGAATGCCACATGATTGATACCTGCCATGGGTGCCAGAAAAATGCGGGAGAATACGGTTTTTCCCCGGATATCCATGGGGCTTTTCAGTTTTTCCATAAGTATTCCGGAAGATGCGGGGTCGCATGAAAAAGGCATGTTGCTTGACGCTTTCGGGTTCGGAGGGTTAGAGTAAGGAATTTTATATTAAACTATCATAAAAGGTCTGATAGTATACCTTGGATTGATTTTTTGGGAACGGTATTTTTCCTGTGTTCCCTTCAGAAGTACCTGACTGTTCAGCACAGTTTTCCAGGTACCATAGCTGCCAAACAGATGCACGGCACCCTGGCTGTTTGCCCGTGACGCAATCTTATTCGGGAGTTTCTTGCCCTGTGCGGAAGCGGCAAAAACTCCCCGCCACAGGCAGGATAAACTTTTTGATTACCATGGCAGGCTTGAGCACGCTGCCTTTGTGGCGGCTCAGACAGTTTGCCGCTTCTTTCGCACAGGCCTTCAAAGCTCTGATCCGAAACGATTGCAACGTCACTTGCAAACAGCCAGAGCGCCTTGCAATAACAGCGAAGCTGCTGCAATTTCAGTATTGGAGTTTCAGAATAAACTGTGCTGAACAATTACAGGAGTACTTGCTTTTACCCATCCACTCAGGAGGTGACAGGTGCGTCTCTTTTTTGCCGGATTAAGCATTCTGTTTTTTCTTTTCATGGTCAATGCCGTTTCTGCGGAAAAAGGCCCTGAGATTACGGTTTTGGCGTTTCAGAAGGAAAAGATTTCCTTTGTCAATACGGATCTTTCTGTCAGGGTTTCTGAAATTGCAAGTCTGGATCCCAATTTTCCCGGCAATGAACTCCGGACCTTTCAGGGAGCTTTTATTGGTGATCTGGTGGGAAAGGATGTGGAAAGTGTGACCCTGCTCAGTGAGGACCAGTATATGGCTTTTTTTCCCATGGACTTTGTCCGTGAAAAAGGGGGACTTCTTGCCTGGTCCGAAAATGGGAGGCCGATTTCCCGGGCCCGCGGTGGTCCGCTGAAGGTGATTTTTGAAAAGAAAGAGAAGCTTCACCCCTCTGTCAATGCCTGGTATGTGAGGGCTCTTGTTCCGGGAAAAGGTCAGGGCGTTCCCCTGCGTCTTATGAAGGGGGATGCGGTGTATCCTGTATCCGGAGATGGGGTTTCGGAGTCGGGTATGGTATTCCGGCACATGCTGGTACCGGTTCCCAAGGGCTATCGCCATACGTCCCCCGGCCATGTTGGAAAACAGGAACTCCGGGGGTTTATTGTGGAGGATCTTTTAAAAAGCAAAGGCCTTTCCTTTGACGCCCTGACCTTCAAGGCACTGGCGGGACGGGATCTGCGCCTTGAAAGGAATGAGGTGGAAGGAAAAGAAATTTTTCTTTTTTCCCATAAGGACGGTGTGCCTCTGTCGGTTCCCTGCGGAGGCCCATGGTTTCTCTGGGTTCCCCCCCAGCAATATCCCCAGCTCGCAGAAAGGCTGCCCAATCCGGATACGCTTTTTTTCATCCATGAAATTGTTCTGGAATAAAGGGGGAGGGACGGATGAGGCATAAGCCCAGCCTGCGCACCAGAATTCTTTTTATTGTGACCCTGCTGATTTCCGTTCAGATTTTTCTTCTGGGAATTTTTATTTCCCAGAAGGCGGGGAAAGCCCTGCGGGAAACCAGCTACGGGAGAATTCATTTTGTTGTCAATGAAATTTCCCGGCGCAGCGGCCAGCTTTTATACCATGCCAACTGGGCCAATCTGGCGGTGAATCTCAGCCATGATTTTTTCAATGATCCCGACCTCATCTATTTTTTTGTTACGGATCCCGAGGGGATCATTATCCTTGCCCAGGATGATGCCCTGCTGGATATGCCGGAAGATTCCGTGCTTCCGCTAGATCCCGGCAGTTATAGCCTTGCCGATGAAAGGGATCTGCACCTCTTTCCCTATGGTGGAAAAAAATCTTTTCAGATTCGCCATGCCCGCCTGAATCAGGCTGTCGGATATATGGGCGGGGAGCGGGGAAGAGCCGGAGAACCTGTTTTGGATGTGATCCGGCCCATTCATTATACAGGAGAGGTCATGGGCTATCTGCGCATGGGTTTTTCCACGGAAAAGCTGCGCCAGCAGCTTACGGGGCTTTATCTGATGACCGGTGCAGGAGGTCTTTTTATGCTGCTGACCCTTGTGGGCAGCATTGTTCTGGTCCTGAACCGCCATCTCCGCCCCCTCTCCGAGATCACCAGCGAACTGGCCCGTCTGGAGGGGGCAGACTCTCCCCTGGTGCTGCGCCAGCGGCTGGAAGAGATACGACCTGAGGATGTGAAGGTGACGACCCGTGAAATGGAAGCCCTTCGGGATATTTTTGTAAGGATAGGCAGGCAGCTTGCGGATAATTTCATTCAACTGGAACATCTCATGGAAAAAACCCGCATTCTTGCTTCTCAGGCCCATTCGGCCAGTGAGGCCAAGGGGCAGTTTCTGGCCAACATGAGCCATGAGATCCGTACACCCATGAACGGGGTCATTGGCATGGCGGAGCTGCTTCTGGAAACAAAGATGGATCCCGTGCAGAGAAATTATGCCGAAATGATCCGTTCTTCAGGGGAGGGGCTGCTTGAAATTATCACAAGGGTGCTGGATTATTCCAAAATGGAGGCCGGATGTGAGAATCTCAGTCAGGAGCCCTTTTCCCTGCGGGATTTGATGGAAGAAAGCCTTGATGTACTGGCCATTTCTGCGGCGACCCGGAAAATTGGCCTTACCGGATGGATACGCCGGGAAATTCCGGATGCCCTTGAGGGAGATGCCCTGCGGCTGAAGCAGGTGTTGGTTAATCTTTTGGGCAACGCCGTGAAGTTCACGGAAAAAGGCGAGGTCTGTCTCAGGATTACCATGGAAAGTGAATCCGAAAAGAATCTGATGCTGCGTTTTGAGGTTGCGGATACGGGGATTGGTGTTCCCGAAGATGCAGGGGATGCCCTGTTTAAGCCCTTTTATCAGGGAGATTCTTCCATGAGCCGCCGCTACGGGGGTACGGGGCTGGGGCTTGTGATTTCAAAACAGCTTGTGAATCTCATGGGTGGAGACATGGGGTTTGCCGCCAGAGAGACCGGGGGCAGTGTTTTCTGGTTTACGGCTGTGCTGGCTAAGGGGATGAAAAGCGAAGAGAGGGTTTCCCGTTTTCTGGCTGGCAGGAGGGTGATGCTTGTGGTGTCCCATCCCCTGCTCAGCTCCCAGCTGGAAGCTTATTTTCAGGAATGGGGAGCAGCCGTGGATTTTTCACCTTCAGTGCAGGTATTGAAAAAACTTCCCTCCGATAAAATGAAAGCCTGTTGTCTGATTCTGGTGGATGAGGATGTGGAAGGCTTCGGACTTTTGGCCGGGGAGGATTTTACTTTCAAAAACGGATTGCCTCCCTGGGGGCTTTTATCTTCAAGGATGTTCTGTCCGGGTAGTGGCACCGTGGGAGGGGAATTTGCTTTTTGTCTGCCACGGCCTGTGAAACATGCGCAGCTGCGTCAGGCTGTGATGGATCTGATCAGACGGGAAGTGTGATGAAAATAGTTTTTAAAGTGCTTTTTTTTCTTTTTATTTCGGGTGTTTTATGGGGATGCGACCGGGCGCGCATGGAAACTTTTTCCGGCAATACCATGGGCACCACTTGGCAGGTGAAGTGTCTTTTGCCGCCATCTGTGGACAGGGAAGCCATGGCTGGTCTTCTGAATGCGCGCCTTGGGGAAGTGAACCGCTCCCTTTCCATTTATATTCCCGACAGCGGTGTGTCCAGATTCAATGCCCTGAAGGCAGGGGAAAAAATGCAGCCGGATTTTTATCTGAAAAGGGTGCTGGAAGCCGCCCGCAGGGTGCATGACCTGACGGAAGGGGCGCTGGATCCTACGGTGCTGCCCCTTGTCAATCTGTGGGGGTTCGGGCCCGAAGGTTACAGTGAAAAAATTCCCGGTGAAGAAGAGCTTGCCCGTGCACGATCGCTGGTGGGATTTGACCGGGTTATATTTTATGGGGATGGTCGTATTGGAAAAGAAAAAGATGGTGTGAGTCTGGATCTTGGTGCCATTGCCAAGGGCTACGGGGTGGACCTCCTGGCCGAGGTACTGGAAGGGGCTGGCGTTAAACAGTATCTTGTGGAGATCGGTGGTGAGGTCCGGGTGGCGGGATGCAGGCCCGATGGCAGTCCATGGACCCTTGGCATCACCCGGCCTGTGCCCGGCGCCACGCCTGCAGATCTTGTGCTGCGGCTTGAAACGTGCAAGGGTTGCCTTGCCACCAGCGGAGATTACCGTAATTTTTTTGAGTCTGGCGGCAGGCGTTTTTCCCATATTCTGGACCCGGTTTCGGGCAGGCCTGCGGATACAAAGATTATCAGTGCTTCGGTGCGCCATGAAAGCTGCATGGTGGCCGATGCCTTTGCCACGGCCATTCCTGTCATGGGTATGGAAAAGGCACAGAAAATGGTTCTGGGGCTTGATGGGGTGGAAGCCTTTATTATAAAGGAAATGGAAGATGGCCTTGCGGAAAGCTGGATGAGTCCGGGTTTTATGGAGAATCTGCCTTGACCATGGCGCATCGGATATTAAAGAAGCGGGAAGTGGGAATCTTTCAGATCTTGTAACTGTTCAGCACAGTTTATTCTGAACTGCCAATGCTGTAATTACAGCAGCATCGTACTGTTGCAAGGCTCCGTGGCTATTTTCAAGTGACATTGCAATCGTTTCGGATCAGAGCTTTGCAGGCCTGTGCGAAAGAAGCGG
>NZ_VLLC01000006.1:0-56393 GCF_007830435.1 Desulfobotulus alkaliphilus | reverse complement strand
TCCGCACAGGGCAAGAAGCTCCCGAATAAGATTGCGTCACGGGCAAATAGCCGGGGCCTGTGCATCTGTCTTGCAGGTATGGTACTTGGAAAACGGTGCTGAATAATTACCAGATCTTAAACCTTTACATTAAAAATAAAGAAAAGAGGATGAGGCATGACGGAGAGCAGCTATTATCTTGTGGAAAAAAAAGGTGAAGTAGCATGGGTGTACCTGAACAGGCCGGAAAAGAAAAATGCCATGCATCTGCCCGCATGGCAGGATGCTCCGGCAGTGTATGCGGATCTGGATGCAGACCCTGATATCCGCGTCATTGTTGTGGCCGCCAAGGGACCTTCCTTCTGTGCGGGTATTGACCTCATGGGAATGGTGGGAGCCATGCCCGAGCTGATGGAAGAGCAGAAGGGCGGCGTGAAGTGGCGCTTTATTCCCAAGATCAAGATGCTGCAGGAAACCATGAGCTGCATAGAAAAATGCCGTAAGCCCGTGATTGCTGCGGTACATGGGCACTGCATCGGTGCCGGGCTTGACATGATCAGCGCCTGCGATATCCGTCTGTGTTCCGCAGATGCTGTTTTCTGTCTCAAGGAGGCTGCCGTGGGATTTGTGGCCGATGTGGGATCTTTGCAGCGGGTTCCCCGCATTGTGGGCGAAGGCATTGCCCGTGAGCTGGCCTTTACGGCAAAGACCATTGATGCCCGCCGTGCAAGGGAAATTCTGCTGGTCAATGAGGTGTATGCGGATCAGGAGAGTCTGATGGCTGCCGCAGAAGCCATGGCCCTTGAAATTGCAGCCAATTCGCCTCTGGCCGTACAGGCATCCAAGGACGTTCTCAATTTTGGTGCAGGCCGCACCGTTGGAGAGGGCCTTGACTATGTGGCTTCCGTGAGTGCCAATATTGTACCCTCCGATGATCTCATGGAGGCCTTTACGGCCTTTGCCGAGCGCAGGGCGCCGAAGTTTACCGGGAAATAATTTTTTTGTAACTTCTGAGTAACTTCAAAAGTTACTTTATGACAAAACGCCGTAACACGGCGTGGGTTGCTGTTCAGCACAGTTTTCCAGGCACCATAACTGCAAGGCAAATGCACAGGCCCCAGGCTATTTGCCCGTGACGCAATCTTATTCGGGAGCTTCTTGCCCTGTGGGGAGGCGGCAAAACCTCCCCGCCACAGGCAGGATAAGCTTTTTGATTACCATGGCAGGCTTAAGTACGCTGCCTTTGTGGCGGCTCAGACAGTTTGCCGCTTCTTTCGCACAGGCCCGCAAAGCTCTGTCCGAAACGATTGCAATGTCACTTGCAAATAGCCACGGAGCCTTGCAGTAGTACGAAGCTGCAGCAACTACAGTATTGGCAGTTCGGAATAAGATATGCTGAATAATTACATTTTTTTTCAGGTAATTATTCAGTAAAAGGGCCTTGGGGCATCCTTTACGGGTGCCCGCGGATAATCGTAAAATCTGGTCATGCTATTTTTTTGACTAAAGGATTGTGGTAATCAGATTTTTTTAAATGATGGATGGTTCATGTTTTTTACTGGGGGCCCGCGCCTGTGTCATGGCGTGGGCATTGAAATTTGCAGGGGGCGGCTGAGTTTTTTATGAAATGTTATATTGAGACCCTGGGCTGTGCCCGGAATCAGGTGGACAGTGAAGTCCTTGCAGGGCATCTGTCTCTGGCCGGTTTCCCCGGTGCAAACCATCCTGAAGATGCGGAAATCATCGTTATCAATACCTGTGGTTTTATACAGGATGCCATTGATGATTCCATTGATACCATTCTGGAGCTGGCCGCATATCGCAGGGAAGGTCCGTGCAGATATCTCATTGTGGCGGGTTGTCTGCCGGAGCGTTTTCAGGAAGACATTCTGGAATCCCTTCCTGAGGTGGATTTTTTTGCAGGCACTGCCGCCTATTTTTCCATTCTCTCCTTTTTGGAAAAGGGAGAAGCCTTTACCCGTGAAAGGGGAAATATCTTCTGTCCGGATCCCGTGAGTGCCCCTTTACAGACCGCAGAGATGGAAAGGCACCGGGCGCAGGTCCATACGGCCTATCTCAAGGTGGCAGAAGGCTGTTCCCGGCACTGCACCTATTGTATCATTCCCATGCTTCGGGGCGTGCAGCGCAGCCGTTCCTTAGAGGATATTGTGGCTGAAGCCCGCAATCTTACGGAAAGCGGGGTTCGGGAGCTGGTGCTGGTGGCCCAGGAAACCACGGACTGGGGCAGGGATCTGGCAGGGGGCCGGACGATCTGTGATCTTGTGCGGGCTGTATGTGATGCGGTGGGGGATGGGGTATGGGTTCGTCTTCTCTACGGACACCCGGAAAGTTTAAGCGATGATCTTCTGGATCTCATGGCGGAAAAAAAGAATTTCTGCTCTTATCTGGATCTGCCGGTGCAGCATGCCTCGGATACGGTGCTGAGGCGCATGGGAAGGCATTATACCCGCAGGGATCTCCATTCTCTTTTTTCCCGTATACGGGAAAAGGTGGAGGATGTGGTTCTGCGCACCACGCTGATTACGGGTTTTCCCGGTGAAAGCGAAGAAGATTTTCAGGAGCTGCTTGCGTTTGTAAGAACCATGCGTTTTGATCATCTGGGGGTTTTTACCTATTCGGATATGGAAGACCTGCCTTCCCATCATTTGAAAAATCATGTCCCGCCGGAGCTTGCCGCCGCACGCAGGGATGCCGTGATGGAGGTACAGGCGCGTATTTCATGGGAAAAAAACAGGCAGAGGCTTGGGAAAAGATACCCTGTACTGATAGAAAAGCTTTCCGAAGGGGAGCTGGCTGAGGGAAGGACGCCTTTTCAGGCACCGGAGGTGGATGGTATCACCTATGTGGACGGCAGCGGGTTTCAGGTGGGGGATGTGGTGCTCCTTGAGATCACCGATGCCTTTGATTATGATCTTGCGGGAAATGTGGTGGACGGATGGGAAGTCTGAAGGAAAAAATAGTCGGAGCCGTGGCCGCAGACCTTGCAGCCATAGAAAAAAGGCTGGAAGCCAATCTTAGGCCGGAGCTGGATCTGGTCCGGGATATTGCGGGGCATATTCTTTTTTCCGGGGGCAAGCGGCTGCGCCCTCTGCTTTGTCTGCTCATGCACAGGGCTTTTGGGGGAAGCCATGATCTTGTACTGGACGTGGCAGGTATTTTTGAGTTTCTCCATGCGGCCACCCTGATCCATGACGATGTGGTGGACGGGGCTGTGCTGAGGCGGGGGAAATCTGCGGCCCATACCCTTTTCGGGCCTGCGGAGTCGGTATTGACGGGGGATTTTCTTCTGGCCCGCTCCCTGAATCTTGCGGCGGCTACGGCAAATCCTGAAATCATATCCGTCATTGCCCGGATCACGGAGCAGATGGCTCAGGGGGAAATTGAGCAGCTACGGAACAGGGGCAATCTGGATCTCACGGAAGCGGCCTATGACCGGGTGATTGAGCGTAAAACCGCCGTGCTTATTGAAGGTGCCTGTAAGACGGGTGCGCTTCTGGCGGGTGTTGGCAGAGAAGATGCGGATGCGGCGGCCCTTTATGGCCGGGAGCTGGGCATGGCCTTTCAGATGGCAGACGATCTTCTGGATTATACGGAGGATGAAAAGGGTTTAGGCAAGCTTCCGGGGGCGGATCTTCGGGAAGGTAAGGCCACTTTGCCCCTGATATGTGCCCTGCGCTCTGCCGATGCAGAGACCGTCGCTTTTATAAGAAACATGGCAGGCACAGAATTTGTGGCGCAGGATTTTGACTTTGTGAAAAGGGCCGTGGAAAAAGCCGGAGGCATGGAGCAGACCCGGCAGAGGGCCATGGATCATGTGGCTGCTGCCAAAAAAGCCATAGGACCACTGCCTGACGGTGCGAATAAGGATCTGCTGGAAATGCTGGCGGAATATGCCCTTGTACGCAAACAGTAATTTTCGGGGTTGGATCCTGTGCGGGTGCGTTTTTGAGCGGACGCATTCAATCGTGGAAACATCCTTGCTGACTGACAGGAAATAAAAATGACCAGAATGATGCTGCTTGGTATTCTGATTCTTCTCTGCCTTCAGACCGCATGGGCAAATGGAAGGGAGGGCTTTCTTGTTATGGATACCGTGGCTGTGCAGGGTGTGGATGCCCGGGAGGCAAGGAGCCGTGCGGAAAGGGCGGTGCTTGGCCGGGCTGTGGAACGTTTTATTCTGGAGAGTCTCCCTGAGGCCCGCATGGCATCAGCCTTAAGGATGCTCAGCCCTTTACTGGAAGAAAATCCTAAGAATTATATCAGGGATTTCAGAATCCTTGCCACCATGGAGGAAAAGGGAAATTATCGTATGGTGGCCAGGGTTTCGCCGGATGCGGAAGCCATCAAGGGCCGTATGAAGGAGCTGGGAATGGATTTTTCAAGGCTTCCGGCCCTTTTATTCATGGTATCAGAACAGGGACTTGGGGATGCGGCTCCCCTGAGATGGTGGGTGCCGGGTGCGGATATGACCTTTTTTGGCGGTCGCAGTACCGAAGCCATGGTATCGGTGATGGGGGAGGCCGGCTTTGATCTGGTTGTTCCCGATGGCAGGAATCTTTCTGCTGCAGGCGAGGAGATGGGGACCGTGCTGGATATGCGGGAGGCAGGGCGGATTGGGAATCTTTTCAATGCTCCCGTGGTCATGGCCGGAAGGGTCCGGGTGATGCCGGGGGGGAATGTGCTGGGAGACCGGAAGCAGTCTTTCCGTGCGGATGTGCTCCTTCTTGCTCTGGATACGGACACCGGTGATGTGCTGGCTCAGGTGGAGGAGTCCCTTGTGGTGGTCAGTGAGACGGCTGCAGCGGGAGAAAGGGAAGCCCTGTTTGAGGCCGGAAGAAGGGCTGCGTCCCGGATTGTGCCGGATCTGCAGGCGGCATGGATGCGTAAGACTGAAAAAGATGCCCGGGTGCGGGAAATCCGTATGGATATCACCGGAGAGAATTACCTGACCCGTTTTACCCATTTCCGAAGGGTTCTGGGTGAGATTGAAGGCTTTGTTTCCCTTGAAAGACGGGAAATAACCGGGCAGGGTATGGATGTCCGTGTCCGGTACCGGGGAACGGCAGGAGAGCTTGCTGCTCTTCTGATGACAAAACATTATGATCGTTTCGGTGTGCAAATCTCCGATGTGGAGGAGGACAGGATGCGTGTGACGCTGGTTTCTTCGCCTTGAAAGTTTTTTTATTTTTAAAGGAAGGAGGCATGTTTTGGCACAGACGGCAAAAAAACAGCGGAGTTCCGGATGGATGCTGGCAGGTTTTGCAGCAGTTCTTTTCTGGGTGCTGATGAGTTCTGCCGCTGCTGCGGCAGAACGTCTTACGGTGGAAAGACCGACTCTGAATGTACGATCGGGGCCGGGAACACAGTACAGTGTGCTCTGGCAGGCGGAAGCCAACTATCCCATTGAAGTCCTTGAAAGAAAGGACGGGTGGGTCCGTTTCAGGGATTTTGAAGGGTATGAGGGATGGGTATCCGGGCGGCTGGTGGGTCGTACGCCTTCTGTGGTGGTGAAAAATCCCAGGGCCAATGTGCGTTCCGGGCCGGGGACCAATCATTCCATTGTATTTACCGTTGAAAAGGGAGTGCCTTTCCGTGTGCTGGGTCGTCAGGGGGACTGGATTCAGATCCGGCATGCGGATGGGGATGAAGGCTGGATTCATGGGAATCTTGTCTGGTAATGGGGGATTGTTTTTTTTAATGAAAGGCAGGGAACATGGATCTGAGAGGCCGCATAAGGGCCAGGGGTAAAAAGGTGCTGGGGGTTGGCTCGGCCCTCACGGATATTCTGGTGCAGACTTCCGATGAGATTTTGTACGGTATCAGTGATATAAAGGGCGGGATGACCCTTGTGGCATCGGAGTTTCTGGACGGGTGTCTGGAAAAGGTTCCGCAGGATAAGGAAATTGTGCCCGGAGGTGCTGCCTGTAATGCCATTCAGGGTCTTGCACGGCTGGGGGGCGATGCCGTTTTTATGGGAAAACGGGGGATGGACGCTACGGGTGAGGCCTTTGAATCTTCCCTGAGGATTTCGGGGGTGCTGCCTGTTCTCTCCACGTCGGCAACCCCGTCGGGCCGCGTCCTTTCCATCATCACCCCCGATGCCCAGCGTTCCATGTTCACCTTTCTGGGAGCCTCTTCGGAGCTGACGCCTGCGGATCTTTCCGAAGAGTTTTTTTCCATGGCGGCTGTTGTATTTATGGAAGGCTATCTTTTTTTCAACCCGGAGCTGGGGCTTGCCGTGCTGGAGAAGGCAAGGAAGGCGGGTGCTGTGACAGCCATGGATCTGGCCAGTTTTACCGTGGTTGAGGCTGCGCCGGAACTCCTGCACAGGGTTATTCCGGAATATGTGGATATTCTCATTGCCAATGAGGATGAGGCAAAGGCCTATACGGGGCATTCGGATCCTGATAAGGCACTGGAAGCCATGGCATCGGAGGTGGGCCTTGCGGTGCTGAAGCTGGGCAGTGAAGGGAGCCGTATCCGTATGGGCCATGAAAGCTGGGTCATTGATGCCTGTGCAGGGCAAGGGGTAAGGGATACGACAGGAGCCGGAGATCTTTGGGCGGCAGGCTTTTTGCATGGACTCGTTGAGGACTGGCCCATGGAGCGTTGCGGTAATCTGGCATCCGCCTGTGGGTATGAAGTCTGTTGTGTGGTGGGGGCGCAGATTCCGGAGGCCGGATGGTCACGGATCGCATCCCGTTTCTTATCCCCCGGGGACAGCCTGTCCCCTTCCGGTTCCTGAGGAGAAAAGTTGATGGAAGAGAAAAACAGCAATGTACCGAAAATACCCATTGATATGATTCAGGATGATCCCATGGCCCGTTTTTTTACCCGTGTCTGGGATTTCTGTTATGTGCATAAACGGCTGCTGGTAACGGCAGGGCTTGCACTGGTTTTAACCCTGTCTGCAGGCCTTGGCTACTGGGGCTGGAAGGTGAGTGCGGAAAGGGATGCTTCCGCAAGGCTGGGGATTGTTCTCCAGACCGCAGAACTGACAGAAAATGGCAGTTCGCCTGCCCTGATTCAGGAAATAAGAAATATCCGGGAATCCCGGCCTTCTACCCTTGCCGGACGCATTGCCCATATTTATGAGGGCCGTATGCTTTTTGATGGCGGTGATGCGGCCGCAGCTTTGGATGCCTATAATCTGGCTTTTTCTGTACTCGGAAAAGACAGAATTCTGGGGCGCCTTGTGGTATGGGAACGGGCCCATGTGCATCTTCATCTGGGGGATAAGGTTTCTGCCCTTGCCGACTTCAAAAGCGTTTCTTCGGAAAAGGATTTCTTTTTGCAGGAATCGGCCCTTTTCCACGTAGCCCGTCTGGAGGCCGAACTGGGTGCCATGGATAAAAGCCGGGCAGCATTTGAGCGTATGCTGGATCAGTACCCGGATTCCCCCTACAGAGAGACCCGGCTTTTTTAAGGGTTTGAATTTTTTATGCTATGAATTGCCTGCATGCAGCTTCCGGGAGCCCTTGCACCTTGCCAGAAGCTGCATTGTTTGTGTTGAAATGATGTTTTTTGGGGTATGGGGCATATCTGATTTGCAGAAAAAGAAAACGGACCGGGGTCAGTCGGTCCGTTTTTCCTGGAGAATGGCTGTTTGTTGTGTTTTTATAAAGCAAGAGCCGTGCCATATTTTGTGGCTCGGCTTTTTTGTTGTTTGTTCAGGTGTTTATGGTTTTGGGTTTGTTTTTGGGGTAGAGGCCCTGGATCCAAAAGGTTCATAAAGATTAACTTTATATTTTGCCTGTCGGGACATTGTCAGTGTATGGTTTTGATATTTATGCTTTTTTGCAGGTTCATTTTTTTGAACCTTCCTGGGGCATTGTATGCATGTGGAAATCCGGAGTGGATACCGTTTGTGGAAAATAAGCGGAACAGGCCTTCAGGTCTGTCCCATTAAAATGTCTGCTTGCGCCATGCTCTGACAACAGCCTTATTCCGTACCTTCGGCTCTGGTCAGATCAATCTTGTACTTTTTTATTTTCTGGTGCAGCCCGCTTTTGGTGATACCCAGACGGGCCGCCGCATGGGCCTGAATGTGGGAGGCGGCTTTCAGGGCCCGCTCGATCAGTTCCTTTTCTACATGGGCAAGGGTTTCGCTGAGGGTGCCTTCCTGAAGCACAAGGGACATGCCG
Source organism: Desulfobotulus alkaliphilus (assembly GCF_007830435.1). Classification (GTDB taxonomy): domain Bacteria; phylum Desulfobacterota; class Desulfobacteria; order Desulfobacterales; family ASO4-4; genus Desulfobotulus; species Desulfobotulus alkaliphilus. The sequence continues at coordinate 48,249 of NZ_VLLC01000006.1, read as the reverse complement.
GGCTGGCCGCTGCTGGATTCACGGATCTCTGCCGGGAGATCTTCCGGCTGGATCTGGGGACCTGCAGACAGCAGCACGGCCCTTTCCATGACGTTTTCCAGCTGTCGCACATTTCCGGGCCAGGGGTAGGCAAGAAGCTGTTTCCCGCAGTCCGGGCTGATACCGGAAAGGGGCTGGCTGTCTGTACGCTGGCTGGAAAATTTCTGCAAAAAGGCCTGGGCCAGCAGAAGAATGTCGTTATCCCTTTCCCGAAGTGGCGGGATCTGAAGGTGGACAACGTTGAGGCGATAATAGAGGTCTTCCCTGAAAACCCCTTTAATAACTTCGTTTTTAAGGGTTTTATTGGTTGCTGCCATCAGGCGGAAGTCCACGGCAATGGCTTTGCTGCCGCCAACCCTTTCTATGATTTTTTCCTGGAGAACGCGGAGGAGTTTCACCTGCATCTGCGGACTGATTTCACCTATTTCATCGAGAAAGAGGGTGCCTCCATGGGCCAGTTCAAAGCGTCCTTTTCTCATGGCTGCGGCTCCGGTGAAGGCACCCTTTTCATGGCCGAAAAGCTCGGATTCCAGAAGATTTTCCGCAAGAGCCGAGCAGTTGACCGCCACAAAGGGCTGGTCTTTTCTGGGGCTGTTGAAGTGCAGCGCCCTTGCGACCAGTTCTTTTCCTGTACCGGATTCTCCCTCAATGAGTATGGTTGCCGTTGAGGGGGCTACTTTCCGGATGGTGGCGTAGATTTTCTGCATGGCTTCGCTTTTACCAATGAGCTTTGAAAAGGAGAAGCGGTCTGCCACCATATCCCTCAGTCTGCGGTTTTCCAGCACCACCCGGTAGAGATCCATGGCCTTGGATACATGCTGTTTCAGGGTCTTGTTTTCAAAGGGTTTGAGAATATAGGTGTAGGCACCCAGCTGCATGGCTTCCACAGCCTTTTCCACGGTTCCGTGGGCTGTCATCATAATGACGGGCAGGTCCGGCTGTTTTTCTTTTATGGCGCGGAGCAGGGAAATTCCGTCCATGCCCGGCATCCGCATATCCGTCAGGACAAGGTCCACTCCGGATTCTCCCAGAAGACCGAGAGCCTCCTCCCCTGAGTTTGCCCTGAGGGTTTCATAGCCTTCTTCTTCAAGGATGGCGCTTAGGATGAGGGGGTAGTTTTTTTCATCGTCCACAATGAGAACGGTTTCCATGCTGTGTTCCTCTCAGGCGGTTTCTGCGGATTCTGTTGATGGAAGGGATATTTTGACCCGGACGCCGCCTTCCTGCCGGTTGCTGATTTCCATTTTTCCGCCGTGGGCTGCAATGATTTTTTCCACAATACCCAGCCCAAGGCCGGTTCCTTTTTCCTTTGTAGTGAAAAATGGTTCCCTGATTTTGTCAAGAATATGCTCCTGAATCCCCGGTCCCCTGTCTTCAAAGAGAATATGTATGCTGCCGGGGCCGTTCAGGATGGAGATATTTATTTTGCCGCCATCGGGCATGGCCTGCATGGCATTGAGGATCAAGTTTAGGAAGGCCTGGTAGAGCATGTCCGGATCTGCAATGATGCCGGGTACTTTAGGAGCACAGTAAATGTGAAGGTCAAAGTGGCCGTATTTTAGTTCGTTGCTTAAAAAAAGTTTGTTTTTATTTAGGATATCAAAGACGTTGCAAGGCCCCGGAGACATGCTTCTTGGCCGGGCGTAGGTCAGAAAATCCGTAATGATGGCATTCATACGTGTGGATTCTTCAACAATGATGTCTGCAATGGTGTTGCCGGGCTCCAGCCGGTTCATTTTTGTCTGCAGCAGTTCCGCAGAACTCCGGATGATGCCAAGGGGATTTCTGATTTCATGGGAGATGGCCGCTGTCATTTCACCAAGGGCTGAAAGGTGGCGGTTCCGGTTGACTTCTTCCTTCAGCCGGAGCTGCTCTTCGTTTCTTTCTTCGAGGATGCGTTCTCCATGTTTGACAATGCTTCTGAGGATTAGAAAAAGAAAGCCCATGACAAGGGAACTTGTCATAATGACAAGCAGTTGCAAGCGGAAAATTTTTTTGTAGTCTTCAGAGACATTCTGTACAATTTCAACAACGCCTATGATTGGGCCGGAAAGGGAGGATGTGGTATCTTCCATGCGGAGGGGGGCAAAGGTGGTTATCCGTGTGACCCTCGGAATGCGGAAAAGCATTTCCCACTGGTTGCCAATCTGTATAAAGGATGTGGTGGATTCTCCCTGCATGGCTTTTTCATATCCGGCACCGCCTAGGTTTTTTTCTCCTATGATTTCAGTGTTAAAGCTGTAGGATATGACATTGTCCAAATCATAGATGTTAACCATGTCTGCCTGAAAGCTGTGCAGCGTGTTCCGGACCACATTGTCCATGCGCTGGAACTGTTCCGGATCCTTGAGCTGGATCTGGCCGAACTGAAAGTAAACGGGAATAAGAAACTGCATGAAAATCTGATGGTTGAGGTTTTCTATCAGGAGATTTCCATATTCTTCGCTTTTTTCAATCAAAAGGTTGCGTACCAGATGGGTGTGCAGGGTGGAAAGAATGATGGCACCGCTGAACATGAGAATAAGACTGCTCAGGGTAAAATATTTTACAAGGGTAAAGGATTGCCGCGGGGACGTTTTTTTCAGGGAAGAAGGCGGTTCCGGAGCGGAAATGAGTTTAAAGCTGTTCATGCATTCCTGTTTTGGTATGGGGTTGAGGCTACGGATGGTACTTAGGAAAGTGTAAAAGATTTTTGAGGGAAGCTCAAGGAGTGATTTTGGCATATTTTGTCAAAAAAATACAAAATATGTCAGTTGTGAATGGGGCGGGGCCTGGAATGATGGAAAGGATAGGGCTGGTTTGTCCGCCAACCCTTATGATCCAAAGGATTTGAAGAAATTATTATGGGCATGTTTTTTGATGTGGTCCGAAATTTGCTCCAAAATAACCTGTTCGACTGTGAGGTTGTTCTGTCTTTTCATCCTGTCGGATTTTGGCTGTGCATGAAAAAAGACGTGAAAAACATAAAAAATATTGACTTAAACGTTGTTTTGTCTGAAAAATACAGAACAATCATTGTTGCTGTTCGTATATCCGGGTTCAGTCGGCAGGTTTCTCCGTAGTTGTCAAAGGCCTTGTATCTGAAGGTTTTTCCCTGAGTACAGGACCTGAACATTGAAATTATTCTGTAAAAAATTCGGATAAGAAAGGCTGCCATGCTGTTTTCAAAGACAAATCATCTTGTGGGGCTGGATATTGGTTCCTCCATGGTCAAGGCCGCAGAAATTCTTGACTCCAAAAAGGGGCGAATCCTGAAACGTTTTGGGACCATGGATTTAAAAGCCGGGGCCATTGAAGATGGCCTTATCCGGGATCCTGAATATGTGGCTGGTGTGATCCGGGAGCTTTTTTCCCTTTACGGCATCCGTAATGATAAGGTTGCCCTTTCCATTGGCGGGTATTCTGCCATTGTGAAAAAGATTACCATGCCTGCCATGGAGGAAGAGGCGCTGCAGAAAAGTATCCTTGTGGAGGCTGAGCAGTATATTCCCTTTGACATCAAGGATATCCGTATGGATTTTCAGGTGATGGGTCCCAGTTCCCAGAATCCTGAGCATCTGAATATTCTGCTTGTGGCTGCAAAAAAAGAGCTTGTGAACCAGTATGTGGAGGTTGCTGAGCTTGCCGGGCTGACTCCCTGTGTTGTGGATGTGGATGCTCTGGCGGTTCAGAATGTTTATGAAGCTGTCCATGGGATCACTTCGGAAGAGGTGGTCCTTTTGAATGTGGGCGCCGCTAAAATGTCCCTGAATATAATCAAGGACGGGGACTCTGTTTTTATGCGGGATGTTTCCCTGGGCTGCAGGCAGATTAATTCGAGAATCCGGGCCTTTACGGGGTGCAGTGAAGAGGATGCCGAGGCTTTGAAGCTTGCTTCGGGCGGAGAGAAAATGCCCGAGGATGAGTATCTGGGTGCTGTAGGGCAGGTGGTCGGTCAATGGTGTACGGAAATTGGAAGGGCCCTGGATTTCTTTTATTCAACCTATCCGGGGGAACGGGTGGAAAAGATGGTGCTTTCCGGTGGTGGGGGGTATCTGGAAACCTTTGTGGATGCACTCTCCGTGCAGAGCGGAGCTGAGGTCTTGCTGCTGGACCCCTTTGGAGCTGTGCAGGTGGATTCTGGCAAGTTGGATGCTGAGACTTTGCGTAAAATGGCTCCGCAGGCGGCCGTTGTCATGGGGCTGGCCCTGAGAAAGGTGGAAGACAAATGATAAAAATTAATCTTCTCCCCTTCAGAACCGCAAGAAAAAAAGAGAACATCCGCAGGCAGGTTTCAATTTTTATGCTTTCTCTGGTGCTGGTTTTTCTTGTGATGGGCGTTGTCTATAAACGTATGGATACCCAGGTGAAAGAGGGGCGTGACAACCTTGCAAGGCTTCAGACAGAGGCAAGGAATCTCGAAAATCAGGCAAGAGAGGTGGGGGTGATCCGTCGGGAGCTTGAGCTTCTGGAGCAGAAGCTGGGTGTCCTTGAATCTCTGGAAACAGGCCGACGGGGATCCGTGGAAATTTTTGAGGCACTGACGGAAGCGGTGGTACCCCAGCGGATGTGGCTGTTGAATTTTAAGGAAGATGGAGGGAGTGTCCGCATGGCAGGTCTGGCGCTGGATGATACGACCGTTGCGGATTTTATGACCAATCTTGAAAAAAGTGGTTTTTTCTCATCGGTAAGCCTTGAAAGTGTCAGGCAGCAGATGCAGGGAAATATTGCCCTGCGGTCTTTTTCTCTGGTGTGTCAGAAATGAGGAACTATGCGCCCATAATCAAAAAGGTAAACAGCCATGACAGATGATCAGAATCAAAAAAAAGAGGGACGTCTGAATGAACAGGTACAAGCCCTGTCTGCTCAACTGGAACCTCTTATGGCAAAGATCAATGCCCTGACCCGTCCCCAGCGTATTCTGGTGGTTGCCATCACCATCACCCTGCTTTGCGGAGGCTTTTTTTATTTTATCTATCTTCCTAAAGTGCAGGAGCTTACAAAAATAGCTGAGGATACCCGCAGGGTGGAGGGCCGTATCCAGAAGGCAAGGACGGATCTGCGTCAGCTTAAACCCCTGCAGGAAGAAAAGGCAGAAAAGGAGCTGGCCTTTAAGGAAGCCATGCGGGCACTTCCGGAAAGGCGTGAAATTCCTCTCTTTCTGGCCACTATCTCTGCTTCCGGCAGGGATGCGGGCCTTGAGTTTTTATTGTTCAAACCGGAGTCTGAGGTTCGTAGGGAGTTTTATGCGGAAATTCCGGTATCCGTTGAAATGGTCGGTGGGTTCCATGAAACGGTGACTTTCCTTGATATTCTGGCCCGTATGCCCAGGGTGGTGAATGTACGGGGGATAGATCTGCAGAGTCAGGCTGACAGGGACAGGGGGCAGCTTATTCGTACCCGCTGCCAGATCGTGACCTATCGTTTTGTCGAACCGGAACCGGGACCTGAATCGGGGCAGCCCGCACAGGGAGGTCGCAGAAGATGATGAAAAAGCTTAAAAGATCATATTTTTTCCGGGCTGGAAGACTGGGACTTCTTACTGTACTTCTGGCACTGCCCTTGGGGTGCGGACAGGAAGCTCCGCCACCCCCTGCACCTGAAAAGGCTGAGGTTCTCAGAAGAACGATTATTTTTCATGAAGATGAAAAAGATATCGGACCTGAAGGTGCTTTATACGGGGAGAAAGATCCGGTGGCGCTTTCTGTCTCAGAGGCGGATAATATCGCAGATGGAGAAATAAAAATACAGGCTCCGCTGGAAGAAGCCCATGAAACGAAGATAACTTCCCTGACGCCGGAGTCAGAAGCATTGATTTTGCCAGATGTTTCTGAAAAAGATCTGTCCAAAAAATCTTCTGAACCTGAAAAGGATCCGGATACTTTAGCTCTTTTTGATAAAAAAGCGGTGCAGGAGAAGGATGTCCCCAGCCCTGTAAAAGATACGGTAGTCCCTTCCGTGGATGATGAAAAAATAATTAATGAAGCTGTGGAAACCATGGAAAAGACTGCGACATTGATAAAAAAAGAGATGGATTCATCTGGAACTTCAGAAGAAGGTGTTTCGGTAGAAGAAATTTCAGGCGAGAAGATACTGCTTTCAGCTCCCGAACGGCTTGTCTATAACCCCGAAGGCCGCATTGATCCTTTCAGGCCCCTTATTCAGGAAAGGCCAAGGGTGGAGCAGCGGCGAGAAGAAAGGCCTGAAAGGCGTGTCCCCCAGACTCCCCTTGAGAAGGTGGATTTAAGCCAGCTGAAGCTTGTTGGCATCGTCCGTTCTCCCATGGGGCCCCGGGCCCTGGTGGAAGAATCCACAGGCCGGGGGTATGTGGTAACGGAAGGAACCTATATGGGACTGCACGGAGGAAGGGTGACGGCCATAGAGAGGGAGAGACTTGTGGTTACGGAAATTGTGGAAAATCTTGCCGGAGAATTCCGGGAGGAAAAACGTGAAATGAGACTCCAGAAGCCAAGCGGAGAATAGATAATTCAGGGGGTGTGCGGTGAAAATATTTAAAAAATGGCAGGTGGCGGGGATTCTCTTGGCTGGTTTGCTTGTGGCCTGTACGCCCAGGTCGGGTGCAGAAAAAGAGATTAGCCAGGGGAAAATGGATGCTGTTCAAAACCGGATAGAAAAAATTTATCTGGATGTTCAGGATGAAAAAACCGTTCTTTTTGTACAGTCCAAAGGGCATCTTGCCTATACGGCAGTCAAAGAGCAGGATCCGCCCGGAGTGCGGCTGTATTTTCCGGATACCCTTCTGGCCTCCGATGCTTTGCCCGTAAAAGGTTCCGCCGGGTCTGTCTTGTCTGTCTCAGCTGAAAGTATATCAGAGACAGAAGTACGACTGTCAATGATTCTGGCGGAAGATATGCCCTATGAGGTTAAATCCCAAGGGGATGCGGGTATACGCATTGCCGTAGGCGGGGTTTCTGCGGGTCAGATTAATTATGGAGCTGGTAGCCAGGGGCATATTCGGGGGGAAAAAGAAAAAGATGATCTGGTCGAAATATCTGGACTCTCCGATGCGGGAAATACTTCTCCCCGCCTTTTGGAAGTGAAGTCTGAAATAAATGATGAGGGTGTACGGGTTGGTATTATGGCCAGCCGTTCTCTTAAAGATGTGCATGTGTTTGCCTTGGAAAATCCACCAAGAATTGTTTTGGATATTGCAGGACTTGTTTCTCCATTTAAGGGGGAGCAGCGTTTTGGTGTGGACAGCCCCCATGTCCGTTCCGTTCGCCACTATGCTTATCCGGATAAGGTTCGGGTGGTGCTGGATACGGATGCGCAGGGAGTAAAAGCATTTGAAGGGAGGTCCGTTGCGGAAGGATATGAAATCTTTGTTGCAAAGGCTCCGGCTTCTTTAAAGACTGCGCAGGTAAAAAAAGAAGAGGATAAATCTCCTGTAATTTCAGAAAAGCCTGCGGTCATAAAAAACCTGGGTTTTACATCGCTACCGGAAGGACGGTCACAGCTTTTTATTGAAACGGACAGGCCAGTTGCCCATGATGTAATTACTGAAAGCAAAAACCGCATCAGGCTTTCACTCCAAAACACAGCATTCTCGGAACGTTATAAACGTCATTTGATGACAACTCGCTTTGAAAGTGCGCTGGATCAGATAACCCCAAAAAAGGGATCTTCCGGTGAAACATTGCTGTTGATTGATATGCGCGAGCCAGTTGCTTATGTTGTTAATCCTCAGGGGAATCGTCTGGAAGTCCGTTTTGAAGCCAGTTCCATAGGTCCGAGGCCCATTGAAGGGGCTTTTAAGCATGGAGAAGCAGAGTTTGCCGGAGTTGCTGTTGCACAGACGGTGAATATGCAGCCAGGCAATCGCAATGATGTGCCCGCCTCCGTCCCTGCTCCTTTATCCCCTTTGACGGAACAGGCAGAGCTGGTGGAAGAAAAGGTACTTGCAGGGAATAAAGGTCATGCTCCCTCTGCCGCTGTGTTTACGGGAACTCCCATCTCCATAGATTTTTTTGATACAGATATAAGAAATGTTTTCCGTATTCTTCAGCATATCAGTGGCAAAAACTTTGCCATAGACAAGGATGTTTCAGGCAGGGTGACCATGAGCCTTGAGCATCCGGTTCCATGGGACCAGATTATGGATCTGGTTCTGCGTATGAACGGACTGGGTATGGTAGAGGAGGGTAATATTATCCGTATTGCCACCATGACAACCCTGCGCAGGGAGGAGAGCCTCAGGCAGGAGGTTCTCAGGGCAAGGCAGGAAAATGAGCAGAGGGAAAGTGATCTGGCTCCCCTTATGACGGAATATATTCTTATCAATTATTCCAATGTTTCTTCCGAGATTATCCCCCATGTCCAGAATGTTCTTACGGAAAGGGGGCGGGTCAGTGCAGACAACCGTAACAATCAGTTGATCATAAGGGATACGGCGGAGGCCATTGCCAGTGCAAAAACGATTATTGAAAGAATTGACAAGATTACACCCCAGGTGGTGATAGAAGCACGGATTGTGGAGGCGAGCGAAAGCTTTGGAAGAACCCTTGGAGCCGAATGGCGAGGAAGCAGTCGTGGTGCTGATGGCAGCCCTTATGCGACAATTAACAGAAGTGATCTTGGTGGCAAGTATGGATACAATTTTTCTCTGAATACGCCCAAGGGAGAAGGGGCTATCGGTCTTCATTTTGCCCGTATAGCAGGTACACAGCTTGCCCTGAATGCCCAGCTAAACCTGAGTGAAACAAGGGGAGAAACAAAGATTGTAGCATCTCCAAGAATTGTTACCCTTGATAACAAAACAGCAACCATAACTCAGGGTGTGGAAATCCCCTATCAGACCCGTGATGGGGATGGCAATACGCTGACTGCCTTTAAAAGTGTCGATCTTACCTTGAATGTAACCCCACACGTTACCGCAGACAATCGTGTTTCCATGGAAGTCAGTATTAATAAAAACGATTTACATCAGATGACCTCAGAAGGTCCTTCCATGCGCACAAAATCCGTGAATACGGAGCTTCTGGTCAATGACGGAGACACCATTGTCATCGGCGGCGTTGTAACTTCTGATCTGGTTATAAACAGAAATGAGATTCCATTTTTAGGGAGAATACCCGCATTGGGCTGGCTTTTTAAAAGCCATAACAGAACGGAACAGAAAACAGAGCTTCTCATATTTCTTACCCCCAGAATCGTGCAGCTCGAAAATCCGGTTCTTTAGGGTAGGCCTCAGGTATTGATGGGTAATATAGGAAATATTTCTCTGGGTGACAGGGACTGTAAAATTTTTTGAAAGGATGGCATGAACATGATGGCAAAATGCTTCAGGCTTCTGGGTATGGCTGTATTGATAGCGCTGCTCTGCCTGCCTCTGGCCGGGTGCGGGGATGATGGTGATGGATCTGCTGTCAGGCCTGGTCCGGAAGATCCCGATGCACCCATAGACACTGTACTTGCATCCTTGAAACTGGATGCAATGGGAGCTGTTGTTGTTGGTGAGCAACGGGCCGTTGTCGTAAGAGCGTATAGCAACTCTGACAGGCCAATTGGAAAGGTGCCTGTTGCGTTTTCCACTAATTTTGGCTCTTTTTCCAAAGATGATCCGGATGTAAAAACAGGGGAAGCCGTGACAGATCATCTAGGTGTTGCCAGGATTATGTTAACGGCCCCAGAGCAGGTTGGTGAAGCAAGAATTTCTGTTACTTCGGCAGGTATTTCCGGTGAAGGAGAGCTTCGGGTTATCGCTGGAGACCCTGACAGAGATTTTTCCCGGATTGTTGTTGATCCTGCCAGTCTGCCGGCAGATGGCAAGTCAGAAGGTCGTGTGACCGTTGTTCTTGCAGATAAGTTCGGTAACCCTGTTCAGGATGGAACCCGGGTTGAGCTTTATATGTCCTCAGGGGATCTTTTAACCCCAACGGGTGGTATTGCAGGGCCGGGCTATACCCAGGAAACGGTCTCGGGGCGCACGGTTTTCAGAGTTCAGGCTGCGGACAGCCCCGGGTTTGCGGAACTGATGCTTACAAACTACAGGGATATTGATAAGGCGGAGCTGATTTTTGGCTCCTTGGGCTCGGGAGAGCCCTCCAGTATCCGTTATGGCCTGTCTTTGGATGAGATTGCCGTTACAGGGGTTGGGCAGGTAGATAATACAGGGGTCAACCTTCGGATTATTGATGAGGCGGGTAGTCCAGCAGGCACCCCCGATGGACACAGGTTAAGGGCATCCTTTCTTGCAAGGCCCAATGGCGGGGAATTTTTAAGTACCATCATATCGACCCCCACGGGAAAAGAGATGATTGACAGTCGCGCGAATGGTTTTATTGAGTTCACCAGCGATAAAAATGGTGCTGCAACCATTAATCTCAGGTCAGGTACCCGTTCCGGAATTGTGGAAATACTGATTGAGGCGCTGGATGCTACTTATAGGGTCAAGACCGTAGTAAGGGTTTCCATTGCTTCGGGGCCACCGCACAGCATTACCCTGAGCGCTCCTTTTCTGGATGCCATAGAGGATCTTAAAACGGGTTTCTATAGCAAAAAGGGTTCTCTCATGGTGAATGATCGTTATGGAAATCCGGTTCCTGACGGCACGGTAATTAATATCGGTGTGCTTGATACTGTCATATCAAGGGGGGCCAAGGGGAAAATAACAGAGGGAAGCAGGGACTTCTCGGTTTCTGACGTCAATCCTTCCGTAGATCTGCGTACGGATTATGTGGTACGGAATAACTACAGGCGCTATATAGAAGATGGTGACAGGGTCATCATAGCCAATGCCCCGGCAGAGGACAAGGTTCGTACCGTAAGAACCGTTTTAGATTCGCAACGTCTTGAAACAACAGAGGCTTATAAACATACGGCACCTACTGCGGATCCCCTGGAGGTTCCCTTCATAGAAGAACCTGAATATGTCATTGGTGCCAGCACCATGGCCATTGTCGAAGGTTTGATGGCGGATGGTACCTATACCAAAGGGACGGTGGTGACAAATCGCGGCAGGGGCGAGATCCGTCTGGTATATCCCGCCAATTCGGGTACCATTCAAATTGGCCATCAGCATCGTCATTGGGGCCGATTTAATATTGATGAGACACCACATTCTACTACGCCCTATGCAGGGGAGCTACTTCCCCATGGTGTTGACCTCCGTTATGACGAGAACCTTACGCGGCATATGGATTATGTGAGTACTGGGAGGACTGTGGATAACAGAAAAGCATCCACCATGGTCTACTTTGTTGCGAGCAGCAGTGACAATAAAGCAACCCTTGTGGCTGATTCTCCCATGCGCTTTAATTCTATTGCCCCCTGGACCATTGGAGCAAGGCCGGATAAGTTTAGCAGTGCTGAAAGTGTTGATATGGATGTAACTCTAACGGTCAGGGACGGTGGGGATAAAATCCTGCTGCCCTATGTTTATGTTTTTCCTACAGTGGAAATAAATGGAGCGGTGAATGTATGGGCGACCCCTTGCATAACAGATGCAAGTGGAACTTGTAATTCAACGATCCGGGTGATTGTGCCTGCTGGTATTGTTGTGAACAGAGCCCATACGGCTACGATTACCTATGAAACTCATCAGGGTTATCAGACAGAAAAAACCTCAGTAACTTACACATTTCCGAGGCAGGATTAAAAGATATCTGAGTATGCCTGTTTCCGGGTGATTGGTTGAAGGAAAGAGAAGGGGAACCCATTTGTTGGGTTCCCCTTTTCAGATTTAAGTTTGGCAGAGACCTGAAGCCCTAAAGCCATTCCATCCATGTCCGTATCAAAGGTAATCTTTGTTTGTTCTTTTTTTGAATGTATCTGATCATATGATGCATGTCGGTCTGAAGAGTTTGATTAATATGCTTTCAACCCTATTCGCTTGCTATTGCCTGTATATTTCCTTTTATTTTAAGTTTTTAGCTACCATTTTTTCTTCTTGTGTCTCCACTTCTTTTCTCTCTGGCACACATCCTGCTGAAGGCCCTGTTCCGGTTCCCTAAGAACAGGGAGACCCCTTTATTTTTACCCATCCTTCCGCAACATTCGGGCCTTACAATTTTTTAAAGGCCCCGCCATAAAGGAGAAAAAAAGCCCATGCAGAGACTACTGGATTCCCGCCTTCCCCTGCTTGCCTGTCTGCCCCAGAAAGTTTTTAACCTCAGCTACATGGAAAGCCTGCACAGGGGAGGGGCCCTTCCGGTTCTGGATGCGGAGTTCATGGACACCGAAACCCTTCTGGAGGCAGGCAGGACGCTGGATGAAAAAAACATCCTCTTTGCCATCCGGGTTCCCCTTTCCCGAAAAGACCTTTTGGAGAAGCTTAAAAAAAATCCCCCCCGGTATCTGGAAGCCCTTATTTTTTCCTATGATTTTGAGGATGCCTTAAAGAATCTGGATCTGAAAGCCTGGCCCGTCAAACGTCTTCTGGAGATCAAACACACGGGCCACGGCCCGGAGCTTTCCCGCATGGGTGTTCATGGGCTGGTCTTGAAGGGCCTTGAGGCCGGAGGCTCCGTTTCCCGGCACACGGCCCTCATTCTCATGCAGGAGTATCTTGAGGCAAGTGATCTTCCCCTTTTTATCCACGGAGGGGTGGGCATGCACACGGCAGCGGGTTTTTTCAGTGCAGGAGCCAGCGGCCTTGTGCTGGATGCCCAGCTCTGGCTCTGCCGGGAATCTCCCCTTGGGGAGAATTTCCGCAAACTTCTCCATGGCATGGAGGATCTCGACACCCTGCTGCTGGAAGGGCCGGAAGGTTCCCGCTACCGCTTTTTTGCAAGGCTCGGCACCCGTGTGGCCCAGGATCTGAAAAAGCTGGAGCCCCGCTTTGTGCTGGGTGCGGATCAGAAAAGCGAAGAAGCCCGCATCCTTTCTGAAACCCTGAAGGAAAAAATGGCCGATCTTTCCGATGGGTCTGCGGAAAGCGTGCAGAGTCTTTTTTATCTGGGGCAGGATGCCGTGTTTGCAAGGCATTTTCTTCGCAGGGGCGACGGTGTGGAAGCCATGATCCACGGGCTTTTTGAGGAAGTGAGAAAAAGCCTTGCCGTTCTGGAAACGGCCGACCCCTTACGGGCCGGAAGTCCCCTGGCGATGGAGCACGGGGTGAGGTACCCCATCATGCAGGGCCCCATGGCCAACATCAGCGACAATGCGGACTTTGCCGAGAAGGTGGCAGAGGCCGGAGGCCTTCCCTTTTTTGCCATGGGCAGCCTGCCTGTTCCACTGGCGGAAACCATGCTGGAAAAGGCTTCGGAAAAGGGCATTCCCTGCGGTGCGGGGCTCATCGGCATTGAGGCCTTCAACCGCCACCTTACCGAGCACATGGACCTTACCCGCAAATTCAACATTCCCTTTGCCCTTATCGCAGGGGGAAGCCCCGCCCAGGTGCGGGAGCTGGAAGCCTCCGGTATCCGCACCTACCTGCATACCCCCGCCACCCGCATGCTGGAAAATGCCCTTGTCGGCGGGGTGTCCCGTTTCATTCTGGAAGGTACGGAGTGCGGCGGCCATGTGGGCTCCCTCTCAAGCCTTGTGCTCTGGGAAATGGGCACGGAGCTTTTGTCTCAGCTGGATGACGCTGCATTACAGGAAAAAACCCTTGTGTATGCAGGGGGCATTTCCACGGAAGCGGCCTCCCATTTCATCTCCGGCATGGCCGCAGGTCTTTCCCAAAGGGGCCTTAAGATCGGCATTCAGGTGGGCACGGCCTATCTTTTCACCCGTGAGATTGTGGAAACGGGCGCTCTCCATGCCCGGTATCAGAAGGAAGTGCTGCACCAGAAGGAAACCCAGGTGATTGGCCGCACCGTAGGCCTTCCCTCCCGCACGCTGGCCAGCCCCTTTTCCCTCAGAATGCGGGAGCTGGAGCACAGCCGCATGGAAAAGGGCGATCCCCTTTCCGGGCGGAAAGATGCCTTTGAAAAGGACAACATGGGCTCCCTTCTCATTGCAGCCAAGGGCATGGTGCCGGATTTTTCCGGAAAAAGTCTCGAATGCGAGATGCTTAAAGAAGAGGACATCTTTGAAAAGGGCAACTTCTGCGTGGGCGATTCCCTGGTCTTCTTCCAGGATACCTGCACCATACAATCCATTCACGCTCATCTTTTTGAGAACAAGACGGCCCTGCGGCGGCATCTCGACAGTCTGGAACGGCTCACCCGGCCCGATGGGGAAATTTATGATGAAATCGCCGTGGTGGGCATGGGCTGTGTGCTGCCGGATGCTCCTTCGCCAGAGGCTTTCTGGGAGAATATCTTAAACCGCCATGTTTCCATCCGGAAGATGGAGGAAAGTCGCCTGCCGACCCTCTATGTGAGTGAGGATAAAGGTGCGGAAGATAAAAGCTACACCTCGGTTGCTGCCGATGTTCGGGGTTTTACCTTTGATCCGGTCACATATGGGCTGGATGCCAAAACCGGAGCCCGCCTTTCCCGCAGTCAGCAGCTGGTTCTGGAAGCCGCGTATCAGGCAGCCAACTCCGGTGGATTTTCTGTGCAAAACAGTAAGGGGAGTAAAACCCTTCCTTTAGAAACGCCTGTGATTCTTGCTTCCTGCCTTGGCAATGAACTCACCCATGATCTGCACATGAAATACTGGACTCCGGAAATCCTTTCTGTCCTGAAAGACCTGCCGGAGTTTGAAGCCCTTGAAGAAGGGGAAAAGGCGGCTCTGGTGAAAGAGATCCGGGAAAGCCTTGCGGGAAAATTCCGCAATGAGCCGCCGGATACGGCTGTCCTCAACATCGAGGCCAGCCGGGTAGCCGCCTGCCTGGGAGTGGAAGGCCCCAACTATCTCATCGACGCGGCCTGTGCCACCAGCTTTGCGGCCTTGGACTGCGCCATGCAGGAGCTTCTTTCCGGCAGGGCCCAGGCGGCCATCGTGGGAGGCATCAATACCAACCTTGCTCCGGAAACCTTTGTGGGCTTTTCCAAGATGGGCGCTTTGTCCGCCCAAGGTTCCTGGCCCTTTGACGGCCGGGCCGACGGCTTTGTGCTGGGCGAAGGGGCCGTGGTTTTTATCCTGAAGCGCATGCGGGATGCTATGGCCGAAGGGGATAAAATCTTTGGCGTGATCCGGGGTATGGGCGCCAGCTCCGATGGCAAGGGCAAGGCCATTGCCGCTCCCAATGTGAAGGGGCAGATACTGGCCATGGGCCGAGCCTTTGAAAACATGAAACGGCCCGCTTCGCCCGAGGCCGTCACCTTTCTGGAAGCCCACGGCACCTCCACCCGCATGGGCGATGCGGCAGAACTTGAAAGCGTGAAGGGTTTTTATGGCAAAAACCCAAGCCTTGGGGTGAGTTCCGCCAAAAGTCAGGTGGGCCATCTTCTGGGAGGGGCCGGAGCCGCAGGACTTTTAAAGGCTCTTCTGGCTCTGAACCACCGTATCCTCCCGCCCAACGGGGATTTTGAGGCACTGGGGCCGGTGCACGATCTTTCGGGAACGGGCATCTTTGTGGTGAAGGAGGCCTCTCCCTGGCCTTCAGAAAAAGACCAGCCACTACTGGCTGCGGTCAGCGCCTATGGCTTCGGAGGCATCAACTACCACTGCGTGCTGGAAGCCCCCACCCCAGATTACAGGCCCCTTAAGCGGGAGGTGTTTCCCGACCTTTCCTTTGATCCCAATGATCAGCGCATCGTGGTGGCGGGCATGGGGCTGGTGCTGCCCGGAACCGGGGATGAAGAAAGCTTCATGGAAACCATGGCTTCGGGAAAAAGCCTTCTCACGGAAAAAGCCCATCTGGGCTTTGATGCAAAAACCTATGCCGAAGAAGACAGGGAATACCGCATTCCCTTCCTCAAAGCCGGTCTGTGCAGGGATTTCACCTTTGATGCCATGCGTTTTCGCATTCCGCCCAAAAGCCTTGCCTTCATTGACAGAGGCCAGCTTCTGGCCCTTACGGCGGCGGATCGGGCCATCCGTGGGGCGGGTCTGGAAGAGGCGCTGAAAACTCCCGCCAACCGGGTCGGGGTGATGCTGGGTGCCATATCCAGTACCCGGCATGTGGAAAACATTCTCCGCATCCGCCTTGATTTTGTGGCGGCCTGCATGGAAAAAACCAAGGGCCTTTCTCCGGAAAAAAGTGCAAGGCTGGCGGAAGCCCTGACCGCCGTCTTCCGCAAACGGCTGCCGCCCAATACGGAAGACACCACACCGGGGCTGCTCACCAATATCGTGTCCGGCAGGGTGGCCAATGTGCTGAACTGCAACGGCCCCAATTTCACCGTGGATGCGGCCTGCGCCTCTTCGGGCTTTGCCCTGCGGGCAGCCATGATGCACCTTGTGTCCGGCCGCTGCGATTATGTGATCAGCGGTGGGGTGGATTCGGCCTTTTATCCTGCGGCCCTCCTCGTTTTCAAGCGTCTGGGTCTGCTTTCAAAGGACGGTACCCGCTTCTGGGACAAGGGCAAGTCTCAAGGCGTGAACCTCTCGGAAGGGGCTGCGGTGCAGGTGCTCACCACCTATGGGAAAGCAAAGGAAAAGGGGCTTCCCATTTTAGGAGAAATCCGCAGCATTGCCATGGCCTCCAGAGCGGGAGAAAGTGTTTTCGCCCTTTCAGAAAATCTGCTGGCAAGGGAAATGCGGGCAGCCTACCGGGAAGCGGGCATGCTGCCTTCGGACCTGCACCACCTCGATCCCTTCGGCTTTGGCCACAGAATTCCGGACAGCATGGAAAAACGGGCCGTGCACATGGGCCTTGACGGTGCCTCCGGCATTTCCTTTGGCAATATCAAGCCGGAATACGGGTATTACAAAGGAGCCAATCCCGCCATTATCCTTTCCCGGCTCCTTCTCATGCAAAAAAACAGAAAAAGACTGCCCCACCACAGTTTTGATCCGGAAACCACCCTCATGGAAGCGGGCGGTCCTCTGGTGAGCCCGGATGCGGCCGAAGATTTTGGCCAGATGCGAAGACCGGCCCTTGCCACCAACCTCCATGGCTTTGGGGGCAACCATGGGCATATGGTGGTTTCTGCCCTGCCGCCCTTCCTCCGGAAAGAAGAGGCCGGAAAAGAAGAAAGGCGGACCGATTCCCTGCAGCCCTCTCTGGCCCTGCCAGCCACCCTTAGCGGGATGTCCGTGCTCCTTTCCGGTCAGGGAGCCCAGAAGGTGGGCATGATGAGGGAGCTCTACGGAGCCTATCCTGAAATCCGCAGCCTCGGGGATGGGGCGGAAAGGCTCTTTCAGGCAAAACGGGGAAAAAGTCTCTTACGCCTGATGTTTGAAGGAAAGGGCGGGGATCTTAACCACACGGAAAACACCCAGCCTGCGGTATTTCTCGCTTCTGCTGCCATCCACAGCCTGCTTGTGAAAAAGGGCCTGAAACCCGATGCCTGGCTGGGCCACAGCCTTGGGGAATATACGGCCCTCTTTGCCTCGGGCGCTTTAGATTTTGATGCGGCCTTTTCTCTGGTGCTCACCCGCTCTTCTCTGATGCAGCGGGCCGCAGGGGATTTTCCCGGCAGCATCATGGCCGTTTTCAAAGGGCCGCAGGAGGTGGCGGATCTGATTACGGCCTTCAATGCCGAAGGGGTGTACATCGCCAACAAGAACGCCCCCGGTCAGACCGTGGTTTCCGGTGAAAAAACGGCCATGCTGCGCTTTGGGGAGTTTCTTACCCAGAAAAGTGTGCTTTTCCGCAAACTGAACCTTTCCGGAGCCTTTCACACGCCGCTCTTTGCCGATGCCGCCAAAGGCATGGCCAAGGCCCTCGCTCCCTTGCGTTTTCAGACCCAAGCCTTGCCCCGCATCATCTCCAATGTCACGGCAAAACCCTATCCCGAAGATGAGAACGCGGTAAAGGCGCTTCTCACCCGGCAGATGGTTTCTCCCGTGGAGTTCATGGAAGGGGTGCGCCACCTCTATGATCAGGGCTGCCGCTCCTTCCTTGAGGTGGGGCCGGGCAATCTTCTGGCCCGTCTGGTGGACAGCCACCGTCTGGAAGGGCTGGATCTGCGCTCTGCCATTGACCCCAAAAAGGGTGAAACCGCCAGCATGGAGGCCCTGCTCGTAAGCCTTGGCAGGGAAAAAGCCCTTTCTGAAAAAAGAGAGATGCCGCCACAGCCCAAGAACCATACCACCGGAAATCAGACCCAAGTCAGGGGAAATGCCGCCATGAAAAAGGATCAAACCCAAGGGTTTGCCGCATTTTTAGAGGCCAACCGCAGCCGCATGGAAGCTGCCCTTTTGGAGGAATATGAGAAAGAGCAGGAAGGCCTTCGCCTGAAAGCCTATGAAAATTTTGGTTTCTACACAGGAGCTGTTTCCATTGCAGGGGTTTCCGTGGGTCTTCCCGGAAGCGGCAGGGCCGTTTTTTCCGATGATCATTTTGACAGTCTCATACAGGGGCAGAATTTTATTGAAGCACTGGGGCAGGAAGAAAAGGAGGCCATGTTCCAGCGCAAAATCCGCAGGCTGCACAAAACGCCGGAAGGCAACGCCCGTTTTGTGGACATCGCCTCCACGGACGAGGTGATCCACCTTGCGGGGAAACTCGGCTTCTTTGATCCGGAAGGGGAGTATGGTCTGGAAAAGGGGCAGGACATCAGCATTGCCCTTGCCATGGCCGCAGGTCTGGAAGCCCTGAAGGATGCCCGCATTCCCCTGCTGGAAGGCCAGACCAGGGCAGGCTCCCGCCTTGCCGGAGAGGAGCTGGCCCTGCCCGCATCCATGCAGGAGACAACCGGCGTCATCTTCACCGGCCTTTTCCCCGGATGGGAAACCCTCATCCATGAAATGGAGGCCTTCCAGCAGCACCGCTATCAGGACGGGCCGGGTCGGGCCCTTGAAAGCCTCTACTATGATCTCATGGAAAACATCGGCGAGCGCAATCTCAAACAAAGGGTGGCGGGCTGGTTCCACGCCATCCGTCCCCTCTGGGAGAAAAAGGAGCCTTACCGCTTTGACAGCACCTTCCTCGACAAAATCACCCCCCTTGCCTCGGCCCACTTTGCCAAGCTGATCCGGGCCCGTGGCCCCAATGTGCATCTCAGCGGTGCCTGTGCTTCCACCACCCAGGCCATTGCCGTGGCCGAAGACTGGATTCGCAGCGGCCGCTGTGAACGGGTGGTGGTGATTGGTTCGGAAACCGCCACGGCCTCGGGTCAGGGGCCATGGATCAGTGCGGGATTTTTAAGTTTAGGCGCGGCCTCCATTGAAAAGGAGATTTCCAAAGCAGCCAAACCCTTTGATGCGGATCGCAACGGCACCCTGCTGGGCGCCGGGGCCACGGCCCTTGTGGTGGAAAGAAGGGACCGTATCCGAGAGCGGGGCCTTGAGGGGCAGGCGGAAATCCTTGGCACCTTCCTTGCCAATGCGGCCTTCCACACCACCCGCATTGATGTGCCTTATCTGGCCGCAACCATGGCCCGTTTCGTGCGGCAGGTGGAGGCCCGCCATGGTCTTGATCCGAAAAGCTACGCCTCCCGCATGGTGTTCATGTCCCACGAAACCTTCACCCCTGCACGGGGCGGCAGTGCGGATGCGGAGATCGAAGCCCTGCGCGCAGCCTATGGCGGGGATGCGGCTACCATCACCATCACCAACACCAAGGGCCTCACGGGCCATACCCTGGGGGCGGCCATTGAAGACGCCGTGATGGTGAAAGCCCTGCAAAGGGGCCAGACCCCGCCCGTGGCCCATCTGAAGAAGGTGCCCGAGCATTTCAGCGATCTGAAATTCAGCCGTGGAGAAAAGGGAGACTTCCAGTACGGCCTGCATTTTTCCGCAGGTTTTGGCTCCCATTTTGCCCTGCTCATGGTGAAGCGCACGGAAGAACGGGCCACGGAAAATAACGCCGCCTATGAGGCTTGGCTTTCCGCCATCTCCGGCATGGAAAAGCCCGCCCTCAAGATGAAAAACCGGGTGCTGGTGCTGGCAACGGCTCCGGGTTTTTCCGGAGAAAGCCTTCCCGCTGTTGCCGGGGAAAAAGCGCCCGCGCCCCCTGTGAAGGCAAAAGTGGCAAAGGCAGCGCCGAAGGTCTCTTCCCGGGTGAAGATTCTGGAAGAGATCCGGAACATCCTTTCCGAACAGACGGGCTATGGCACGGACATGCTGGCCGAAGATCTCGACCTGGAGGCGGATCTGGGAATTGATACGGTGAAACAGGTGGAGATTTTCTCCAAGGTCATGGGGCATTTTGGCCTTGGAACCAAAGAGGACGCGCCTTTGCGGGAGCTTTCCACCTTAGGGAAAATTGCCGACTACATTGCGGCCCAGTCGGGCGCAGTTTCCCTTGAGGAAAAAGAGGTGGCAGAAATTTCTGCCGCAGGTGCTTCCGGCAGAGAACATATTCTGGAAGAAATCCGGAACATCCTCTCCGAACAGACGGGCTATGGCACGGACATGCTGGCGGAAGATCTTGACCTGGAGGCGGATCTCGGCATTGATACGGTGAAGCAGGTGGAGATTTTCTCTAAGGTCATGGGCCATTTTGGCCTTGGGGCCAAAGAGGATGCGCCTTTGCGGGAACTTTCCACCTTAGGGAAAATTGCGGACTACATTGCGGCCCAGTCGGGCGCGGTATCCCTTGAAGAAAAAGAGGTGGCAGAAGTTTCTGCCCCAGGTGCTTCCGGCAGAGAACATATTCTTGAAGAAATCCGGAACATCCTCTCCGAGCAGACGGGCTACGGCACGGACATGCTGGCGGAAGATCTCGACCTGGAGGCGGATCTGGGAATTGATACGGTGAAACAGGTGGAGATTTTCTCTAAGGTCATGGGGCATTTTGGCCTTGGGGCCGAAGAGGATGCGCCTTTGCGGGAGCTTTCCACCTTAGGGAAAATTGCCGACTACATTGCGGCCCAGAAGGGGGCCAGCGCCCCCGAAGAAGACGGAAGGCAGGCGAATTCCATTGCGGAATCTCCCGGAAGCGAAGACGATTCTTCTCTTCTTCCGGCAGACCCCGGCCACAGTGAAAAAGGGCTTTTCCGTTTTGTGCCGGATGTACGCAAAGCTCCTGCGGAAGCAGGCCCCCGTTTTGGCATTTCCGGCCGCAAGGTGCTGGTGACCTTAGACGATCAGGGCCTTGCCGCACCGGTAGTGGAAGCCCTTGAAGCCGCAGGTGCTGTAATCCTCACCGCAGGCCGGGACAGGGGCGATTATCTCCTTGAAGACCGGGATGCGGAAAAAAGCGCCCTGCTCTTTGGGGAAATTGCCAAAGAGCATCCGGATCTCTGCGGCCTTGTGCTGCTCCACCCCCTGAATACCGAGGTGCCAGAAGGCCGTGAGCGCATGCCCGCCGCCCTCTTTACCGTCATCCATGCCCTGCGGGAGTCTTTAAACCGGCAGGGAGCCTTCATTGCCATGCCCGCCTTCCAGTCCGTGATCTTTCCTACGGCCATGGGCATCCGGGAAGGCGAGATGCGTCCGGATCCGGTGCAGGCGGCCTTTTCCGGCTTTCTGAAGAGCCTTGCCCGGGAATTTCCCCATACCCGCATCAAGGTTACGGATTTCGGGGACAGGCGCTTTGATGCCCCCTCCATGGCCAGCCGCTTTGTGAAGGAACTCCTCACCGGCGATGGTCGGGTGGAAACGGGCTTTGTGGGAGAAACCCGCTTCCTGCCCACCCTCCTTGAAAAAAAGGCTCAGGGGCAAAAGAACATCCTTTCCGGCTGCACCGTCCTTGTCACCGGCGGGGCAGGGGGCATCACCTTTGAGATGGTGAAGGCCCTTGCGGAGGAAGAAAAGGATGTGGCCTTTATCCTTGTGGGCCGTTCGGATTTAAAGGATCTCACTCCGGATACGGCAGGGCTTTCCTTAAAGGATCTCATGGCCCGTCTGGCGGAGAAGATGCCGGGGCTGTCTCCCCTGCACCTGAAAAAAACCGCAGAACGCATGCAGGGCCTGCACCGCACGGCGGAGCGTCTTCGTCTTCTGGAGGAAAAGGGCGTTTCCGTACGCTATGTGTCTGCGGACGTGACGGATGCTGCCGCCGTTCAGAAACTGGCCGAAAGCTTCCCGGAGGTGGATGCCATCATCCACGGGGCGGGTGTGGAGGAATCCCAGGTCTTTGATAAGAAAACTCTGGATTCCTTCCTCCGGGTCTTCACGCCCAAGGTCAGGGGTATGGCCCATCTGCTGAAAGCCTTCTCCGGCCATGATCTGAAGGCGATTTTCGCCTTTTCCTCGGTCACGGCGCGCTTTGGCAACGCCGGTCAGTGTGATTACACTGCAGCCAACGACATGCTGGGCAAGATGGTGCTGGCGGAACAGGTGAAGCGGCCCCACTGCGTCACCAAGGTGCTGGCCTGGACAGCCTGGGAAGGCACGGGCATGGCCACACGGGGCTCGGTGAAAACCGTGCTGGAAAGCCGGGGCCTCACCTTCCTGCCATTAGATGCGGGAATCCGCTTCTTCCTTGGGGAGTGCCGCAGCCCCGAACCCTGCGAGGCCGTGTTCACGGGCAAAGACCGGGCCTTTGATCCCGATGGCCTGTTGCCCCTTGCCGGTCAGGGGCCGGTGCTGGATGCCTTTCTGGATGCAGGGCTGGAGCCGGACGGCAAAACGGCCCGCTTTGTCCGTACCCTGACCCTGGAGCGGGATCTTTTCCTCAAAGATCACAGCCTGGACGGCGTTCCCCTTTTCCTCGGAGCCACGGGCCTTGAAACCCTGGCCGAGGCGGCCCTTCAGGTAAGCGGCAGGCGCTATGTGACGGAAATCGAGGAATTTTCCATTCCCTATGGAATCAAGCTCTTAAAAAACCGTCCCAAACGGCTGGAAATCCGGGCCAAAGGCCCTGAAGCGGATAGCGTTACTGTAGAAATGCTCTCTTCCTTCACACGGCCCGGTTCTTCGGCAACCACGGAAACCCTGCACTATACGGGCAGGGTGCAGACGGCGGATCTGCGGCCCGGCGTGCACCTCATGGCCATTCCCGATCTGCCGGGCCTGCGCCACAAGGGCAGCCTCGGGGATCTTATCTACCGGCCCACCCGGCTTTTCATGGACGGGGTCTTCCGCAGCATTGAGTCCGTGGCGGGCTTTGACGGCAGGCAGCTTGTCACCCTGATGCGGGATCCGGGGCAGGGCTTTTTCTTTGCCGGTGTCAAGGGGCCGGATTTCAGAATCCCTGTGGTGCTGCTGGATGCCATGTTCCAGACCGGAGGCCTGTTCAACATGCTGGGAAAAGGCACGCCTGTGCTGCCCTCTTCCTTCAGCCGCATGCGGATTTTTGATATGCCCGAAGCCCGCACGGCCTATGTCTGTGTGACGGAGAAAAAGGCAGAACTGGAAAAGACGGATCTCTTTGACATGGCCCTTGTGGATGCCAACGGCCGCCTCATGGTGCGGGTGGAGGATTTTCAGATGATCCGCATTCCTGCGGCGGCGGGATTCTCCCTGGAAGGGGAGGTGGAGGCTTTTGGGGTGAAGAAGGTTTCCTGAGAGGTGGAATCTTTCTTGGATGCCCCCTATAGCCAGCTTTTTATCTTTGTAATTATTGATTATTTTATCCATCTGCCCCCTGGAGAGGGGGCAGGGTGAGTTTTTTTAAGGTCTTTAGGGTCTTTAAGGACCTTAAGGACCTTAGCAGTAAAAAAAAAGGGGGCAGGCCCGGCACACCGTAAAACCCGCCCCTTTTCATTTTAAATGCGCATCTCCTGTCTTAGACCAGCCCCCTCCATTACGACGGGCTTCCAGCCGCATGCGTGTCATCCTCTCCCGCATACCACCTTCCTTCAGAAAGGCTTCCTCAAGGGCTTTGAGCTGCCTGAAAAGCAGGTCGTCGTTCTGTTTGATGAGTACAATGGCCATGTTGGCAATGGTTTCGGGCGGCCTTGTTTTTTACCATCTGCATGAAAAAGGCACTGTCGTTGTGGTTGCGTCCCAGCCTTCGCATGGCTGCCAGCTTCACGGAATCGTCTTCCCATTGCCGGTGCCCGCGGGTTCTCAGAAAATCCTCATAGTCCATGAGCAGCTCCTGAAGGCTTGCTTTGGCAACATTGATGAGCTTGATTTCCATTTCCCCGGATGTGGCGGAAGCTGCAGAGCCTTCCACGATATTCTGTTTTCCGGAACGGGCTGCCTGCACCATCTGGTCTGTGGTGCGGTCTGCGCGCTTTAGAAAAATTGTGCAAAAGTAATAGGTTATATCATATATTGCTTCGGCTTTTTTTTAGGTAATCAGCTTTTTAAAATTGCCTTTGCGGGGAATCAGCTCTTCTTTTTTAAAGTCTTTAAGGTCATTAACGGCTTTAAAGCTGTCATTGCTGATGTTATTTTTTGTTTTCATGTTTTTGGTTCACCCCTGATGACAGGGCAGGTACAGGGCCTGTCCTGGTGAAGGCTTTCATGGCCCTGTCTTTCAGCACCTGCTATGGGTTTTCAAAGGAATCAGCGCTCAATTTTATGCAGATACACATCCTGCTGGGGAAAGGGAATGGAGATGCCTTCCGCATCAAAGCGTTTTTTCATTTTTTCATTCAGGTCAAAAAGCACGGGCCAGTAGTCGCCGCTTTTGACCCATGGCCGGACAAAAAAGTTGACGCTGCTGTCGCCTAAGGAAGAAAGGGCAATGAGGGGTTTGGGCTCTTCCAGTATGCGGCTTTCCCCGTTGAGAACCTCGGCAATCACCCCTTTGACCTTATCGATGTCGTCGCCGTAACTGACACCGAAAACCATGTCCACCCGCCGGGTTCCGGTGGCGGAATAGTTGACAATATTGTCTCCCGTGAGCTTTGCATTGGGCACAATCACCTTTTTGTTGTCCGGTGTGGTGAGCTCCGTTGTGAAAATGCCGATATCCCTGACGGTGCCAGCGGTACCGCCGCCTTCGATATAATCACCGACCCGGAAGTGGCGGAAAATGATCATGAGCACCCCGGCGGCAAAGTTGGAAAGGGAGCCCTGCAGGGCCAGACCGACGGCCAGACCGGCGGCACCGAGGATGGCGATGAAGGAGGTGGTCTGTACGCCCAGCTTTCCAAGGGCTGCGATGATCACAAAGGTCAGGATACCGAAATAAACAACGCTTGTGAAAAATCCGGAAAGTGTCGGATCAATATGGGAGCGGTCCATGGCAGCCTTCAGCATTTTTCGGATGGACTTTGCAACCATGCGACCGATGATGAAGATGGCCAGGGCGGCAAGCACCCGTAGACCGTAAAGGGCCAGAAAGCTTTGAACTTCAACGATCATGGAATCAACGGATGGCATGCGTTTTCTCCTTTGTGCGGGTTCATGTTTTTTTCTGGGTGACAGCTGGATTGGTTCTTTACGATACAGGAGCCTTACAAGGGCAGGCAAGGTTTTTTTTAGATGCCGTCTGCCCACTGGTGCGCAGGCATATGTGATGATAAATTAAGATTTTTTGAACATCTTTTAAAAAAGCCTGTTTAAAAAGCGTTCAAAAGCCGTTGGAAGATCAGGTTTGCCCCTGCCCTCTTGCCCTGGTTTTATGATATGTTCAAAACCTGTCCATAAAATGGGCATATCTGGAAAGGGTTGGGGCGGGCTGCTTTTGCCGAAGGGATGGATTTTAAAACTTATGAACATTCCCTGTTGAAAAGTCTCCAGAGGCAGGTCTTCAAGGCTGCCCACAGTAAAATGCCCGCCCGCATCATGACCTGATAGTCACCGGACCGGCAGACAGTGGCAGACTCAGCCTGCGCATCAGATTATTATTTGTAAGGAAACAGAATTCCATGGAAAAACCGGAAAAGAAAAAGAATCAGGTCCATCAGCATGGTAATTTTTTCCGTAAAAGGCCTTTGACTTTGCCGGGTCTTTTTTTTCTTCAGGGAGCGACGGGTTTTGCCGGGCTGGGTCTGGGAGTGCTGGGGCTGGGGGCGGCTGTGCTGCTTCTGGCGGTGTCGGGCTGGTTTATCACAGCAGCAGGTGTGGCGGCCCTTTCCCTTGCCACCCTGCACAGTTTTAATTACCTGCAGCCAGCCGCCCTGATTCGTCTTCTGGCCATTACCCGGACCCTTGCCCTGTACGGAGAGCGCATTGTTTCCCATGACGGGGTGCTGCGCCTTTTGCAGCATCTGCGAACCGGACTTTTTGACGGCCTTTCGGGTATCAGCCGGTTTTCCATGGCAGGTTTTGGCAGCGGAGAACTCATGCAGCGCATGCTGGCGGATCTGGACCGGCTGGATCAGTGGACCCTGCGGGGGCTTTCTCCATGGGTATGGGCTACGGGGCTTTCCGCTGTTTTTCTCGCTGTACTGCTCTGGCTTGATTCTGTCCTTGCAGTGATTTTTCTTCTTTTTATCCTTGCCGTATGGGGCTTTTTGCCCCTTTTCATCCTGCAGCCCCTTCTTCGCTGCACCCGTTTCCATACCCGAAAGGAAGGAAAACGCAGGCAGTTTCTCCTTGAGACCCTGGCAGGCCTCATTACCCTGCGTACCACAGGGGCTTTTACGGCCAGACGCAAGGCTCTGGAAGCCATGGATCAGGAAATCCACCGGAACCAGTGGCGTATGCAGGGGCTGGGTCTTCTCGGCCAGATTTTTATTCTGCTGGCCCTTTCCGCAGCCCTCTGGATGGTGGTGTTTCACGGGGGCAGGGCCGTTGAGGCCGGGCATTTTTCTGCGGCCGTGCTGGTGGGGATTGCCTGTGTGATGCTGGGACTTTCGGAAGTGTTTCTGCCCTTATCTGCAACCTTTCAGGCACTGGGCTTCACCCGTGAAGCCAGAGACAGGATTACTGCTTCCGTGGCAGACGGTAGGGAAAGAAGGGGGGGAGTGACCTTGCTGCCGGAAAAGCTATGCCTCTGCCTTGAAAATGTAAGTGCCCGTCAGAAAAATGCGGCAACGGGACCGCAGGGGGTTTCACTGACCCTGCATAGGGGCGACAGCCTCTGGATAGAAGGGCCTTCGGGCTGTGGCAAGTCCACCCTTGCTGCGGTGATGGCGGGCTGGCTGCCTCCGGAACAAGGGGAGGTCCGGGTGAACGGAACCGCCATGGCCGATGTGGAGGAAAGCTGTCTGCGCCGCCATGTGGGGCTTCTGGATCAGGATGTGCATCTTTTTCCCATGACCCTTGGGGAAAACCTTCGCCTTGCCCGCCCCCTTGCCGGGGATGATACCCTGATGGACCTGCTGGATGATGTGGCTTTGGGCGACTGGGCAAGGGAGCTTCCCGAAGGGCTGGATACGGTGATCGGGGATTACGGGACAGGGGTTTCCGGAGGTCAGGCACGGCGCCTGGCCCTTGCCCGGCTCCTTCTCATGGAAACCCCTGTGCTTATTCTGGATGAACCCTTTGAAGGTCTGGATGCGGACACGGCGGATGCCCTGCTTGTCCTGCTGCGCAGAAGGCAGCAGGAGGGGATTCTCATTGTGATCAGCCACCAGCATCTGAAGGGCAATTTCACCCATTGTCTCCGGCTGTCTGGTGGGTGCTTTTAAAATTTTCAAATGATAAACGAATGACTTTTCCAGGACTTCTCTTCACAAGTCTTTACCGCCACCGGTTCAGTATTTCCTGTAGTTTTCCGTCTTTTTCCATTTTATTAAGTGCATCTGCAATTTTTTTGGCCGTAGCATCCGGGAAATGGAGACCTGCTGCTATGTACACACGGGTAATCTCACCTATGGCAAGGCCTTCCTGCAGCAGGCTCGTATCTTCACCGATTTTACGCCAGTTATGGAAGGCAATGAAATCAGATTCTGCAATGGTGTCAAATCGTTTGTGCTGAAGCTTTTTTGCGTTGATTTCTGCATTTGGGGCTTCATCCAGTTTGTTAATACCCAGTTCCTGGAGCAGAGGGATGATCGCATGGCCCCGTACAACACCCACGGGTATACCTGCGGCCTCTCCGGCTGTAAGTACGGGGGTTGCCCTGTTAAAGGAATACAGCCGGAACTGGGTCTGGATGAGTTCTCCAAGCCACTTGAATGTATCCTCCCGTTGCGGAGAGCGTGAGAAGGGGATAATGGCATTAAGCTCATTACCCGGATTCTGTACCATCATCTGTGCCCTCAGCCAGGGGACATCCATGACAAATTTAAATTCAGGGGCTCCGTACAGGGTGGCCTCCTGAAGAATTTCCACTGTTATACCCGCGGGTTTTCCATCCACAACTCCGCAAAGGGGCATGGCATCAAGGCCGTATACCACAACCCTTTCAGCAAAAGCAGTGGTTAAGAAAAAAGGTTGAATTAAAAATAAGGCTGCAAGCATGATTCGTTTCATTTTCATAATCGGCCTCCTTTATGGATGAAAAGCTGTTTTCCTGCCCATGCTGACACTGAGATTTTGAAACAGGCAGTCCCTATACCCGGAAACGTACCACAAGATGACTCAGTTCCGATCCGAGGCGGGCAAGTTCGCTGGCACTGCCCGTTACTTCATCGCCTTCTTTTTTCAGGTTAACGGTTTTTTCATTTACACCTGAAATGTCCCTTGAAATATCAGAAGAAACCGTGGACAGCTGGCTTACATTGGCATTGACTTCCTGTGCCCCTGCAGAGGCCTGGGAGATGTTACCGGCGATTTCCTTTGTGGCAACGCTCTGTTCCTCCACGGCAGTGGCAATGGTGGCATTGACTTCGGATATCTCACCGATCACACTGACAACCTCTGAGATGGTATCTATGGTTTCTCTGGTCAGTCCCTGAATCCCTTCTATGCTGGTCCGTATTTCCCGGGTAGCATGGCTGGTCTGGCGTGACAGCTCTTTGATTTCCCCCGCCACAACGGCAAAACCCTTTCCTGCCTCCCCTGCCCGGGCAGCTTCAATGGTGGCATTGAGGGCAAGGAGATTGGTCTGCTCAGAAATTTCCGTTATGGTTTCCGTAACCGTGGAAATCTGTCGGGCAGCATGCTCAAGGGCCTGCATGCGTTCCGAAGCCGCTCTGCCTGTAGTGACGGCTTTTTCTGAAATATTCCTTGCCATTTCAGTATGCCCTGCGATTTCTGTGATGGTTGATGTCATTTGTTCTGTGGCTGTGGCTACCATATTGATATTCGTGCTGGCCTCTTCCATGGCCGAGGCCACGGCATGGATGCTGGTACTCATTTCCTGGCTGGCTGCGGCAACACGACCTGCATTCATTGCTGTACCTTCGGTTTCGCTGGCCATGTTCGCTGCAATGGCGTTAAGGCCGGAAGAAGATTGTTCCAGGCTGATCGCATTTTTCTGGATTTGACGAACCATGGCCTGGAGCTTTTCCATGAAGGTGTTGAAGCGGGTGCTTAGCACTGCAATTTCGTCACCTCCCTTCACAGGCAGACGTTTGGTAAGATCTCCCTCTCCTTCGGAAATTTCTTTGAGGTTGTCAGCCACTCTGCGGATGGGACCTGTGATGGAGCCTGAAAAAAGTATGACTGCAAAGGCTGCAATGGCGATGACGGCAAGACCCGTGACAACAATATAATAAAGAAGGCTTTTTACGGGAGCCAGCACCTGATTCATGGGTATTCCCACGGCAAAGGACCATGGTGTTGTGGATCTGCCAATGGAAAAAGGTTGGGCCAGAACATAAATATCCGTACCCATCTGTTCTGCATATACCGTAAAGGTATACTGCCTGCCGCTTTGTACGGCATCGGCAAAATCATTCACCCTGTCTCCTGTCATATCCCGTTCACTGTCACGCATCTGCCTGCCGAGTCTGGAAGGATCAAAGTGGGCGGCTACCGTCCCGCCGTTGGCAAATATGGCCGCAACGCCTGTGCCGTAGGGCCGGATTTTTTCAACCTGTGACTGAAGGTGATTGATAGCCATGTCTATGCCGACCACACCCACCACAGTTCCAGCCTTTTTAATGGGAACGGCAAAGCTTGTGAGCCAGATTTCTGTACCGCCGACATTATAAAAGTAGGGGTCGATGATGGATTCTTTGCCTGTTCTCAGAGGAATCTGGTAGTAGTCTCCGTCACCGGGGCTGTTGTATCCCACCAGGGCTTCTACGGCGATCCTGCCGCTGCCACGGTTCCAGAAAGGTATGAACCTTCCGCTGGCATCCGTACCTTCCTTGTTACGGTGCAGATGATCCTGTCCATCCAGTGCGTCCGGCTCCCATACGGTCCAGGCCCCTGTAAAACCGGGATTGGCTTCAAGTACCCTTTTGAGGATGCTGTTAAAATGACCACGCCTTTCCTCTTTTTTCAGATTTTCAAACCCTTCCATGATCTGGGCCATGGTGCGGGCAGCAAGCATGCCCTCTTCAAACTGCGCCGCTGTGTCTTTGGCGTATCCGTCTGCGAGAGCCTCCGCATATTCCACCGCAGCGGCTGTCTGCATGTTGCCTGCCCTGATATAAATGACCGTAGCCATGCAAAAAATACCTGCTGTTATGATTGCGAGAACTGCGCCTATCAGTTTCTGTCCGATGGTCATTTTTTGAAGACGGATCATGGTCAGCATATCCTCCATTTACAGATTTTTATTTAAAAATATTTTTAAAA
The DNA here is from genome assembly GCF_007830435.1 of Desulfobotulus alkaliphilus. Taxonomy (GTDB): domain Bacteria; phylum Desulfobacterota; class Desulfobacteria; order Desulfobacterales; family ASO4-4; genus Desulfobotulus; species Desulfobotulus alkaliphilus. The sequence goes on along the minus strand of NZ_VLLC01000006.1, from coordinate 17,907 downwards.
CAGGATCTTATCTTGGTAGTTTGTATAGTGAGGGACCGGGTGTGAAAAAAGTACCGATATACTAATTAAGTTCATTTCCTAATCGACATAGATAAAACCCCAGTTCCCTTTGATGGGGATTGAAAACGAGATGGTTTGTCGAGTGCGCTTTGAACTCTTTAGTACTTTTATCTCTTACTCCAGAAAGGGCGTTAAGAAAAAAACTCTGATCCGTTGGTTTGTATTTTTCTTAATGTCTGGCTGCGGAGCTTTTGGCGTGTAAAAAACATAGTTTATAGATATGATTAATTTATAATAACTCAGGGAAAGGGCCTGTGTCCATCTTTTTTCTGAGAAATTTTTAATATTGAAGGATATTCAGCTCAGGGTGGATAAAGGGAATTTTATGCAGAGAGGGAAGATGCCTTTTTTCAGTGTCCGTGTCATCTTCCCTGGAGATTGTTTCAGTGGCCTCTTTTTTCTATTCCGGCGCTTTGGCAAAAACTGCCGTGATGATACATCCGAGGCAGGCAAAGCCTGCAACCAGAAGGGCCTTTTCAAAGCCGATGGCAATGGCGAGCCTTGGGGCGGTGAGGGCGGCAAGGCCATAGAAGATAAAGATGGCACCATAGTTGTTCCCCACATGTTTAAGGCCGAACCATTCTGCCGTGATGGTGGGCAGCATGGCTGCAAGGCCACCGAAACTGAAGCCAACGGCACAGGTTGCCATGAGAAAACCCGCATAGTTCATGGGGATGAGGGCCATATAGAACATGGCGGCGCTGAGGAGGATGAAAATTCCCAGCATGGAAAATTTTCTGCCCAGCCTGTCGGAAATCCATCCCCATCCCAGACGGCCAAAGGCATTGAAAAGGGAAATGGTCACAACGGCGTTTCCTGCGGCCCCAAGGCTGAGCCCCACCATTTCCGTGCCGATACTGGCGGCAACGCTGATGATCATCAGTCCCGCGGATACTCCGAAAAACATCCAGACCACAAGCATGTAGAACTGGGGCGTGGCCATGGCCTGCAGGGGGGGGATTTCCCGGTTGACCGTTTTTCCTGTTTCAGGGGCAGGCGGATGCCAGCCGGGCGGCTGGTAGCCTCTGGGGGGAACCACCAGAGCCATGGCACCAGCAACGATAAGGCTGCCATAAATAAGCCCCAGATAGAGAAAGGCTTTGGATACGCCGTAGTTTTCTATGAAAAAAAGAATGACAGGCTTGAACAGCATGCCCCCCAGACCCAAAGCGGCAAGGATGAGTCCTGTAATCAGCCCCCTTTTTTCAGGAAACCACTTGGAGCAGGTGGCAAGGGGTGTAACATAGGCGGCTCCGATACCGATGCCCGCAATCACGCCATAGCTTAAATAAAGAAAATAGATGTTTGTGGCAAAGCTGGCCATGGATACCCCAAGGCCCGTGAGGATGCCCCCTGCGATGGCAACGATGCGGGGGCCTGTTTTGTCCTGTATTCTTCCGGCAACGATCACGGCCAGAGAAAAAAATGCCAGTGTCAGGGAGAAGGTGAATACCGTATCTCCCGCAGACCAGCCAAAGGTTTCCACAAGGGGCTGGTTGAAAAGGCTCCATGTGTAAATGGCCCCCAGACTGAGCTGCATGAGAAGGGAGCCTGCAACCACAAGCCAGCGGTTGGGGATGGGTGCTTTTTCAAAAATTTTTGTCATGAATCTGTCTTCTCCGTTATGATATGAATAGAAAGAATTGACATTAAAAATCCAAGGTTTATAATATTTTAAGTGAAGCTTTGTCTTTGTATGACACCGATAGCTTTCTTTAAAAAAGGAGGTCCGCCATGACCCTCCGTTTCAACACAGACATAAGAGGTATGTTAGGGGCAAACCAGCTTTCCCGTCTGCAGCAGGGGCTGGGTGCGTCCATTTCACGAACGGGCTCCGGTCTGCAGATCCAGAAGGCAGCGGACAATGCATCCGGTATGACCATTGCCAATGGCCTTTCTTCCCAGTCAAGGGGGTTCGGGCAGGCCATGCGCAATGCCAGCGATGCCATCAGCATTGCCCAGGTGGCAGACGGCGGTTTGACCGGTGTATCTGCAACCCTCCACGGTATCCGGGAAAAGGTGCTGCAGGCGGCCAATGCCAGTCAGTCTCCCGAAAGCCGGGCTGCCATTCAGGCGGATATTTCAAAGGCCGTGGCTGCCATGGATGACATTGCAGTTAACACCCGTTTCAACAATCAGCCCCTCCTTTCCGGAACCTTTACGGATAAAAGTTTCCAGATAGGAAACCTGCCGGGCCAGACCCTAAACTTTTCCATCTCTGCCGTCAATTCCGGCCGTCTGGGAGATCCGGATCTGGGAACGGTTGCGGATATTGATGTGACCAGCGAAGAAGGTATTGGGGCGGCTCTGGGCATTGTGGATGCGGCACTGGGGCAGGTCAATGCCAACCGGACCCGTCTGGGGTCGGCCCATAATCAGCTGGAAAGCAGCATCAGGAGCATTGCCACCAGTCGTGTGCAGACCTCTGCTGCGGAATCTTCCATCAGGGATGTGGATATTGCCGAAGAATCCATGAACATGAACCGGATCAAAAATCTTACCAATGCCAGTCTTTTTGCCCAGATTCAGGGCCGGGCAAACCGGGAGAACGTACTGTCCCTGCTGATGCCGGGTGCCGCATAGGAGGGGCTGACGAATCTGTGCCTGTGCTCAATCAATCAATCGGAAATGTAACGGTTCAGCACAGTTTTCAAAGTACCTTGACTGCAAGACAGATGCACAGGCCCCAGGCTATTTGCCTGTGACGCAATCTTATTCGGGAGCTTCTTGCCCTGTGCGGAAGCGGCAAAAACTCCCCGCCACAGGCAGGATAAGCTTTTTGATTACCATGGCAGGCTTAAGCACGCTGCCTTTGTGGCGGCTCAGACAGTTTGCCGCTTCTTTCGCACAGGCCTGCAAAGCTCTGATCCGAAACGATTGCAATGTCACTTGCAAATAGCCACGGAGCCTTGCAGCATTGTGAGTTTGGAATAAACTGTGCTGAATAATTACTCGGAAATAAAAAAAGGACAGTCCTGCTGTCCTTTTTTGTATGCGGGAAAAAAGCCGTGCAGGCCTTGCCCTGCCTGCGGTATCCATAAAAAATATAAGTTTCAGATTTTATAGTTTAAAAAAAAAATAATATGGTGTATGAATCCTGCTTCATAATTAAGAGTCAGTGTTCCTGCTCTCGGGCAGGAACAAAAAAATAAAGTTTATTATAAGGAGAAAACCCATGGCCGTAAACGTAGTGAGTGAATACAAGTCAAAACTGACAAGTGCGGAAAATGCCGTAAAAGTCGTCAAGTCCGGTGACCATGTCTTTTACGGTGAGTTTGTTCTTTTCCCCCGCAGGCTGGATGAGGCCCTTGCGGAAAGAATCCACGAGCTGAACGGTCTTGAGGTGAGGGGAGTATGCTTTACCCAGTTTCCCAAGGTGATAGAAAAGGATCCGGGGAGAAAGCATGTTGTGGTTTCAGATTATCATTTCAGCGGGATTTCACGGCGGCTGCATGATCAGAACCTATGCAATTATGTGCCCATCACCTATCACCAGAGTCCCCGGTTCATCAGAAAATACATCCAGCCCGATGTGGCTTTCATTACTACATCGGCCATGGATAAGAACGGGTTTCTCAATTTCGGCCTTGCCAATTCCGTAACCGGAGCCAACCTGAGCAAGGCAAAGAAAATTGTGGTGGAGATCAATGAGAATGTACCCTACTGCCTGGGCGGAAATTTTGAGTCCATCCATGTATCCAAGGTGGATTATATCGTGGAAGGGAGCAATTTCCCCCTGATAGAGGTGCCGCCTGCACCGGGCAAGGATGTTGACCGGAAAATTGCCGGACATATTCTTAAGGAAATTGAAGATGGTGCCACCCTCCAGCTGGGCATTGGCGGCCTGCCCAACCTCATTGGGGAGATGATTGCAGCAAGTGACCTGAAGGATATCGGTATCCATACGGAAATGCTGGTGGATTCCTGTGTGGATCTTTATGAGGCCGGAAGGGTGACGGGAAGAAACAAGAACATTGACCATTTCAAGATGGCCTATACCTTTGCCATGGGTACTAAAAAACTCTACGACTTTCTCCACCTGAACCCCGCAGGCGCATCCTACCCCGTGAACTATGTCAATGATCCAAGGATTGTGGCCCTGAATCCCAAGGTGGTTGCCATCAACAATGCCGTTGAGGTGGATCTCTTTTCTCAGGTCTGCTCAGAGTCTTCGGGATACCGTCAGATCTCCGGTACCGGTGGGCAGTTTGACTTTATTTTCGGTGCTTTCAATTCCAAAGGAGGCAAGGGGATTATTGCCCTCACCTCCACCTACAAGGACAAGGACGGCAACCTGAAATCCCGGATTGTCCCCACCCTGAAACCCGGAGCCATTGTCACGGTGCCAAGATCCATCACCCACTATGTGGCCACGGAATACGGCATTGCCATGCTCAAGGGTAAATCCACCTGGCAGCGGGCCGAGGAGCTGATTAATCTGGCCCATCCGGATTTCAGGGATGAACTGATCAAAGAAGCCGATAAAATGAAAATCTGGGTGAACAGCAATAAGCACGATGCATAAATTTTGATTACAGGTATTAAATCTGTATTCTGATTACTACCCTGACTCAGCCACAGCCTGCTGTTCCGGTTGTTGTCAGGCCCATGGTGCGGGCTTTAATACGGGCAGGCGCAAGGCCTGCCCCTACGAATGGTTTTTACGGCCCTGTTTTGTGTAGGGGCACCCTTTACGGGTGCCCCTTTTCACGGACCCTCTCAAGGCTTTTGATAAGTCTTGCTGCGTTTTTAGGGGATCTGAGAAGATGGGCGGTTTCCAGCACGCCGGACAGCTCGTCGGCACTTATCATGGCAACATCTTCCCGCCCACGGCGCTGGATAATGACAATTTCCCGGTTATCCGTGACCGTATCCAGTAAAGACGCAAGGCCTGCACGGGCCTGGGTATATGTTGTCTGTATGGTCATTGCCTGCCTCCCTGTATGATGTACACGATAACAGTACGTATGTTGCACAGATGTGTCAATATACTGGGTCTGCCTGATGATTGTATCTGCTTAGGTCATATGCGTCGGTCCTTTGGTTTTATTATGCCCTTATCCGCATCCGGACTTATTCAGCCCTTTCTGTAATTATTCAGTACATTTTATCATGAAAAATTGTGGATTAATTTCAAAGCCTTGGCTCCACAAAAAGACAATCGGGCTGTTTGTGAGTGACATTGCAATCGTTTCGGATCAGAGCTTCGCAGGCCTGTGCGAAAGAAGCGGCAAACTGTCTGAGCCGCCACAAAGGCAGCGTGCTTAAGCTTGCCATGGTAATTAAAAAGTTTATCCTGCCTGTGGCGGGGAGTTTTTGCCGCTTCCGCACAGGACAAGAAGCTCCCGAATAAGATTGCGTCACGAACAAATGGTCCGGTTGTCTATGCACCTGATTAAAGGTATCCGATTTACCAAAGGAAAATTGTGCTGAACAGTTACCCCTTTCTTTTTTCAAAATCATCCATAAAATTCACAAGGCTTTCCACGGCATCCATACCCGTGGCGTTGTAAAGGGATGCCCTGCATCCGCCCACACTTTTGTGTCCCTTGAGTCCGCCCAATCCTGCGGCAAGGGCTTCCCTGATGAAGACAGGCTCAAGTTCCGTGTTTTTCAGCCGGAAGGTGACATTCATCGGGGAGCGGTCTTCCTTTTCTGCTGTGCCCTGATAAAAGTCCGTGGCATCCAAGGCCCGATAAAGGCGTTCTGCCTTGGCCCTGTTCAGGGCAGCCATTTTTTCAAGGCCGCCGATCTCATTTTCCAGCCATGCCATGACCTTTTCCGCCACATAGATGCCGAAGCAGGGCGGGGTGTTGTACATGGAATAATGATCGGAATAGGTTTTGTAGCGCATCAGGGTGGGCATGACGGCATCGGGATTCCAGTGCAGCATATCCTCCCGGATAATGGCCAGCGTGAGGCCGGAAGGTCCGAGATTTTTCTGGGCTCCCGCATAGATGAGGCCGAATTTTTCCACGGGTACGGGTCTGCTGAAAATATCCGAGCACATATCACATACCAAAGGCACTTCTCCCGTATCCGGGTAATGCTGCCACTGGGTACCCCGTATGGTGTTGTTGGATGTGATGTGTACATAACGGGCCTTTGGGTCAAGGTCTGCGGTTTTGGGAATAAAGGAAAAGGCTTTTTCCTCGGAAGAAGCGGCATAACGGACCTTTTTCCCCAGAAGAGAGGCCTGTTCAAAGGCTTTGGTGGCCCAGGTGCCTGTATTGATGTAATCCGCCCTGTCTTCGGGACCCAGAAAGTTCATGGGTGCCATGGCAAACTGCAGGCTGGCACCGCCCTGAATAAAAAGTACACGGTAGTTGTCCGGCAGATTAAAAAGTCTTCTGGCCCTGTTTCTGGCACTGGCAAGGACTTCTCCGAAGAGTTCTGAACGGTGGCTGATTTCCAGAATGGACATACCTGAATTTTTGAAATGCAGCATTTCCGCCTGCACTTCCTCCAGTACGGAAAGGGGCAGGGCTGCGGGGCCGGGGTTGAAATTGTGGATACGCTCTGTCATGGAAAACCCCCTTTCGGGATGGAGATGTGTTTTTTTGGGCTTTGCCTCTGATGCCTGCCGTTTATCCCCGGATGAAAAAAACTTGTCAATACTCATTTATCCTGTGTGCATAGTCTTACCTTAAAACCCTTCCTGTGTTATGAAAGCTCTGGTGTATACCTTCATTTAAATGGGTGAAATTTTAACCTGTCTGGTTAACGGGAGTTTTACATATGGAAATGCTGAAATATCCTTCGGCCGAAGCCGAAGCAAGGCTTAAGGCCATTGTGGCCAGAGGCCTTGGAGAAACGGAAGAAATGACAGCCCAGGTGGTCGGTATTCTTGAAGATGTCCGCACAAGGGGTGACGAGGCGGTTTTAGAATATACCCGTCGTTTTGATGCACCGGATCTGGCGGCCCATGCCCTCTGTGTGACGGAAGCGGAGTTCGATGCCGCAGAAAAAATGGTCAGTCCTGATTTTATGAGGGCACTGGACAGGGCCGTGGAGCAGATTGCATCCTTCCATAGAAGGCAGGTGCAGAATTCATGGATTGACACCCCCAGAGACGGGGTCATGCTGGGTCAGCTTGTGAAACCCGTGGATGCGGCAGGGGTTTATGTTCCCGGAGCCACCGGAGGTATGACGCCGCTGGTTTCTTCCGTACTCATGGGAGGAATTCCCGCACGCATTGCCGGTGTTCAGCAGGTGGTCATGACCACCCCACCCATGGCGGATGGTTCCGTGAACCCCCATCTTCTGGTGGCGGCCCGTAAGGTGGGAATGGATGCGGTGATCCGGGCGGGAAGTGCCTGGGGTATTGCGGCCATGGCCTGGGGAACGGAGCAGGTTCCCAGGGTGGATGTGATTGTGGGCCCGGGAAATATCTGGGTGACGCTGGCAAAGAAGCTGGTTTCCGGCATGGTGGGCATAGATATGATCGCCGGTCCTTCGGAAATCCTTGTGATCAGTGACGGAAAAGCTCCCGCCGCCTATGCTGCCGCCGACCTTCTTTCCCAGGCCGAGCATGACACCATGGCTTCGGCCATTCTGGTGACAACGGATGCGGCCTTTGCCAGAGAGGTGCTGGCTGAGCTGGACAGGCAGCTGGCAAATCTTCCGAGAAAGGACACGGCGGAAGCTTCCCTGCGGGATTTCGGAGCCATCCTTGTGGTGGACACCTTAGAGCAGGCCTTTGATGTTTCCAACCGTCTGGCACCGGAACATCTGGAGCTGCTCATGGAAGATCCCCTCCCATGGATAGGAAAGGTCCGCAATGCCGGTGCCATTTTCTGCGGTACCCATACGCCGGAGCCCATGGGGGATTATATTGCAGGGCCCAACCACGTGCTTCCCACGGCAGGTACAGCCCGTTTTGCCTCTGCCCTTGGAGTGGATCATTTTGTGAAAAAATCCAGCTTGATATCTTATACAAGGGAGGCCTTTATGAAGGAGGCCGAAGATGTGATGCACCTTGCGGGCATTGAGGGGCTTGAAGCCCACGCCCATTCCGTGCGGGTGCGGTTGGAAAAGACGAAATAAGAAGCCCTGCGCCTGTCTGCGGGCAGGCGTATTGCACAACCTTAAAGACGGGCAGGCACAGGGGCCTGCCCCTACAACACCTTTTACCCCCACGGTCTTTTTTAAAGATCTTAAAGGCTCTAAACTCGGCAGACCTCTGGTGCTTGCTTTCATTAAGGACCCTAAAGACCCTAAAGACCCTAAAGACTGCCCGAACCCGTAAACCAGAGCCTGTAAATCAGTAAAGCCCCGGTCCCATTTTTTCTTCCAGCGCCTTTCTTACCCCTTCAAAGCTTTCAGGGTCTGCGTCCATATCCGGCGGACTCAGGGGTTCTTCAAAGCTGAGGATCACCGTGGAAAAGGGTTTGGGGATGATAAAACGGTCCCAGCTTCCGGCCTGCCAGCGTTTTTCTGCGGTAAGCAGGACGGGCAGGAGCAGGGCCTGGCTCTGCTGGGCAATGCGGATGGCTCCGGGTTTAACGATGCCGATGGGGCCTGTGGGGCCATCCAGTATATGGCCGCCCAAGCCGGTTTTCCGGATGTGGGCGATCATCTCTGCCATGGCTTCGCTGCCCCCCCGTGTGGAAGATCCCCGCACCGTATGCCAGCCCACCCGTTCTGCCACATTGGCAATGATTCTGCCATCTTCACTCCGGCTGATCATCAGCCCCGGTTTAAAACGGTTGAACCACCTTCCATAGCGGGCAATGGCAGGAAAAAACTGCTGGTGCCACTGGCAGATGAGAAGTTTTTCTCCCCTTTCCAGTCTGTCCAGCACCTTATCCAGCCCTCTGGTTCTGTAGCGGTAGGTGGCACTGATAAGGCGGATGATAAATAAAATGACAATGGCGAGTACGGGGTTGCCCAGTTGCTTTCTTATGGCTTTCATGCTTGTCCTTTTTTATTGTAATTATTCAGCATAGCTTATTCCGAACTGCAAATACTGTAGTTGCAGTAGCTTCGTACTGCCGCAAGGCTCCGTGGCTATTTGCAAGTGACATTGCAATCGTTTCGGACCAGAGCTTTGCAGGCCTGTGCGAAAGAAGCGGCAAACTGTCTGAGCCGCCACAAAGGCAGCGTACCAAGGCCTGCCATGGTAATCAAAAAGCTTATCCTGCCTGTGGCGGGGAGTTTTTGCCGCTTCCGCACAGGGCAAGAAGCTCCCGAATAAGATTGCGTCACGTGCAAATAGCCTGGGGCCTGTGCATCTGTCTGGCAGATATGGTACTTGGAAAACCGTGCTGAACAGTTACTTTTTATTTTAATTTTTATCTGCCGTCCGCCTCCAGGGCCACCCCCGGTGCTTCCTGGGGAATATTGCCCCGGATAAGAATATTCTGCTGAACGGAAGTGACCACCTTATCCAGCTCCCTCAGACTTTCCCGCACTTCCTGTATCCCGGACCGGGTGTTGGATGTGATGGCGGGTACATCCTTGCCTGCGGCGGCAATATCATCAATCATGCGGGAAATTTTGTCCAGCTCCCCATGCAGACCTTCCATGATGGTGTCCATATCCCTGTTCAGACGTTCTCCCATGGCTTTGAGCTGAGCCAGATTCTCGTTGACCAGATCCACGCTTTCAGGGGTTTTGCCCGCAGCTTCTTCCACATGGACAAGGATGGCACTGACCTCTGCCATGCGGGCATGGATTTCTTCCATCAGTTCACGGGATTTCAGAATGGAGCCAAGGGTTCCTTTACCTTCCTGCAATTCCTTTAAAATCAGATTCACCGTGTCCATGGCCGTGAATATCGGCCCCTTGGGGTCTCGGAACGCGCTTGCCATTTCCGAAAGATCCTGCACCGCTCCGATGACCATTTTTGCGGTTTTTTCTATCTCGAACTCCGCAATGAGATCGGATATGGATTTTCTTTCCTGTGAGAAAATTTCTCCGCCATGGGGAACAAGGGGGGCATCGCTGCGGCCTGCCGTGCGTATGGACACATATTCCGATCCGATGAGGGTGGGGCTTTCCACGGTGGCGATGGTGTCTTCTCGGATGCGGGAACTGTAGGCTTCCAGTATCTCCAGATCCACCCGGACATGCTCACCCGTTACCGTGACCCTGCGCACCCGGCCCACATCCGTGTTGAAGAGTTTTACGGCGGCTCCCCGCTGCAGGTTGTAGCTTTCCTCAAAAATTGTGTAATAGCTGATGTGCCTTTCAAACCAGCCCTTGCCCCTTCCGAGAATGAAAAGGGTGGACACCAGCAGTACCATAATGGCCACCACAAAGGTTCCCACCACACGCTCCCTGCGGCTGAATTCCAGATCCATATGATTCTCCTTCTGAGAACAGCAATTTATTCCAGGATAAGACGTCGCTGTGCGTCGTTTTTTGCTTCTGAGTAACTTCAAAAGTTACTTTATGACAAAACGCCGTAACACGGCGTGGGTTGCTTCTCCGTAACTTAAATTTAGTTCTTTTAATCCAAAAGCTTAAAAAAAGACCAATGATCCATCACTGATCGAAATGAGTTTGAATCCGGCACAAGTTACCCCATGACAAGATGCCCTAACAGGGCGTGAGCTGCTTCTGAAGTATTTTCACAAGTTACTTTATGACAAAATGCCGCAACACGGCGCAGGTTGCTTTTTAGGGAGTTATTTCCCTGAAATTTCGTCCTTCCAGCATCCACTTCCGTGTGGCCCAGTTCCTGCCGGTTTCTGTATCATCGCTCCAGAATACAAGGGTGGCTCCCCGCCGACTGAAGCTTTTCAGGGCATCCAGAAAAAGGGCTTTCCGTTGCCTGCCCACAAAATCCTCGGGTCTTTCCACAAGGATGAGGCCGGGGGACTTGGCAAGGCCCCGTACGGCAATGGCCGCCCGCTGCTCCATGGGGCTTGTGGCCGCAGGCCGCAGGTGCAGCCTCTCTTCGATGCGGAATTTCTGGCAGAGATCCCGGCAGAGGGGTGGCATGTCCGGTTGCATGGTGTTTTTATACCAGGCTTCGCCGATGAGAATATTTTCCTGCAGGCTGCGGTTGGTGATGAGGGCCGCATCCGTTGTGATAGAGGCAATGCGCCTTTTAACGGGCAAAAGAGACTGGTAGTGGGAAAAATCCAGTTCGTTTCCGTCCAGCATGAAGATCCCTTCCGCAGGACGTTCCAGGGTTGCCAGCAGCTTGAGGATGCTCCTTGCATGATCCGAAGAGTCCGACTGAATCTCACAGACTTCCCCCGGTGCAAGGTCAAAGGAAAAGGGTTCCAGGCTGCCCGTGGCAAGGCGTATATTCTTCAGTTCTATGGAAAAACCCTGTACCTTATCCATAAAAAACCACCGTAATGAAAATATTGGCCACAAGGCAGAAGAAAAAGCTTTCCATGGAAGCCTTTGATGTATTGATGGCAATCCATGTGAAGTTGCTGTGGCAGGAAAGGCCTCTGTAGATACAGACCAGAGAAATGATGATGCCAAAGGAGAAGGCCTTGGTGAAACTTGCGATGATATCAATGCCCGTAATGGCCTGGCTGAAGCTGATCAGAAACTGGGAAATGCTGGCTTCCGTAAAGGTGAATAACAGAACATAGCTGCCCGCAATGGCTACGACATTAAAAACGACAAAAAGGCAGACAATGGCCACGGTGATGCCCACAAGGCGGGGAAGGCATATCAGCCGCAGGGGGTCGATGCCTGCCATCTCAAGGGCTTCGATTTCCTTGAGTACACGCATGTAGCCAAGTTCAATGGTTACGGCCGTGGCAGATCTCAGGGTCACCACAAGGGCCGTGAGGATGGGGCCAAGTTCCCTTACCACAAGGATGACGGCAATGCGTCCCGCCTCCTGCTGGCCGGAGAGGATGGCCAGCTGCAGAATGGTGGGGATGCCCACAATGAGGGCGATGGGTATGATAATGGGCAGGGCCTGAACGGCCGTAAAGTAGATCTGTTCCACAATGCCCCTGCGGACCATGAGGCGGCCTTCTTTCTGGCGGAAAAGGCTTAAATGCAGCAGTCGCCAGAACAGGGCAAAAATGCGGGTGGCGTAGTCCAGCAGCGCAAGGGTTTTGCGTCCGGTTTTTCCCACCATGGAGGTAAGCATGGTGCTTTTCCTTTTTTTGATGCCGGATTTCTTGTAAAAGAGGTCAAAAACCATTATCCCTAGACTTTCTTTTCTACATGAAAGAAATGGATAAGGCAATCTCAGGAACATGGCTTGTTACAGGGGAAAAAGGGTGCAGACGATGAGGGTTTTTCATGGGAACACGGTCCGGCAGTTTCCGTTTTTTTTAACCTGTACTTTTTTGTGTGTGCTGCTGTGCCCTTTGTCTGCTGCAGCCATGCCCGAAGAGGTCAGTCTTGCCCTGAACCGTGAGCAGCCGGTTCTGGCCCTGCATATTCTGCGTTCCTGGGCAGCGGTTTCTGAAAGCAGCGAAGACCGGGCAAAGGCTCTCTGGATGGAGGCCCGGATACATTCTTTGTATTTTAAGGATTTTAATACGGCGGAAAAGACGCTGGACAGGGCACTGGAAAAATATCCGGGAAGCCGTATGCAGGGGGATATCCGCTTTGAAAGGGCCGTAGTGGCCATGGAGCGTGGGGATAAAAGAAAGGCATTTCAGAGTTTTGCGGAATTTGTGGCACTTTTTCCTGATCACCCGAGAAGGGAGAGCGCAGGTGCTTTCTGGCGCTATCTCAAGGGGGAAGAGCCCCTGCCCCTTCTTGCGGGCGGAGACGGAATTCGGGTGGCCCTTTCTGCTTCATCCAACCGTGTGCAGCTGACCGGAAAGGAACTCCGGGTAAGGGATATGGTAACGGGCAATTACCTTTTTTCCGGAGACAGACTGGTCCTGCAATTGGGAAATGACGGCAGGCTCCGGGTCAATGGCCGCCTTGCGGGGCAGCCCCTGATGGTGGAAAATGGCGGGGAGTTTTTTACTCTGGATGGCCGCAGGCATCGGGGCAGGCTGCGGGTCAGCGGGGCGGGGGGGCGTCTGCTTCTGGTGAACATGCTGGATATGGAAAGCTATCTCAAGGGCGTTGTGCCTGCTGAAATGCCACCTTCATGGCCAGCCGAAGCCCTGAAAGCCCAGGCCGTGGCCGCCAGAACCTATGCCCTCCATCAGATGAGAAAAAGGGCCTATGAAGCCTATGATGTAAAGTCCGATGTCCGCTCCCAGGTTTTTTCCACGGAGCGGGAGGATGCAAGGAGCAGCGCTGCCGTGGATGCCACAAGGGGCGAGGTGCTGGTCTGGGCCGGTCAGCCGGCTTTGACGGCTTTCCATGCGGACAGCGGTGGTTTCACGGAGTCTGCAGAAATTCTCTGGGGAGGAGAACTGCCCTATCTGAGGGCCGTTTCAGACCCATGGAGCCGTAATACCCCCAATGGTTTCTGGGAATCTTCCTTTACGGAAAGGGAGTTGATGCAGCTTTTGCCCGAGCTTCGCAGTCTTGGCCGCATTCAGGAAATCAGGCCTGAGGGGACAACGCCTTCGGGCAGGGTTCATTTTCTTGATTTTAAAGGCAGCCGGGGGGATCTGCGCATGCCTGCAGGCCGTTTCCGTACCCGTGTGGGGCCCATGACCCTGAAAAGCACGGACTTTACCCTGCGCCATGAACGGGGTTCTTTTCACTTTCAGGGAAAGGGATTCGGTCACGGTGTGGGCATGAGCCAGTGGGGAGCCAGAAGAATGGCTGAAGCGGGAAAAGATTACCGGGAGATTCTGGACTTTTACTATCCCCATCTTCACCGGGGGAAGATGGGGGAATAAGGTATGGATTGATAACGCTTTCTGTTTGCCTGGCTTGTTATTTCAACCTGCGATATTTCTGCTAAGCGGATATCAGAGCTTAAGACCTATTTCAAAGACAAAACATGTACCACCGAGATTATGTGTTGTTTTTGATTTGTCATAGTTTTCGAAGTCCTGATCGTTGCTGTAATATTTTCCATATCCGCCGATATAAAATTTGTTGTCAAGGAAAAGGCGCAGTCCCGCTTTCCCGACAAAACCAAAACCGCTTCCTGAATCATCAAAGTACTCAACATTGTTAAGTTTTGCATTAAGGTTGTTCACATAGAGCCCTATGCCAGCCCCCACAAAGGGTTGTACCTTTGCGTCTTTCGGCTGGATATAAATGAGTGCTTCCAACCCAAGTGTGGATAGTGTGACCTTGTCTTCAAATACTCCAATTTTTCCTGTAGCTTCTGTCTGGTTGAAAGCAAGGTCAACGCCATAGGCAAAAAGATCGCTGGCAGCCGTTACATAGCTTGCCGTAACGGTATAGCCTGTGTCGAAGCTGGACATGACGTCGTCCTTGGGAGTAAAGGAGCCTACGCCAATGGAAAAGGTAGAGCTGGCAAGGGCAGATGAAGTCAGGGTAAAAGAGATAATCAATAAGGTAAGTAATATTTTTCTTTTCATGTTTTTCCCTTTCTTAAAGTTTGTGATGATTTTTAAGGTATTTCTTGCAATAGAAATACCTTTTTAACCTTCTCCCTCAGGGAGGGGGCAGGTATCCGGCCGGATCATAGTTTGGAGCTGTCGGGAAGCCTGAGCAAAATCCATGAACAGGATAGGGGTGAAACAGTGGTTGAGCCAGAGTGGTAATTAGAATAAAGAAAAACTTCTGTCTTTAAGAGTTTCGATATACTAAAAAGATCATTTCCCACTCGACGTAGATAAAATGACCTGATCATTAGTCATTAAGGCTGAAACAGAAGATATCCTGTCGAGTGCGTTTCGATTTTATTAGTAAATATATTTGCAGGCTGATTTTTTTGATGAAAATATTATTTTATATTTAAATCATGGTAGGGTCTGTTTGGTCAAGATAAAAAAGGAATGCATCTGAAATTTTGGTTTTTTCGGGTATAAATATTTGCAGCTTGCTTATTGAATGCCAGTCAGTTGTCCATAATCTCGTGTATGCTTCAAATGGTCAGGTGATGGTCCTTATGAAGTTGAAATAACAGATTATCACAGATAGAAGAGGTGCTTTATGGTCAGGGTGCCAACACATAGAAAACCGACACATCCGGTCGGAATGCTGTCGGAGGAGTTTTTAAAGCCCATGGGGATTACCCAGAAAGAACTGGCGGATTCCATCCATGTGCCCTATCAGAGAATCAATGAAATAGTTAATAAAAAAAGGGGTATTACGCCGGGAAGTGCCTTGAGACTTGCCAGGTTTTTCAATATGTCTGAAGATTTCTGGATGAATCTTCAGGTAAGGTGGGATCTTTATAATGCAAAAAAAGCTGAAGACAAAGAGCTTAAAAAAATTCAGCCTTTTGCTTTTAAACAATCTGGGGAAATTTCACAGGTTTGAATTTGATACTGGATTTTAAGGTGTTTTTTTCTTTTGCCTGATTTTGTCCTGAACAGCAACCCACGCCGCGTTACGGCGTCTTGTCATAGAGTAACTTGTGCAGGATTCAAACTAATTTCGATCAGTGATGGATAATTGACCATTTTTTAATCTTTTGAATTAAAAGAACTAAATTCAAGTTACTCAGAAGTATAACGGTGTTTCGTTTGTAACCAGTTCTTATTTCTGTCTGTCCCTGTCTGTCCGTGTTTTTTCTGTCTTTTGTCCTTGCCCGTCCTTGTTTGTCAGTGTTTGTTTTATGGTTCACCAGCAAGTTTCTTAAAAAAGGGAGCAGGCCTTTTCTGCCTGCCCCCTGTTCAACTTACAGCGTTTTTGCCATCAGCTCACCCACCAGCCTGGAAAAGCGGGAGGGGTTTTCAATGCGGCCGCCCTCACTGACCACGGCAAGGTCAAAGATCATGGCAGCCCAGTCTTTCATGGAAGGGTCGGCGGGATCTGCGCTAAAGCGTTCCTTGAGCCGCTCAAGTACAGGGTGTGCCGTATTCAGCTCCAGTACCCTTTTTTGTTTGGGCATTTCCTGTCCTGAAGCCTGCATGACCTTTTCCATGAAAGCACTCATGGCAAAGGCATCGGCGGAAAGGCAGGCCACGGACTCCTTAAGCCGGGCTGAAGCCTTGACCTCTTTTACATCCTCTTCCAGTTCCTTTTTGATGAATTCAAAGAGCCCCTTGAAACTTTCGGCCACCTCTTCGGAGGGTTTTTCCAGTTCAAGGTCGCCCTTTTCGGCACTTTTCAGGGGTTTGCCCTCAAACTCCCGCAGGCTGTCCACCACCCACTCATCCACGGGGTCCGTCATGAGCAGTACCTCATAATCTTTTGCTTTCAGGGCTTCCAGATGGGGGCTGTTCATGAGGGCCGTGAGATTTTCACCGGAAAGGTAGTAGATGGCTTCCTGTCCTTCGGCCATGTTTTCCACATATTCCTTAAGGCCTTTGAGTTTTTCACCGGATTTTGTGGTGGGATAGCGCAGAAGGCCTGCAATTTTTTCCTTGTTTTCAAAATCCGTGGGAATGCCTGCCTTGAGCATGGGGCCGAATTCTTTCCAGAAGGAAAGGTATTTTTCCTCTTCCATTTTGGAAAGCAGGTCAAAGACCCTTTTTACAATGTTTTTGCGGATATTGCGCACAAGGCTGTTCTGCTGAAGAATTTCACGGCTGACGTTGAGATCCAGATCCGGTGCGTCCACAACACCATGAACAAAACCTAAGTATTCCGGCAGAAGCTCCTTGCAGTCGTCCATGACAAAGACCCGCTTGCAGTACAGGTGCAGGCCATGTCTTCTGTCCCTCTGGAAAAGGTCAAAGGGTGCCTTGGAGGGAATAAAAATGAGCACGTCATATTCCACAGCCCCTTCCAGATGCAGGTGCAGTTTTTCTGCAGGCTCATCCCAGTTTTTGGAAATATGCCGGTAGAACTCCGTGTATTCCTCGTCCTTAACCTCTTCCTTTTTTCTGGCCCAGATGGCCTTCATGGAGTTTAAGGTTTCATCCTTGCGCACCTTGCGCATGGTTTCCTTTGCCTTGCCCTCTTCGTCCTTTTCCTGTTCTTCCTCGGGAATGGGCTCGTAGGATTCCGTTTCCATGAGAATGGGATAGGCAATGAAGTCGGAATGGCGCTTGATGATATCCTTAATGGTCCATTCTTCGGTGAAGTTGAGGTCGCCTTCTTCTCCGTCCTTCAGGTGGAGGGTGATGCGGGTTCCCCTGTTTTCCTTTTCAAGTTCTGCCACGGAATACTCACCGCTGCCCTCGGATTCCCAGCGTACGCCCTTATCCGCACCGGCAGCCCGGCTTTCCACCACTACTTTTTCCGCCACAATAAAGGAGGAATAAAAGCCCACGCCAAACTGCCCGATCAGCTCCGGAGTCAGCATCCCTTCTTTTCGGGTGGCTTCCAGGGCTTCCATGAAACCGGCGGTGCCGCTTTTGGCTATGGTGCCGAGGTTTTCAACGGCATCCTCAAAGCTCATGCCGATACCGTTATCTTCTATGGTCAGGGTTTTGTTCTCTTTATCCGGCGTGATGCGGATATAAAAATCCGTGTCACTTCCAAGGATTTCCGGTTCGGTCTGGGATTTGAACCTCAGCTTGTCTATGGCATCCGATGCATTGGAGATCAGTTCCCGTAGGAAAATCTCCTTATTGGAATATAGGGAATGAATGATAAGGTGGAGCATCTGCTTCACCTCGGTCTGGAAGGCATGGGTTTCCTGCTTCATGGATCTTTTTCTCCTTGCTGTGTTACTATTGAAAAACAAAGCCTGCACATGGTTTCAGTTTCCGACAAAAAATGGGGTGAAAAATGTACTTGTCAAGGGCAGGCCTTGCAAGCAGCGGAAAGTGTTGTATCTTTTGACACAGTTTGCCCTTTTAGGTGGAGATAGTGACTGAACTTTGTAATTATTCAGCACAATTTATTTCGAACTGCCAATGCTGTAATTGCAGCAGCTTCGTATTGTTGCAAGGCTCCGGGGCTATTTGAAAGTGA